>JBBPYC010000054.1:0-64269 GCA_038200275.1 Burkholderiales bacterium
CCAAACAAAAAACTACATTCAGCCAATTGAATGCCACTACAGGCTGTTTGCTGAAATCACCTGCGATGACCGCTAAGTCGTTGATTTTGCGTCCACCCCAACTCGCCCAAGCGCCTAAATCGGGCGAAAGGTGTCGAACTTAGGGGGCTCGATCAACCTCACGCGCGAGCAATTCGACTGGCTCGTGGCGGGCCTGCCGTGGCAGCGCCTGAGCGCAGCGCTGCCACAGTCGATCCCCGTCGTTTGAGCGGGTGCGCGCATGACGTTTTTTGCTCTTGAATTGAGAGCAATGTTTGCGCCTTTGTCCATGGGTGAATGTCCCTCTTCTCGCGCGCGTACGCGCGCGAGATACTGCTGTGCATGCTCGCAGAGTCCAGCACGACCTCCACCACGCAAAGCGAGCAAGACTCGGTGCAGGCCATGCGCGATCTGATCGAGCGCATGCAAGCCGAACTGAAGTTCGAGCGGACCCGCAATGAGGCGTTGAACTTTGAGATCGCGCGCCTGAAGCGCTGGCGCTTCGGTTCATCCAGCGAGAGTCTGGATTCGAGCGCCCAGGCGGTGCTGTTTGACGCGCTGCTGGTCGACACCGCAGCCGAGGATCGGGCCGCCCAGGAAGCGGCCCAACCGGCCAGCGCCGCACCGCGCGCCAAAGGCAAGGCGATTCGCCAGGCGCTGCCGGCGAGCCTGCCGCGCATCGAGCGGCATCACGAGATCGAAGCCACGCACTGCACCTGCGGCCAGCCGCTCAAGCGCATCGGCGAAGAGCTCAGCGAGCAACTGGACTGCGTGCCGGCGCAGTTCTTCGTGCTGCGTCACATCCGCGGCAAGTACGCCTGTGCGTGCTGCCAGACGATCCAAGCCGCACGGATGCCCGCCCAGATGATCGACAAAGGCATCCCGGCGCCGGGCCTGCTGGCGCAGGTGGTGGTCGCCAAGCACGACGATCACCTGCCGCTATACCGGCAGACCGAGATTTATGCGCGCGCGGGCGTGCACATCCCGCGCTCGAGCATGGCGCAGTGGATCGGCCTGTGCGGCCTGCGTCTGGCGCCGCTGGCCCAGGCGCTGCAGGAGTTCATCCTCGGCCAGCGCGTCATCCATGCCGACGAGACGCCTGTTGCGATGCTGGCGCCGGGCAAGGGCAAGACCAAACGAGCCTATGTCTGGGTGTACCGCACGACGAACTTCGTGGCCCAGCGGGCGGTGCTGTACGACTTCAGTGTGAGTCGCGGCGGCGCCAACGCTCGCCGAATACTGCAAGGCTTCGATGGCACCTTGATGTCGGACGATTTCTCGGGCTATCACGCGCTGCAGACCCAGGGGGTGACGGCAGCGCTGTGCATGGCGCATGCGCGCAGGAAGCTGTTCGAGGCGCATCAGTTCAACGGCAGCGAGATCGCGGGCCAGGCGGTGGCACTGATCGCCAAGCTCTACGAGGTCGAGCGCGAGGCGCGCGAACTCGAACCCGAAGCCAGGCGGCGGCTGCGTCAGCAGCATGCCAAGCCGGTGGCCGAGGCCTTGCACGCCTGGTTGATCGGACAGCGCCAGAAACTGGCCAAGGCCGACGTGACGGCCAAGGCCATCGACTACGCGCTGAGCAACTGGCGAGGGCTCACGCGCTACCTCGACGATGGCCACGTGCCGATCGACAATAACGCGGCGGAGAACGCGGTGCGTCCGCTATGCGTTGGCCGCAAGAATTGGCTTTTTGTGGGATCGCAGCAGGCCGGCGAGCGCGCCGCGGTGGTCTTGAGCCTGATCGAGTCGGCCAAGCTCAATGGACACGATCCCTGGGCGTATCTCAAGGACGTGTTCGAGCGGCTGCCCACGCTCAAAGCACGCGACCTGGCGACGCTGCTGCCGCACAACTGGAGGCCGCCGGGCAATGCCGTCGCGGCGGCTACAACGCCTGTCGCCGCGCTCGCATAACGCCGAGACCTCAGCACACCGCGTTCGGCATCGCAAGGATGTCGTTCGCGGAACGCTTACAAAGATGCCAAAGACGATGTCTATGCAGCCGGTGTAGAGCTGCGCGTGGTCAAGCTGCCCGAGGGGAAGAAGGGCTTCGTGCTGCTGCCCAAACGCTGCGTGGTGGAGCCCATCTTTGGCTGGCTGGCCCGGTTCTGCCAGCTGTCGCGCGACTTCGAGCGGCTGCCGCACGTGCTGGCTGCGTTGCACTTCCTTATCTCCGTCACACTCGTGCTGCCCAAGGCGCCGCCGCTGTACATGGCGAGTTCAATTGCACAACACGTTCTAAAAACTTCAGCGTATGGCCACCCGTTCTCTCCATCACTAGAACATTTCGGTGTCGACTTCGGACTGCGACTGCGCGTTGTAACGCGCGCCCAGCACGTTGCGCTGATTGATCAACTCGTCCAGTCGCTCCACCGTCTTCGCATCGAGCGTGACTTGCGCAGCACCGATGTTCTCTTCCAGATGATCGAGCCGTGTGGTGCCCGGTATCACGACGATGTGCGGCGCCTTGTGCAGCGCCCAGGCCAGCGCCAATTGCCCCGGCGTACAGCCGAGTTCCTGCGCGATTTCCAGATAGGGTGGCAACAGCTTCAAGTTCTTCGCGTAAGTTGCGGGTTCAAACCGCGGCATCCCGCGCCGGATGTCGCGCTCACCGAGCTGCGAGACGTCCTGCAGCCGGCCGGTCAGAAATCCGCGCGCCAACGGGCTGAATGCGACGAACGCAGCGCCGAGTTCGCGACACGCATCAAGCACGGCGATTTCGGGGTTGCGCGTCCACAGCGAATATTCGGTCTGCACGGCGGCTATTGGGTGTACCGCCTGCGCCTTGCGCAACGTCTCGGCCGATACTTCCGACAAGCCAATGCTGCGAATCTTGCCCGCGCGCAGCAGATCGCTCAACGCGCCCACGCTGTCCTCGATCGGCACGCCGCGCAGCTTGTCCCAACGGTGCAAATAGTACAGATCGATCACGTCGGTCTTGAGCCGCCGCAGGCTGTCTTCGCAGGTTGCGCGAATCGTCTTCGGCCGGCCATCGATCACGCGCGTCATCTTGCCGTCCACCTCCACGCCCTGCATGCCGCATTTGCTGGCCAGCACGAACCGCTGGCGGTGCTTCGACAACGCCTGGCCGACCAGCGACTCGCTCGCGCCGAAGCCATACAGCGCAGCGGTGTCGAAGAAATCGACGCCGGCATCGAGCGCCTGCAGCAGCAAGCGCTCCCCTTCGGCGGTCGACGGCGGTGCGCCGTAGGCGTGGCTCAGATTCATGCAGCCGAAGCCGATTGCATTGACCGCGAACGGGCCGACTTTGCGTTTGCTGTCTGAATTCATGGAGATAGGCAGGAAAAAGAGAAAAAGAGCTCGATGCAACCCGAAGCACAAGGGCACTTGTTCGAACGATTCGGCCCCGACGTGACTTGCGACCGTCCCCCGATGGTCCGGCTCTGCACCATCCAATCCTACAATCGATCGTGTACTGCTCTGGACAACGGGCGCTGGTCGACAGCCGCATCCGGCCCCTGTTTGAGTCGACAAACCCGGCGGTTCCATGGCCGGCCTTGGGCGTTGGCGCGTGGTCATTCGGTCGCACGGAGGCAACAGCCCCACACTTTTTCTTCACCGGCCCATGACCGACCCGCACCCCCCGCCCCGCATCCTGTTCGTCACGCCGGTGTCACCGTATCAAAGCGCATCCGGCGCCGAGCAGCGCAGCGCGTTGTTTCTGGAAGCGCTGCTGCGCGTGGGCACCGTCGATGTGGTGCAGATCGGTCCGGACGAGATCAAGCCGCTGGCCGACCCGCACAGCCTGTCGCGCTATGCATGCGATGCGCAACTGGTCGGCGCCATCGGAGCGCATTTCAGCCGCTTGCCGCCGGACTATGACCTGATTGTCGGCCGCTACGTTTGGCCTTGCACCCAGGTTGCCAGTGGGCATGGCGCACCACTGTTGGCCGACTTGGACGATTTGCACTATCGCTACTCCGTTCACTACGCTCGTACCGTAGCCGTGTTGAAGGAGAGAGCGTCCAAGTGGGTAGCCTGGCAGTTGATGCGCCATCAGTTGAAGCGCTTTGCCGGTGCGTTCGTGGGTTCACCGCTTGAGTTTGAACAGCTGCGTGGAGGGCCGTCTTCCGTGCTGCTGCGCAACGTCCCGTGGACACTGCCGGCCGACACCCCGGCGGCCGCGCCGGCGTCGAGCCAGCAATTATTGTTCGTCGGCTCGCTCTGGTACCGGCCGAATGCCGAAGGGGTCGACTGGTTTTTGCAAAACGTCTGGCCCTCGGTGCTGCAAGAAGCGCCAGCGGCCGAGCTGCTGCTGGTCGGCGCCGCACCGGCGGCGGTGCGCGCGCGCTGGACCGCGGATCCGCGCGTGCAGGCGCCCGGGTTTGTGCCCGACTTGGGCGGCGCTTATGCGGCATCGGCCGGGGTGGTCGCACCGATCCATTCGGGCGGAGGCAGCAACATCAAAGTCGCCGAGGCAATGGCGCATGGGCGCGCCTGTGTCACGACCGAATTCGCCTTCGCGGCGCTGGCCGATTGCCTGCAGCCGGAACGCGACCTGCTGGTGGCCCGCCACGCCGAGCAGTTCGCGCAGCACTGCATCGCGCTGCTGCACCGGCCTGAACAGCACAATGCGATCGGCGCAGCAGGTTTTGCCGCTTGCCGGCAACAATTGAGCCGCGCGCATTTCTTGAGTACGGTGGAGCAGATGGCGCGATCGATGCTGCGCGCGCCAGCCCGCCCGGAGCCCGCTGCGTGACCAGGCCGGAGCGCACGATCGCTGCGCCCGCACCCGACCCGCGCCAGGCGCTGGTGGTCGGCACGTTGTGGTCGGTGGGCATGCGGTGGGGCATAAAGGGCATGGGGCTGGTCAGCACACTGGTGCTGGCACGCATCTTGACGCCGGGCGACTATGGTGTGGTGGCCATGGCGATGCTGGTCGTCGGTCTGGCCGAAGTGCTGATCGATTTCGGCGCTGGCACCACGTTGCTGCGCGAGCCGAACGTGGACCGCGCGTTCATCGACTCGGCCTGGACGCTCGGCGTGATCCAGGGCCTGATCGTTGCCGCGCTGCTTGGCTTGGCCGCACCGCTGGCGGGCGAATACTTCAAAGAGCCCCGCGTGGTGCCCGTGATCTGGGCGATCGCACCGGTCATCGCGCTGGCCAGCATGGGCAACATCGGCATCACGCTGGCGCGCAAGCAGCTGAATTTCGCGCTCGAATTCCGCTACGCGCTGGTGGCCAAGCTGATCGGTGTGCTGGTCACGGTGGTGGCAGCCTGGCTGCTGCGCGACTTCCGCGCGCTGGTGATCGGGGTGGCCTCAGGCTATGTGAGCGGCATGCTGCTCAGCTACTGGATGCACCCCTACCGGCCGCGCTGGTGCACCAGCCGCTTCGGCGCGATGTGGAACTTCAGCAAGTGGCTGCTGATCGGCGGCATCGGGCAGTTTGCGATCCGCAAGATCGACGAAGTGGCCGCCGGTCGGCTCGGCTCGGCTGCCCAGTTCGGCGCTTACACGATCGGCGCGGACATCGGCCAGCTGGTCACTGCCGAAATCGGCCCGCCGATCAACCGCACCCTGCTGCCGACCTTGTCGTCGATGCACGAAGACATCGAGCGGATGCGGTTGGCCACGCTCAAGGTGCTGGGCGTGGTCGCCACCGTGGTGACGCCGCTGGGCATCGGGCTGGCGCTGGTGGCACCGGTCGCCACGCAGGTGCTGCTGGGCGCGAAATGGGGTTCGGCGACGCCGTTTGTCGCGATCTTTGCTGTGGTCGGCGCCGTGCGAGTGCTGAGTGGGCCGCTCTGGACGCTGCTGCTGGTGCTCGGGCACAGCCGGCTGCAGGCCAGCAACGTCTGGATCGAGTTTGCGATCTTCGCCGTCGCTGCGGTGGTGCTGGTGCCGACGTTCGACTTTGTCGGGCTTGCGTACGCGCGGCTGATTTCGGCGGTGGCGATCGGCGCAATCTATCTGGTCACCGGGCACCTCATTGCCCAACTGTCTTATGCAGCCATTGCGCAAGTGCTGTGGCGGCCTTTTGTCGGCGTCGGATTGATGGCACTGGTGCTGCCACTGTTCGCCGACGCGGACCGGCTGCCACTGCTCCAGCTTGCGCTGCTGGTCGCCATCGGAGCGGTCCTCTACACCGGCTGGATCGTTGCGTCCTGGTGGCTGGTCGGTCGGCCCGACGGCATCGAGCGCATGGTGGTCGAGCGGCTGGGTCTTCGCGGTCGGCCGCTGAACGACTGACCCGCTTCGGCGCAGGGACGCTTCAGGAGTTGACGGCCGCTTGCAACTGCCGCTCCAGTCGGTCCAGCGTGCGGTAGCACGGCAGCACCTGCGCAACGCTTGCGTTCGGCTCGCGGTCTTCGCGGATCGCTGCAAAGAACGCCCGGTCTTGCAACTCGATCCCGTTCACCGACACCGCGACCTGGCTGACGTCGATCTTTTCGTCTTTGCCGTTGAACAGGTCGTCGTAACGCGCCAGATAGGTTGCGCTGTCACCGATGTAGCGGAAGTAGGTGCCCAGCGGCCCGTCGTTGTTGAACGACAGCGACAATGTGAGGATGGCGCCGGTGCTGCTTTTGGCCTGGATCGACATGTCCATCGCAATGCCGAGATCGGCATGGATCGGCCCCTGCAGCACGTTGGCCTGCACGATCTCACCGCCGGTCTGATACGCGAAGAGATCCACCGTATGCGCTGCGTGATGCCACAGCAGGTGATCGGTCCAGCTGCGCGCCTGACCCAGCGCATTCGTGTTCGTGCGCCGGAAGAAGTAGGTCTGCACATCCATTTGCTGGATCTTGAATTTGCCGGCCGTGATTTGATCGTGCACGTACTGGTGGCTCGGGTTGAAGCGGCGTGTGTGGCCGACCATTGCGATCTTGCCCGCCGCTTTTTGTGCGGCCAGCACCGATTCCGCGCCTTTCAGACTGTCGGCCAGCGGAATTTCGACCTGTACGTGCTTGCCGGCCTTCAGGCACGCAATCGTCTGTTCAGCGTGCATCTGCGTCGGCGTGCAGAGAATCACCGCATCGACTTCTTTCAGCGCCAGGCTGTCCGCCAGTTCGGTCGTCACGTGCTTGATGCCGAACTTGTCCGCAACCTGCTTCGTCTTGTCCAGCTCGCGGCCGACAAGCGAGACGACCTCGACACCGTCGATGTGCATCATGCCTTCCAGGTGCTTGACGCCGAACGCGCCTGCTCCGGCCAAGGCAACTTTGACGGTGCTATTGCTCAAGTTTTGTTCTCCAGAATCAGATGGCCTACAGCTGTATTCGACGCGGGCACGTGATAGAAGCGATGGGTGACGGTGGGCGGTTTTCCTCCCACCACATCGGCCATCGCACCGCGTGCGATCAACCACATCACGAGTTCGATGCCCTCAGAGCCTGCCTCACGTACGTAATCGATGTGCGGCAGCGCAGCAAGGTTCTCCGGCTCACTGATCAGACGATTCATGAACGCGGTGTCGAACGCCTTGTTGATCAGGCCTGCGCGCGGGCCCTGCAGCTGGTGGCTCATGCCGCCGGTGCCCCAGATCTGCACGTTCAGGTCGGCGTCGAATGATTCGACCGCACGGCGAATCGCCCTGCCGAGGTTGAAGCAACGCTTGCCCGAAGGCACCGGGTACTGCACCACGTTGACCGCAAACGGAATGACCGGGCACGGCCATGCCTCGGGCTGACCGCACATCAGCGACAGCGGCACCGTGAGGCCGTGGTCCACATCCATCTTGTTGACGATCGTCAGGTCGAAGTCGTCCTGAATGACCGACTGCGCGATGTGCGCGGCCAGCACCGGATGGCCGATGACTTTGGGCACCGGGCGCGGACCCCAGCCTTCGTCGGCCGGCGCATATTCGTCAGCGCAGCCGATTGCAAAAGTCGGGATCATGTCCAGGCTGAATGCGGTCGCGTGGTCGTTGAAGACCAGGATGATGACGTCGGGCCGGTGATTCTTCATCCACTGTTTCGAAAACGCATAGCCGTCGAACAGCGGTTGCCAGTAGGGCTCGGCGGTCTTACCGAGGTCCATCGCGGCGCCGATCGCGGGCACGTGCGAGGTGTACACAGATGCAGTAATGCGGGCCATATCGGTCAGCCCTCGCCGCCACCGGCGCGGGTGACCAAGACCCGACCGGTCATCTGCGCACTGCGCAGCGGCAGGCGCGTTTCGGCACCCGCCGCGCCTTGCGGCTGCTGATGGGCTTGAGCATCGCCATCCTCCCCCACCACCCGGTTGCCTTCGACGGAGCGGCCACCGGACACCATCATGGCGCGATATTCGCCCTCGCTCATGCCAGTCATGCTGCCGGCCATCTGCTGGAACGATTTGCCATCGGTTGCGCCAATCTTGGCGAGGAAGTAAATGTTGCCGCCAAGCGCGATGCAGCGGTTCAGATCGCGTGCCAGCACCGCCTGCTTTTGCTCCTCGGTCATCGGCCACTGGTCAAGGTAACGCCTCTCGTCGGCTTTGAACTGCGCGCGGTGGTCGGCCTTCATCAACGACATGCAAAACTGGTTCAAGTGGTAGCCGAGGCGCGACTGATCGGCGTCGAAGATCGTTGTACCGGGCACGTCGAGATAAGGTTTGTCGAGAGCCATGTCATACGCTCCAATAAAGCCGCGTGGGGTTGTCGACCAGCAGCTTGCGTTGCAACTCCGCAGTCGTCGCGATGTGCGGAATAAAGTCGACCAACAGGCCGTCGTCTGGCATGTGGTCCTTCAGGTTGGGGTGCGGCCAGTCGGTGCCCCAAAGCACGCGGTCCGGGAAGGTTTCGACGATGCGCTTGGCAAACGGCACCACGTCACGATACGCATGCTGTTCGCCGTACAGCGCCTTCGGGCCTGAGACGCTCAGGCGCTCCGGGCAACTGACCTTGCTCCAGACGTTGTCGTGTTGATGCATGAATTTCATGAACAGCTCGAACTCAGGCCCGTCGACTGGCTGGGTCACATCGGGCCGGCCCATGTGGTCGACCACCACGGTCGTCGGCAGGCTCGTGAAGAAATCCCACAACTCCGGCAGGTCGACCGCTTCGAAATAGATCACGACGTGCCAGCCGAGCGTTTTGATGCGCGCAGCAATCTCCATCAGCTCATCCTTGGGCGTGAAATCCACCAATCGCTTGACAAAGTTGAAGCGCACGCCACGCACCCCGGCGTCGTGCATGTCCTGCAGTTCGGCGTCGCTCACGGCCCGCTTCACCGTTGCGACACCGCGCGCCCTGCCGTTTGCTGCACGACACGCATCGACCATCGCCGAGTTGTCTGCCCCGTGACAGGTCGCCTGCACGATCACATTTTTTTCGAAGCCGAGCTGGTCGCGCAGCGCGAACAATTGATCTTTACTCGCATCGCACGGCGTGTACTTGCGCTCCGGCGCAAAAGGGAACTGCGCGCCGGGACCGAACACGTGGCAGTGCGCATCAACAGCGCCGGGCGGCAGTTTGAATGTCGGCTTGGCTGGCCAGGCGTACCAGTCGAGCCAGCCGGGGGTCTTGGTGAACTCGGTCATGGCTGCAACCCTTTCAATCGATGTAGCGCAGGCCGGCTTTGTCCAGCGGCTCGCGCATCCTGTACATGTCCAGCCCCAGCACGCCGGATGCAAGCTTCGCGCGTTTGTCCGCCTCGTTCGATTCGCGCGCCTGCGCGGCTTCGAGTGTCTTTTGCACCAGCGCAGCCGGTACGACCACCACACCGTCGTCGTCCGCCACCACCACATCGCCCGGCGTCACCCACGCGCCTGCGCAAACCACCGGGATGTTGACCGAGCCCAGCGTAGCCTTTACGGTGCCTTTGGCGCTGATCGCGCGGCTCCACACCGGAAAGCCCATTTCCTGCAGCGTCTTCACGTCGCGGCAACCCCCGTCGATGACAAGGCCGCGCGCACCGCGGGCCTGGAACGAGGTGGCGAGCAGGTCGCCGAAGAAGCCGTCGGTGTTGTCTGCGGTGCAGGCGGCGATCACGATGTCGCCGGGCTGGATCTGCTCGGCGGCGACATGCATCATCCAGTTGTCGCCGGGTTGCAGCAGCACGGTGACGGCGGTGCCAGCGGCTTGTGCGCCAGGCCAGACCGGTCGCATGTAGGTCTTCATCAGGCCCACCCGGCCCAGCGCTTCATGCACCGTGGCCGATCCGAGCCGACCGAGCGTTTCAGCGGCAGCACCGTCTGCGCGTTGAATGTTGCGATAAACGACACCGAGTTCGAACATGATCAATGGCCCCTGTCTTTGAGCTGTGCGTCAAGCCGCGGGAACACACGCCGCGCATTGCCTGCGTAGATCTGCTGGCGCTCGTCAGCGCTCAGCAGTTTGCTGGCTTCTATATAGCGTTTCGTGTCGTCGTAGTAGTTGCCGGTCTCTGGATCGATGCCGCGCACCGCACCAATCATCTCGGACGCGAACAACACGTTCTTCACCGGGATCACGGTGTTCAGCAGATCGATGCCGGGCTGGTGATAGACGCAGGTGTCGAAGAAGATGTTGTTCAGCAGGTGTTCTGACAACAGTGGTTTTTTCATCTCCTGCGCAAGACCGCGGAAGCGCCCCCAGTGATATGGCACCGCACCCCCGCCGTGCGGGATGATGAAGCGCAACTGCGGAAAATCCTTGAACAGATCCGAGGTCAGGCACTGCATGAACGCGGTGGTGTCCGCGTTCAGGTAGTGTGCGCCGGTGGTGTGGAATGCAGGGTTGCAACTCGTGCTCACGTGGATCATCGCAGGCACGTCGTGCTCGATCATCTTCTCGTAGATCGGCCACCAGTGGCGGTCAGACAACGGCGGCGACGTCCAGTGGCCACCAGAAGGATCGGGGTTGAGGTTGATGCCGACGTTGCCGTATTCGTTGATGCACTTCTCCATTTCGGGAATGCAGGTCTTCGGATCGACGCCCGGTGACTGCGGCAGCATGGCCACCGGCACGAAATGGTCCGGGAACAGTTTGGACACCCGAAAGCACAGCTCGTTGCAGATTGCCGCCCAGGTCGACGAGACTTCGAAGTCGCCAATGTGGTGCGCCATGAAGCTGGCACGCGGGGAAAACAACGTCAGGTCGCTGCCGCGCTCTTTCATCAGTCGCAACTGATTCGTCTCGATCGACTCTCGCAGTTCGTCGTCGCTGATCTTCAGCTCGGACGCTTTGGGCATCTGCGCCGAATCCTGGATGCCGGCGATCTGGCGGCTGCGCCAGATCTCAAGCGCTTTTGGTGCGGTGGTGTAGTGGCCGTGGCAGTCGATGATCATGGTTGACGTCTTTAAAGTGGCGATGGTGGTCTGCGAACGCAATTCCGCGGTGCGTGCAGCGGCTGGGGAAGCTTCGTGGGTGTTTTAAGCGGACGCGATGACTCTCTCATTCCGCGAAGTCGAATGGCAACCCCACGTAGTTCTCTGCGATCGTGGTCGCCGCTGCGCGGGATTTCACCAAGTACTTCAACTCGGCAAGTTGCAGCTTCTGCCCGATTGCGCCGGTCTCTGGAAACTTGTGCATCAGCCCGGTAAACCACCAGGAAAACCGCTCGGCTTTCCAGATGCGGTTCAAGCAGCGCTCTGAATATTGGTCGATGCCCTCATCGCTGTGCTGCTGGTAATGTTCGATCAACGCGTGCGACAGGAAGCGTACATCGGACGCCGCCAGATTCAGCCCCTTCGCACCGGTGGGCGGCACGATGTGCGCGGCGTCCCCGGCCAGAAACAGCCGACCAAAGCGCATCGGCTCGGCGACGAAACTGCGCAGCGGCGCAATGCTTTTCTCGATCGAAGGTCCGGTCACGAGCGCGTCGGCCGCTTCTGTGTCCAGCCGCAGCCGCAACTCATCCCAGAACCTATCGTCGCTCCAGTCTTCCACCCGATCTTTGAGCGAACACTGCAAGTAGTAACGCGTGCGCGTGGGCGACCGCATCGAACACAGCGCGAAGCCGCGCTCGTGGTTCGAGTAGATCAACTCGTGCGAGACCGGCGGGGTATCGGCCAGCACGCCGAGCCAGCCGAACGGGTAGACCTTCTCATAGACGGACAGTGCGGTGGGCGGCACGCTGGCGCGGCTGACACCGTGGTAGCCGTCGCAGCCGGCGATGAAGTCGCAGCGGATCTCGTGCGGTGTGCCGTCGTGGCTCAGGTAGGTCACGCGCGGTTTGTTGCTGTCGTCGAAGTCGTGCAGCGCAACGTTGCCCGCCTGATAGACCGTCACGGCACTGCCAGCCTGGCGCGCATCCATCAGGTCCCGCGTAACTTCGGTCTGGCCGTACACCATGACCTGCTTGCCGCCGGTCAACCCATGCATGTCGATGCGGTGGCGCGCGCCGTCGAAGCACAGCTCGAAGCCCTTGTGCGGCATGCCCTCCACATGCATGCGCGCGCCGACACCGGCCGCGTCGAGCAAGTCGCAGGTGGTCTGCTCCAGCACGCCGGCGCGGATGCGGCTCAGCACATAGTCGCCGCTCTGCCGTTCCAGCACGATGTTGTCGATGCCGGCGCGGCTCAACAGCTGCCCGAGCAACAAGCCGGCCGGACCGGCGCCGATGATGGCAACCTGGGTGCGTTGCAGGGTCATCTGGAGTCTCCTTGGTGTGCCACCCTCATCCAATGTAAATCGGCCAAAGTGCCCTGCACGGCCGACGGTCGGTGGCGAATCAGAGGAGGTCGGCTGTCGGTCGCCGCTGTTGCGCGGACGGTTGGTTTTTTGCATTAATCGATAGTGCATGCATTTTGCAAACAGGCTGCCAACCGCAGAAGCGACCCCCGCACCTGGCAGCCATAAGCTATCGCGATAACACCGCGGCGGCAGTGTCGCAGCCTGTCAATCGCTGGACCTGAAGAAACTCCGAACCTTCGTGCGGGCCGCCGAACCCGGCAGCTTCACGCGCGCCGCGCTGGCACTCGACATCGCACAGCCCACGCTGTCGCGCCGGGTGCGGCTGCTCGAAGTCGAGCTGCGCCAGCCCTTGCTGATTCGCAACCGCCGCGGTGCGGTGGCGACCGAGGCCGTCAGAGCGCTGCTCGCCTACAGCCCCGGCATCCTGCATCAGGTGCAGCATGCAAAGCAAGAGCTCGCGCAGGCGCTGGCCGGCCGGGTTGCGGTCGGTCTGCCGACCAGCGCGGCGGCTCAACCCACCTCAAGGGGCGATCAAGCTTGGCAATCTGCACCTTTCTCCCCCATCTTTCAGATGGCAATCCGACTCCGAGGAGATTCATTTCGATGGCTTCCGACAAAACATATCTGGTGAGTGCAACGCTTGCTGGTGCTGGTGCTGGTGCTGGTTGACGCAGAGACGTTTTTAGTCGCGAACTGTCCGGCATCGTCACGGGCAGCGCCCAGGACGCGACTGACGGAATAGCGTGAGCCACTGCGCTGTCGCTTGAAGGCGCACTCGGAAAAAGGACGCGTTGCAGAATAAGGCCGGCGGCATCAGATTTATAGATATGTGATTAGCGACTTGGCCGAGCGATTCGCGGAATGCAAAAGTCGCTGTGGGATGGCCCCGTCAATCGTTGATTCGTGCAGCGGCACGCAGCGCTTCGGCCGTGGTGGTGGGGAATCCAAAGAATTCGAGGTACGCGGGGATCTGCTCGAACAGCATGTCGGTGCCAACCTGGACTCGGCAGCCGCGCGCCTGCGCCGCCTGCAAAAACGCGGTCATTTCGGTTTTCATGACGACTTCGCCGACGAACGCGCCGACCTCAATGCGCGAGACGTCGATCGGCAACGCATCGCCTTCAGTCATGCCCATTGGCGTTGCATTCACCACCAATTCGCAGCCGACTGGATCGTTGGAATCGGTCTTGACGATGAGACTTGGGTAATGCACAAGGAGCCGCGCACCGAGTGCAACAGCCAGTTCGGCTCGCACATCGAACAGCCCAAGCGAAGCCACGCCAGCCGCCGCGAGCGACGCCGCAATCGCCGACCCGACCCCGCCACACCCAATCACCAGCGCACTTGCGTCGTAGATCTCGAACCCCTTGCGCCGGATGCCCCGCACGAAGCCCTCCCCATCGAACAGGTCGCCCTCAAGACGCCCGTTGAGGCCACGGCGCACTGCGTTGCAGGCACCTGCAATCTGCACGGTCGGCGTCGCGGCATCGAGCAAGCCGACGGTTGCGACTTTGTGCGGCATCGTGATCAATGCGCCGCGAACATTCTCGAGCGTGAACACGGCCTTCAAAAAATCTGGATAGTGCTCAACCCGGCATCCCATCGGCACCACAACCGCATCGATGCCGCTTTGCTCAAAGTGTGGGTTATAGATCAAAGGTGCCTTGAACGAATGGGTCGGCCAGCCGATGTGGGCGATGAGCTGGGTGCTTCCGTTGATCATGACGTTCTCAGCTGCGTGTTCGTTGCGTCAAACTTGATCGTGCCGTACAGGCCGTACAGGTGCAGAGTGTCTCGGCCAGACCTGTTGAGATCGACGTCGCGGGGCACGGGCACGCTCATATAGGGGTTTTCTGTTCGAAGCAGGCTTCGCTTACTTGCGCACCTTGGCGATCTCGGCCTGCAACGCTGCGACCGTATCTGCCCCCACCGTGGCCATGTGCTTTTCAGTCACGGGCTTCATCTTTTCACGCAGCTTGGCCATTTCGGCAGGCGCCAATTCGCTAATTTCCATGCCGTTTTTCTTGAGTTCGGCGATTGCCGTTTCGGCTTGCTTGCGCGCCGATGCGCGTTGCACCTTCACAGCCTCGGCCGTGGCTTCCTCGATCACCTTTTTCTCAGCCGCGTTCATTGCGTCCCAGGTCTTCGAGGCGATGATGACCGACTGTGGGTTGTACTGATGGTTGGTCAGTGCGAGGTGTTTTTGCACTTCGTAGAACTTGTTCGCGAGGATCACGGTGACCGGGTTTTCCTGCCCATCGATCGCTTTCTGCTCAAGCGCTGCGTACAGCTCGGGAAACGCGAGCGGGGTTGGGTTCGCGCCGAGCGCCTTGACCCAGTCGACATTGATCGCGTTCGGGATCACACGCAGCTTTAGGCCTTCGATGTCTTCGACCTTCGTAATCGGTCGCTTGCTGTTCGTCAGTTCACGAAAACCCAGTTCGAAATAGCCGAGACCGTGGATGCCTTTTGCGTCAAGCTTGTCGTGCATCATCTTGCCGAACGAGCCGTCGACGACGGCTTCGGCCTCTTGCGCACTCGCGAACAGGAACGGAAAGTCATAGATCGCAAACTCTCTGGCGACGTTGGCCAGAATGCCCGAGTTCAGCGTCACCATTTCCAGCGTGCCGCCCTGCAAGGCTGAGACGTTCTGCGCGTCGCCGCCGAGCACGCCGCCCGGAAACAGCTTGACGCTGATCTTGCCGCCGCTTTTGACTTTCACGGCTTCCGCAAACTTCTCCATGCCGTCGACGAGCGGATGGCCTTTCGGGTTCTGCGTCGCGAATTTGAGGGTCCGCTCCTTGATGTCCTGCGCGCAAGCGGTAGACAATCCGCCAAGCGCGAGCACCGCCGTGGCTGTGGCGATCGCACTGCGGCGGGTAAATGAACTCTTCATCAATCGTCTCCTTGACGTCAGTTTGCAAAACCAAAGTATTGGCCGCACCAGATCAACCTGCGAGCCAGCGTGCAGGCACCGTGACCAGCGACGGGAAAAACACCAGCAAAAACATCACCGCGAACTGCATCGCCATGAATGGCAGCACGCCGCGGATCACCTCGCCCATGCCCATCTTGCCGACGCCCGCCGTGACGTTCAGAACCGTACCCACCGGCGGTGTGATCAGGCCGATCGCACAGTTCATGATGAACAGCACGCCGAAATAGATTGGATCGATGCCCGCTGCCTTGATCACCGGCATCAGCACCGGGGTCATGATCAGGATCGTCGGGGTCATGTCCATCGCAGTGCCGATCGCCATGAGAAGCACCATGATCGCGATCATGAGCAGGGTCTGGCTGCCCATGAACGGTTTGAGCAGTTCGACCATCTGGGCCGGCAATTCAGCCACTGTGATCATGTAAGCCGACACGCTGGCAGCAGCGACCAAGAACATGATCACGGCAGTGGTTTTCGACGAACCAACGAACACGTCGTAAAGCTGGCGCCATGTCATTTCTCGATAAACCACCGTGGCCACGAACAGCGCATAAACCGCCGCCACCACAGCCGCTTCGGTCGGGGTGAAGACACCGAATTTCAAACCGAACAGCACGATCACCGGCAGGAACAACGCCCAGGTGGCATTGCGCAAAGCTTTGAAGCGCGCAGCCGTACTGGCTTTCGGTGGTGGGTCGCTGCCTTCGGTCCGTGCCACGAAAAACCAGGTAATCGCAAGCCCCACGCCCATCAGCACGCCGGGGAAAATGCCGGCTAGAAAAAGTTTCCCGATCGACAGATTCGCTGCCACGCCGAAGATCACGAAGCCGATCGACGGCGGAATGACTGGTGCAATGATGCCGGCGGACGCAATGAGACCACCTGCGCGACCTCGATCGTGGCCGGCGGCAACCATCATCGGCAGCAGCAGCGATGCGAGCGCTGCTGTGTCGGCGACTGCGGAGCCCGATAGCGATGCCATCAGCACGGCAGCCAAGATCGCAACGAAACCGAGGCCACCGCGCTTGTGGCCCACCAGCGTGATCGCGAAATCGACAATGCGCTTGGACAATCCTCCCACGTTCATGATCTCGCCGGCCAGCATGAAGAACGGCACAGCGAGCAGCGGAAAGCTGTCGGCGCCGTTGATCACGTTCTGCGCAAGGGTCTGCGCGTCGAACAAGTCCATATGCAGCATCAGCGCGACGCCCGACAGCAGCAGCGAATAGGCAATCGGGATGCCGATTGCCATCGCGAGCAGCAGCGAGCCGAGGAAGATGGCGACAGTCATGCGAGTCGTTCAAACGGGGGGACGCAAATCAGCGACCGCTCGGCTTGTCGGAGTTTCGATTGAGACGCATTACCTTGAGCTGCTTCGAATCCTCGGCGTCCTGCACCATCACCAGCTCGGCCGCGTCCAGGTTGCGCGTCATGCTGCGCAACAACTGCCACCCGAGGATCAGTAGCCCGGAGATGCCAAAGAACACACCCGTCGCATAGAAAACCGCAACCGATGCGCCGGTAACTGGCGCCTGCACATCGAAGTTGATCACGGCTTGGGCCCAGCTTCCCTTCAGCATCAGCCAAGTCACAAACAGCATCGCGATCTGCGCGAGGACCTGACAGGACTTTTGTCCGGCAGGCGACAACCGTGCGACGAGGAGGTCGGTGCCCAGGTGGCTGTGCTGATGAAGCGCGACCACGGCGCCCAGAAACGTTAGCCATAAAAACAGCCAGCGCGAAACTTCTTCTGACAGCGCGATGCCGGAATTGAATGCATACCGCAGCACCACGTTGCCGAACACCAAAACCACCATGACCGCCAACGCGGCAGCCATCAGCAGATTCAGCAGCTGGCAATAGCCATTGAGCAAGCGTGTCATCTGTGTTTTTCCTGTCGGTCGCTGTCCATCACCGTTTGTCGCCGTTGGCTGACCAAAGCACCCGGAAATGTACCAATGGGTTGGTTTTTGCACCAGGAGGACTTTCCTCTTTCGAACTGCGTCTAGGCAACGCCAGACGCGTACGCCGTCCGCTTTCTGGTCACAGTCGTGGTTGCAACTGCGTAGCGGCCACGAAGATGCTGGTCATGGTGCGCTTGGGATTGTTGATGCGGGGCGTGGCAGCACGCGCAGCAGGCTTGCTTTCCCGCGACTTGGTAAGAACAAGTTTGCCGCGCAGCAGCGGATGTATCGGTTCGTTCAATTGCGCAAGCTGTCATTGCCCGGCTGACCCGTTGGGGCATCAGCGGCGCTCCCACATCGTTCCGCCATTGCAACAAAGCGCTGTCTAGGGCGGCGGCGCAATCGGTGGCTTGACTGATCCAGTATCGCCCTGCTCCTGCGGCAATTGCAGCGCACGCTGCTCGATCATCGCTTCGATCGTCTCGTCATCGATCCCTGCTTCGCGCAGGATGTCGACGCCCTGCTCGCCTGCACGCGGCACGTGCCGGTGGATCACTGGCGGTGTGGCGCTATAGCGGCCGATCGGCGCCATCGCCACGATGCGTCCTTCGCTCGGATGGTCGAGCGTTTGGAAGAAGCCGCCGGCCGCAAGTTGTGGGTCGCTGATCAGGCTGTCCATGTCGTGCAGCGGCATCACGGGGATGTCCCCGCCGTTCAGCGCTTCAAGCCAATGCGCGGTGGTGTTCGTCTTCATCATGTCGGCGACGAACGCATACACCTCGGCGATGTGCGTGGCGCGCGCGGTGTGGCTGCAAAAGCGGGGATCGTCGAGCAGGTCGGCGCGGCCGATCACTTTGAAAAAGCTGCGCCAGTGCTTGTCGTTGTAGATCAGCACGCACAGGTAGCCATCCGACGTCGCATACGGTTTGCGATGCGGCGCCAGCAACCGCGCGTAGCCGGTGTCTCCCATCCGCGGCTCGAACGTGGCGCCGCCCAGATGGTCGCCGAGCACGAACTGCGACAGCGCTTCGAACATCGTGATCTCGACGGCTTGCCCCTTGCCCGCGCTGCGCGCATGGAACACTGCCGCCAGCAACGCAATCGCGGCCTGCAGCCCCACGCTGCGATCGGCCAACGTGACCGGCGCATAACGCGGCACGTCACCACTTTGCTGCGCCGACAGCGCCGCCACGCCCGCGGCGCCCTGGATCAGATCGTCGTAGGCCGGCTTGCCTGCATACGGCCCGCCTTCGGCGTAGCCAAATGCACCCACGTAAACCAGCTTCGGATTCACAGCCGCCAAGTCTTCATAAGACAGCTTGAGCCGCGCCATCGCTTGCGGCCGCACGTTGTAGATCAAAGCATCGCAGTTCGCCGCGATGCGCAGCAACGCATCGCGCCCGGCCGGTGTTTTCAAGTCCAGCACGATGGAGCGCTTGTTGCGGTTCAGGTGCAACGTCAGGTGCCCCATGCCGGGGCTGCGCATGGGGCCAACGGCGCGCAGGTTGTCTCCGCCCGGCGGCTCGACCTTGATCACGTCGGCGCCCAGATCGGCCAGTGTCTGCGTCGCGTACGGCCCCATTACCACGGTCGTCAGGTCGACAATGCGCAGACCGGCCAGCGGGCCGGTGTTGGGTTTCAGTGCCTGGGCTTCGGACGGCTCGGCGCGGTCTTCGTGGATTTCGGAGTTGCCCACGGCGTTCCTGTTTTTCATTGCGGCTCGATCCGCGCTTCTTTGATCAACCTGGCCCACTTGACCAGTTCGCTGGCGACGAACGTCTTGAGTTCGTCCGGTGTGCTGCCGAACGCGTCGAAGCCCAGGCCGGCCAGTCGCGTGCGGATTGCGGGGTCCGCCACGATCTGAACCAGTTCGGCGTTCAGCTTGCCGACGATTTCCGGCGGCGTGCCGGCCGGTGCGAATACGCCGTTCCAGGACGTGATATCGAAACCCTTGAAGACCGTGGTGGCGGCCAGCGGGGGCAGCTCGGGAAACAGCTTCGTTGGCTGTTCGGTGCTGACCGCCAGCGCGCGCATCTTGTCGGCTTTCACCATGCCGAGGCCGGCGGCCAGGTCGACCCACATCATCGACACCGTGCCGCCCACCACATCGGCAATCGCCGGTGGCGTGCTCTTGTACGGCACGTGCAGCAGATCGAGTCCGGCCAGGCGCGCCAACGTCGCGCCGGCAACGATGCCCGTGCTGTTGCCGCTTGCATAGCTGAGCTTGCCCGGATTGGCCCGCGCGTATTCGACCAAGCTGTCCACGTCATTGATCGGCAGCGCCGGGTTCACCACCAGCATGAACGGCAAGTTGCCCATGCGGGCCACCGGCGTGAAGTCGGCCACCGGGTCATAGGGCAACCGCTTCATGAGGCTTGGGTTGGCCGAGTGGGTCGTGTTGGTCGTCATGAACAACGTGTAGCCGTCGGGCACCGCGCGGGCGACGAAGTCGGCGGCGATCGAGCCGTTGGCACCAGCTTTGTTGTCCACCACCACCGGCGTCTTCAACCGCTCGCTCAACGCCTGCGCCGTAATGCGCGCGACCGCATCGGTGCCGCTGCCGGCAGAAAACGGCACCACCAGCTTGATGGGCTGCTGCGGATAGTCGGCGGCAGCGCTTTGGGCCTGCGTTGAAGGAAAAGCGACGCCGAGCAGCAACGCGCTGGCGCTTAGGACCAATGCGCGGCGGCACGGATTGGTGGAGGGTGTCTGGTTCATGTGTTTTGTCTCCTTCGTTGTCGTCAATTGGAGCGCAATCGTGTGCTCACTTGCCTATTCGTCAAATTCAATCAAGCCACCGCGGTCCGCACCACGCGCTCCGGCATTTCTTCATAGGGTGGGCTGTAGACCACCAGCACCCGCACCGGCTCATCACTGACGACGGTGAACGTGTGCATCGCATCGGCCGGGAAAAAACAGCAGTCCCCCGGCCCGAGTTCGCAGCGCTCGCCGCCTACTTCTGCCACCGCGCGGCCTTCCAGCAGGTAGCAGATCTGCTCGATGCCGGGGTGCGCGTGCGGTAGCGCGCCCTTGCCTTTCTCGATGTTGCCGATCAGCATCTCGAGCTGTTTGGCACCCACGGTCTCTGGTCCTATCAGGCGCTTATTCAAGGTGCCTGTGTGATTCGCGGGGTGGTAGCCAACGATGTCGGATTCGCGGATGAAGTAGCGCGGCGTCATGCAAAGCCTTTCAGTTCAAAAAATGATGTGCTCAGGCGTTCTCAAGTGCAAATCGCTCGAACGTGGCATCCAGTTGCGCGACCCAGCTTTCCTTTTCCTTGTCACTTGCAAAGCACGCCTCGAAGCTGTTGCGCGCAAGCCGGTACGCATGACTTGCATCCAGGCCGGTCGCTTCGAACACCTGTACGAAGTTCTCATTCATGTAGCCGCCGAAATAGGCGGGATCGTCCGAGTTGACGGTGGCAGCAATGCCCGCATCCAGCAGGTCGCGCAGGTTGTGCTTGCTCAAGTCGGAAAACACGCGAAGCTTGACGTTCGACAGCGGGCAGACCGTGAGCGCAATCTGCTCGGCCACCAGCCGCGCGACGAGTTGGGGGTCTTCCATCGACCGCACGCCGTGGTCGATGCGCTCCACCTGCAGCACGTCGAGCGCTGAGCGCACATATTCGGGCGGACCTTCTTCGCCGGCATGCGCAACGCGGTGCAGGTCGAGTTCCCTGGCGCGTGCGAACACGTTGACAAACTTCTCCGGCGGATGGCCACGTTCGCTCGAGTCGAGCCCGACGCCGATGAATTGGTGCCGGTGCGGCAACGCGGCGTACAGCGTATCGAGCGCATCGGCTTCGCTCAAATGGCGCAGGAAGCACAGGATCAGGTCTGCGCTGACGTCGAGTTTGATTGCTGCATCGGTGCAGGCACGATGCAGCCCGCCGATCACCACTGCGATCGGCACACCGCGCGCCGTGTGTGTTTGCGGATCGAAAAAAACCTCGGCACGCATCACGTGGTCGGCCGCGGCGCGCTCGAAGTAAGCCCACGCCATGTCGTAGAAATCCTGCTCGGTGCGCAGCACGTCGGCGCCTGCGTAGTAGATGTCAAGAAAGCTTTGCAGGTTGTCGAACGCATAAGCGCGCCGCAGCGATTCGACGTCCGGATAAGCCAGCGCCACGCCGTTGCGCTCTGCCATCGCAAACAACAGTTCGGGCTCCAGTGAGCCTTCGACGTGGATGTGCAGTTCGGCCTTCGGCATGGCGCGCAGCAACTGAGGCAGACGAGCAGCGTCGATTTGGGGGCACGTGGTGGGGAGGGTGTAAGTCATCTGCAAGTATCCTGACGGCAATCAACGAAGCGCTCGGATTCCGGTGCATCCTTCGGCCACACGATGCTACCTGCGTTGCTGCAAATTGCACCGAGCAGCGCGCGGATTGCAACAGGGCCCAAGTGGCAGCGCCGTTGTCTATGGCGCAGTGGCAATTCGGCGACACTGGCCTTGCACGCCGTGCGCAGACCCTGGTTCGCAGGTGGGTGGCCGGAGGAACGACGAGCACGGGCCTGACCACCATCACCCGTGATCAGCGACGCCGCGAAAACCTTGGTCGCCAAGTTGACCGAATCCGACTTGGCGCGCGTGTTTCATCACACAGCGCAGCTTTAAATGAGCAACCGATTGGCCTGCCCGAATCGACACTGAAATCTACCCCCATAACGGCGACTGCGCCGTCATTCGCCATGCCCATTCCCGCCCTGCCCAAGTCGTCGTTCGTGCTGCTGCTTGTGACGCTGCCCTTGCTTGCTTCCTGCACGGCCTTGGGCAGCGCGCCAGCACCACAGGTCATGACGAATACGCTCGGTATGGCGTTCGTGCGGGTACCGGCCGGTGTGTTTCTGATGGGAAGCGACGAATCACCGGAGGCACTTGCCAGCGACTACCCGCCGCCCTACGAACGCAAGCGATTGATCGATCTGGCCGATGAGGCGCCAGTACACCGCGTCGTGATCAGTCACGCGTTCTGGCTCGGGCAGCACGAGGTCACCGTCGGCGAGTTTCGCAAGTTCCTGGATCTTTCCGGGTACACACCTGAGTCGGTCGCTGATCGCACGGGCGGCTATGGCTACAACTCCGCGTACGACCCCGCCCTGACGAAGCGCGGTGACGCGTTCGAGGGCCGCGACCCGAAGTATTCATGGGCGAACGTGGGCTTCGCGCAGACCGACGACCATCCCGTGCTGAACGTGACATGGAACGATGCGGTGGCACTGGCGCAGTGGCTGAGTCGGCGGGAAGGCGCCGTCTATCGCCTGCCGACCGAGGCCGAATGGGAATACGCCTGCCGCGCTGGCACCTCCACGCGTTACCCCGGGGGCAGCGATGCGCCGCAGACGCTCAAGTCAATTGCCAATGTGTTTGACGTCGACGCAGCTGTGAACTGGCCCGCATGGCAGGGCTACGCGGCACAATACCGCGACGGCTACGCGTTCACTGCGCCGGTGGGCCTCTTCAAAGCCAACGCGTTCGGCGTGCACGACATGCTGGGCAATGTCTGGGAATGGACGAACGACTGGTACGGTGAAGGCTACTACGCGCAGTCTGAAACGACCGATCCGCGCGGGCCGTCCGATGGCTCGGTGCGCGTGCGCCGGGGCGGCTCCTGGCACTCATGGCCACTGTATGCGCGCTGCAGCTTTCGCAACTGGAACACGGTGCAAACGCGGTACGTGTTGGTGGGGATGCGGCTGTTGCGGGAGGTGACCGAGAAGTAACAGGCGATGGGCTTGAGCTTCCAAGTTCTGGCGACGCATTCGCGTTAAGTCAAATCCTGTTGCAGGCTACTTGGTCCCGAAGTTCGCAACGTAATAGGCCAGCACGTCCAGGTCTTCGACTGGCACTTGACTCAATGCCTCGCTCATTGCACGCGTATAGCCGGCCCGTTCGCCCGACTTGAAGCCGTGCAGGACCCTGCTCAAGTAATCTTCCTTTTGGCCTCCGATGCGCGGTACGCCCTGGCCCCCATCCAGCACCGCGCCGTGGCAAAACACGCATTTGTACTGCTTCGCAAGCGCCTGGCCCTTGGTCATGCGCTCCGCATCGATCGGTGCAGCAGGGGCGGGCCCCGGAACCGGTGCAAGCGTTCCGATGTATTCAGAGAAACCGCGCAGATCCGCATCCGTCATTGGCTTCGCCATCGCGACCATGGCTGCGTTGTCACGCCGCCCTTCCCGAAAGAGATAGAGCTGCGTGATCGCATACAGCGAGTGCTGCCCCGCCAACACCGGCGTCCCTGCGATGTCGCTGCGACCGTCGGCACCATGGCACGCGGCGCAAGTCTCGCGAAAGCGGGCGGGGTATGGAGCGTTGGCGGCGTCAGGCGACGAGCCGCCGCTGCCAGCATGCGCTGCGGAAGGGGTGCTCGTGCCAGCGGCTGCCTTCTTCGCTTGCGCAAAGACAGGCAAGGCCACTGCCCCAAGCAACGCCAGCGCAGCGATTGCCGCGATGTGTTGCCAAGACTTCAAGTTACTTCTTCCCCGTGTAGCTGATGCGGTAGATCGCGCCGGCATGGTCATCACTCACCAGCAGCGAGCCGTCTTTCATCACCATAAAGTCCACAGGCCGACCAAGATATTGATTGTTCTCGACGAAACCGGTCATGAACGGCTCAAGCTTGACGCCCCCTTTGCCGTCCTGAGACCCAACCATCACGTCGGCATACTTTTTGGTGCGGTTCCAGGGACCGTGGCGAGCAATAAACATTGCGTTGCGATACTTGGCCGGGAACATCTTGCCGGTGTAGAACTTGAGGCCCAATGTGCCCGCATGCGGCCCGGTAAATGCCACTGGCTTGGCGTAGTCGTCGCAATTCTTACCCCAGCCAAACTCGGGGTCAGGGATGTTGCCCTGGTGGCAAAACGGAAAGCCGAAGTGCTGCTTGCCGGGTTCCGTCACGTGGTTCAACGTGTCGTTCGGCAGCTCTTCGCTCATCCAGTCGCGGCCGTTGTTGGTGAACCAGAGGTCACCTGACTTGGGGTCGAAATCGAACCCGACCGTGTTGCGCACGCCGGACGCGATCGTCTCATTGCCCGTCCCGTCCAGATTCATGCGGTAAATCTTTGCGAACTCTCCCGGGTCGCAGATGTTGCAGGGCGCACCGATGTTGTAGTAGAGCTTGTCATCATGGACACGCAGGTACTTCCAACTGTGATCATCCCCTCCTGGCAGCTTATCGGTCAACACTGCTGTCGGCTCGCCGAGATTGTCGAGCCTGTCTTCAACGTTGTCGTAGCGCACGATCTTCTTGTTCGTCGCGAAGAACAACGTGCCCTTGTAGAACGCGATGCCAGTCGCGTAGGGCGTCTTGTCGATGATCGTTTTCGGCTCGCGCTTGCCGTTTACCGCCTTCTCGGGCAGCACGTAAACCTTGTTGCCGACGCCCAGGGTGCTGACGAAAACGTTGCCTTTGTCGCCCTCGCGCAGGTCGCGTGCATCCAGCACACCCGACGCCCAGGTTTCGACTTTGAACCCTGGCGGCAGCTTGAATTTCTTCGTCGGCAAGTCCGCGGCTGCTGTTGGAATTGGGAAGGCAGCAACCGGCGCCATCTTCATGGCCGAATCGGTCTTGGGTCGGTCCTTGGCCCAGCCGGGTACGCTGTCCTCAGCAAATGCCGTGGCACTGGCGCAAACCAGCGGCAGGGCTATGGCGATTGATAGCAAGCGTCTCTGATTCATGTCTCAACCTTTTTTGTAAGTGGTGACCAGCAGGCATCTGCTCGAGCGGATACATAGACACCTGAACAACATCCACAGCCTTCGCTGCTGCTCGCGCATTTGATGACGTTGAAATTTCACTATAGCGGAGCGCATCTGGTCATGTCTATGCGTAGTTTCCAGCTATCGCTGTGCGCGCACGGTGGTGTCGAGCACGAATTAGGATTGGCGCTCGATGGCCGCTTTGTGTCTTGATTCGACGGCTTTTACGCACAGCAAGGTCAACGCGATGCAATTGCTCAAGGTCGATTCGGCCATCGCCATTTCAATGTGTGAGTGGTCAGGCGCGTTGCATTCAGTAACAAAATGATCGGTGCGGGGCGCTGCTTGTGAGCGTCTCGTGTACGCACTGCTGATGCATCGCGTTGTCATCGATCTACGCATGAAGAAGCGGTTGGCTTCGGCTCAAAAAGGCGCCGCAAATGAGGTGACATACAAACCTCGGCGCGCCGTTTTCGTTGGTCACCCTCTACAAGCATCAGCCACTCGATGTGACCGCCGGTTTGGTACGCGGTGCTGCGTGTGTGAACCGCGCCGAGAACGCGTCGCCAATCCCATGCGGCTGACGAGGCAAAGGCCTTGCAATCGCTGCGGTCCGAATCAAGTCTGCGACTGCGGCACTTGAAAACGGACGTCAGCAAAATCGATCACAGTCACTACAACCCGATCCAGCAACGGTGTATGCCAATGGGCTGCGGCAGCGTCGAAGCGGAGTGCCAATACGCTGGGCGCTGCCGTATCGATAACGAGTACGCGCACCGGGTGGTGGTAGTCCATACGCGTTGCGTTGAACGTGGCCATTGCGTCGAGCAGGCGGTCTGCACCGAATCCTTTTACAACGATCAGCGTCGGTCGGCGTGGTCTGAATCGCGCCAGTTGCATAGGCGCTGTCGGCCCTTCGGCCAGGCAACCACAGTCCCAGGGCTGACGAGCATGTCGAGCGCGCCACCATAAAAGTTCGTGCCATTTCACTGAGAGCTTGAGGCGCCAGCCTGCCAAGCGCGACTGGGTTGTCAGTGCGGCCAGTTCATCGTCACGATCAAGTGAGCGCGCGAACGCTTCGACCAGCTGCGATTCGCCGGCCCCGTTTTCGCCCACCAAGATTGCCAAGCTGAAACGTTCGGGCACCTCAGGCATGACCCACGGACGCATCAGAGGCGAACGCCCGTTGCCGGTACCCGCAAGGCACCACGCTTTCAGTTCAGCCCTCACCCCTTGCTGAACGGCGCCTGAAGGCACAGCCAGGCGCGTCTCCTGATCGGCAGGAGGCACAGGGCGCAGCGCTCCGTTATCGAATCGCGCGATCAGGATGGGACCGATGCGTGCCGCTGGCGCCATGCAAGGCACGAAGAGCATCAGCGTGAACGATGTCAAGTCGTGCCAGCCGCCACGGTCGAGCAGACCCGCAATGGAGCTGCCGAGTACTGGCACGCCTTGCAACCACTCGAGGTCCGTCTGCAATTGCTTTTCACCAATCCCGCGCATCAAATCGACGTTGCCAAGCGCCAAGCCGAGACTCCAAAGTCCGATCATCAGGAACGACGCCAGCAGCAGCGCCAGCAGCATGCCGACCACCGCGCTGGCCAGCCAGCCCTTCGAGCGTTCGATACAGCGATGGTCCCTGATGGCATCACCCATGCTTATTGAAGCTGGTGCGAGCGTCATCGTTGTTGCGCAGCGAAATGCACCTGCAGTCTGGGCAGCGCGGACTCTGTGTTTTTCCAGACTTGTGCCGCCAACTCGCCAACCGGGATGCCCCGCAGCGCCCCGACGCACGCTGCGATCCCCGGCAACTCTGCCGGCGTGTTGATCGCCTGCCTCACCCCCTCCGCCCGCTCAGCCGCCGTTCGGTAGATCGAGTGCGGCGGAATGTCCGGCGAATCGGTCTCCAGCACGATCGACGACAGCGGCACCTCCGCGGCCAGCCTTCGCAGCCGGGTCGCACGCTCATAAGTGCAGGCGCCGCCAAATCCCAGCTTGAACCCGCGCGCGATTAACTCTTCGGCTTGCTGCAGGCTGCCGTTGAACGCATGCGCGATGCCACCGGCTGGCTCGATCTGGCGCAGATGCTTCAACACCTTGTCGACGGAGCGGCGCACGTGCAGGATCACGGGCAGATTGGCGTTGCGAGCGATCTTCAGTTGGGCGCGGAAGATGTGCTGTTGGTGCGCGTCATCGAGATGGTTGACGAAGTAGTCGAGTCCGATTTCACCGACCGCGACGAGGCGCGGATCGTTGCGGTGCTGGTCGATCTGTTCGGCGAGCTGCTGCAGATCGGCGTCTTGTGCTTCGTTGGTGCACAGCGGGTGGATGCCGAGTGCGTAACTGTCGCCGAGCCGTGCGGCGAGTTTCCGCACCGTATCGAAGTTGTGCCTGTTGACGGCGGGGATCACGCAGTGCGCAACGCCGCGCGTGCAGGCCAATGCGCGCGTGGCCTCAATGTCGGCAATCAATTCCGGTGCGTCGAGATGGCAGTGGGTATCGATCCAGCGCATGGGACGCGATGCTACCTGCGGCGCATCACGGACATCGGCCGTCGAGAAAACGCCTTGCCCTTCTCACGCTGCAAGGGTGAGCAAAGGCCGACCTTCATGGGCACGCATGCGGTGTGATTCCCGAGATTTTCCGTTGTCGGCGTACCGTGTCGCTTTTGCGCTGCATTGCGATGGGCTGAATCGACGGGCGGCGGCGGGGTGACCCACCCCCGATTCGGGCAGCCAGTTTTTGAACAAATCTGGGCTTGGCGCACGTTCGGTCGCCACGCGCAGCTATCGTTTTTGAAGCGGATCCAGCGGGCTTGCCTGCCTCGGCGCATTCCGACGCCCCACCGTTTCAATGGTGCCAATGGGGTTGCCGGCCCAGCCTTTCAGCCGCGCGTCCAAGCGTGATACTGTTTGATTGTGTGTTTCCGCCTCCCTCATCCCAGGTAGCCATCAATGCGCAGGCCCGCTCTCTACAGTACTTCCGCTCGTGCGGCGTTGCCTTTAATGGCCCGAAGCGACGCCGCCAACGCGGTCGGCGAGTCCGCAGCGGAAGCCGATGCAGCGCTCCGTGCAAACCCCGCACGCACGCACGGTCAGCGGTGGTTCACATCGCCGCGCGCGTTGTCATATTGGGCGTTCGGCATGGGACTCGCGGCGCTCATTACGCTATGGCTACCAACTTCAATGGGTCCGGGTGGACGCCGTGCTGTGCAGCCGCCGCTGACACAAAAAGCACTTGACGCTGCGGTGATGAAGACGTTGGAGACGAACGTGATGCCGTCCGAAGCCGCACGTGCCTACAACAAGATTGGCCCCTCGGTCGTGCGCGTGCGCGGTTTTGGAAAGTCGAGAGACGGCAAGACCGATCTGGCGCGTGGCATCGGCAGCGGGGTGGTCATCATCGACACGGGGGTGATCCTGACGAACCTGCATGTGGTGCAAGGCGCCGAGTCGATCAAAGTCGAGTTCGCCGACGGCAGCGTGTCTGCTGCCAAAGTGACCGGTGCCCAACCAGAAAACGATCTGGCGGTGCTGCAAGCGCAGGAAGTGCCCGATGACCTGATCGCTGCCACCATGCGCTCGACCGGCGAGTTGAAGCCCGGGGACCGCGTGATTGCGGTGGGTTTTCCGTTCGGCATCGGGCCTTCGGTGTCCGAAGGCATCGTGTCCGGATTGAAGCGATCGTTTCGCTCCCCACAAGGCAAGCAGCTGATGACGAACCTGATCCAATTCGACGCAGCGGCAAATCCTGGCAATTCGGGTGGACCGCTGGTCACGATGGACGGCGAGGTGGTCGGCATCGTCACGGCAATTCTGAACCCGGAATCACGCACGTTCATCGGCATTGGCTTCGCCATGCCGATCGAAAATGCGGCGGCTGCAGCGGGACCCTCGCCTTTCTAAGGCGAGGCCGCCCGATACCCCGCGCTGCTTGCACCTGAACCCAGACATTCCGCACCGGCCCACCATGTTCAACCGAAACAAGACGTCCGCCATGACCGATCAGAGCCAGTTTGCAAACCCGCAAGGCGCCGCGCAACGCATTGAGTCGGGCGAGGCGACCAGTGCACTGATGGAGCAGATCCTCTATGAGGTCAAGCGCGTGGTGGTCGGACAGGACAGGTTTCTGGAACGTGTCATGGTCGCGATCCTCGCGCAGGGCCATCTGCTGGTCGAAGGCGTGCCGGGGCTGGCCAAGACGCTGACTGTGAAAACGCTGGCCAATACGATCCGCGGCCAGTTCAAGCGCATTCAATTCACGCCGGACCTGGTGCCAGCCGACTTGGTCGGCACGCGCATCTACAACCAGCGCACGGGCGAATTCTCGACGTCGCTTGGGCCGGTGTTCACGAACCTGCTGCTGGCCGACGAGATCAACCGCGCGCCAGCCAAGGTGCAGAGCGCGCTGCTCGAAGTGATGCAGGAGCGCCAGGTCACGATCGCGGGTGTCACGCATCTGGTGCCGGAGCCGTTCCTGGTCATGGCCACGCAGAACCCGATCGAGACCGAAGGCACCTACCCGCTGCCCGAAGCGCAGGTGGACCGCTTCATGATGAAGGTGCAGGTGGGCTACCCCACCGAAGAGGAAGAGTTCGTGATCGTGCAGCGCGTGACGGGGCCAAGAGTGGAGGCGCAGCCAGTCGCCACCACCGCGCAACTTGCCGAATTGCAGGCGCAATGCCGCGACGTGTATGTCGACCCATCGCTGGTGCAATACGCGGTCCGGCTGGTGTCGGCCACGCGCACGCCGGTGAAGCACGGGTTGAAGGATCTGGGCCGCTTCATCACGTTCGGGGCCAGCCCGCGCGCGACCATTTCATTGACTGAAGGTGCGCGGGCTTTGGCGATGCTGCGCGGTCGCAGTTATGCGTTGCCTGAGGACATGACCGATCTGGCCAGTGATGTGTTGCGCCACCGGCTCGTGCTGTCATACGAGGCGCTGTCCGAAGGGCTGGATGCCGATGCGCTGATCAAGCAGATCATGACCAAGCTGCCACCACCGGCCAAGCCGTTGCAGCATGAGCAACGCCGCGCGTAATGAGCTCGCCCCCAGGCTTCGCTCCCTTCGGTCGGCTCTCGCCAACCCCCCATCGGGGGCGGTGCCTGCGGCCGGGCAAAGCCCGTCCGCGGCCCCTGTTGGAATTGGCCGCTCGTGTGGCGTCGGCAGCGAGCTTTGTTCGGGCTGCAGGTTACTGAAATGATGCCTTCTGAAGCACGCCCATCTGAGAGCGCAGAAGGCGTGCTGCGCCGGCTTGAGTGGACCGTCATCAAGCGGCTCGACGGTCTGTTGCAAGGGGACTACCGCACGTTGCTGCGCGGCACGGGGATGGATCTGGCCGACTTGCGCCAGTACCAGCACCACGACGACGTGCGGCACATCGACTGGAACGTGACGGCCCGGCACGATGAGCCGCATGTGCGCGTGTTCACGGAAGACCGCGAGATGAGTGCGTGGTTCCTGCTCGACTTGAGTCCGTCGGTGGATTTCGGCTCCGGCCGCACACCCAAGAGTCAGGTGTCTGCCGAGTTCGTCGCGGTGCTTGCGCGGCTGCTCACGCGGCACGGCAACAAGGTGGGCGCGATGCTGTACGGCGCCGGCGTGGACCGCGTGATTCCGGCACGTGGTGGCCGCGCCCATGTGCTGCACCTGCTGCAGTCGATCCGCAACCGGCCCGCGCACGCGGAGTGGCCGAGTGAGCGCGCGCGCAAGCAGCAGTTGAAGCTGCAGCAAAGACAGCAGCAATTGCAGCAGCGCCCGGTGTCCAAGGCGCTGCCGCCAAGTGGCCATGGGACCGCGACGCATCTGGCCGATCTGATGCATGCAGCAGCGAACCTGATCAAGCGGCGCTCGACGGTGTTCGTGGTCTCGGACTTCATCAGCGAACCTGGCTGGGAGCATCCGCTGGGCGCGCTGGCCACGCGGCATGAAGTCGTAGCCGTGCGGCTGCTCGACCCGCTCGAGCTCGAATTGCCCGATCTGGGCCTGATACCGATTCGCGACGCAGAAACCGGCGAGCAGATTCTGGTGGACACGCACGACCGCGGGTTTCGCCAGCGTTTTGCGCGGATTGCAGCGCAGCGCGAGGCCAAACTGCGCGAAGCGCTGGCGCGCGCTGGCGTCGACGCGCTCGAACTTTCGACCGACGGCAACCTGATCCATGCGATCGCGCGCTTCACCGATCTGCGCAAGCGCCGGACGCGCCTGTCGACCGGTGGCAACATGCCAATGCACCTGAGGCACTGACTGCGATGACGAAGAACAACGAGGCGTCGTGTCGTGCTGGTGCTTGGCGCACGTTGATCTCCTGCCTACCGCGTGCGATGAACCTGGAGGGACGATCCCCATCATGGAACTGATCCAATCGCTGCTGGACCGGCTGCAGCCGTTGTTCGACTGGGCACAGCCGCTGGCAGCCCAGGTGCAGCCGCTGTTCGACGATGTTTCGCGCAGTGTGCGCAGCGTCCCCATCGGCTTCACCTGGCCGGCGTTTTTGTGGCTGCTGTTGCTGTTGCCGATGCTGGTGCTGCTCTACGTCTGGCTACTCGGTCGCAAGAAGAAGCTGGCGTTGCGCTATGCGAGCTTGTCGATCGTGCGCGAGGCCATGGGACGCGGCCAGTCGGTGCGCCGGCACATCCCGCCGCTGCTGTTTTTGCTGGCGCTCGCTGCGATGCTGATCGCTGCCGCGCGGCCGTTTGCCACCATTGCGCTGCCTTCGCAAAATCAGACCATCATCCTTGCGATGGATGTGTCGGGCAGCATGCGCGCCACCGACGTGAAGCCGAACCGGCTGGTTGCCGCGCAGAGCGCAGCCAAGGCGTTCTTGACGGAGTTGCCGCGCCACGTGAAGGTCGGCATCGTCGCGTTCGCGGGCACCGCGCAAGTGGTGCAAGCGCCCACCGTGAACCGTGAAGACTTGGTGGCCGCGATCGACCGATTCCAGTTGCAACGCGCCACGGCGATCGGCAGCGCGATCGTGATCTCTCTGGCCGAGGTGTTTCCGGACCAGGGCATCGACCTGGATTCGGTCAGCGCACCCAGCCAGCGCCGCGGGGTCGCCATCGACGCCGTGCCGAAGCCGGAGCAAAAACCGTTCACCCCGGTGCCGCCAGGCTCATACGACTCGGCTGCGATCATTTTGTTGACCGACGGCCAGCGCACCACGGGCGTCGACACGCTGGACGCGGCCAAGCTCGCCGCTGACCGCGGCGTGCGGATCTACACCGTGGGTGTCGGCACGGTGGACGGAGAAGTGATTGGCTTTGAAGGCTGGTCGATGCGGGTTCGGCTGGACGAAGAAACGTTGAAGACTGTCGCCAGCCGCACACAGGGCGAGTACTACTACGCGGGCACCGCAGAGAATCTCCGCACCGTCTATGAGACGTTGAGCTCGCGACTGACGGTGGAGAAAAAGGAAACCGAGATCTCCGCGCTGTTCGCCCTGCTTGCAGCGGCACTTGCGTTGATGTCGGCGGGTTTGTCGCTGCTTTGGTTCAATCGAATCGCTTGAGTTCGCTCGCCGGCTTCGCTCCCCGCAGTCGGCTTTCTCGCCTACCTTCCTCACCGAAAGAACTGTTGCCCTCCCCCGGGCTTCGCCTACCCCGATCGGAGGTGGCACTGGCGGGCTGACGAAGCCAGGTCCACTGCACCTGCTGGACCTGATGAGCTCAGGCATTTGCAGTGCAGCAAGTGCAAAGCTTGCCTTGGAAGACGGTCAGCCTAACGGCGCCGCCTTGACCAGCGCTCGGGCCAGGTTGCAAGCAGGATCCCCAGCAGCGCGATCCCGAAGGCGAGCAGCTGCGCGGCGGACAGCGTCTCGCCCAACGCCAGCACGCCGACGGCTGCGGCGCTGATCGGCAGCATGACGGTGAAGACACCGGCCTGTGCGGCCGGCACCTGTTTCAAGCCGGTCATCCAAAGCCAGACCGTCCAGATGCTGGCCGCGAGTGCGTAGAACAAGAAAAGCAGCCAGAGGCCACCGGACACAGCGGCGAAGTCGAAGCCGATCGCGACGTAGAGGCCGAACGGTGTCATCAGCGCGAAGCCGACGAGATTCACGATGGACGTAATGCGCTTGGCGCCCAATGCGCCGGTGAGCTTTTTGCCGATCACCGCGTACGACGCTTCGCAAAGCACCGCGCCGAACACCAGCAGATCACCAAGCCAACGGGTTTTCAGTGTCGAGTCAGCCGCATCCGCTGGTCCGGCTTGCCCGAGCAGCTTCGTTTTCGATAGCGAGAACAAGGCGATCCCTATTGCCGCACAGGCCACCCCGCCCCAGACCCGCGCGCCGATGCGCTCGCGCAGGAACACAAAACTCATGAGGGCCACGGCCGCCGGGATCGACGCCATGATGACGCCCGCCGACACCGCACTCGTCATGCTGACGCCATACAGCATCAGCACCGAGAACAGAAAGTTGCCGAGAAACGATTCGAGAAACAGCAGCCAGCGCGTCTGGCGCGACAGCGACGGCTCGAACGCGGGTTTTTTCAACCAATGCGGCATGGCCAGCCCCCCCACGCAAAAGCGCAGCCAGGCCAGCAAAAATACGGGGAACACCGCGACCAGCGGTTTGGACAGCGCCACGTAGCTGCCCACCAGCGCCATGCTGAGTGCGAGGCAACCGTACGCCAGCAGCGGCGGCGCTGTTGGCGCGCAAAAATCGGAATCGGCTGAGCTCAACAGACGGCGCGGCAAGGAGATGCACGAGATGGAAAGAGAAGCCACTTCGATGATGCCCGAACGCAAACGCGTGCGGCCCATCCCCGCAGCCTATGCCAAGGCTGCCAATGCTGCCAATGCTGCCGCGGCAACGGATGCGTCAGCGCCTGGCCCGGAGCGAACGGCCTCAGTCGGGCACTTGTATGTGTTCGTCTATGGAACGCTGCGCGCGGGCGGCAGCAACGACATCACCCGCTATCACCCACCGCCTCAGTGGATCGGCCCAGCCGGCGTTGCTGGCACCCTGCACGACTTCGGCGCCTGGCCGGGTTTGCAGTTGATGGGCGACCGGTGGGTGGTCGGGGAAGTGTGGCGCATTGCCCAATGCAGCGAGCCGCTGCTCGATCAGCTCGAAGGCGTGCGCGAAGACGGCAGTGGCGAATACTTGAAGCGCCGCTTGCCGATACGAGTTGACGGCCAATCGTTCGAATGCTTGGTCTACGAGATCAACTCGGATCGGTTGCTTGACCAGCCAATCATTGCCAGTGGCGACTGGATCGCGCACTGCGCTTCGAACACAGCGCGTTCGGCAGCAGGCACTTAAAATTTTCACCGACAACTCTTATATAAGACATAAGAGTCGAAATTTGCGTTAAACTCAGTGCCTTGCCAAGCGCAGGATCGCCTGCTACAGATCCGTTTTTTTTGCCTTGGGCAAATAGTTATTCACTCCCATCGACCAAGCAAGCAGGAGGTTTCCATGCCGCAGAACATCACCGAACAACTGAGCCGCGAACAGCAGGTTTCCGCACTCGAGAAAGACTGGGCCAACAATCCACGCTGGAAAGGCATCAAGCGCGGCTACAGCGCCGCCGACGTGGTGCGCCTGCGCGGTTCGGTCCCCGTCGAGTACACGCTGGCCCGGCGGGGTTCGGAAAAACTCTGGGACCTGCTGGCCACCGAGCCGTACATCAACACGTTGGGCGCGCTGACTGGCGGCCAGGCCATGCAGCAGGTGAAAGCCGGCGTCAAGGCGATCTATCTGTCGGGTTGGCAAGTCGCGGCCGACGCGAACAACTATTCATCGATGTACCCGGACCAGTCGCTGTATCCGGTGGACTCGGTGCCGAACGTGGTCGAGCGCATCAACAACTCGTTCCGCCGCGCCGACGAGATCCAGTGGTCGAAGGGCATGAACCCCGGCGACAAGGGCTACATCGACTACTTCGCACCGATCGTGGCCGATGCCGAAGCCGGTTTCGGCGGCGTGCTGAATGCGTTCGAACTCATGAAAGCCATGATCCGCGCGGGCGCCGGTGCGGTCCACTTCGAAGACCAGCTCGCTTCGGTCAAGAAATGCGGCCACATGGGCGGCAAGGTGCTGGTGCCCACCGTGGAAGCCTGCCAAAAACTGATCGCTGCCCGCATGGCGGCTGACGTCTACGGCGTGCCGACGCTCGTGATCGCGCGCACCGATGCGGAAGCCGCCGACCTCTTGACCAGCGACTACGACGAGCGCGACAAACCGTTTCTGACCGGGGAGCGCACGTCGGAAGGCTTCTACAAGACCAAGAAAGGCATGGATCAGGCCATCTCCCGCGCTGTGGCCTATGCCGACTATGCCGATCTGGTTTGGTGCGAAACTGGCACACCGGACCTCGAATTCGCACGCAAGTTTGCCGAGGCTGTTCACAAGGTGCACCCAGGCAAGATGCTCGCGTACAACTGCTCGCCGTCGTTCAACTGGAAGAAGAACATCGACGACGCCACCATCGCCAAGTTCCAGAAAGAGCTCGGCGCGATGGGCTACAAGTATCAGTTCATCACGCTGGCCGGCATCCACTCGATGTGGTTCAACATGTTCGACCTCTCACAAGACTATGTGAAGCGCGGTATGACGGCGTATGTCGAAAAAGTGCAGGAGCCCGAGTTCGCAGCACGCGACCGCGGCTATACGTTCGTGTCGCACCAGCAAGAAGTTGGCACCGGCTACTTCGACGACGTGACCACTGCAATCCAGGGCGGCAAGTCAAGCGTCACGGCGCTGACCGGCTCCACCGAAGAAGAGCAGTTTCACTAAAGACGAGGCCCAACAAGCGGTACAGACACCGCTTGCTCAATCGAGCCCGGCCATGTGCCGGGCTTTTTTTCATCTGCAGCGGCATGCGCTCATGACTGACTGACGAGCCAAGCTCGCACAAGTGGGATCGCTTTGGCGCGCGTAGAGCCCGCGCGGTGGGTCCCCCCCGACGTCAGCTTGGCAAAAACAGCGCTTGCAAGTCCGACAAAAAATCAAAGCCGCGCTCGGTCGGCCAAATGCGCACCAGATCGCGTTCGATCAAGCCGCGCTTCTCAGCCTCAAGCAGTGGCGCAGCAATTGCATTGAGCCCAAGTCCGGTACGCGCTGCAAAATCCTGCAGCGCAAATCCTTTGCGCAGACGCAGCGCATTCAGCATGAACTCAAACGCGAGGTCGCTGCGTGGCACTTCGGTGTCTTGCACCACCGCGTTGCCAGCCAACGCGCGATCCATGTAGAGGTTGGGTTCACGCACGCGCACCTGGCGCTGGATGCGGTGCGGAAAACTTAACTTGCCGTGCGCGCCGGCCCCAAGCCCGAGGTAGTCACCGAAGCGCCAGTAGTTCAAGTTGTGCTGCGATTCATGACCCGGCTTTGCATACGCTGAGACTTCGTAGCGTGCCAGCCCGGCCGCGTTCGTCAGCTCGGTGATTCGGTCCAGCATCGCGTAGGCCAGATCGTCGTCTGGCACCACGGGCGGAAACTTGGCAAAGTAGGTATTCGGCTCGATCGTCAAGTGATAGACCGACAGATGCGGCGGCGCAAACGACAGTGCGGTCTGCACGTCTTGCTCAAGCTGGTCGATCGTCTGCCCCGGCAGCGCATACATCAGGTCGAGGTTGAATGTGTCGAAGGCAGAGCGCGCCTCTTCCAATGCAGCCATCGCCTGGGCGCGGTCGTGCACGCGGCCAAGCACTTCGAGGTGCGCATCGTTGAAGCTCTGCACACCGATCGACAGTCGCGTGACGCCGGCGGCGCGAAACGCGCGAAAGCGGTTCGTCTCGAATGTGCCGGGATTCGCTTCGAGCGTGACTTCGCAGTCCGGCGCCAGTCGCAGCCGCGCGCGCACGGCGGCAAGCAAGCGGTCGATCTCATCAGGTGAAAACAGGCTTGGCGTGCCGCCGCCGATGAACACGCTGTGGATTGACCGGCCCCAGATGAGCGGCAACGACGCTTCCAGGTCGGCGATCAGCGCGTCCACATAGCGTGCTTCAGGCAACGCATTTGAGGCCGCACCGTCGCCCCGCCATTCGTGCGAATTGAAGTCGCAGTACGGGCACTTCTTGATGCACCACGGCAGATGCAGATAGAGTGACAGCGGCGGCAGCGCGGGCAACTGCAGCGTGCCGGGCCGCAGGAAGTGCGAGACGTCGGACAAGGCCGCTTGCGCAGCGAGCGCTGATTCAGCAGCCGCCGTGATGGGAATCACGCTGCGGGATGATGGCGGCGACGACGGTAAAGTGGCCACTTTATCGGTCCAGCCAACGTTCGCGAATCTGACGCGCGATGTCGCGTGCGGCCTGACCGCGGTGGCTGTGCGCGTTCTTCAGCTCGGGGTCGATCTGCGCAAAGGTGCGCCCAAGCTGCGGCAACCACAGCACTGGATCGAAGCCGAAACCGTGTTCGCCGATGGCCGCGCGCGTGATCTCACCCGATGCACGGCCGACCGCAATCAGCGGCTCGGGGTCGTCGGCATGGCGCAATGCGACGATCGTGCTGACCAGCGTGGCGCGGCGCTGTGTGCTGTCGCCAAGCTGTTCGAGTAACGCGCGCACGTTGTTGGCGTCGCCCTTCTCGTAGCCGAAACGCGTGGCGTAGAACGCCGTGTCCACACCCGGCTCGCCGCCCCAGGCATCCACACACAACCCGGCATCATCGGCCAACGCTGGCAGGCCACTGGCGCGCGCGGCATGGCGCGCCTTGGCCAGTGCGTTCTCCACAAAGGTGTGAAACGGCTCCTCCGCTTCCGAAATGCCGAGATCGGCCTGGGCAACCAAGTCCAGCCCGAGCGGCGCAAATAGCGCGCGCAACTCGGCCAGCTTGCCCGCATTGTTTGATGCAAGCACGATTTGTTGAACCAAACCGGCCGGAGGCGCTTCGCTGTCCATTGAAGTCTGCTACTTATTCGATAGTGCCCGACGTTGCAGCTCGACCAGCTCGTCGATGCCTTGTGTGGCCAGCGCAAGCAGCCGGTCCATCTCGGCGCGCGAGAACGGCGTACCTTCCGCCGTGCCCTGCACTTCGACAAAGCCGCCAGCACCGGTCATCACGACGTTCATGTCGGTGTCGCAGGCCGAGTCTTCAACGTATTCGAGGTCCAGCAGCGGCGTGCCCTGCACGATGCCGACCGACACCGCCGCGACGTGCGAGCGGATTGGGCTTGCCACAAGCTTGCCTGCATCCAGCAGCGTCTGCACGGCATCTTGTGCGGCCACGAACGCACCGCAGATCGCAGCGCAGCGCGTGCCGCCATCGGCTTGCAGCACGTCGCAATCCAGCGTGATGGTACGTTCGCCCAATGCGGCCAGATCAAACACTGCGCGCAATGATCGACCGATGAGTCGCTGGATTTCCTGCGTACGGCCGCTTTGCTTGCCGCGCGCGGCTTCGCGGTCGCCGCGTGTGTGCGTGGCGCGCGGCAACATGCCGTATTCGGCCGTGACCCACCCTTCGCCACTGCCGCGTTTGTGCGGGGGTACTTTTTCTTCCACCGAGGCGGTGCACAGCACACGGGTGGCGCCCATCTCGATCAAGACAGACCCTTCCGCATGCACGGTGAAGCCGCGCGTGATGCGCACCGGGCGCAGTTGATCGGGGCGGCGGGCGGCGCTTCGCTGAAATGCAGACATGAGGTGATGTAGGGGCGATTGGTGTGGGGACGAGAGGGCTGGGCCGGATCAAATACAGATCCTGAGGACCATTCGGACCCATTGACCGGGCTTGCAGCCGCGGCGCCGGGTCCGGACGTCATCCGATTGTCGTCGCAGCGCAGTGGGCACCGACGCCTGGATAGGCCCATTCGACTGGACGGGCGCAGGCTGTCGCTGCAGAACCACCACGGCCGATGTCTGAGCAAGCAATGCAGCGCACCCGAGACACGACTCAATGTGATGCGCTGCGATGCGCTCAAAACAGGTTTTGCGATTCCCGCGCTGAAGCGCTCAAATATTCGAGCAGCAGGGACGCAAGTAGGGGCGCGCAGCGGCGGCGCACGCCAAGCGCGGCGTGCGGGTCAGACCCTGCGGGCTGCAGTGCGCCGGATGGCCTCGTTGATCTCGGCGATGGTGCGCTCGATCGTCGCCTCATCGAGTTCATCGTCCTCTTCGACGTCCAGCAACATGCCGTCTCTGCCCACGTCCTGGATGGTGGACGCGTAGCCCGCCGAGTCAAGGAACTCGCCGGGCTGACTGCCTGCGGTGGGCACGGCCGCAGCCGCGTCCGGGGCGATCCATTCGACCCCGATCACGGTCACGTTGTCGCTGCTCGCACCGGCGCGCGCAAGCGCCTGGTCGATCAATGCGGGCACCGACTGATCAACCGGCGCGCTATCGATCTGCACAACGATCTCCGGGTCTGGCAGCGCGCCCCAGAGGCCGTCCGAGCACAGCACGATCCGGTCGCCATGCTGCAGCATCTGCGGCTCGCTCAAGTCATACATCGGATCGGCCGGTGAGCCGATGCAGGTGAACAGCACATTGCGGTTGAACTGGATCGGCCGCTGCGGCACGCGCGCGGCGTGCTCGGCATAGGAATGGTCGCGCGTGCGTTTGAGTAACTGGCCCGCGCGTACCATGTAGAGCCTTGAGTCGCCGCAGTGGATCCAGGTCACGAAACCATGTTGCATCACGGCAGCCACCAGCGTGGTGCGCGGGCTGTCACGCATGCGCTGCTCGGTCGCATACGCAGCAATCCGCCGGTGCGCCGTGTGCAGTGCCGACACCAGAAAATCGGCCGGGTTGACCAGTACCGGGGTGGCCTCGCGCTGGAACAACGCACTGCAGCTTTGCAAAGCCAGCTGGGCTGCGACTTCGCCTTGCGGGTGCCCGCCCATGCCGTCGGCCAACAAGAACAAGCTCGATTCACGCGTATAGCAATAGCCCATGCGATCCTCGTTTTTCTTGCGGCCACCCTGACTGCTGGCTTGGAAAACCGAGAACTTCATCGCTTACCTGGCCCGTGCCGCTGCGGGCTCTGCGGTCTTGCCCTTCTTCGCGTCCGACACCATGGTGTCGATCGACAAACGCATCTTCTCTGCCACCGACAGCCGCGTGTACTGACGATCGCCCTCGCGGCTCAACTCCTTTTGCAGTGCGAACACCGACTGTGGGCGCGCAAGCGGATCGAGCGCCATGCACCAGTCGACCAGCTCGATCAAATTGTCCGAGTAGGTGCCGCGCAACTTGCTGAGCGACAGCTGCAGCCGATCCTTGTCGGCGCGCTGCGGCGCGTCGTTCGGCGGATAGCCGTGCATGCAGGCATAGATGCAGGCGCCGATTGCGTAGATGTCGGTCCACGGCCCCATCTGCGAATCGCGCCGATACATCTCGGGCGCCGCAAAGCCGGGCGTGTACATGGGCCGCACGAAGTTGCCTTCCTTGGACAGCACCTCGCGCGCAGCGCCGAAGTCGATCAGCACCGCCTTGTTGTCGTCGGTGATGAAGATGTTGGCCGGCTTGATGTCCAGGTGCAGCATCTTGTGCTGGTGCACGATGCGCAAGCCGCGCAGGATCTCGTCGAACAACGACCGGATGGTCGACTCGCGAAATACCTTTTGTTGCTTCAAGTCGCGCGCGGTCACGATGAAGTCCTGCAGCGTCGCGCCTTCCAGGAAATTCATCACCATGTAGACGGTCTCGTTCTCCCGAAAGAAGTTCATCACACTTACGACGGAAGCGTGCGAAATCTGCGCCAGTGCGCGGCCTTCTTCAAAGAAGCTCTTCAAGCCCAACCGGTACAGCGAGAGCTTGTCGGATGCCACTTGCGGCAGCCTTTCGCCCAGCGCACGCGTGGCCAGCGATGCAGGCAGGTATTCCTTGATCGCGACCTGCTGGCCTTGCGTATCGAGTGCGAGATAGACCAGCCCGAAGCCGCCGGCCGACAGCTTTCTCACCACGCGGTAGCCACCGATCACCGATTCAGGAGGCAGCGGCGCAGGCTTTGTTTTCGACATGACGTTGAATGGGGAAAGCGGGTTGCGGTGGGTCCGCGTGAAGGGCGCGGATCGCGGAAAAAAGAACGACGAAATGAAACGCGGTTATTCTTTGCCGCCTTGCAACGACACCCGGGACTGCTATCAAAACCGACCCCTCGATTGCCAATTCAGTCTACAGCATGACCGGTTGGGCAAGCGTCCAAAAAGTTGGCAAAAACGCCTCTGAAGATGCGACTTTCGATGCCGGGCGACCGGCTCGCATCGGCCTTGAAATCCGATCGGTGAACAGCCGATTTCTGGACCTTACGCTGCGTTTACCGGACGCCCTGCGCGTGCATGAGGCGGTGCTGCGCCAATTGCTTGGCGAACATTGCAAGCGCGGCAAGGTTGAGTTGCGCGTAGCCATTCTTGAAGCACCCGACAGCGGTTTGGCGGCCAGCCCGACATCACAGCAATTGCAGCAACTCGCAGCCGTGCAGGCCACCATTCGTGACTGGCTGCCCCATGCGGCCGAGCTGTCGGTGGCGGATGCACTGCGGCTGTGTCAGCCTCGGGCAGACGATGCATCGGCACTGTCTATCGATGCAAAGGGGATCACGACACTCGCACGGGAAGCGATCGAGGCGCTGCTGGAGGCACGCGCAAGCGAAGGCGCACGGCTCGCGCAAGTGCTGCTGGGCAATGTGGCCGAACTGCGGCGATTGGCGCGCGAAGCGGTGCCGCTGCTGCCCGTCCTGGTCGCGCAGGCGCGGCAGCGTTTTCTCGATCGCTGGCGCGATGCGTTGAGTCAGGCCGACCAAGGCGCCACCCTGCCTGAAGCAGCGCAAGACCGTGCGCTGTCCGAGGCCACCGCGTTTGCACTGCGCATCGATGTGGCCGAAGAGCTCGCCCGGCTCGCTTCGCATCTGGACGAGATTGAACGGCTGCTGGGGCGCGGCGGCGAAGTCGGCAAACGGCTCGAGTTTCTGATCCAGGAGTTGCAGCGCGAAGCGAACACGCTGGGCTCGAAATCGGCCGCGCTCGAGTTGAGCCGGATTGCGGTCGACATGAAGGTGCTGATCGAGCAGATGCGCGAGCAGGTGCAAAACCTCGAGTAGATGCCCACTCCCCGCCTCCCAAAGCCGGCTGCGCCTGCCGTAGACGATCTTGCAACCAGCGCGCACACGCCGATGCTGCGGCAGTACCTTGCGCTGAAGGCCGAGCACCCGCACGCGCTGCTGCTGTACCGACTTGGGGACTTCTATGAGTTGTTCTATGACGACGCAAAGCAGGCCGCAAAAATTCTCGGCATCACGCTAACGCAGCGTGGCCAGTCGGCCGGCCAGCCGGTGCCGATGGCCGGTGTGCCGGCGCATGCGATGGAAGGCTATCTCGCGCGGCTGGTGAACGCGGGCTGCGCGGTGGCGATCTGCGAACAAGTCGGCGTGGTCTCGGGCAACGCACCGGTCGAACGCAAGGTGCTGCGCGTGGTCACGCAGGGCACCTTGACCGACGCAGCGCTGCTGCCCGAACGGCAGGAGTCGCTGCTGCTGGCCGTGCATGCCGGCGCGGTGCAAGGCATCGGGCTGGCCTGGCTCAGTCTCACCCAAGGCGAGTTGCAATTGGCCGAGTGCAGCTTGGCCGCGTTGGACGGCTGGCTGACTCGCATCGGCCCAAGCGAAGTGGTGCTGAGCGCAGAAGTCGCGGGTGGGCTGGAGCGGCAACTGCAGACCGCTGCCGCACAGCAACACTTCGTGCTGACCCGACGCGCCGCCTGGCAGTTCGATGCGGCGCTGGGTGTGCGCAGCTTGCTCGGACTGCTCGGCGCAGCCAGCTTGCAAGGCTTTGGCGCCGACGCATTGATTGACGCACAAGCCGCTGCCGCTGCGTTGCTCAGCTATGCGCAGGCGTCGCTGGGCGGCACCGCGCCGCCGCTGCAACGCCTCGTGGTGCAGCGCGACGACGCGTTCATCGCGCTGCCTGCAACCACGCGGCGCAACCTTGAACTCACGCAGACGTTGCGTGGGGAGGCGTCGCCCACCTTGCTGTCGCTGCTCGACACTTGTGCCAGCGCGATGGGCAGCCGCTTGCTGAAGCGCTGGCTGCTGGAGCCCAAGCGCAACCGGGACGAGGCCCAAGCCCGGCTCGCCGCGCTGGCCGTGTTGCTTGCGGTGCCGGCTGCATCGCCGCACGCAGCGCCGTTCACCGCGCTGCGCCGGCCGCTGCGCGGCGCAGCCGACGTAGAGCGCATCGGCGCGCGCACCGCGCTGCGCCAGGTGCGCCCACGCGAACTGGTTGCGTTGCGCCACACGCTAAAACTAACAGAGCAGCTGGTGCAGAACGCACCTGCGCCCACGCCGCTTTTGACGCAGATCTTTGCCGATCTGGCACCGCCCGCAGGCTGCGCGACGTTGCTGCTGCAGGCGCTCGGCGACGAGCCGGCCGCGCTACTTAGCGCAGGCGGGGTGATTGCCGCCGGCTTCGATGCCGAACTCGACCGACTGCGTGGGGTGGGCGCGCACAGCGATGCGTTCCTGCTGGAGCTTGAAGCGCGCGAGCGCACGCGCACCGGCATCCACAATCTGCGGGTCCAGTTCAATCGGTTGCACGGCTACTTCATCGAAGTGACCACCGGCCAGATCGACCGCGTGCCGCCTGACTACCGCCGTCGCCAGACGTTGAAGAATGCCGAGCGTTTCATCACGCCGGAGCTCAAAAGCTTTGAAGACCAGGCGCTGTCGGCGGAGAGCCAGGCGCTGCAGCGCGAGAAGGTGCTGTTCGATGACCTGCTGGACCGTCTGCAGCCGCACCTGCCCGCACTGCACCGGATCGGACGAGCACTGGCCACGCTCGATGGGTTGTGCACGCTGGCGGAACGCGCCGATACCCTGGGCTGGTGCGCGCCGCAGTTCATGAAAGCGCCAGGCATAGAGATCGAACGCGGCCGCCATCCGGTGGTGCAGGCGCGGCTTGCCGAAGCGTTGAACGCGCCGTTCATCGCCAACGACACGCGGCTGTCGGCCAAGGCGCGCATGCAAATCATCACGGGCCCCAACATGGGCGGCAAATCAACCTACATGCGGCAAGTCGCGCTGATCGTGCTGCTGGCCAGCATCGGCAGCCATGTGCCGGCGGCGCATTGCCGGATCGGTCCGATCGACGGCATCTACACGCGCATCGGAGCGGCTGACGACTTGGCGAATGCGCAGTCGACCTTCATGCTGGAGATGACCGAAGCTGCGCAGATCCTGCATGCGGCGACGAACCAGTCGCTGGTGCTGATGGACGAGATCGGGCGAGGTACCTCCACGCTGGACGGACTTGCGCTGGCTTCGGCGATTGCGGCGCACCTGCATGACCATGCCCGTGCGTTCACATTGTTCGCGACGCATTTCTTCGAGCTGACCGAGTTTCCGAAGCGGCACGACGCAGCGCACAACGTGCATGTGAGCGCTGCCGAGCAGGGCAGGGACATCGTGTTCCTGCACGAGGTCACGGCCGGCCCTGCCAGCCGCAGCCACGGCATCCAGGTGGCGCGGCTGGCCGGCGTGCCGACGTCCGTGCTGCGGCAAGCGCGCACCACGCTGGAGGCGTTGGAGGCGAGCGCTTCGGCGGCGCAGCCGCAGTTCGATCTGTTCGCTGCGGTGTTGCCGCCAGAGCCTGCGGCGCAGGACAGCCCCGTAGAATCCGCGCTGGCTGCGCTTGATTGCGATTCGTTGAGTCCACGCGACGCGCTCGATGCGCTCTATGCGCTGCAGCGGCTGCTGCACAACCTGCCTGCTTAAGGCACCCCACTCCCCATGACTTATTGCGTCGCCATCAAGCTCAACGCCGGGCTTGTATTCCTGTCCGATTCACGCACCAACGCCGGGATCGACCAGATCGGCACCTTTCGCAAAATGATCGTCTATGAGAAGCCAGGCGACCGCTTCATGGCGCTGCTCTCAGCCGGCAACTTGAGCATCTCGCAGTCGGTGCGCGAGATCCTCCAGGTCGAACAGTTGAAAGACGACGAAGGCGGCGAGCCGATCACGATCTGGAACGCGCGCAGCATGTTCGATGCGGTGCGTGTGCTGGGTGCGGCGATTCGTCATGTGCATGAGCGCGACGCCAGGGCACTGAAGAATTCCGGCATCGAATTCAATGTGTCGATGATCTTCGGTGGCCAGATTGCAGGCGAAGGCATGCGGCTGTTCCAGGTTTATTCGCCGGGCAACTTCATCGAAGCCACGCAGGAGACGCCGTACTTCCAGATCGGCGAATCCAAGTACGGCAAGCCGGTGCTCGACCGCGTGATCACGCCGGAGACCCGGCTGGATGAGGCCGCCAAGTCGGCACTGGTGTCGATGGATTCAAGCTTGAAGTCGAATTTGTCGGTTGGCCTGCCGCTCGACTTGGTGGTGTATGAGGAAGGCAAGTTCGCAACCGACCGGATCGTCTGCATCGACGAGCACAACCCTTACTTCAAGATGGTGCACGACGGTTGGGGCCAAAAGCTGCGCGCAATGTTCGACAGCCTGGAAGACCCACAGTGGAATGACGAGCCGACCGAAGTGCCGCTGTTGACGCCGTCGGCACGCTTCAAACCGCTGAAGAAGATCTCAAGCCCGCAAGAACGGTTGATCTGACCGTGCGGGCGGTGGCCGCCCACGCCTTGCCGGTACCGCTGGCAAGGGCGGCGCAACAGACCGACACTACACCCTTGCGGCCAGGCAACCCGTCGGACCGCCGATGATCGTTTTTCAGGTACCCCTCTGATGCGAAATCCATTGAACGCCTGGCGTGCCGGCACGCGCTGGCCGCTGATCCTGCTGTCCCTGCTGGCTGCGTTGATCATCACGATCGGCATTTGTGAAGCGATCGGCTGGCCATTTCTGATCCAGCCACTGCAAAACGCAGCGAGCAAGGCGCTGGGCCGCAAAGTCGTGTTGGGCCAGAGCGAAGCCAACCACACCGGCGTCAAGCTGCACCTACTGGGCAGCGTGCGCTTGCGCGCGCCGGCGCTTGAGATCAGCAGCCCGACGTGGAGCGAAGCCCCGCACATGCTGCAGGTACGCGACGCGTTTTTAAAGCTTGGCTACTTCGATCTCTGGCACGCCTACAAAGGCCAGCCGCTGCACATCAAAGCGCTGGAGGCCGCCGAGCTCGACGCGAATCTGCAGCGGCAGAAAGACGGTCAAGCGTCCTGGGAGTTCAACAAAAAAGAAGAGCAACCGGCGCCCGACGAGCAAAAGAGGCCGGCGGCCGCGCTGCCGACGTTCGACTCGCTGCGGGTCGAAGCAGGTCATCTTGCTTATCAGGATGAAGTGCTGCCAGCCAAGATCGATGCGAACTTTGCGCTACGCGATCGAAGCGGCTCTGCAGCGCAGGACCAGACCCTTGCCCCGGCAGCGCCAGCTGCGTTGACCGCGGCATCGGCATCGGCATCGGCAGCATCGGCGACTGCCACCGCAGCTGCCCAACCCGCCAAAGGCGAATCGGCGAAGGCCAAGCAAACCAAGAATGCAGGCAAGCAGGCCGGCCTCACAGCCGAAGCCGGTGACGACGTGCAGAGCGGCGGCAAAGCGCCGTCCGCCGTACTGGCCGATGGTGAAACCGGGCTGCGACTGGAGGCGGTCGGCACGTATCAAGAACTGCCGGTCAAGGTCTCGCTGCGCACGACCGGGGCGCTGTCGCTGCTGGCCGAGGGCAAAACCGCGGTGGCTCAACCGGTGCGGCTATCGGCTGTGGCTGGCAAGACCACGTTGAGCTTCGACGGCACCACCACCGACCCATTGCACCTGACTGCGTTGAGCGGCGACTTCACCGGTGGCGGCCCGTCACTGGCCAGCGTCGGCGATGCGCTGGGCGTGACGCTGCCGGAGACGCCGAGCTTCAAGCTGAACGGCCAGCTCGACAAGCAGGCTGACGTGTGGCGCGTGAAGCTGGCCGAAGCACGCATCGGCTTGAGCCATCTTTCGGGCGAATTCAGTTACGACAAGGGCCGCAAGACGCCGCTGCTCTCAGGCAAGCTGGCCGGCAAGCGGCTGGTGCTGAATGACTTGGGGCCGTCGGTCGGCACAGCGCCGGCCGATGCCCAAAATTCCGGCACCAAGAGGCGCGGCAAAGTCTTCCCGGACAAGCGGTTTGATCTGCCATCGCTCGCCGCGATGGACGCCGACATCCAGGTCGACATCGGCGAATTCGATACCGGCACCGACGTGCTCGCGGTGCTCGAGCCGCTGCGTGCGCATATCCTGCTGGCCGACTCGGTGCTGACGCTGGCCGACATCAAGGCGAACGCGGCCAAAGGCCAGCTTATCGGCTCGCTGCAACTCGACGGCCGCGGCAAACAGGCCAAGTGGGATGCCAATCTCGGCCTGCGCGGTGTGGACATGGCGCAGATGTTGAAGCTCGAACGCAAAGGCAAGTCGCCGCCATATCTGAGCGGCAAGCTTGACGCCAAGGTGGACGTGAAAGGCAGCGGCCGCTCCACTGCCGAAATCCTCGGCAGCCTGGATGGCCAGATCAAGGCGCACATGCGAAACGCGTCCATCTCGCATCTCGCAATCGAAGCCGGCGGGCTCGACATTGCGCAGGCGCTCGGTGTGTTGATCAAGGGCGACGAGTCGCTCAAGATCCAGTGCAACATCATTGATCTGACTGTGAAACGCGGGCTGATTCAGCCAAAGCTGTTGGTCATCAGCACGGCCGATTCGACGATGTGGATCGACGGGCTGATTTCGCTGAAGACCGAAGCGATGGGCTTGAAGGCGATCGTCGCACCCAAGGACTTCAGTCCGCTGACGCTGCGCGCGCCGATCAAGGTCGAAGGCACATTGAGCGATCCATCGGTTTCGATCGAGCCCGGCAAGCTCGCGGCCAAAGCCGGTGCCGCAGCGCTGCTGGCGCTGGTCACGCCGCTGGCGGCGGTGCTGCCGTTCGTCGACACCGGTTCGGAAGACGAAGCCAAGCAGGCGGGTGCCCAGTGTGCGGCGATGGTCAAGAAAGAGGGCGCAATCGGAAAGCCTGCCGGCCGGCCCGCGAATACCCCTGTGCCAGGCGGACAAGCGGGAGGCAAAACCAAGAAAGACGCGGCTAAGCGTTGAGGCGATGCACGGCCATTCTTCGTCGTCGGCTCGACGTACTCCGTGGCCGCCGAACCGAATGCGCAGCGGCACATCAACCAGGGTCTGCCGTGATCTTTCACGCCGGGTGACCGTTGCCGGGACGCCAGCGCCACCTCACATGCGGTGTCGTTCAGCGATCCGCAGACCGGGGCCCTGCGCGACGCTCGGGCCAGTGACATGGCGTTGGCCGAAGCCCTCGCGCGCTCCGACCATCGCACCGCGCTGCCCGTGGCGCCGGCCCAACGCGACGTCACACCGGACGCGCCGCGCCCAGTGACCAAACTCGCACCGCCGCCGCCGGCCTTCGCTGCATCGGCGCGACTCGGTGATGTCGAACTGGAAGTCAACGCCGATGGTGGCGTGCGCCGCCTGCATCTGCGCGGTGGGGTCCACCGCGCGTTGCAGGCGCTCGTGGTTGCGCTGGCCGAGGAGTCGGGATTGATCTTCCAGTTCGGCGAGTGGGTCGTGCGCGCCGCCGTCGCACAGCTCGCGCACCGGCATGCGGCCGGGCTCGTGATGGTGCCGGTTGCGGTCAATGTGTCGGCACGTCAACGCGTGGACCGCCGCCTGGTTTCGATGTTGCGGGACGCCTTGGCCGCTGCCAACATCGACGCGGCGCTGCTGTGCCCTGAAATCGCGGAAAGCACCGCGATGAGCGATTCGGACACTGCCGTGCTGCTGTCCGATGAACTGTCGGCGCTCGGCGCACAGTTTTCGGTGGACGACTTCGGCACCGGTCGTTCGTCGCTTGCACGGCTGAAGCGTTTCGCCATCCATGAATTGAAGATCGACCGCAGCTTCGTGCAGCGCATGGCGAGCAACAGCGACGACGCAGCGATCGTGCTGGGCACCATTGGGCTGACGCACGGGCTCGGGTTGCGGGTGATTGCCGAAGGCGTGGAGACGGTGCAGCAGCAGCGATTTCTGGCCGAGCGCGCCTGCGATGCGGTGCAAAGATGTCTGCACGGCCGTCCGGCATCGGCGCAGCAGGTAGAGTCGCTGCTGCGCGCAATCGGCCAGCCGGCCTGACGGCGCGGTGCGCCTCGCCCGCTTTCTTCTTTCTCTGCAGCATTTCAGGCCTCATTGGACTCGATCGTTTTCTCCCATGGCAATGGCTTTCCGGCCAGCACGTACCGCGTGCTGTTCGAAGCGTTGCAGGCGCGCGGCTTCGTGTTGCATGCCGTCGAAAAATTCGGCCACGACCCGGCTTATCCTGTCACCGACAACTGGCCGCATCTGGTGCGCCAGCTCACCGACTTCGCACAACCGATCGCGGCCCAAACCGACCGACTCTGGCTGGTGGGCCACTCGCTCGGCGGCTTCTTGAGCCTGATGGCTGCAGCGCAGCAGCCAACGCTGGCCGCTGGCGTCGTGCTGCTCGACTCGCCGCTGGTGGGCGGCTGGCGTGCCCGCACGCTGCAAGTGGTGAAGCGCACGCCACTGATGCAGCGTGTCTCGCCCAGTGCGGTGAGCCGGCGTCGGCGCAAGGCCTGGAAGGACCGCGATGCCGTGCTGCAGCATTTCCGCACCAAGCCAGCCTTCGCCGTCTGGGATCCGCGCGTGCTGGCCGACTACGTCGAGCACGGCACGACGGATGCCGATGAACCGTCATCGCAAGGTCAGGCAGCGGCCGAGGCATCCGCACGCATACTGAGTTTCGACCGCGATGTGGAAACCCGCATCTATGACGCACTCCCGCACCAGCTGGACCGATTGTTCAAACGCCACCCGCTTCAGTGCCCGGTTGCGTTCGTCGGGGGCCGTCAGTCGGCGGAACTGCGCCGCACCGGGCTCACGTTGACGCGACGGATTGCCGGCGACCGGATTGCGATGATCGACGGCAGCCACCTGTTTCCGATGGAGCGGCCGGAAGCCACCGCCGAGGCCGTTGGTGCGGCAATCGGATCGATGGGCTAACAAGGGCGCGGCGAGATTGGCCAATTCGATGCCGCACCGCGTCATCCAACGGTGAATACCGACCTGCTCTGGCGCTGGCTGCACGCGCCGCTGTTCACCGTCAGCAGCACCTCGGTCACCACGTCCACCCTGCTTGGGCTGGTAACGCTGCTGGTCGGCGCCTGGTGGTGGGCCACCGACCGCATCGAAGCCAGTATTCGGCGGCCCGGCAGAGGCCACCCGCGCAGAGCCATCAGCATCTACGCGTGGGCGCGCGTGGTTCGGTAGGCGCAGTAGATCGTCGTTACGCTGATCGGGCTGAACTACCTTGGGATTGATCTGGAGAGGTTTGTGCTGGCCGGCGGAGCGGTCGGCGTGGGGATTGGCTTTGGACTGCAAAAAATCTTCAGCAATTTCATTCCCGGCGTGATTTTGTTGCTGGAAAAAACCATCAAGGAAGGCGATTTTTTTGATCTGCAGTCCGGCATCCACGGCCATGTGCGCATGATCGGGCTGCACTACACCCGCGCGACCACGAGTGACGAAGTCGACGTGATCGTGCCGAATACCGAGTTCGTTAGCAACCCGTGTCATCAACTGAAGTTACGGCATTCCGTATCGCCGCGTGCACGTGCCATTCGGCGTGGCTTACGGCAGCGACAAGGAAGAGCCGTCAAGGCCGCCGCGTTGCGGGCCGCTGCATCGTTCGAATGCACCGTCACCGACCTGCACCGCAAAAGCGACGTCTGGCTCCTCAACGTGGGCGAGTCGTCGCTTGATTTCGAGCTGACCGTGTGGGTCAGCGCGGGAGCGACCGATTTCCTGGCGCGGGTCGACGCGGCGTGCAAGTGGAAGATCCACAACGAGCTGATCGCCGCCCACATCGACATCTTGTTTCCGCAGCGGGACCTGCACCTGGGTTCGGGCGAATTGCCCATTCGCCGCGCCGATTCGTAGCAGACCGCACGGCCGCAGCACACGGCTGTCGGTCAATCCGCCCAGACCACCAGCCCGCTCCAGGCGGTCGCCAGCACCACGATGCCGAACACGATCCGGTAGTACGCAAACGGCACGAAGTCGTGCGTGCTGATGTAGCGCAGCAGCCAGCGCACGCACAGCCACGCACTGAGAAATGAGAACATTAAGCCCACAGCGAACATCGGCGCATCGGTCACCGACAGCAGCGCGCGCTCTTTGTAGAGGCTGTAGACGCCGGCGCCGATCAACGTCGGCATCGCGAGGAAGAACGAAAAGTCGGTCGCGGCTCTGCGGCTCAGGCCCAACAGCATGCCGCCAATGATGGTCGCACCGCTGCGGCTGGTGCCGGGCACCAGCGCAAGGCACTGCACAAGGCCGACTTTCAGCGCATCCCACGGCGTCATGTCGTCCACGTGCTCGACGCGCACATGCCCCGGCGCGCGCTTCTCAGCCCACAAGATGATGAAGCCGCCCAGGATGAAGGTGGTGGCCACCACCACCGGCGTAAACAAATGGCTTTTCACGTACTTGCCAAACAGAAGGCCCAGCACCACCGCCGGTAAAAATCCGATCAGCACATTCAGCGTGAACCGTTGTGCCCTGCGCTGCCGCGGCAGTTCGACCAGTGTCTCGCGGACCTTTTGCCAATAGACGAGGATCACTGCAAAGATTGCCCCGGTCTGGATCGCGATGTCGAATACCTTGGCTTTTTCGTCGTCAAAGCCGAGCAGTGAGCCGGCCAGAATCAGATGCCCGGTCGACGAGATCGGCAAAAACTCAGTCAGACCTTCCACGATGCCCATGACGGCGGCTTTGGCGAGCAGCAAGGTGTCCAGATTCGGCTTTCGGTGCGATAGAGGAGCGGCCGATTATCGGGGGCGACTTGCCGGCACCGGGCGACGAGCCGGGATTCGCCCAGCATTGCGGCATGATCTACCTCATGCGCGACGGCGCGCGCCTGCGTTTTGAGGTGGACCTGGGCGCTCGCAAACGCGCCGATCTCATGCGCTCGTCGCAGGTACTTTCTTTGGCCACCAACGTGATCGACAGCGCAATGACCATGCCAGGCCGACCATGATGCGGGGCCGACCCCAACCACGCACGGAGCGCCCTGCCTCCCAGGAGCGCGCATACGCGATTGCCTCTCGTATCAAGCATTGGGCGGCGTTGCGGTCCATCTGGCCGGCACGCGGGCACGTCAAACTGAGTTCGCGGCTGCGGTTGGTGGTCGCCGGCGCGATCGCCGTGCTGATGCTGCTGCTTTTTGTGTTGTTCGCCGGTCTGGAAATGCGCGACGTGCAGGAGCGCCACCACGAGCGCGCAAGCGCGATCGCTGCCGTGCTGGCAGAGAACGTGCGCGGCTCACTGGCGTTTTTCGATACCGAAGCGGCTGCCAAGATCCTGGCAAGCGTCGGCGCCCTGCCAGGCATCCGCTGGGCCGCTTTGCTCGATGCAGACCAGCGTTTGTTTGCCAGCTTCGCATTGCCGGATCAGCCGTTGCTCAAGCCGGCGGAGCTGGTCGCCCGGTTGCAGCGTGCCCCGCCCGGTAACGCCGTCAACCTGTCCGAGCAGGACGGCGCGCTGTACGTGACACAGGTGGTGCAGGTCGACGGGCAGCCGATCGGCTGGTTGATGCTGAATCTGGACGCGGAGAACCCGTCGCTGCAGTTCCTCGGACGGCTGGGGATCGTGATGCTGGCTGCTGCCGTGTTTGGCCTGATCGCAAGCTTCGCTGCCGCCCGCGCGCTTGAACGCATCGCCTGGCCGATCACGAACCTGGCGAGCATGATGCGCGAAGTCTCCATTACGCACGACTACCGGATGCGCCTGATGCACCACCGCAGCGACGAAATCGGCGAACTGCATGACGGCTTCAACGGTCTGCTCGAACAGCTGGAAGCACGCGAACAGGAGATTGCTGCGCACCAGAACGATCTGGTGCGGCTCGCCAACCTTGACGAAGTCACGCAGCTATCGAATCGGCATCATTTCCGGCAGCTACTCGACCGTGCACTCAAGCGCGCGGGAGACGTGCCATTCGCGCTGCTGTGCCTGGATCTGGACCGGTTCAAGAATGTGAACGATTCGCTCGGCCATGACATGGGTGACCGGGTACTTCGGCTGGTCGGCGAGCGCTTGCGCTCGATTGCACGAGCCGAAGACACGATGGCGCGCACCGGCGGCGATGAGTTCTCCGTCATCATGAGCAGGGTTTCCCATGACGACGAGGCGTTGCCGTTTGCCCGCCGCATCCTGTGCTCGCTGCGCGAGCCGTTCGAGATCAACGGGCTGACCCTGCACATCGGAGCCAGCATCGGCATTGCGCTGGCACCTCGCGATGCGCTGGCGCCCGAGCAACTGATCAAGTATGCGGACCTGGCGCTCTACGAGGTCAAGGCGGCCGGCCGCAACACGGTGCGTGTGTATCAGCCGGCGATGGGCAACCTGGTCGACCGTCGGCTGGTGCTGGAGCAGGAATTGCGCGAAGCGCTCGCGCGGGGTCAACTCACGCTGGTCTATCAGCCGCAGATCCAGACGCGCGACCGAACTGTGACGGGTCTGGAGGCGCTGCTGCGTTGGAATCATCCCGTTCTTGGCGTGGTGGCGCCGGCCGAATTCATCCCGATCGCCGAAGACAGTGGGCTGATTGCTGAAATCGGCGCCTGGGTGCTGGAGGAAGCGTGCCGGGAAGTGCAATTGCACGACGACACGTTGTCGATCGCAGTCAACCTGTCGCCGGTGCAGGTGATGACACAGGATCTGGGCGCTTTGATCGACGGCGTGCTCGCCCGCACCGACTTGGCGGCGCATCGGCTCGAGCTTGAGATCACCGAGTCGGTGCTGCTCAATGAGGATGCCGCGACCTTGCAACAGATGGCGGCACTGCAGCAGCGCGGCGTGCGTATCGTGCTGGACGACTTCGGCACCGGTTTTGCATCGATGGCTTATTTGCTGCGTTTTCAATTCGAAAAAATCAAGATCGATCGCAGCTTCGTGCACCTGCTGCGCGAGCAGGGCCGAAAACGTGCCATCGTGCGCGCGATCATCGAGATGTCTCGACAGATGGGCACCCCCGTGCTGGCCGAAGGGGTGGAAAGCGAATCCGAGCTTCAGATGCTGACCAGCGACGGCTGCACCGAAGTACAAGGCTATTATTTCTCGGGGCCGCTGAACGAGCAAGACCTTGCCTTGTTTCTGCGCACCTGGAACGGGGCGACCCTGACCGCAGCAAACAGCGCGCTTGGCTCGCTGCGCACGGTGCCCAACTTGCTGCTGCTACCGGCCTCACAGGCATGAGCGCGGGTGGGCGATCCGCCGTGGACGGTGCGGCGGCTGAGCCGCTTGCAGCCAAGGCGCTGCTGGTCAAAGACGAGCCGTCATCGGCCGGCCGCGCTGCGCCGCAGACTCACGCGCGCGGGGGCGTCGCTGTAATTGCTGGCCATCGTCGGCGATGGCGCCACAGCGGTCGCGGCTTCGCCGGCGCTGCGGCCCGACGAGCGGTTCTTCGACATCAAGATGCCAGCCCTGACCGGGCTCGACGCAGCCTCCCCCCGAGCTGGCCGATCGCTGGGACGATTTCGAGGCCGCCGACAGGTATTTGCTCTTGCTCTCCACAAGCGGCGAATACCTGATTCGCACGCCGATGAAGGAATTGGCGCCACGGCTCGACCTGCAGGTGTTCTGGCAGGTGCACCGAGGCACGCAGATGCGCGCGAATGCGATCGACTCGGTGTTGCGCGACGAATCAGGCCGCCTCACGCTCAGCTCGCGCGGCTGCAGCGATCAGTTCGCCGCAATTCGCCTGCATGCGTACTTGTTCAAACCGATGCAGCGACCGCTTTCACCGGCGGCATGGTCGGCGTCGGCTTCGATCGGCTATTTCGGATTCATTTGCGTGAAGTTGAGCGGCATCCACTGGTACCCGTTGCCAACTTCACGCAGGTGTCCCAGACCGGGGAACGCGATGTGCGACGCACCAACCGGCGTGCCTTCGTTGGCTGCGCGCGTGAAGATTTGCTTGCGCATTGCGGCCGCAACGTTTGGATCGACGTCGAATGCGATCGTGACGGACGGATCGTCCAACTGCACCGCGGCCACGTGGATCAAGTCGCCGATCAGCAGCAGCTTCTGCGCGCCGCTCGTCACTTCATACGAATGGTGGCCCGGTGTGTGGCCGTTCGTGGGCAGCGCGGCAATGCCGGGCGACAACTCGGCGGCAGCGCCATCGAATGGCTTGAATTTGTTGGCTGCGATGTAGGGCTTGAGCGCCGCCATGGCGCCTTTGAAGAAGTTCTTCATCTCGGCCGGCGCCGCTTCCATCTTTTGCTCGCTGAGCCAGAAGTCCGCGTCCGCTTTGCTGACGCGCACCGTTGCATTGAGAAACGCCCGCTCGCCGTTCGTGACCAGCCCGCCCACATGATCAACGTGCAGGTGCGTGATGTAGATTTCATCGACTTGCGCAGGCTGGTAGCCGGATGCCTGCAGGTTCGCGGTCAGCTTGCCGAGCGTGGGGCCGAAGAACGCCCCGGCGCCCGCGTCAACCAGCACCAGCTTGGCGCCGGTGTTGATCAGATAGCCGTTCACCGATGTCTCGACCGGCAACGTCAAAAACGAGTGGGCAAGCGCCTGCTCGGTGGCCGCAGGCGGCTGCTTGAGCAGCTTGTCGGCCGGCATCGCGAACGTGCCGTCGTTCAATGCGGTGACTTCGAAGTCGCCCAGCATCATGCGGTAGAAACCCGGCGCGGCCAGCTTGGCCATCGGTGCTTCCGCATACGATGAGCCGGCTGCAACCAGCGCTGCGGCCGTGGTGGCTAGAGCGGTCAGATGAACAAAACGCTTCCAGATGGGCAACGACATGAGGGTTTCCTTGAATGATGCTGAGCGGCAAGCGGGCGACGGCTTGTCCGAGCGCAGTTTATCGGCCGTACTGAACGACGATCAGCGCACCGTGCTTGACTTCTGGCTCGGCGATGGCGTGCTGCACGGCTGGCCGGGCGAGAAGATGAACGATCGCTGGTTCGGCGTCGACGCTGCCGTGGACAGCGAAATCAAGCAACGCTTCGGCTCATTGGTTACGCAAGCGCTTGCCGACGGCTTGGCCGACTGGGAAGCCGGGCCGCTGCAGCGCCTTTCGCTCGTGATCCTGCTCGACCAGTTCACGCGCAACATCTTTCGTGGCAGCGCTCGAGCATTCGCGGGTGATTCGCGCGCGCAAACGCTGGTTCTTGACGCACTGCGAGACGGGCAAGACGCCGCGCTGCCTTGGGTCGGTCGCGTTTTTTTGTACATGCCGCTGATGCATGCCGAAGATCTCACGCTCCAACGGCAATGCGTTCGATGTTTCGAGCGGTTGCTGGCCGAAGCGCCCGCCCCGCTTCACAAGACGCTGCAGGGCAATCTGCGCTTTGCCGAGTCGCATCTCGACATCATCGAGCGCTTCGGTCGTTTTCCGTATCGCAACGCCGTACTGGCGCGCAGCACCAGCGCGGCCGAGCACGAATTTTTGAAGTCGGGGCCTCGCTTCGGTCAATAGCGCTCGGCTGGTTGGCCGCTTCCCGCCCGCGCGGCTACGCCGAGAAGCGTGCGTTTGATGTCTGCAGCAGATTCGATCTGCCAGAGAGTGCCTGGCGCGCGTAGCTTGTATCGGCGGGCGCTCAGATGCAATCGCTACCGGTTACCTACGCAACGTCTTGTGCCGCCACAGAGCGGACTCGCTGCCGCCATTTCGCTGCCCATAAAATTTGTCTCCAGCTTTACTTGTTGAACACTTCGTTCCCGCTTGCGAGCGCCCCTCTACCCATTCCGCCGCTTGCCGGCGGCTCGAAACCGCATGTCCACGATCCTTCAACACATTCCCACCGGCCAAAAAGTCGGCATCGCGTTCTCCGGCGGCCTGGACACCAGCGCCGCGCTGCACTGGATGCGCAACAAAGGCGCGGTGCCTTACGCCTACACCGCAAACCTCGGCCAACCCGACGAGCCCGACTACGATGAAATCCCGAAGAAGGCGATGCAGTACGGCGCTGAAGCTGCCCGGCTGATCGACTGCCGCCGCCAGCTCGTCGCCGAAGGCATTGCTGCGCTGCAGTGCGGCGCGTTCCATATTTCGACCGCCGGTGTGACCTACTTCAACACCACGCCGCTCGGCCGCGCCGTGACCGGCACCATGCTGGTCGGTGCGATGCGCGAAGACGATGTGAACATCTGGGGCGACGGCAGCACGTACAAGGGCAACGACATCGAGCGGTTCTACCGCTACGGCCTGCTGACCAATCCGTCGCTCAAGATCTACAAGCCGTGGCTTGACCAGACGTTCATCGACGAACTCGGCGGCCGTGCCGAGATGTCGGCGTTCATGACTCAAGCCGGCTTTGGCTACAAGATGTCGGCCGAAAAAGCGTACTCGACCGACTCGAACATGCTGGGCGCCACCCACGAAGCCAAAGACCTTGAGCACCTGAGCAGCGGCCTGCACATCGTGAACCCGATCATGGGCGTGGCGTTCTGGAAGCACGACGTCGAGATCAAGGCCGAAGAAGTTACGGTGCGCTTCGAAGAAGGCCAGCCGGTCGCACTGAACGGCCAGGAATTTACCGATCCCGTCGAGTTGCTGCTCGAAGCCAACCGCATCGGCGGTCGGCATGGCCTGGGCACATCGGATCAGATCGAGAACCGCATCATCGAAGCCAAGAGCCGCGGCATCTATGAGGCGCCCGGCATGGCGCTGCTGTTCATCGCTTACGAGCGGCTCGTGACCGGCATCCACAACGAGGACACGATCGAGCAATACCGCATCAACGGCCTGCGCCTGGGCCGCCTGCTGTACCAGGGCCGCTGGTTCGACCCGCAGTCACTGATGCTGCGTGAGACCGGTCAACGTTGGGTTGCGCGTGCGGTGACGGGCGAAGTCACGATCGAGCTGCGGCGTGGCAACGACTATTCCATTTTGAACACCGAGTCGCCGAACCTCACCTACCAGCCCGAGCGCCTGACGATGGAAAAAGGCGCCTCGACCTTCTCACCCGCCGACCGCATCGGCCAGCTCACGATGCGCAACCTGGACATTACCGATACACGCGAGAAGCTGATGACGTATGCGAAGGTTGGGCTGCTGTCGTTAGGCGAAGGGTCGGTGCTGCCGCAATTGGGGCACGAGGACAGCAGCAAGGGCTGAACCTCAAGACCAGCCAGCGCGATCACGCATCGCGCCAGCTGACCAAGCGCAACCGCCGCCGCCCGAATCGCCACCGCAACCACCGTTACTGGACGAATCGCTGCCGCCGAAACCATCAGAGCCGCCACTGCTGACTCCATCGGCACCGAAGCTTGTGCCGCAATAGACGTCGCTGCCCGATCACTAATCGATGCTTCGACAGTCGGGCAGGTAGCTGAAGCCGCCCGGCATCGCAAAATTTTTGTCTAACGCGAACAGCAGTGGTAACTGCCCGGGCTTCCGCGGATCAATGCTCTCTTCTTTGCAAGCCCAATACCAACTGCGGCACAGGCCGTCGTTGCGGCGCGGATCCTTGCCCAGCATCTCCGCCGGGCTGTGATGCAGCAGACGGCCGAATGCGGTGTGACACCAACCTTCGTAGGTGCGGGTGTGCAGGATGAACTCTTGCCACGCCGCATCGGCGATCTTCGACGGCATCGCAACGAATTTGCGTTGGCAGCTGCGCCTCCCGGATGAACTGCCGCTGCGGGCTCAGCTCCCAATGCGGCAATCCAGCGTAGAGCAGCAGCGTTGTGATGGACATCGCGAACAACTAGGCCGGCTGCAGTCCGTACCAAAGCGCGGCCGGCAGCACCGGCAACACGGCGCGGCGCAACCCCATCAGCGCGTTGGTGCGGAAGCGATAGCTCGGCGGCGGCGCGTTACTTTCAGTGTGGAACTGCCGGGCGAGGTTCGGTCGGGCAACCGACCCGGTCGCCTCCCCTACGCCGCTTGCTGCGCATTCTTCGCGCTGGCCACGTCCATGTCGCGCGGCAAGGTCACGCCGTTTTTCACCGCGATGATCTCGGCCATCACGCTGACGGCGATCTCCGGGGGTGTCTTGCTGCCGACGTAAATACCGATCGGGCCGCGCAGGCGCGCGAGCGACGCCTCCGTCTGGTCGAAGTGTTCGATCATGCGTTCGCGCCGCGCGTCGTTGTTGCGGCGCGAGCCGATTGCACCGACATAAAACGCTTCCGTGCCGAGCGCTTCGAGCAGTGCCAAGTCATCGAGCTTCGGGTCGTGCGTGAGGGCCACCACGCAACTGCGTGAGTCGGGTCGGAACGCAGTCACGACGTCGTCCGGCATCTCGCTCGACAGCGTGACACCCGGCACCGACCAGCCGCCGCGGTACTCGGCGCGCGGGTCGCAGACCGTGACTGCGAAGCCGCTGAACAGCGCCATCGTGGCCAGGTACTCGGTCAGCTGCCCAGCGCCGATCAGCAGCATTCGGTATTCGGGGCCGAACGTGTTGACCAGTTCCGTATCGGACAGCCGAAGCGCTTGCGGCTGCGCCGATTGCTCAAGCTGCACGCTGCCGTCGCGCAGCTGCACCGTGCGTTGTGTGAGCTGGCCGGCTTCGAGCGATGTGACGAGTTCCGTAAGCTGCTGAGCATCGGGGTCGAACTCGAGCAGCAACTCCAGCGTGCCGCCGCACGGCAAGCCGAAACGATGGGCTTCGTCGGCACTGACGCCGTATTTGACGAAGCGCGGCGGGCCGGAAGGAATCGATTTGTGGTCGTCGCCCGCTTCTGCCAAAACGCCGGATGGTTGCATCCCTTCGGTTCCGGCACCCGCCGCATAAGCCCGCGTGAACCGAAAGATCAGATCGTCCTCGATGCACCCGCCCGAGACCGAGCCGACCACCGCACCGTCTTCCGCCAGGGACATGATCGAGCCGACCGGTCGCGGCGATGAGCCCCAGGTGCGCACCACGGTGGCCAGCAACGCGCGTTGGCCGTTACTGCGCCAGTCGCGCAGATGCCGCAGCACCATGACGTCCAAATTTTCCATACGTTGGGCAGCGAATTGGTGAAGCGGACTCGATCAGGCTGCCGTGTCGGGCGCAGCCGGCGCGCCCTCACCTTCGGCTGGCGCCGGGTAGCGCCGCTGCATCTCCTGCTCGAAGCGCTTGAAAAAACTCTCGGCGATCGACTTGGCCGCACCATCGACCAGCCGCTGACCGAGTTGCGCGACCTTGCCGCCGACTTGCGCGTTCACCGTGTAGGCCAGCAGGCAACCCGGCGTGCTGTCTTCGGCCGGCGTCAGGCTGACCTGCGCAGCGCCTTTGCCGTGGCCGGCTGCGCCACCCTGGCCCTCGAATCCGATCGTGTAGCTGTGCGGTGCGTTGACGTCGGACAACGCGATGTTGCCCGCGAACTTGGCCGACACCGGGCCGATCTTGAGCGCCATGCCGATCGCGTATTTGTCGTCTGCGGTGCGCTCGACCTTGTCGCAACCGGGGATGCTGGCTTTGAGCACCTCAGGATCGTTCAGCGCGTCCCAGGCTTGTTGCTGCGTGACGTGGAGCGGGCGGCTGCCTTGCATGTCCATGGGGCGGTTTCCTTGTCGTTTTGATTGTTCGGTCGGGGATTTGGGAACGGCGGGCATCAGCGCTTCATCAGCTGCGCCAGACCTGCCGCAAGTTGCTCAAGCCGGCTCAAGTCATGCACCGCGAGCGTGCCGTCAACGGCCTGGTGCAACACCGCAGCGCCGCGTGCAAGCGGCGCATAGCCATCGAAGCGCAACAGCGGATTCAGCCACAGGATACGCCGGCTGCGGCGCTTGAGCCAGTGCAACTCGTCGGCCAGCAGCGCGGGCTCCCCGGTGTCCAGGCCGTCGCTGATCAGCAGCACCAGCGTGCGCCGCCCAACCAGCCGGCGCGCGTGGTCGCGGCGCAAGGTGGCGAGCGATTCGCCGAGTTTGGTGCCGGCACCGAAGTCGTCGATCTGCGTGCCGGCCGCCACCAGCATCGCGTCGGTGTCGGCCAGGTCGAAGGCCGGCGTCAGATCGGTCAGGTGCGTGCCGAATGCGAACACGTCCCGCTTGCGCGCATCGCGCGTGGCCGCATGCAGGAACGCAAGCAACAGCCGCGCATAGCGCTCCATCGAGCCGGAGACGTCGACCAGCACCAACAGCGGCAGCGGTTCGGCGCGTCGGCGTCGCCGCGGCAGCACGACCAACTCGCCGCCGGTGCGTGCGGCTTGGTGCAACGCACGCGGCCAATGCGGACGCAAGCCGCGCTCAGACACCCGGGTGCGTCGGGACACCACGGTCGGCAATGGCAATGCGATCTCGCGCGCAAGCCGCTCCACATGCGCGAACTCGGCCGCACCCAGTGCATTGAAGTCGGCGTGGCGCAGCCGGCTCGCATCGCTCATCGTCATCAATGCGTCGAGTTCAAGCTTGTCTTCTTCGGGTTTGGCCCGCGGCTTTGCCAGCGGTGCGGGTGGCGCCAGTGCCTCCCGCACGCGCGGCCGGCGTTTGTCGGCATCGGGCTTGGCGTCCTGGCTCGGCAACATCTGCGCGAGCAGCTTGTTGGCCAGCTTGGGGTCTTGAAAAAACGCGTCGAACAGTTCGCGGAACACCGCGCGGTCCGCTTCGCGTGCGACCAGCACCGCTTCGAGCGCCGAAGCCAGATCGTCCCGACGCGCGAGACCCACGATCAGTGCGGCCGTCTGCGCCAGCGCAATACGCGCCGGATCGGTCGGCACGCCCGCACGGCGCAGTGCGCGGCCAAAAGCGCTGATGTTGGATGCCAGTTTGCCGCTGACAGCGTCACCGAGTTGCATCATGGTGATGAACGATGGGGTACGCGCCGCACTGGCGACGGCCGCCCGGTCAAAGGCCGGCCGGCTGCAGCAGATCGGCCGCCAGGGCGGTGGTCAGAGCAGCCACGTCGTCGCGTTGTTTGAACAAGATGCCGGCGGTGTCCTTGATCACTTCGGGGTCGAGCACGAGCGTGTCGAGTGCGACCAGTGCGCGCGCCCATTCGACACTCTCTGCAATACCGGGCGCGCGTTGGAAAGCGTTTGCGAACGACGCGCTGCGCAGCCGCGCCACCACATCGGATACCTGCGCTGTCAGCGCCGCGCTGGCTCCGGGCACGCGGGCGCGCACGATCGCAAGCTCGCGTTCGCGGTCCGGGTAGTCGAGCCAGTGATAGAGACAGCGCCGTTTCACCGCATCGTTCAAATCGCGTGTGCGGTTGCTTGTCAGGATCGTGACCGGCACGCACGTCGCGCACACGGTGCCGATCTCGGGGATGCTGACCTGATATTCACCGAGGTACTCGAGCAGGAACGCCTCGAATGGCTCGTCGGCACGGTCCACTTCATCGATCAGCAGCACCGCGCCAGGGTCTGCTGCTTCCAGCGCCTGCAGCAACGGCCGGCGAATCAGATAGCGATCTTGATACACCTCGCGCTCCACCATGCGGTCGATGTCGTGCTCGGCCTCCATGCCGGCATGCCGCAACTCGGCTGCGCGCATGTGCAGCAGTTGCGCCGAGTAGTTCCACTCGTACAGCGCCTCGCGCTGCTCCATGCCGTCATAGCACTGCAAGCGGATCAGCGCGCGGGGCAGCGCAGCAGCCAATGCTTTGGCCAATTCGGTTTTTCCAACGCCGGGCTCGCCTTCGAGCAGCAACGGGCGTTGCAACTTGAGGGCAAGAAAGACGGCTGTGGCCAACCGCCGATCGGCGTAATAGCCCGATTGCTGCAACGCATCGATCAGCGCGTCGACCGACACCACATCTGCTTTTTCAGCCACGCTGTTTACTACGCTTTCGATAGCTGGAAAGGTTTATAGGACAAGCGGCTCAGGCCAATTTGATACGAAATCATCTTGCGCAGATCATCGAAGACACTGCCGGACGATTGCCTAGCCCATCGCCTGCCGCACCGCCCGCTGCGTGAGCACGCCAATCAGGTTCGCGCGGTATTCGGCTGAAGCGTGAATGTCGCTGTTCAGATCGGTCGCATCGATCTTCACGCCGGCAACGGCCTCGGGCGCGAAGTTCTTTGACAGCGCATCTTCCAACCCCGGATGCCGGAACACGCCGGTGCCCGCACCGGTCACGGCCACGCGCACACCGTCCTTGGTGTCTGCTACAAACACGCCGACCAGCGCAAATCGAGATGCCTGCTGCCGCTGCCGCACGTACGCGCCACGTTTGCACGCCGCAAAGCGGAACGACGTAATCAACTCGCCCGGCTCCAGCGCGGTGGCGAACATGCCCAGGAAAAAGTCATCGGCAGCGATCTCACGGCTGGTGGTCTTGATGATTGCGTTCAGCGCGAGCACGCCGCACGGATAGCACGCAGCCGGGTCGTTGTTCGCCACCGAGCCGCCGATCGTGCCGCGGGCCCTGACTTGACGGTCGCCGATGTGGCTCGCCAAATCCGCCAGCGACGGCACCGTTTGCAGCACGTCGGCGTTGTTGGCCACATCGACGTGGCGTGCCATTGCGCCGATCACGACCGCATCGCCGTCGCGCCGGATCTCGCGCAGCTCGGCCACGCCGGACAAGTCGACCAACTGCTCGGGCGCTGCCAGCCGCAGCCGCATCGAGGCAAGCAGCGTCTGGCCGCCGGCCAGCAGTTGCGCGCCTCCAGCGCTGAGTTTTTGCGCGTCGGCAAGGCTGGTTGGGCGTTCGTATGTAAAGGCGTACATCGCTTGTGAGGCTTTCAGATAAAAGTGATTGGGCTGCGGCGATCAGCCAGCGTTGGTGCCGGTCGTGTCACTCGGCTTGGCGTTCGACGCGGCCACCTGCTGCGTTGACGCGCCGACGGGGCCGGCGCCCGTGACACTTTTCGCGCCTTGCAACGCGGCCCAGACGCGCGGCGGTGTGGCCGGCATGTCGATGTCCGTCACGCCGCGCTCACGCAGCGCATCGAGCACCGCGTTGATGACGGACGGCGGCGAGCCGATTGCACCCGCTTCGCCGCAACCTTTGGCGCCGATCGGGTTGTGCGTGCACGGCGTGCAGACCGTGTCGAGCTTGATGTCGATCAAGTCACCGGCTCTCGGCAGCGCATAGTCCATCAAGCTGCCTGAGAGCAGTTGGCCACTTTCGCGGTCGTAGATGCAGCTCTCGAACAGCGCCTGACCCATGCCTTGCGCGACGCCGCCGTGCACCTGTCCTTCCACGATCATCGGGTTCACGATGGTGCCGAAGTCGTCCACTGCCGTGAAGCGCTTGACTTCGACTTCGCCGGTGTCGGGATCGATCTCGACTTCGCAGATGTGGGTGCCGGCCGGAAACGTGAAGTTGGTCGGGTCGTAGAACGCGGTCTC
>JBBPYC010000055.1:0-79602 GCA_038200275.1 Burkholderiales bacterium
CGGGTTCACGATGGTGCCGAAGTCGTCCACTGCCGTGAAGCGCTTGACTTCGACTTCGCCGGTGTCGGGATCGATCTCGACTTCGCAGATGTGGGTGCCGGCCGGAAACGTGAAGTTGGTCGGGTCGTAGAACGCGGTCTCATTCAGGCCCGGCTCCAGCGTCGCCAACGGGTAGTTGTGCGGCACGTAGGCGGTCAGCGCGATCTGGCCGAAAGGCAGTTTCTTGTCGGTGCCTTTCACACTGAATTCGCCGTTTTTGAAGTCGATGTCGGCATCAGACGCTTCCATCAAGTGCGCCGCGATCTTCTTGGCCTTGGCTTCGATCTTGTCGAGCGCCTTCATGATCGCGGTGCCGCCGACCGACAGCGAGCGCGAGCCGTAAGTGCCCATTCCGAATGGCACCCGGCCCGTGTCGCCGTGCACCACGTCGACCGATTCGACCGGGATGCCAAGGCGTGCGGCAACGAGTTGCGAGAATGTCGTCTCATGCCCTTGGCCGTGGCTGTGCGAGCCGGTAAACACTGTGACGCTGCCGGTCGGGTGCACGCGCACTTCTCCGCATTCGAACAGGCCCGCGCGTGCGCCCAACGCGCCCGCAATATTGGAAGGCGCCAATCCGCAGGCCTCGATGTAGGTCGAATACCCGATCCCACGCAGCTTGCCTCTGGCCTGGCTTTCTGCCCTGCGCGCATCGAAGCCAGCCACGTCGGCAAGCGCTTTTCCCTTGTCCAGGCAGGCGTCAAAGTCGCCGATGTCGTACTGCAGCGCCACCGGCGTCTGGTACGGAAAGTCTCGGATGAAGTTGCGGCGACGGATCTCGTCTTGCGCCAGGTTCATCTCCCAGCCGCAGCGCGTGACGAGCCGCTCGAGCAAGTAGGTCGCCTCGGGCCGTCCCGCGCCGCGGTAAGCGTCGACCGGCGACGTGTTGGTAAACCACGCGTCGACCTCGATGTGGATCTGCGGCGTGGTGTACTGGCCGGCCATCAGCGTCGCATAGAGGATCGTTGGCACGGCGGTCGCGAACGTGGACAAGTAAGCGCCGAGGTTTGCATCCGTGTGCACACGCAGCGCCAGGAACTTGCCGTCTGCATCCATCGCCATCTCGGCATGACTCACATGGTCCCGGCCATGCGCATCGGTCAGGAAGGACTCGCTGCGTTCGCAAGTCCACTTGATGCTGCGATTCAACTGCTTGGATGCCCAGGTGAGCGCGACGTCTTCTGCGTACAAAAATATCTTGGAGCCGAAGCCGCCGCCCACGTCGGGCGCGATCACGCGCACTTTGTGCTCGGGAAGGTTCAGCACGAACGCGGTCATCAACAGACGTTCGACGTGCGGGTTCTGATTAGACACGTAGAGCGTGTATTCGCCGCTGGCGCGGTCGTACGAGCCGAGCGCAGCCCGCGGTTCGATCGCGTTCGGCACCAGTCGGTTGTTCACCAGATCGAGCTTCGTGACATGCGCCGCTTTTGCAAACGCTGCATCCACCCCATCCTTGTCGCCGAGCGACCAGCGGTAGCAATTGTTGTCGGGCGCGGCCTCATGCAGCGGTGCGCCTTTGCCGGCAGCTGCATCGGCCACGTTCACAACCGACGGCAGTACGTCGTAGTCGACTTCGATCTTCTCGGCGGCGTCTTTGGCTTGTTCTACGGTATCGGCAACGACCATCGCAACCTGATCGCCGACGTAGCGGACTTTGCCAATCGCGAGCACCGGATGCGGCGGCTCCTTCATCGGCTCGCCGTTGCTGCCGGTGATCAGCCAGCCGCAGGGCAGCCCGGCCATCTTGCCATCAATATCGGCGCCCGTGAAGATGCCGCGCACGCCAGGCATGGCTTTGGCCGCCGTGGTGTCGATGCGCTTGATGGCTGCGTGCGCGTGCGGCGAGCGCAGGAACACCGCATGGCTCTGCGCGGGCATGACCACGTCGTCGGTGTAGCGGCCGGTGCCCGTCAAAAACCGGTCGTCCTCGCGCCGCAGCACGGATTGGCCGATGTACGGCAAACTGGCAAAGTCGGATGCGCCCATGTTGGTTGTCTCTTTATGTATTTATGGAGTGGGTCGCGATCAGGCCGTGGCCTTGGCCGGCTCGGTTGCACCCGACATATTCGCGGCACCCTGCTTTACGGCTTTGATGATGTTCTGGTAACCCGTGCAGCGGCAGATGTTGCCGTCGAGTTGCTCGCGGATCATCGCGTCGTCGGCGCCCGGGTGCTGGCGCACCAGGTCGATCGCGCTGATCACCATGCCGGGCGTACAGAAGCCGCATTGCAGGCCGTGGCATTCCTTGAAGGCCGCCTGCATCGGGTGCATGGTGCCGTCGGCGTCCGCAATGCCTTCGATCGTGATGATCTCGGCGCCTGCCGCCTGCACGGCAAGCATGTTGCAGGACTTGATGGCCTCACCGTTCAGCATGATGGTGCAGGCGCCGCACTGGGCGGTGTCGCAGCCGACGTGCGTGCCGGTCAGGCGCAAGTTTTCCCGAATTGCATGCACGAGCAAGGTGTTGGGCGGCACGTCGATCGCGTGCGACTCGCCGTTGACGGTGAACTGGACTTGCATAGTGATCGGGTCTCCGAAAGCGCGTGGATGAATCTGAGTCCGCTGCTGCTGGGTGCATTTGCGCCGCACCGGCGGGTTTGCCCGACGCACACGCCTGCAACAGATGCGAGCCATTGTGCGCAACATCGCCCGGCTTTGCCAGCACGGCACCATCGGCAACGCTTGGGGTATTCCCGCGCTTAAGCGGTTCAAGCTGCATCAAACGTCTCGCTCATCAATCGGCTTTTTTTTAAGAAAAATATGCCAAAAGCGCTTGCATTCTCTTCATAGTTTGCTACTTAAAACGTAGCAATCAGCTTTTAGCGCCTGCAGCTGCGGAAATCGCTGTAAGCGCTTGCAATAACAGCCGCAGCGGGAGCTGTGCCACGCCACAGACATGAGCGTCGCGGTCGTCGTCACCTTAAGCGTGCTGGTGCGCGTGATTGCAGCGCCTTTCGAGCAGACCAGCAACCACGAGACGCAGGACGCAAGCGTCCAATTGATCCATCGCAAAGCCGCAGACGCATCAACGACGACCGACCAGATCGCCAACGCAGTGTCCGTCGGCATCAACGCGATCAAGCCTTATGTGCAGTTTTTCGAAAGCGGCCAACTGGTGCCGGGAGCGATCACCGGCACAACGCGCTTGCCACTGATGCCGGACGTGCCGACTGTGGTTGAACTGGCTCAGCTCAGACACGTTCTTGAAAACTTCTTGGGCCTGACCGAGCTGTGCGAGCTGCCGGCAGTCAAACCGGCTGGCGTCAAGCGTCAACCGTCAAGTTGCCGCCGCCGATCGATCAGGATTCGGGCAGATGCATTGAGTCCGATGCGCCATCCGATTGCTCCGAATCCTTGCCTGAGACCAGCGAGCGATCGTTCAGGGCCTGCCCGTTCATCGGATCGCGTGGAATCACGGCCTCGGGCGACGTGGTGGACTGGACCTTTTTTGCCACGCCAGTCTTTGCATCGTGGCTTTCCGTAGGCAGATCATCGGCAGCGGCTTCTTGCGCAACGCGCTCAGCTTCTTCCGGTGAACGAGCGTCCGGATGCGGATTGTCAGTTGGGGACTCTTGGTTCAAATGGCGGGGTTGGGGGTTGGTCATCGCCTGCGCGTTCCTCATCGATGTCGTTGTAAAAACAATCTTATCCAGGCGCCGAACAAATCGAACGCCCGTTCGAACGGCAAATGCATCAGACGGTCAGCACCACCTTGCGGCAATCTTCTTCCTTGTCGTTGAAAATTTGATAGCCGCGCGCGGCGTCGGCCAGTGGCATGCGGTGCGTAATGATCGCTTCCGGCTTCAACTTGCCGTTGTAGATTTTGTCGAGCAATTCGGGCATGAAGCGCTGCGTGTGGGTTTGGCCCATCTTGAAGGTCAGGCCTTTCTCAAATGCATCGCCGAACAGAAACCCGTGAATCCAGCCCGCGTAGACGCCTGGCACGCTCACGATGCCGCCGCGCTGCGTGGCGGCCATGGTCTGGCGGATCGCCGCGCCGCTCGACCCTTCGATCTTCAATGTCGCCAAGGTGGTGTCGACCAGGCTGTCCTTGGCTTCAAAGCCCACCACGTCGATCGATGCATCCGCGCCGCGTGAGCCGGTCGCCTCCATGATGCGCTCGGCCGGGTCGTCGTCGTTGCTGAAATCGATCGGCTCGACGCCATAAGCGGACACTGCGTAGTCGAGCCGGTACTTGTGCTGGTCCACCATGAAGATGCGCTCGGCGCCCAGCAGTCGCGCAGACGCTGCAGCCATCAGCCCGACCGGGCCGGCGCCGAAGATCGCCACGCTGGAGCCGGGCACGATGTCGGCATTCACGGCCGCTTGCCAGCCGGTCGGCAGGATGTCGGACAAAAAAAGTATCCGTTCGTCCGACAACGTCGAGTCGGGTATCACAAGCGGCCCGGTGCTCGCTTTCGGCGCCCGCACCAGTTCGGCCTGGCCGCCCGCATAGCCCCCCGTACAGATGGCTGTAGCCAAACAGCCCTGCCGCAGGCCGCGTATCGTTCTTGTTGACGATCGCGCCGCGCCCGGGATTGGTCGTCTCACACGCCGCGAACAGCTGGCGATTGCAAAAAAAGCATTCGCCGCAGGAGATCGTGAACGGCACTACCACTCGGTCCCCGCGCCTGAGCTTCGTCACGCCCGTGCCGACGTCTTCCACGATGCCCATGAACTCATGCCCCAGCACATCGCCCGACTCCATCCCCGGAATCTTGCCGCAATAGATGTGCAGGTCCGAGCCGCAGATCGCCGTGGCCGTCACACGCAGCAAGATGTCGTCGGGCTGGGTCAGCACGGGGTCGGGAACGGATTCAACGCGAACGTCCTTCGATCCGTGATAGGTCAAGGCTTTCAATTTGGCGCTCCTCGGCGGCAGGCAAATGGTGATAGTGGGTTTCGCTATTCCGTTGGCAAGTCCAATGCCCACAGAAGGCTCGCAAAATGGGTGGCAATGAAACCCAAACAGCGGGACCGCGCGCCCCACCCCCCGTCATGACACAGCCATCGCCCGACTTCACTCGCCCGATCCAGACCGTAGAAGATGCCGCTGCGCTGGCGGCCTGTGCTGCCCGCGTGGAGACACCCTGCGGCGATGTGCAATCGATGGTCTGGCATATCTGGGGCGAAGGCGCGCCCGTCGTGCTGTTGCACGGCGGCGCCGGAAGCTGGAACCACTGGGTGCGCAACATTGGGTCTCTGGTGGCAGCGGGCCGTCGGGTGTTGGTGCCCGACCTGCCCGGATTCGGTGACTCGGCGCGCGCACCGGCAGCGCGCGATGCGGATGCCCTGCCGCCCTGGGTCGAGCGCGGGCTGATCGAACTGATCGGGCCGGCCGACTGCGACGTGGTGGGTTTTTCGTTCGGCGGCATGGTTGCAGGATTGTTGGCGGCTCAGTGGCCAGCGCGCGTGCGGCGGCTGGTACTGGTGGGCGCACCGGCGCTCGTGGCGGACCCCGAACGACAACTCGGGCTCAAGGCGTGGCGGCATCTGCCCGAAGGGACAGCGCGCATTGGGGTGATCGCGCACAACCTCGGACAACTGATGCTTGCGCACGAAGCGTCCGTGCATGACGGATTGGCGCTGCCGCTGCATACAGCAAATCTTGAACGCGACCGCATGCAGCGCCGCTCCCTGTCCAAGACCGACGTGCTGCTGCGCACGTTGCGGCAACTCGACTGCCCTGTGTTCGGTATCTGGGGCGAGCGCGATGCGCTGTACCGCGATCGCATCGACGTGATCGGCCCGGCACTGGCGCAGGCGCCGCTGTTTCAGTCGCTCGCGTTGGTTCCCAACGCAGGTCACTGGGTGCAGTACGAGGCGGCGGCGGCGTTCAATGCGGCATTGCGGGATGCGCTTTCAACGGTGCCGGTCGGGATGGCTTGACACCATGCCGCTTCGAAACGCATCGCTTCAGACAAATACGTGCTGACTGCTTTAAAGTGATCCGCATGCCGATCGGCCGGCAGCTTGCCACCGACCTTGCGCAATTGCGCGCCCATCTGACATAACGAAAACCACCGCATGAGCGACACCACCCCCTACACCCCGCCCGAAGTCTGGACTTGGGACAAGGAAAGCGGCGGCAAGTTCGCCAGCATCAACCGACCCATCGCTGGCGCCACGCACGACAAGGAACTGCCCATCGGCAAGCACCCGATGCAGTTGTATTCGATGGCGACACCGAACGGGGTGAAGGTCACCGTCCTGCTTGAAGAGCTGCTGGCGGCCGGGCACAGCGGCGCCGAGTACGACGCGTGGCTGATCAAGATCGGTGACGGGGATCAATTCGGCAGCGGCTTCGTGGGCGTGAATCCCAACTCCAAGATTCCCGCGCTGATGGACCACAGCGGCGCACAGCCGATTCGCATCTTCGAGTCCGGCGCGATCCTGGTGCACCTGGCCGAGAAATTCGGTGCCTTCCTGCCGACTGAAGTTGGCAAGCGGGCCGAATGCCTGTCGTGGCTGTTCTGGCAAATGGGCAGCGCGCCGTATCTGGGCGGCGGCTTTGGGCATTTCTATGCATACGCGCCCTTCAAGATGGAGTATCCGATCAACCGTTTTGCGATGGAAGTCAAGCGCCAGCTCGACGTGCTGGACCAGCGGCTGGCGGACCACGAATTCCTTGGCGGCGCCGATTACACGATCGCCGACATCGCAGTCTGGCCATGGTACGGTGGGCTGGTCAAAGGCGTGCTGTATGAAGCGGGCAAATTCCTGTCTGTGCAGGAATACAAGCACGTCCAGCGCTGGGCCGAGCAGATCGCCAAGCGCCCAGCCGTGCAGCGCGGGCGCATGGTGAATCGCACATTTGGGGAACTGTCGAGCCAGTTGCACGAGCGGCACGACTCAGGCGATTTCGACACCAAGACACAGGACAAGGTGCAACAAGAGGCGTGAAGTAAGCGGGTTGTACTGCGGCAGCAGCGGGCGCGTGTTGGTGTCTACCAGTACCAGCAACCATCCCAAGTTGCCCTGACCCTGACCAATGAAAGTTGCGGCAGGCACGGCACCACTACTTGTTCTTGTGACGTTGCGGTTGCCGAAAGTCGGGTCGATCTCACCCAACGCGAGCAGTACCGAATAACCATCGGCGGCTGTCGCGACCGCCGCCATTCGCAGCGTCGGGTACTTCTTCTGCGGGCTGTTGCGGCTACTGATGTAGGTGACGGTGTTGAGCAGCGTCCACAGGCTTGTGCCGGTGTAGGTGCCACCAGCGACCGTCAGGGTCGTCGTTGGGAGCGCCTTCAAGATCGCGACGTCGAAGCGCATCGACGGATCCACTGCGCCGTACACGGTAACACCGCTCGTCGCACCGCCGATTTCGGACGGCGCTGGCGCAGCGGGCGGCGGAGCACGCCATTCAAGCTGGACCAGGTTCGACATATGGCGGCTGCCGCGCCGATCGCTGGGCACCGTCAACAACAGCGGCCCTTCTTGTTCACTCAGTGCCGAGACGGCGCCAGAGCGAGTCTCGTCATAGGCGACGAGGCTTTGCTTGTTGGCAATCGCTGGGTTGAGTTCGCCCTAAGAAAAAGCGCGACTTGGTGACCGTCCACGCCCGTCGCCAACAGGTGGCGGTTCAGCAGGTCGCCATTTTTGGCCGGATCGAATGCAAAACCAAGACCACCGAGTAGCGACCACTTGCTGATGCGGGTATGGCTGTGGGTCTTTGTTGCGTTGTGGGCGCCACGGACACAGCTGAGGGTCTGCATGATGGCTGGCTGTTCACGAATCTAAGCAATTGCAAGGTCGGCCGAGCGTTCCAGGGCGCCGCCGCGGACCCACGATGCCTTGTCGGCGCTGTCGCTGCCATCGGCACATGCGGTCAGTGCGAAAAGTAGACCGCTCACGACAGCTGCGACGGCGAGTCTCATCACGATGGCTTCAGTCGGAAAAAATGTGGGTGGGTACGAAAACTTCAAGGTGCCTTGAAGCCTGCCTCGCGAAGTGCGACTTGCCCAGGGCCATCGACCAACGCGTTGGCGAAGACCGTCGCATCGGTTGGTGCGCCTGCACGCACAGCCACGCCGTAGTCGGCACCGACGTTGACCGCGGCTGGCAGGTCAATCACCTGCAATTCAGGTTGCTGCAGGTGCGCGGCTGCGGCATTGGTGCAATAGGTCAGGAACAGATCGGCTCGGCCATCGGCCACAAGCTGTCCATAGACACTGCGACCGGCCGGCGGCGCGGGCGAATTTGGTCCGCCGGTCAACTGCAGTGCCTTGGCGGCCAGTTGCCGGGCCGACCCAACGGGGCCAGCGCCGGTTGTCTCGATCTGCTCGAACACCTCGAACGCATAGTCGCCTGAAGGGTCGGCCTTCGGCGTCGACGTGCCGAGCTTGATGGCTGGATCAAGCAAGGTTGCAACCAGTGTGTCTGGTTTCACGACGAAGTCGGCGCGCGCGAGTCCGCAGAGCTCATTGCGCGCGAAGCGCCGAGTCGCGCCGAACTCACCGGTCGCGCTCAGGCGCTGCGGGTGCGCCATATTGGCCGATGCGAACACGTCGGCTGGCGCGCCGGCTTCGATGCGCTCGCGCAGCAGACCGGAAGCGCCGAAGGTCAGCGCCACCGTCACGTGCGGATGCGCCGTCTCAAACGCCTTGGCCGCTGAAGTCATCGGCGCACGCAGACTGCCTGCAGCAAACACGTGCAACGTGATCTGCGGCGCAGGCGATTGGGTTTGCTGTGATCGGGCTGAAGTCACAGGCAACGCCATACAGAGCAGCGCGGTCGCACCAACGATCCATGCCTGCGTGCAGACACCATCAAGTCGTGCACGTCGATTCACTGCTTTTCGTTCGCGTTAGGGAAAAACAGTTGCTGGCCGTCGATCTTGTAATTCGCGATCACCTGCTGGCCGTCTTTGGAGGTGATCCAGTCGACGAATTTCTGCGCCGGTACGGCTTGCGTCTTGGGGTGCTTTTCCGGGTTCACGACCATCACACCGTACTGATTGAACAGCCGGGGATCGCCCTCGACGAGCACCTTCAGATCGCCGCGATTCTTGAATGACAGCCAAGTGCCGCGGTCGGCCAGCACATACGCGTTTTCGGATGAAGCGATGTTGAGCGCCGGCCCCATGCCGCAGCCACACGCTTTGTAAGCGGTGTCGGATTGCGGCTCGACACCGGCTTCCTTCCAGTAGCGCAGTTCGGCCGAATGGGTGCCGCTCTTGTCACCACGTGAGATGAACGGCGCATTGGCGGCGGCAATTTTTTTCATGCCGACAACGATGTCCTTGCCGGCTGCTTGCGCGGGATCGGCCTTTGGGCCGAGCACGATGAAATCGTTGTACATCACCGGAAAGCGCTTGATCCCCCACCCGTCGGCGACGAATTTTTCTTCTGCGACTTTGTCATGCACGAACAGCACGTCGGCGTCGCCGCGGCGCGCCATGTCGAGCGCCTGGCCGGTGCCGACTGCAACCACTTTGATGTCGATGCCGGTTGCCTTTTTGAACTCGGGCAGCAGATGACCGAACAGGCCCGACTGCTCGGTCGACGTGGTCGAAGCCATGATGATGGTCTGCACCGACGCTGCCGTTGCCCCAAGCGAGACACCGACAAAAAGCACCGATGCGGCAACCGCCCGTGCAGCAAAAGATTTGGACATTTCCATCACTCGAGTTCTCCTTTTACGAACAATGCAGCCTCTGGCGAGGTGCTGCGCAACACCGTCTGATCGAAAAAATCCGCCACCGCCAGATCGGCCAGCAGTCTTCCCTGCTCTAAATAGAGTACCCGAGTCGCCAGCCGCTTGACTTGACCGAGGTTGTGACTTGCAAAGACCAGCGTCATGCCGCTGGCGGCAAATTCCGCCATCAACCGCTCGACTTCGCGTTTGGCGTGCGGGTCGAGGCTGGCGGTCGGCTCGTCGAGCAGCAGCAGGTCCGGCTGCAACGACAGCGCCCGCCCCATCGCAAGCCGCTGTTGCTGCCCGATCGAGAGCGACGGTGCAAGCCGGCTGGCCAGCGTTTGCATGCCGACCCGCGCGATCGCTGCTTCCGCTTGGCTGCTGGCCTCGCGCCAGCGCATGCCGGCCAGCCAAAGGCCAAGCGTCACGTTGGCGCGCGCCGACAGCCGCAGCATGCGGGGGCGTTGAAACAGCATGGCCTGGCGCTGGCCGTGTGCACGCTCCAGCGTGCCGGCATCGAGTGCCTGCAGCCCGTGCAGCACCCGCAGCAACGTGCTTTTGCCGCTGCCGTTGGCGCCCACCAATGCGATGCGCTCGGCCGCTGCAATGCGCAGGTCGATGGCCGCGAGTGCCTGCACCGCGCCGAAGCGCACGGTGCCCGAGCGAAGCGTCAATGCAGGACGGCTGTGCGTCGGCGCGGCCGATTCCGTGCGGGCTTTCTGCCCTGAGAACGGTGCCGAGCGGTTCATCCCGCGGCAGCCGCACCGCGCCACCCTGCCGTCGATCCGCCGCCGCGCCAGCGCGCCAGCAGCGCAACCAGCGCATTCAGCACGAGCACGACGACCAATAGCAGCAGCCCGAGCGCCAGCGCAAGCGGTAGGTCACCCTTGGAGGTCTCCAGCGCAATTGCGGTCGTCATCACGCGCGTGAAGCCGTCGATGTTGCCGCCCACGATCATCACGGCGCCCACTTCCGATACCGCGCGGCCGAACGCAGTCAACAGCACCGTGGCCAACGCATGACGTTCGTCCCAAGCGAGCAACAGGCTGCGCAACCCGGGCCCGGCGCCGAGCGACCGCAACTGCTCGCCATGCGCGGTTTCTGCATCCTGCACCACCTGCCGTGTCAGCGCGGTGACCACGGGCAGCACCAGAACGCTCTGCGCGAGCACCATCGCCTGAAATGAAAACAGCCAGCCCAGGAACCCGAGCGGCCCGGAGCGCGACAGCAGCAAGTAGACGATCAGCCCGACCACCACCGAGGGCAGGGCGAGCAAAGTGTTCAGCAGCGCCAGCAGTGCGCTTCTTCCTGCAAAACGCGCGGTGCCAAGCCAGGCGCCGCAAATCAGCCCCAGCGTGCAGGCCAGCAAGGTCGCGCAGGCGCTGACTCCGAGCGAACGCAGCACGATCATGCGCAGGCCCGCATCGTTGTCTGCGATCAACTGCAACGCAAGCCGGATACTGTCGGCAAAACTTTCCATCGGCAGGGATGCTAGCCGGTGCGAGAAAGCGCCGTGGCACTACAGCCGGTCCCAATCCACCGATCGTCAAGCGCGGCGTCTGGCGGCCAGACGCAGGCGCGGATAATGAATCAATCGGTAGTGGGCAACGTCTTGTTCCCGTCGCGCCCTTTCGAAGGGGCGGCGCAATGACTTGACCCACCCCAACTGCTTACCCATTCGGGAAAAATTGGAGACCCCATTCACATGACATTGCTGATCATCGGACTGATCGTCTTTCTGGGCCTGCATTCGGTGTCGATCGTCGCGCCGGGCTGGCGCAATGCACAGGTCGCGCGTTTCGGTGAGGGGTCGTGGAAAGGCATTTACTCCGTTGTGTCGCTGGTTGGCCTGGCGCTGCTGATCATCGGTTACGGCGCGGCGCGGCAGTCGCCCGTGGTGCTGTACGTACCGCCCACCTGGCTGCGCCACGTGAGCTTGCTGCTGATGGTGCCGGTGTTTCCACTTTTGATTGCAGCGTATGTGCCCGGCTGGATTTCGCGTACTGCAAAGCACCCGATGCTTCTTGCCGTCAAGTTCTGGGCGTTGGCTCACTTGCTGGCGAATGGCACGCTGGCCGATGTGCTACTTTTCGGCGGCTTTCTGGCTTGGGCGGTGGCCGACCGGATCTCGATGAAGCGCCGGACGCCGCGCGACGTGCCGCACGCACCGGCCAGCCGTGCCAATGATGCGATCGTGGTGGTCGGTGGATTGGCGCTTTATGTGTTGTTCGTCTGGCGCTTGCACCTCTGGCTCATTGGCGTATCGCCGGTTGGCTGACCAGACGCCCAACGGCTACCATGCTGCGTTTCGAGGTATTTAGATACGCGCATCTTGGTCACCGAGTCGTCTACTGTCGGCCAGTTGCAACCAGACGCCGTCCTGGTTGAAGCGGACCAGATAGCCAAGGTCGTCGGCCAGACAGGCCAACGCAGCCGCATCGATGCAGATCGGAACCGGCTGCGCTTCGGCCATGCAGGTCAAGGGCGTCGAGCTCAGCTCTTCATCGTGAGGATACAGGCACTGCAGCAGCAGGGCGTCGTGTCGATCCGGTGTGACGCGAATGCCTGTCAAGCCACCGCTCCGGTCGTGCACATAACAAAGCGCGGCCAGCAGCAGATAGCGCAACGCGGCTTGCCGTGGCCAGCTCGACTCAGGCGAACGCCCAGCGGCCTCTGCGGTGCTGGACTGCTGCTGCAACACAGAGTCCACCTGGATCGCAACGCCTTCGAGTCCCCATAGCGGCCGCAGCAAGCCAACGCAGCGGCTTACCAATTGGGTTCGAGTAACGGGAACGTCAGCCACGCCAATTCCCCAATCGAACAGCCATCGCAAGGCGTCATTGAGCGCCCCGATCTGCTGCTCGAGAACCGCCACGCGATGCGCACAATAAGATGCGTCCGCCGGTTCGACCGTCAATTTGCGTTGCAGCAAGGACACCGTCATTTGCATCACCGAGATCGGTGACGCCACATCGTGACGCAACGCCGGCAAAGCCCTGAGCAGCACCGCATGGCGCACACCGGCCGCCTGCCAGCGCTCGCCGGAGGCAGTCGTATCCGGCGGCTGAGTCAACACGATATCGCCCGCTCAGCCAGGCGACTACCTGAATTCGCTGCAATCACAAAAGCCGCGCTGGGTCGCTGTCCTGCGGCTGCAACCATTGGTAAATTTGGGGATGATCTCAAAGCCATGGCCGACTTGAGCAAATTCACTGCCTGATCAAGGCATGGCCGCGTGCAGTGCCCAGCGTGCCTGCGACAAACCCCATTGAACTGCCAACCAAGGCGCTTAAATTGCGTTGCAACCGACGGCAAATGCGCAGTCAACGTCTGCGCTGGCTGCAACACAGCGCCGATCCGGACCGCTGGAATTGCGGCTGGCGGCTCAGTGCTGCGCCGCGTCGACCAAGCGCTGGGCACAAGTTTGTGCCTGCATCGGATCGCGCGCTTCGACCATCACGCGCAGCAGCGGCTCAGTGCCGCTCGCACGAATCAGCACACGGCCATGATCGCCCAGTTCCGCCTCCACCGCAGATTGGGTCTCAGCCATTGCCTTGCTGGCCTGCCAGCTCTGGTCGGGTGCGAGCCGGACGTTGATCAGCGTTTGCGGATAGAGCGTGACCTCGGAGAGCAGATCGGCCAGCGACGCACGACTGCGCACGCAGGCTTGCAGCACTTGCAGCGCCGAAATCAGTCCGTCGCCGGTGGTGTGCTTGTCGAGTACGAGCAGGTGGCCCGAACCTTCCCCGCCAAGCAGCCAGCCGCGCGCGATCAGCTCTTCGAGCACGTAGCGGTCACCGACTTTTGCGCGGACCAGCGGCACCCCAAGCTGCTTCAACGCGACTTCGACTGCCATGTTGGTCATCAACGTACCGACCACGCCACGCACGGCATTGTTGCTGCGTACACCGGGCGCGGGCGGCGCCGTCTCGCCGCTGCGCGGAGAAGCCTCGCGGCCGAGCCGCTCGCGCACCAGCAGATAGAGCAATTCGTCGCCGTTGAAAAGTCGGCCAGCGCCGTCAACCAGCTGCAACCGATCCGCATCGCCGTCAAGCGCGATACCGTAATCGGCGCGTTCTGCCTTCACCGTTTGGATCAGCGCCTGCGGCTGGGTGGCGCCGACGGCGTCGTTGATGTTCAGGCCGTCTGGTGCGCATCCGATCGAGATCACTTCGGCGCCCAACTCATGGAACACCAACGGTGCGATGTTGTAGGCAGCGCCGTGCGCGGCATCCACCACGATCTTCAAACCGCGCAGCGACAGGTCGGGCGCAAACGTGCTCTTGCAAAATTCGATGTAGCGACCGCCCGCATCTTCCAGCCGGCGTGTCTTGCCCAGGGCAGCGGACTCGACCCAGACCGAAGGACTTTCCAGTTCGGCTTCGACCGCCTGTTCCCAGGCATCGTCGAGCTTGGCGCCTTGGGCGCTGAAAAATTTGATCCCGTTGTCGGCAAACGCGTTGTGGCTGGCGCTGATCACCACGCCCAAGGTGGCGCGCTGGGCCCGCGTCAGATACGCGACGCCGGGCGTCGGCAATGGCCCGAGCAGCACCACGTCAACCCCGGCCGAGTTAAAGCCCGATTCGAGCGCCGACTCAAGCATATAGCCCGAGATCCGCGTGTCTTTGCCAATCAACACGGTGGGACGTGCCTCCTGACGTTTCAGCACGCGGCCAACCGCGTTGGCAAGCCGCAGCATGAAGTCCGGCGTGATCGGTGGCCTGCCGACGGTGCCACGGATGCCGTCGGTTCCAAAATACTTGCGCGTCATGTTCGGGGCTGCGTCCTGTCTGTCGCTGTTGCGGGGTGGATGGGTTTTTTGAAAAACGACCTGCCTGATCACGGTACAGCCTCTGCCTGCATTGCGTTCCAGACGGCCAGTGCTGCCACGGTGTCGGCGACGTCGTGCACGCGCACGATCCGTGCACCACGCTCCACCGCAAGCAGTGCGGCAGCAACGCTGGGCACCATACGGTCCTGCGGATCGAGCCCGGTTACGGCGCCTAGTGAGGATTTGGCGGACCAACCCGCAAGTATCGGCGAGCCCAACCCAAGCAGCCGATGTTGCTGCGCAAGCAACGCGTAATTTTGTGCAATCGTCTTGCCGAAGCCGATGCCCGGATCGAGCACGATGCGCACGCGCGCCACGCCGGCAACGACCACTGCATTTGCTCGCGCAGCAAGCCAGGAAGCGACTGCGTCAGGCGCATCGTCACCCGCCATTGGCACACGCTGCATCGTTGCCGGCTCACCCTGCATGTGCATCAGCACAACGCCGCATGCCGGATGGCCAGCCACTGCCTGCAACGCGCCCGGTTGGCGCAGCGCCCAAACATCGTTGATCACGTCGGCGCCGAGGTCGAGCGCATCCTGCATCAACTCGGCTTTGTAGGTATCCACTGAAATCGGCACGCCAAGCGTCAGCGCTGCGCGCAGCACCGGCAGCACGCGGTGGCGTTCAAGGTCTAGCGGGACCGGCGCACTGCCCGGCCGGGTGGATTCGCCACCGATGTCAAGCAGATCAGCGCCTTCGCGAACCAACTGCTCGCAATGTTGCAGTGCTGCAGCCGGATCATCATGCTGGCCGCCGTCGGAAAACGAGTCGGGTGTGACGTTCACGATGCCCATCACCCTGGGCCGGCTCAGGTCGATCAGAAATCGGGTGGTTTGCCAGTGTGCGCGGGCGAGAGGCGGGTTGGTTGGGTGCATTGGTCATTACCGCCTTGGGCGCCTACCCAAAGCGGGTAAGGCGCAGGAAAAAGGGGCCGAAGCCCCTTGATCCTATCGATCCTTGCACTGGTGCAGCAACGCCGTGCTACCGCTCGTTCAGGCTCCTTTGGGCGCCGGATCGGTCGTCACCGCAGGCGTGCTGCCACTGGTCGGCGGCGTGCCGCCCGAAGCTGGCGGTACCCGCGGCACCCAGTCTTTCGGCGCACGCGGCTCGCGGCCAGCCATGATGTCGTCAAGCTGCTCTACGTCGATGGTCTCCCATTCGAGCAGCGCACGCACCATCGCATGCATCTTGTCGCTGTTGTCTTCAATCAGCTTGCGCCCGAGGTTGTATTGCTCGTCGATGATCTTGCGGACCTCGCCGTCCACCTTTTGCATGGTGGCTTCGCTCATGTTGGTGGTTTTCGTCACCGAGCGGCCGAGGAACACTTCGCCTTCGTTTTCCGCATAGACCATCGGGCCCAACGCATCGGTCATGCCGTAGCGCATCACCATGTCGCGTGCCAGTTGCGTAGCACGCTCGAAGTCGTTCGAGGCGCCGGTGGTCATCTGTTTCATGAACACCTCTTCGGCGATGCGGCCACCGAACAGCATGCTGATCTGGCTCAGCATGTAGTCCTTGTCGTAGCTGTAGCGGTCTTGCGCCGGCAGGCTCATCGTGACGCCAAGCGCACGGCCACGCGGGATGATCGTGACCTTGTGGACTGGGTCGCACTTGGGCAGCAGCCGGCCCAGCAGCGCGTGGCCAGACTCGTGATACGCCGTGTTGCGGCGCTCTTCTTCCGGCATCACCATGCTGCGGCGCTCCGGACCCATCAAGATCTTGTCCTTGGCTTTCTCGAAGTCCTGCATCTCGACCACACGCGCATTGCGGCGTGCGGCCATCAGCGCGGCTTCGTTGCAGAGGTTGGCCAGGTCGGCGCCACTCATGCCGGGCGTGCCGCGCGCGATGATGGACGCGTTCACGTCCTGACCGAGCGGGACCTTGCGCATGTGCACATTCAGGATCTGCTCTCGGCCGCGGATGTCGGGCAGCGTCACATAGACCTGCCGGTCAAAGCGGCCTGGGCGCAACAGAGCCGCGTCCAGGATATCCGGGCGGTTCGTGGCAGCCACCACGATCACGCCGACGTTCGTCTCGAAACCGTCCATCTCGACCAGCATCTGGTTCAGCGTCTGCTCGCGCTCGTCGTTGCCGCCGCCCAAGCCGGCGCCGCGCTGCCGACCCACTGCATCGATCTCGTCGATGAAGATGATGCAAGGCGCATTCTTCTTCGCGTTGTCGAACATGTCACGCACACGCGCCGCACCAACACCCACGAACATCTCGACAAAGTCGGAGCCGGAAATGCTGAAAAACGGCACCTTGGCTTCACCTGCAATGCCTTTGGCCAACAACGTCTTGCCGGTGCCCGGGGGGCCGACCAGCAACAAGCCACGCGGAATACGACCACCAAGCTTCTGAAACTTCTGCGGGTCCTTCAGGAAATCGACGACCTCCTTGACCTCCTCCTTCGCTTCATCGCAACCTGCCACATCGGCGAAGGTGATCTGGTTCGTACTCTCGTCGAGCATGCGCGCCTTGCTCTTGCCGAAGCTGAACGCACCGCCCTTGCCGCCGCCCTGCATTTGCCGCATGAAATAGACCCAGACGCCGATCAACAGCAGCATTGGGCCCCAGCTGACCAGCAAGGTCATCAACAGCGACCCTTCTTCGCGCGGCTTCACATCGAACTTCACGTCGTTGCCGATCAGGTCGCCAACCAGCCCGCGGTCCAGATAGGTCGCTGTGGTGCGGATGCGGCGGTCATCGGTTGTGACGGCCACGATCTCAGTGCCCCCTTGGCCTTCCTGGATCGTTGCAGTCTTGATGCGGCGAGCACGCACGTCATCGAGAAAATCCGAATAAGCAACATATCCGGCGCTGCCGGCGGTGCGTGTGTCGAACTGCTTGAAAACCGTGAACAGCACCATTGCGATCACGAGCCAAACGGCGACTTTGGAAAACCACTGGTTGTTATTCAAGCCGACTCCGAGAAAAAGAAAATCATGCGTGCGAGAAAAAACCGATTCGAGAGTTTGTAAGAAGCCTCATGGCTGACCATTGAACGTGTTTCAGTCCATTTCGCTCACTGGGAATGGTTATCGCCCAGTTGGGAACGATTCTATGGGTTTCAACCTGTGCGGCCCTATCGGTCGCCCCCGGCACCCACGGTGCCCACACGGGCATTCATGACGATTGGGTGCTTAATTTGAGCCCCATTCCGACCAGAAATGTTTCTGAGGACTTGTCGCGTGAGGATTTGGGTTTGAACGGCTTGACGACTTTGAAGCGGCCTTTGAATGCCTTCACGATCTGGCTGTAGCCACTGCCATGAAACAGCTTGACGACCAGCGCGCCGTCCGCCTTCATATGCTGTTCGCTGAATTCGACCGCGAGCTCGACCAGATGGGTGATGCGCGCTGCGTCGGCCGATTCGATCCCCGATAGGTTAGGTGCCATGTCGGACACCACCACGTCAGCCAACCGGCCATCAAGCATCTGGGCGAGTTGCTCGCTTACCGCCGTTTCACGAAAATCGCCAAGCAGGAACTCGACGCCTTCAATCGGCTTCATCGGCAGCAGATCGAGCGCAAGAATACGGCCATTCAACTCGCCCACTGCTGCGCCCGCTGGCGACAATTTGCGTCGCAGGTACTGACTCCAGGCCCCGGGCGCGCTGCCCAAGTCGACCACCCAGTCACCCGGCGCGATCAGGTGCAACGCCTCGTCGATTTCCTTCAGTTTGTAGGCCGCACGCGCGCGGTAGCCGTCTTTGGCGGCCAGCTTCACGTACGGGTCGTTGACATGGTCGTTCAACCATGCTTTGTTGATCTTGCGGCTTTTGCTTTTGACTTTCATGGGGTATCCGGCTCGATAATAGGCAAATGCCTCAAATTCAACTGACGGTGGCTCAGCGCAAGCAGCACCGCGCGGACGCACACCACCTCGATCCCGTGGTCGCGATCGGCAACGGCGGCCTCACGCCAGCTGTGTTGCGCGAAGCCGATGCGGCACTCAACGCGCACGGGCTGATCAAGATCCGCGTGCACGGGGACGACCGCACCGCACGTGAAGCGCTCTATCAACAACTCGCCGATGAGCTGAACGCTGCGCCCATCCAGCACATCGGCAAGTTGTTGCTGCTGTGGCGCCCGCAGCCGGAGCCTGAGAAGATCGTCGACCCGGACCGCCGCCCCGGCCCGCGTGACGTCAAGGTGCTGAAGTACAGCAAGCGCGGCGGGCAGCGGCCCGAAGTGCGCACCTTGCGCGTGCTCGGCAATCAGCGATTGTCGGCCGGCGGTCAAGTCAAACGCGCCAAAGCAAAGCCGCCAGTCAGCATCAAGAAGCGCAGCCAAACCTGACGCTTACTTCCGCACGTTGCACCTGACGGTCTGCTCTTTGTGTTCCCTCGTCGGAAGTGGCGCCTACGGGGCTTTGGTAGTTTGCCTCGGCCGCAGCAGTCAGACTAGGTGCTGCCGGCTTGCTAACCAATCACCGTTGCAGTTTGATGCGTTGCTGTTGACGGCAGCAACCACACCAGCGCACCGGCACATAGCCATTGGCCCAGATACATCGCGCTGCCGACGCCGTGCCAAAGCTTCAAGCTCTCCCGCGCGAGAATGCGAGGCGCGACGGCAAACTCCACGAGCAGCGCCAGCAACAGGCCAGTCACTATCAACATAGTAGCAAGCGGCGCAGATCTGGCCTGAGCCGCAACCGTGTTCCGTTTCAAACAAAGCAACAACAGCACACCGCATCCCACCGACACCCAAGTCTGCGCCGAAAACAATTGCGCTGCCATGTTGCCGGCCATGGCCGACGATGACAGCTTGGCAAACAGCATCGGCACGACCAGCAGTCCAAGCGTGCTGAGCGATCCCCACCACAGCGCGGCGGCGAACGTTCGGAGCCGGTCGATCCACATCGGATGCAACCGTCGACTCAAACCATCCGCTTCATTGGTAGCTCACGCCTACCACTTCAAACCGCAGGATGCCGCCCGGCGCTTCCACCTCGGCGGTGTCGCCTTCTTCCTTGCCGATCAACGCGCGCGCGATCGGGCTGCCGATGTTGATCCGGCCTTCTTTCAAATCGGCCTCGTCCTCGCCGACGATCTGATACTTCACACGAGCGCCAGAGTCTTCGTTCTCGAGCTCCACCGTCGTGCCGAACACGACCTTGCCTCCCGCATCCAACGCGCTTGGGTCGATGATCTGCGCCATCGACAACTTGCTGTCGATCTCCTGAATCCGGCCTTCGATGAAGCCCTGGCGGTCCTTGGCCGCCTCGTACTCGGCGTTCTCGCTCAGGTCGCCCTGCGCGCGCGCTTCAGCGATCGCCTGGATCACGCCGGGGCGCTCCACGGTCTTCAAATGGTGCAGTTCGGCCTTGAGCTTGTCAGCACCGCGCTGCGTGATCGGGATGGAAGTCGCCATGATGTTTTCAGTTTCCAAAAGCAGACCGCCGAACGAGCGTCCGGCGGAAATATGTGAGCAGGCTGTGCCGGCCTGCATGTGATGCTTAGTGTACTTCGGGGTTCGCGCGGTATCTAAGCCTCCAGTTGCGCGTGCATTTCCTGCACCGAAATCACGTCCAGTTGGTCAGCATGTTTCATGCCTTCGACCGCCGCTTCAGCGCCGAAGATCGTCGTGATCATCGTGACACGGGCGGCCAGCGCCGACGTGCGAATCTGGCGCGAGTCGGTGATCGCATTGCGGCGCTCCTCGACCGTGTTGATCACCATCGACAGCTCACCGTTTTTCAGCTGGTCAACCACGTGCGGGCGGCCTTCGGTCACCTTGTTCACAGTCGCACACGCCAAGCCGGCGGCCGAGATCGCCGCCGCCGTGCCGCGCGTGGCGACCAATTCGAAGCCGAGCGCGCTCAATTCGCGCGCCACCGCCACAGCGCGTGCCTTGTCCGCGTTCTTGACCGAGATGAACACTTTGCCGGCCTTGTTGCCTTCCGCGTCCACCGCCTGCGGCAGCCGGATGCCAGCACCGATCTGGCTTTTCATGAACGCTTCCCCAAACGTCTTTCCCACGCCCATCACTTCACCGGTGGATTTCATCTCCGGCCCAAGGATCGGATCGACGCCCGGGAACTTCACGAACGGAAACACCGCTTCCTTCACGCTGAAATACGGCGGTGTGACTTCTGCGCCAATGCCCTGCGCGTCCAGCGTCTGGCCGACCATGCAGCGCGCCGCGACTTTAGCCAGTTGAATGCCGGTGGCCTTGCTCACATAAGGCACCGTGCGTGAGGCGCGCGGATTGACTTCGAGCACATAGATCACGTCCTGCCCATCGATCTGCTGGATCGCGAACTGCACGTTCATCAGGCCGACGACGTTGAGGGCCTTCGCCATTGCCGCGGTCTGCACTTTCAGCTCGTCGACCGTCGCGGCCGACAGGTAGTACGGTGGCAGCGAACAAGCCGAGTCGCCGCTGTGCACGCCGGCCTGCTCGATGTGCTCCATCACGCCGCCGATGAACACGCGCTGGCCGTCGCAGATTGCATCCACGTCGCATTCGATCGCGTCCGACAGGAAGCGATCCAGCAACACCGGCGAGTCGTTGCTGACACGCACCGCCTCACGCATGTAGCGCTCCAGATCGCGCTGCTCGTGCACGATCTCCATCGCGCGGCCGCCCAGTACGTAGCTTGGGCGCACCACGAGCGGATAGCCAAGAGCAGCGGCTTTGGTCAACGCATCGGCTTCCGTGCGCGCCGTTGCATTCGGCGGCTGACGCAGGCCCAGCGTGTTGAGCAACTGCTGAAACCGTTCGCGGTCTTCGGCCGCATCGATCATGTCCGGGCTGGTGCCGATGATCGGCACGCCGTTGGCCTCCAAATCCAGCGCGAGCTTCAACGGCGTCTGACCGCCGTACTGCACGATCACGCCGATCGGCTTCTCTTTCGCGACGATCTCAAGCACGTCTTCGAGCGTGACGGGCTCAAAATAGAGCCGATCGCTGGTGTCGTAGTCGGTGGAAACCGTTTCGGGGTTGCAGTTGACCATGATGGTTTCATAGCCGTCCTCGCGCATCGCCAAGGCTGCATGCACGCAGCAGTAGTCGAACTCGATGCCCTGCCCGATTCGGTTCGGGCCGCCACCGAGCACCATGATCTTCTTGCGATTCGTCGGCTCGGCTTCGCACTCGGCGTCGTCCGGGCCGTTGCCTTCATAGGTCGAATAGAGGTACGCGGTGTCGGTTGCGAACTCGGCCGCGCAGGTATCGACCCGCTTGTACACCGGGCGAATGTTCCACGCGTGGCGCTGCTCACGCACGGCCTGGTCGCCGCACTTGAGCAGCTTGCCCAAGCGCCGGTCCGAGAAGCCCTTTTTCTTGAGCGCGCGCAAGTCATCGGCGCCGAGTTGCACAAGCGCCTGCTCGCCGTGCGTCTTCTGGTGCTGATCCAGCTCCAACTCGATCTTGATGATCTGCTCGATCTGCACCAAGAACCACTTGTCGATCTTCGTCAGCTGATGCACTTCGTCGAGCGTCCAGCCGGATGCGAACGCATCGCCGACGTACCAAATGCGCTCCGGGCCGGGTTCGCCGAGTTCTTCTTCAAGCTGCTCGCGGTCCTGCGTCTTCTCGTTCATGCCGTCGACGCCGACTTCTAGGCCGCGCAAGGCTTTCTGGAACGACTCCTGGAACGTGCGGCCCATCGCCATCACTTCACCCACCGACTTCATCTGCGTGGTCAGGTGCGAATCGGCTTGCGGAAATTTCTCGAATGCAAAACGCGGGATCTTGACGACAACGTAGTCGATGCTCGGCTCGAAGCTCGCAGGCGTGGCGCCGCCTGTGATCTCATTAAGCAACTCATCGAGCGTGTAGCCAACTGCGAGCTTCGCAGCGACCTTGGCAATCGGAAAACCAGTCGCTTTGGAAGCCAACGCCGAAGACCGCGACACCCGCGGATTCATTTCGATCACGACCATCCGGCCATCTTCAGGATTGATCGCGAACTGCACATTCGAGCCGCCGGTATCCACACCAATCTCACGCAGCACCGCGATGCTCGCATCGCGCAGGATCTGGTACTCCTTGTCGGTCAGGGTCTGCGCAGGTGCCACCGTGATGCTGTCGCCGGTGTGTACGCCCATCGGGTCGAGGTTCTCGATCGAGCAGACGATGATCACGTTGTCCGCCTTGTCGCGCACGACTTCCATCTCGAACTCTTTCCAGCCGAGCAGCGACTCCTCGATCAACAACTCGTTGGTCGGTGACGCTTCGAGGCCGCGCTTGCAAATGGTTTCAAACTCTTCCGGGTTGTACGCGATGCCGCCGCCAGAGCCGCCCAGCGTGAAGCTGGGCCGGATCACGGTCGGAAAGCCAAGCGTCTTCTGCACGGCCCAGGCTTCCTCCATCGAGTGCGAAATGCCGGAGCGCGCCGAGCCCAGCCCAATGCGCGTCATCGCATCCTTGAACTTGAGCCGGTCCTCTGCCTTGTCGATCGCGTCTGGCGTGGCGCCGATCAGCTCGACCTTGTACTTGTTGAGCACGCCGTTGCGCCAGAGGTCGAGGGCGCAGTTCAGTGCGGTTTGCCCACCCATCGTCGGCAGAATCGCGTCGGGCTTTTCCTTCGCAATGATCTTCTCGACGGTCTGCCAGGTGATCGGCTCAATGTATGTCACATCCGCCGTGGCAGGATCAGTCATGATCGTGGCGGGGTTGCTGTTGATCAGCACCACGCGAAAACCTTCTTCGCGCAGCGCCTTGCAGGCCTGCACCCCGGAGTAATCGAACTCGCAGGCTTGGCCGATCACAATCGGGCCGGCACCAATGATGAGGATGGTTTTGAGGTCGCTGCGCTTGGGCATCGCTTGGGTCTTTCGCGCCGCCGCTGCGGCTTATGGGTTCAGCGCAGCCGAAGCCGCTGCAATGAAATATCTGGGGGCGTGGCCAGGCCGTCAGGCCGTCAGGCCGTCAGGCCGTCAGGCCGTCACCGCAACCTTGCGTGCGGCCATCGCCGCGATGAATCGATCGAATAACGAGCCCACATCGTGCGGCCCCGGCGCACCTTCCGGGTGGCCCTGAAAGCCAAACGCTGGCCGGTCTACTCGCTCGATGCCCTGCAACGTGCCGTCGAACAGGCTGACATGCGTGGCACGCAGCGTCGAAGGCAGGCTGTCGGCATCGACGGCGAAGCCGTGGTTCTGACTTGTGATGCCGACTCGGCCGGTGTCGAGATCCTTCACCGGATGGTTCGCGCCACGGTGGCCGAACTTCATCTTGAAGGTGACTGCGCCGTGTGCGAGCGCGAGGAGCTGGTGGCCCAAGCAGATGCCGAAAGTCGGCAGGCCCGCATCGACCAGTTCGCGCACCGTGCGAATCGCATAGTCGCAAGGCTCCGGGTCGCCTGGGCCGTTCGAAAGATACACGCCGTCGGGCGACATCGCCATGACATCGGCCGCAGACGTGTGCGCCGGCACCACGGTGATGCGGCAACCACGCTGGGCCAGCATGCGCAAGCTGTTTCGCTTGATACCGAAGTCATAGGCGACGACGTGGAACGCGGGCTCGTCTTGCTCGCCGAAGCCGTCCTCGAGCGTCCACTCGGTCTGCTGCCACGTATAGCTCTTCGTGGTCGATACGACCTTGGCCAAGTCAAGGCCGGCCATGTCGGGGGCAGCACGCGCCGCAGCTATGGCCTGCTCGATCGCCTCGGGTGTGACGACGTCGCCCACAGCAAGCGCGAGCAGACAGCCGTTTTGCGCACCGCCACGCCGCAGGATGCGGGTCAGCCGCCGCGTGTCGATGCCGGCGATCGCGACCGTGCGGTTGCTTCGCAGATAGTCCGACAGCGTGGTGGTTGCACGAAAGTTTGATTCAAGCATTGCCAGATCGCGGATCACGAGGCCGGTCGCGTGCACCTTGCTGGATTCGACGTCCTCCTCATTCACGCCGGTGTTGCCGATGTGCGGATAGGTCAACGTGACGATCTGCTGACAGTAGCTCGGGTCGGTCAGGATTTCCTGATAACCCGTCATCGACGTGTTGAACACCACCTCGCCGACCGACTGGCCGGTGGCGCCGATCGAGATGCCCTGGAACACCGTGCCGTCCGCCAGCGCCAGGATGGCGGCCGGCTGGTTGCTGGACTGAAGGGACGAAAGCACTGGGAACTCCGAAACGTTCGTCGCGGTCGCCCGCGCAAGCAACCGACGGCTTGAGTGCCGGGGTGCTGACGCTATGTGCTTCGAAGGGATTGCCTGAGATGCGCGCGGGCGGCGGGACAGCTGGAAAAAGGCGAAAAAACGCTGGAGCGATTGTATCCGAGCGCTTTTTTGGGTGGTCCCTCAGATGCGCCGCGCTGCTGCACTTGCATGCAGACAGATCGCTGCGGCCGCGGCCACGTTCAACGACTCTTCACCGCCCGGCTGCGCAATGCGGATCGCCACACCAGCGCGCGCTGCCAGCTCGGTGCCGATGCCCTGCCCTTCGTGCCCGAACACCCAGGCGTGCGCCGTGTCAGGCAGCCGGGCTTGGTGCAGCCACGCGCCGCGATGCGAGCTGGTTTGCAGCATGGGCACGTCGAGCGCGTCCAGCTCGGACAGCGTGCACCCTTCGACCAGGCGCAGGCTGAAATGCGCGCCCATGCCCGCGCGCATCACTTTCGGGCTCCAGAGACCGACCGTGCCCTTCAGCGCGATTAACTGGCCGAAGCCGAACGCCGCCGCACTGCGCAGGATGGAGCCGACGTTGCCAGCGTCCTGCAGTCGGTCCAGGATCACGCTGGGCATGTTCGGTGCAACGCTTGTCGTCATCGGTAGCCGCAGCAGCATGCCGCAGCCTGTTGGCGCTTCCAGTGCGCTGATGGTGGCAAACAGCTTGTCCGCGATTACTACCATTTTGGTAGCAGAATGCCAAGGCAGTGCCTGCGCCCTGGCCACAAAAGACTCGGAAACGACTGCCATCTCAGGCGGTTCCCCTCGCGCTGCCGCGGCACCGCACAGATGCTCGCCCTCGATCCAGACGCGGCCGTGCTTGCGATAACCACCACTGTCCTGCGCAAGCTGGCGCAGTTCCTTGATGAGCGGGTTGTCGCGCGACTGGATCACGGTCATGGGCGCGCATCCATTGGCACCACACGCGGGGGGTGCGGGGGGTGCGGGGGGTGCGGGGGGTGCGGGGGGTGCGGGGGGTGCGATGGTCTGAGGGACAGGCGAATTTGAGAGCGTTGCCGGACGCCGCAACTCAAGGGTTCGGCTCGGCGATACGACTTCTGTCGTGCCTGGGCATTTACGACGCGCATGCTTGTCTCCGGTGCGGAGCAGCCAACGCCTGCCGTTGCAACACACGCGCCACGGGCGCAAAACCGCGGCGATGTTCGCTGCAGGCGCCGTGCACGCTCAGCGCAAGCAAATGCTGCGCGGTGCCGTAGCCTTTGTGCTGCGCAAAGCCATATTCTGGAAACCGCGTGTCCAGTTCAACGCAAAGCCGGTCGCGCGCGACCTTGGCCAGGATCGATGCCGCCGAGATCGCGGGCACGACGGCATCCCCGCCGATGATGGCCTGTGCGGACATCGGCAGCAGCGGCAACCGATTGCCGTCGACCAGCACGTGGTTCGGCGCGATCGCCAAGCCGAGCACGGCACGGCGCATGGCAAGCAGCGTGGCATGCAGGATGTTGAGCCGCTCGATTTCGTCGACATCGGCTTGTGCGACCGACCAGCCCAGCGCGTGCGTTTTGATTTGCTCGGCCAGCCGCTCGCGCTGCGGTGCGCTCAATACTTTCGAGTCGGCCAGTCCTTCGATCAGCCGATTTGGATCCAGCACGACGGCGGCAGCCACCACCGGGCCGGCCAGTGGGCCACGACCCGCTTCGTCGACGCCGGCGACACGCCCCGACGCGAAGCCCTTGTCAGCCACGCTGCAACATGCGTTCAATCGCATCGCCGGCCAGTTGCGCGGTGTCGCGGCGCAGCGTGTGGTGCAGTTCGGTGAAGCGCTGCTGTACTTGGTCGACCTGCTGCGGCGCTTTGAACCAACCGAGCACGGCATCGGCCAAGGCCTGCGGTGTCGCTTCGTCCTGCAGGATTTCGGGCACGACGAAATCGCGGCACAGAATGTTCGGCAGCCCGACCCAGGGCTGCAGGTTCCTGCCGCGCATGATCCGGTAGGACAGCCGGTTCATGTGATACGAGATCACCATCGGGCGCTTGAACAACGCGGCTTCCAGCGTCGCGGTGCCGCTGGCGACCAGTGTCACGTCGCAGGCCGCCAGCGCGTCGTGCGAATGCCCCGTCACGATCTGGGCTGCCACGCCGGCAGACTTCGCAATCCCCTCGATGTGCGCACGCAGAAACGGCACGGCTGGCACAATCACTTGCAACACGGGCATTTTTTGCCGCACGCGTTCTGCTGCCGCCAGAAAGCGCGCAGCCAAGTGATCGACCTCCGCCTTGCGGCTGCCCGGCAGCAGCGCCAGCACGGGTTGCTCCAGGTTCAGGCCGAGTTTTGCGCGTGCTGCCGCACGGTCCGGCTGCAGCGGGATCACGCCGGCCAGCGGGTGCCCGACATAAGTTGCCGCAATGCCGTGCTGAGCAAGCAAGTCCGGCTCGAATGGAAAGATGCACAGCACGTGATCGGCTGCGGCTTTCAGCCTGACCAGTTTCTCCACGCGCCAAGCCCAGAATGATGGGCTCACGAAATGCACAGTGCGAATGCCGGCGGCCTTGAGACGCGCCTCGAGCGAGAAGTTGAAGTCCGGCGCATCGACGCCGATGAACACATCGGGCCGCTCGGCGGACATGCGCTGCGTCAGTTGCCGGCGCAACGCAAGCAGTTGCCCAAGCTTCGGCAGCACTTCCAGATAGCCACGCACCGACAGCACATCACTCGACTGCCAAGCATCGAAGCCGCGCGACGCAAGCTGTGGCCCACCGACGCCGAACGCCTGCAAGTCGGGCCAGCGCGCACGCAGGCCGTCAAGCAGCAAAGCGGCGAGCAGATCGCCCGACGCTTCGCCCGCGACAAGGCCGAAGCGGTGCGACGCCACTTACCGCGCGATACCGCGCTCGGCTTGCCGCAGGAAGTCGAGCATCAATGCACGATCGGCGTGCAGGTTGTTGGCGTCTTCCGTTGTGCTGACTTCACCGGTTGGCTCATTCGCCGTTGATTCCAGCTGCGCCCGAGCCGCTTCAAGCGTCAGGTTCTCACGGTAGAGCAGCCGGTACATGCGCTTGATCGCAACCAGCCGCGCAGGCGAAAAACCGCGCCGGCGCAGACCTTCCGAGTTGATGCCTTGCGCCGAAGCCGGACTGCCAGTCACCGTCATGAACGGCGGCACATCCTGCGAAAGCCGAGTCTGGAAACCTGCCATCGCGTGGGCGCCGACACGCACGAACTGATGCACACCACTTTGCCCACCAATGAACACCCAATCGCCCAAGTGCACGTGCCCAGCCAACTGTGCGAGATTGGCCATGATGATGTGGTTGCCCAGCTGGCAGTCGTGCGCAAGGTGCACATACGCCATCAGCCAGTTGTCATTGCCTACGCGCGTGACGCCGCCGTCTTGCACAGTGCCGAGATTGAATGTGCAGAACTCGCGGATCGTGTTGTCGTCGCCGATCTCGAGACGGGTCGGCTCGCCCGCGTATTTCTTGTCCTGTGGCGCCGCACCGAGTGAGCAGAACTGCCAGATGCGGTTGTTGCGACCGATGGTGGTGTGGCCTTCGATCACGCAATGTGACCCGACCGTGCTGCCAGCCCCGATCTGCACATGCGGCCCGATGACGCTGAACGGGCCAATGCGGACGTCGGCCGCTAGTTCAGCGTGCGAGTCCACCAGCGCAGTCGGATGAATCTCAGGCATATCCCAGTGGAATCCAGCGGTATTCGGTAGCGCTTGCTAGCGACGCAACCGCTGTGACCCATTCCATCGGGGGCAGCGGAACTGGCTCCGCCAGGCCGCAGACACCGCCCCCCGGTGAGGAGATAGCTCGACAAGCCGACCGAAGGCTGGAGGAGCGCTTTATCACAGCGAACGCATCGTGCACATGAGCTGTGCTTCGCAGGCCAGTGCCTCACCAACGCGGGCCTGGCACGAATAGCGATACACCCCCCCACGCGATCGGTCGAAATCGACATCGACGATCAGCTGATCGCCTGGTTCGACCGGCCGCTTGAAACGCGCGCCATCGATGCCGACGAAGTAGTAGACCGAATCTTCGTCGGGCCCGGTGTCTTCCGTAGCAAACGACAACAGCGCAGCGGCCTGGGCCATCGATTCAAGGATCAGCACGCCCGGCATCACCGGACGATGCGGGAAGTGGCCGGAGAAAAACGGCTCGTTGATCGTGACGTTCTTCAACGCCTTGATGCGCTTGCCCTTGTCCATCTCGAGCACCCGGTCCAGCAGCAAAAACGGATAGCGGTGCGGCAGCCGCCGCAAAATCTGGTGGATGTCGATCATGAAATAGGCTTGGCTTGTTTTTCCAGCTTGCGCAGGCGATCGCGCAGTGTGTGAAGTTGCCGCAGCGTTGCAGCGTTCTTTTCCCACGACGCATTGTCGTCCATCGGAAAGAAGCCGGTATACGTTCCCGGCTTGGAGATAGACCGGCTCACCAGCGTCCCAGGCGAGATGTTGACGTAATCGGCAATCTGCAGATGGCCCGCGATCATCGCAGCGCCGCCGAACGTGCAGTGCGCACCGATATGCGCACTGCCGGCCACGCCGACGCACGCAGCCATCGCGGTGTGCCGACCGATATGCACGTTGTGTGCGATCTGGATTAGGTTGTCGAGTTTGACGCCGTCTTCAATGATCGTGTCGTCCAGCGCGCCGCGGTCGATGCAGGTGTTGGCGCCGATCTCTACGTCATCGCCGATGCGCACGGTGCCGAGCTGTTCGATCTTCTCCCACTGGCCTGCATGGGGCGCGAAGCCAAAGCCATCGGAACCGATCACAACGCCCGGATGCACGATGCAGCGCTGGCCCAGCACGCAGTCTTCGCCAATCGTGACGCGGGACTTGAGTTGCGTGCCAGCGCCGATGCATGCTCCCCGTTCGACCACGCACAACGGGCCGATGAAGCAGTCGTCACCGATGCAGGCTGTGGGATCGACCACTGCACTCGGGTGGACGCCGCGAGGCGAGGCGCCTCGGACATGCTGCTTCCAAAGACGGGTCATGCGCGCAAAGTAAAGATAGGGCCGATCCACCACGATGCAGGCACTGCCGCCGCCACTGCGGACTAGGGCGGCTTCCCGCATCGAAGCGGAGACGATCACACAACCGGCGCGTGTGGTGTTCAGGCTTGCTGCACGGCGTGCATCGGTGACGAAGCTCAAATCCGATGGCCCCGCAGATTCAAGCGATGCGAGCCTGCCGATCTCGAAAGCGGGATCCCCGCACAAATCGCCGCCCAAAGCAGCGACGATGGCGCCAAGGCGCAAAACACCGTTGTTGTGTTGCGGCATCGGCGCTTGAAGCGGCTGTGCGCAGTGCTTGGGTCAACAGCCGCGCGCGACCGTTGATTCAGCGCGCGGAACGTTGCGAGCCGGTTACCTGCCCGACGGCGCGTTGATCGAACGCAGCACCTTATCGGTGATGTCGTGTTTCGGGTTCACATAAACCGCTTCCTGCACGATCATGTCGTAGCCATCGGTCTCGGCGATCTGTTTGACGGCGCGGTTGGCGCGGTCCACGACCTGCTGCAACTCTTCGTTCTTACGCGCGTTCAAGTCCTCCTGAAACTCACGCCGGCGGCGCTGAAAGTCCCGATCCTGATCCACCAATTGCTTTTGCCGCGCATTGCGCTGGCTCTCAGACAAAGTGGGCGCATCGCGCTCGAGCTTGTCAGCAGCCGCTTTCAGCGTGTTGCCACCATCCACCAAATCTTTCTCACGTTTGGAGAATTCCTGCTCCAGCTTGGTCTGCGCGGCTTTTGCCGTGTTGGCTTCTTTCAAGATGCGATCGGTGTTCACGAAGCCGATCCGGAAATCCTGTGCTTGCGCCGACAGCGCCGCGGTTCCGAGTGCCAATGCGAGCAGGAAATGGCGGGCTGAGTATTTCATTAGAACGATGTACCAATCTGGAATTGAAGTTTCTGAATTCTATCGCCCGCAAATTTGCGGATCGGGTTCGCGAACACCAGCCGCAGCGGACCAACCGGTGAAATCCACGATAGTCCAATGCCTGCCGAAGCACGCAACTCACTTGCACGGAACGGGTCGTTTTCGCCGTAGACATTGCCAACGTCGAAGAAACCGAACATTCGCAAGGTGCGGTCGTTGCCAGCGCCAGGAAACGGCGCCAGCAGTTCCACGTTGACGTTGCCCTTTTTGGCACCACCGATGATCGAGCCAGTCACGTCGCGCGGACCGAGCGTGCTCTGCTCGAAGCCGCGCACCGAGCCCAGACCGCCGCCGTAGAAGTTCTTGAACACTGGGAACGGTTGGCCGTTCAGTCCTTTGCCCCAGCCGAGTTCGCCGTTTAGTGCAAGCGTGTAACGCTTGGTCAATGGGATGTACTGTTGCAACTGATAGTTCAACCGAAGGTAGCGCGCATCGCCCAGGACGCCCCATTCCCCAAACGTTCGCTGGTAGCGGCCACTGGACGGCACCAACGCACTGTCGCGGCTGTCACGCTGCCAGCCCACCGTCAACGGCAAGGTGCGGCTCGTATAACCAAAACGTTCTGCGTAGTCGAGGTAGACCGCTGGGATGTTGGTGCCCGGCTTGATCTGAGTCTGCTCCACGCCAGCGCCGAAATAGACCGTGTCGATTTCGGTAAACGGCACGCCGAAGCGGATGCTGGTGCCGAGGGTCTCGAGCCGGTAATTGCCACCCTGCGCGTTGAACGGGCGCGATGAGCGGTAGTACAAGTCGTAGGTGCGCGAAATGCCGTCGGCCGTGAAGTACGGATCGGTCGTGTTGATCACCACAACGCGATTGAATTTGCTGGTGTTGACTTCAAGGCCCAGATAGTTTCCTGAGCCGAATGCGTTTTCCTGCTTGATTGAAAACGACAGAGACAGCTTCTCCGAACTTGAGAAACCCGCACCAACCTGCACCGTGCCGGTTGGTTTTTCGATCACGTTGATGGTCAGGTCGACCTGGTCTGGAGAACCTGCTACGTCCTGTGTCTCCACCTGCACATCGCGAAAGTAACCCAGCCGGTCGACCCGGTCGCGCGAAATGCGAATGCGCCGGCCGTCATACCAGGACGATTCGAACTGGCGGAACTCTCTGCGCACCACTTCGTCGCGCGTGCGCGTGTTGCCGCTCACATTGATGCGCCGCACGTAGACACGACGCAGCGGGTCGCCCTGGAGCACGATCGCGACCCGGTTGTTCGCCCGGTCAATCTCGGGGCGCGCTTCGACTTTGGCGAATGCATAGCCGAAGTTGCTGTAGAGATCGCTGAACGCCTTGGTGGTCTGTGCAACGCGGTCTGCGTTGTACGGCTCGCCCGGCTGGATCGCGACAACCGACTTGAATTCGTCGTCGCGGCCCAGGAAGTTGCCTTCCAGCCCCACACCGGAGACCACGAACCGCTCACCTTCCGAAACGTTAACGGTGATCGAGATGTCACGCTTGTCCGGTGAGATCGCCACCTGAGTGGAGTCGATGCGGAATTCCAGATAACCGCGCGACAGATAAAACGAGCGCAGTGCTTCGAGGTCCGCGTTCAGCTTGGCGCGCGCGTAGCGGTTCGATTTGGTGTACCAACTCAGCCAGCCACCGGCGTCAAGTTCGAACTGGTCTTTCAACGTGCCTTCAGAAAACGCGCTGTTGCCGATGATGCGCAGTTCTGTGATTCGCGCCGGCTCGCCTTCGGTCACCGTGAACGTCACGTTCACGCGGTTGCGCTCGATTGGTGTGATGGTCGTGATCACGTCGGAACCGTACAGACTCTTGTTGATGTACTGACGCTTGAGCTCCTGCTCGGCGCGATCAGCCAGTGCCTTGTCGAACGGGCGGCCTTCGGCCAGTCCCACTTCACGCATCGCCTTGCGCAGCGTTTCCTTGTCGAATTCACGCGAGCCGGCAATGTCGATGTCGGCCACGGTGGGTTGCTCTTGCACCACCACCACCAGCACATCGCCATTGACTTCGAGCCGCACGTCGTTAAACAGGCCAAGGCCGAACAACGCGCGGATGGCGGCTGAACCTTTCTCGTCGTCGTAGCGATCCCCGACGCGCACGGGCAACGAGGCGAATACCGTGCCCGGCTCAACCCGTTGCAAACCTTCGATCCGGATGTCGCGAACCGTGAACGGTTCAACCGCCCAGGCATTCACGGCCACAAAAGCGAGCCCAACGAAGGCGGCCGCAGCTCGCAACCGAAAGCCTTGCAAGGGAGGAAATTTATTCATGGAATGCGGAGAGTCGTGTTGGCAGAGCCTGGAAGCGAGGAGGGGTCGACCATTCGGCGCGTGCAACAGCCTAGCCGAAGAATCGCGACCGCCAATTGCAAGATGAGCATCCCCATCAGACGCGAGGCGACCGAGCCAATGGCGCCGTGTAGCGCAATGTCACCGTCAGGCTTTGTCAGCGCCGCGAGCGATATATCCACCGAGACGGCGCAACCGAAAGAAAAGGTAACAAACTAGCCGAACAGCCGCGACACATCATTGAACAACGCGATGCTCATCATCACAAGCAAGACGGCAACGCCGCCGCGCTGCAGGCGCCCGAGCCAGACGTCGCTCACGCCTTTGCCAGTCACACCTTCCCAAAGATAATACATGAGGTGTCCGCCGTCCAGAACTGGCAACGGCAACAGGTTCAGCACACCCAGACTGACGCTGATCAACGCGAGAAACGTCAGGTAGTAGCTCAGACCCAGGCTGGCAGACTTCCCCGCGTAGTCCGCAATCGTGAGCGGCCCGCTCAAGTTCTTCACCGACGCTTCGCCGATCACCATCTTGCCCATCATGCGCAGCGTGAGCGCAGCGACTTCCCAGGTTTTCTCCGCGCCTTGCACCAGTCCTTCAATCGGGCCGTACTGCACGGTGACCATCTCCGGCGGCGCGCCGACATAAGCCCCGATGCGGCCGATCGTTGCACCCCCGTCGATGACCGCATCGGGGCGTACCGCCAGCGTCATGCTGCGCCCAGCGCGCTCGATGCGCCAGTCGAGCTCGATGGGTTGCCGGTCGGCGACCGACTCACGGATCAGGGCACGCAGCTGCTGCCCGTCGACCACCGGTTGCGTGCCGATGGCCGAGACCCGGTCGCCCTTTCGCAAGCCAGCACGCGCCGCCGCGCCACCCTCGACCACCTCGCCGAGCACCGGCTGCGTGAGCGGCGCTGCAATCCCGATTTTGCGAAACAGCGCCGCATCGGCATTGCTTGCATCGAGCTCACTCAGCGGCAACTGCACCTCGCGCACCCCACGGCCCTGGGCAGCAGCCGGTTGCAGTTCGAGGCGCGCGTCCTGGCCATCGAGCGCGCTTTGTGTGAGCAGCCAACGCAGATCTTCAAATGAGCGCACCGGCTCCAGCTCGTCGCTACCGCGCGCGGCGCGCAGCACCAGTTCTCCGCCCTGGATGCCCGCGCGCTCGGCGATCGAGCCGACCTGCGCAGGCGCGAGTACTGCTTTCGGCTCCTGCACACCGGCCCAGTTCACCAGTGCATACAGCAGCACGGCAAGCAGCAGGTTCGCGGCGGGCCCGGCAGCCACGATTGCCGCGCGTGCCTTCAACGGCCGGTTGTTGAACGCAAGATGGAGCTCCTCGGGTGCGACCGGGCCTTCGCGCTCATCAAGCATCTTCACGTAGCCGCCGATCGGAAACGCGCCGAGCACGAATTCGGTCGGTGAGCCTTTCGGCTGCCAGCGCAGGAGGGTCCTGCCGAAGCCGACCGAGAAACGCAGCACCTTGACGCCGCAGGCCACCGCCACGCGGTAGTGGCCGTATTCATGCACGGCAATCAACAGGCCAAGTGCGACCAGGAAAGCGATGACCGTCAGCATGATGAATAAACCTCAAATCAAAAAGGTGACGCCGTCAGCGTCCGATGCGCGCAACGGCAGCCGCGGCAGCTCTGCGCGCTTCGGCGTCCAGCGCGAACAGGTCGACCAGATCGCGCGGCTCGCATACCCTTACCGCATCGAGCGTGTGCAGGTTGACGTCGTGAATCTGATCGAAGCGCAGCCGGCCGTCAAGGAACGACGCCACAGCGACTTCGTTGGCCGCGTTCAGCACGGCAGTCGTGCCTGGTACCGCAGCCAGTGCATCCCAGGCCAGCTTCAGCCCGGGAAAGCGCTCGGGGTGTCGATTGCTGTCGATCGACTCGAACGTCATTGCCGGCAGCGCCTTGAAGTCCAGCGCCGCGGCGCCCGAAGCCAGCCGCTCCGGCCAGCCGAGCCCATACGCGATCGGCACACGCATGTCGGGCGTGCCCAGTTGCGCGACCACCGAGGTGTCGCGGAACTGCACCATCGAATGCACGATGCTTTGGGGGTGGATCACGACTTCGATGCGAGCCGGCTCAAGCCCGAACAGATAACGCGCCTCGATCACTTCGAGCGCTTTGTTCATCATCGTGGCCGAATCAACCGAGATTTTCGTACCCATTGTCCAAGTCGGATGGGCACACGCCTGGGCCGGCGTCATATCGCGCAACTGCTCCGGCGCGGTCTGGCGAAACGGCCCACCGGACGCGGTCAGGATGATCTTCTCGACTTGTGCGGACCAGCCGCTGCGATCGGCTGGCAACGCCTGATGAATTGCGGAATGCTCGCTGTCGATCGGCAGCAGCTTGGCGCCGCCCTGTGCTACCGCTTGCAGGAAAAGCTCGCCGCCGACCACCAGCGCTTCCTTGTTCGCCAGCAGCAGGTGCTTGCCAGCGCGCGCCGCCGCGAGGCAGGACGCAAGGCCGGCGGCGCCGACGATGGCTGCCATCACGCAATCCACCGACTCGTGCGAGGCGATCATCTCAAGCGCATCGGCCGATCCATGAACTTCCGTCTTTAGTCCGTGCTGCTTGATCTTTTGCGCGAGCTCGCGGCCATGTGACGCGCTGGCCATGACCACATGCTGCGGCCGAAACCGCACACACTGCGCAAACATCTCGTCTACTCGTGTGGCAGCACCCAATGCAAACACTTCAAAGCGGTCCGGATGGCGCGCAAGCACGTCCAGCGTATTCGCCCCAACCGAGCCGGTCGAGCCAAGCACCGTGACCCGCCGACGCTGTGATGATTCCTGCATCAAAGTAGCTTTTGAAGTCGTCATCGGGGCCACAGGCTGGTCAGCATCAACGCCAGCGGCAGCACCGGCAGCATCGCGTCGATTCGGTCGAGCACGCCCCCGTGGCCGGGCAACAGATTGCTGCTGTCCTTGGCGCCTGCGCTGCGCTTGATCAACGATTCGACCAAGTCACCCACCACACTCATCGCACTCAGAAACAAGACCGCAAGCAACAGAAGCACCGTGTTGTATGACGCCAGTTGCGTGTAGAGGCTCGGCTGTGTGGTGCTGCGTGCGACGTCCAGTGCGACCCAGAGCAACGCGAGCACGGCAACGCCCAACATGCCGCCCCAGACGCCTTCCCAACTCTTGCCCGGGCTGATGCCGGGCGCAAGCCGCACCCCCACGAGCTTGCAGCCAAACGCACGGCCCGCAAAATAAGCCGCCACGTCGGCCACCCAGACCAGCAGCAGCACCGACAGCAGGAAATTGATGCCGATCACGCGGGAATGCGCAAGCGCGAGCCAAGCCAGGCAGAGCGCTGCAATGCCACCCGTGAGCCGCACGAATTTCGGTACGTTCGGCCAACCCGCCACACCGCGGTGCAGCAGCCAGCCACCGAGCAACACCCACGCCACACCGCCGATTGCCCAGAGCGTCCCAAGGGGCTGCGTCAACAGCCCGCCGCTCCAAAACACGATGCACAGCGCCACACAGATCGCCGCCAGTGCCCGTGAGACGTTCTGGCTGCAACCATTCAACCGCCCCCATTCCCAGGCCGCCGCACCGATCAGCAGCAACGTGGCCGCACAAAACGGCTGCGGTGCGGGGTAGAACAACGCCGGCAGAAACAGCGCCAACAACACAACGGCGGTGATGATGCGTTGCTTGAGCATGGGGTGTGGTCAAGCCGGATCCGGGCTGAAAGTCAGCCAGACGGAAATTGGCAAATCGGTGCGCAGGCGACGGCTCACGCCGCGATGCGACCCATTGCGACCGGCGCGAGTTGCGCCGACGTCTTGCCGAAGCGGCGTTCGCGGCGATTAAAGTCGCCGATCGCTGCGTCCAGGGCGGCCTCATCGAAATCCGGCCACAGCGTATCGCAGAAATACAGCTCGGTATAGGCGGCCTGCCACAACAGAAAATTGCTGATACGCAATTCCCCACCGGTGCGGATCAGCAGATCGGGATCGGCCACGTGGGAGAGCGCCAGTGCCGCGTCGAGGCTGGTTTCGGTAATTGGCTCGCCGCGCGCAGCCAACCGCGCCGCCGCTTGCGCAATGTCCCAGCGCGCGCCGTAGTTGAAGCAGATGTTGAGCACGAGCCGCGTGTTGTGCGCGGTGGCCGTTTCAGCACGTGCCAGCCCATTTGCGACCGACTCGGACAACCCGGCGCGGTCGCCTATGAAGTAAAGCCGCACACCATCGGCCGACAACTGCGGTACCTCACGCGTGAGCGCGGTCGCCAGCAATTCCATCAACGCTGAGACTTCATCGGCCGGCCGGCGCCAGTTCTCGGAGGAAAACGCAAACACCGTGAGCACGCCGACACCGCGTTCCGCACACGCACGAACGCACCGCCGCAACCCGTCGACACCCCGCTTGTGACCGGCCACGCGCGGCAACAATCGTCGGTTCGCCCAGCGGCCATTGCCGTCCATCACGATTGCAATGTGGTGCGGCATGGTAGCGCTCACTGAAGTGGCAACTCCACGGCACGAGTTGCTATCCGATTCGATCGGTTTCGAACTTGCGCTGCCCCCTGCGGCAAAGTGGCGTAGCGCACCGTCAATCCAACAGCCATCGCTGCGGGCAATTTTTGGTCCGTCAGACGCCCTGAAGCCGACTTTGCCGGGCTGCTGGCGGCGCCCCTGAAGAGAGGGCATCCATGAGCCGGCCGAAGGGAACGAACGCTGGGGGTAGGCCTCATCACACCGCCATCACGTCCTGCTCTTTGGCCGCCACCAGGCGGTCGATCTCGATGATGTGGTGATCCGTAACGCGCTGGATTTCGGCTTCTGAGCGTTTCTGCTCGTCTTCCGACGCTTCCTTGTCCTTCACGAGGCGCTTGACCGCATCGTTGGCATCGCGCCGCAGATTGCGGATCGCGATCTTGGCGTTCTCGCCGTCCGCGCGCACCAGCTTGGTCAGCTCCTTGCGGCGCTCCTCGGACATCGGCGGCATCGGGATCCGCAACAAGTCGCCCATCGATGCCGGGTTCAAGCCCAAGTCACTTTCCCGAATCGCTTTTTCGATCTTGGATGCCATGCCTTTTTCCCACGGCTGCACGCTCAGTGTGCGCGCATCGAGCAGTGACACGTTGGCGACCTGTGACAGCGGCACCCGGTTGCCGTAATACTCGACCTGCACGCTGTCGAGCAGCGCGGGGCTCGGACGTCCGGTGCGCACTTTGCTCAGCGACTGGCGAAATGCTTCGATGGACTGGTCCATCTTGGTCTGCGCGGTTTTTCCTGTCTCGTCGATCGTCATGTTCGTTGTCCCTTGTATCGAAACGCGGCGGCAAAGGCCCGAGTCGGAGCCGTCATGTGCCCTACGGCGCTTCGTGCTTGTACTTCAGACGTGCACCAGGGTGCCTTCGTCCTCGCCCTGCACCACGCGCTTCAGTGCGCCGTGCTTGAGTATCGAAAATACCTTGATCGGCAACTTGCGGTCGCGGCACAGTGCAAACGCGGTGGCGTCCATGATGCCGAGGTTTTGCGAAATCGCGTCGTCGAACGTGATTTTCGCGTAACGGACCGCATTTTTGTCGTGCTTCGGATCGGCGTTGTAGACGCCGTCGACCTTCGTGGCTTTCAGCACGATCTCAGCGCCGATCTCTGCACCCCGCAGCGCTGCAGCGGTGTCGGTCGTGAAAAACGGATTGCCGGTGCCAGCCGCAAACACCACGACCTTGCCTTCTTCCAGATACTGCAACGCTTTCGGCCGAACGTACGGCTCCACCACTTGTTCGATGCCGATGGCCGACATCACGCGCGCGGTCAGCCCCGCCTTGTCCATCGTGTCGGCCAGCGCCAGTGCATTCATCACGGTGGCGAGCATGCCCATGTAGTCGGCGGTCGCCCGGTCCATACCGACCGAGCCGCCTGCCACGCCGCGAAAGATGTTGCCGCCGCCGATCACCACCGCGAGTTCGACACCAAGCTGCTTGACCTCGACGATCTCAGCCACGATGCGCTCGATCGTCGCGTGATTGATGCCGTACGGGTCATCGCCCATCAGCGCCTCTCCCGACAGTTTCAGCAGGATGCGCTTGTTCGCGGGAGCAGCGTCGGACATCGGTGGGTTCCTGAGAGAAAAGGTTGCGAAACGAGACGCATGGACTGGTTGGAAAGCCGATGCATCGAGCGATCAGAACCCGCCAGCTGCAACTGCAGACCCGTTCGCAGCACCAGGTCACGGGTTGCACCCAGACCACCGCTGCACTCCCGGCAGAATTCGGGTCTGGAAGCCCAGGCGGTAAGCGTCAGCTGCCCTTCGCCGCTGCGACCTGCGCTGCCACTTCTGCTGCAAAGTCGTCGACCTTGCGCTCGATGCCTTCGCCGACCACATACAGCGTGAAGCCCAGCACCTTCGTGTTCGCGGCTTTGAGCATTTGCTCGACCGTCTGCTTGTCGTTTTTCACAAACGACTGGTTGTAGAGCGACACCTCTTTCAAATACTTCTGCACGCCACCTTCAACGCGCTTGGTCACGATGTCGGCCGACTGGGCGGCCTTGCCTTCGGCTTCAGCTTTCTTGCGGTCTTCTTCGGCCTTGGCAGCAGCCACCGAGCGCTCGCGCTCGATCAATTCGGGCGGCACGTCGGACGCAGCCAGCGCGACTGGCTTCATCGCCGCAATGTGCATCGCCACATCTTTGGCGGCTGTCGCGTCGCCCTCGTACTCGACCACCACGCCAATGCGCGTGCCGTGCAAGTAGCTGGCCAGCTTGGCCGCGCCGTTGAACCGCTTGAAACGGCGAAAGCTCATGTTCTCACCGATCTTGCCGATCAAGCCTTTGCGCACCTCTTCCAGTGTCGGGCCGAAGCCATCCTGGCTGTATTCGAGCGCACTCAGAGCTGCCACGTCGGCCGGATTCTTCTTTGCGATCAACTCGGCAGCGGCACGCGCCAGCGCCAAGAAGCTGTCGTTCTTGGTGACGAAATCGGTCTCGCAGTTGACTTCGAGCAGCGCGCCGGTGTCGCCTTCGATGTGCGCTGTGATCACGCCTTCGGCCGTAATTCGCGCCGCCGCCTTGCCGGCCTTGCTGCCCAGCTTGACGCGCAGCAATTCCTCGGCCTTGGCCATGTCGCCGTCCGCTTCAGTCAGTGCCCTCTTGCACTCCATCATGGGCGCGTCGGTCTTGCCGCGCAGTTCAGCCACCATGTTTGCGGTAATTGCAGCCATGTTCCTTGAAATCTCCAACTTCCGAATGTGAAAAATATCTGGGCCGGATCCATCTCGTCATACGAGACGGTTCGGCAGCAGCCCTTGGCCGCTCTCTGTGTAAAAGCACAAAGGGGCCGTATTGCCCCTATTGCTAGCGTTTTGACGCGCGGGCGGTGCGACGCTCACGCCGCCCACTGCATCGACCGTCCGCTTGGCCCGGACCTCAAGCCAACCGATGCGTTCGGCCGCCGTGGAATCGCTTCAAGCCGCTTCGTTGACTTCGACGAATTCGTCGCCGCCGCCTTCAGACGCAACAACTGCTTTTTTCATGTTGTCCGTCTCATTCGAACGGCCTTCGATCACCGCATCGGCAATGCCCTGCGCGTAAAGCGCAACCGCCTTGGCGGAGTCGTCGTTGCCCGGAATCACGTAATCGATGCCTTCCGGCGAATGGTTCGAATCGACCACGCCGATCAGCGGAATGCCGAGCTTCTTGGCTTCCAACACAGCGATCTTGTGGTAGCCGACGTCGATCACGAAAATCGCATCCGGCAGCGCGCTCATGTTCTGGATACCGCCGATGTCTTTCTCGAGCCGGGCCATCTCACGCGCGAACATGAGCTGCTCTTTCTTGCTCATGCTGTCCAGCCCGGCTTCTTGCTGCGCCTGCATTTCCTTCAACCGCTTGATCGATGTCTTGACGGTCTTGAAGTTGGTCAGCATGCCGCCGAGCCAGCGCTGGTCGACGTACGGCACGCCGGCACGCTTGGCTTCCATCGCGACGATGTCGCGTGCCTGGCGCTTGGTGCCGATCATCAGCACGGTGCCGCGATTGGCCGAAAGTTGACGCACGAACTTGGCTGCTTCTTCAAACTTGGGAAGCGACTTCTCCAAGTTGATGATGTGAATCTTGTTGCGATGGCCGAACAGGTACGGCGCCATCTTCGGGTTCCAGAAGCGCGTTTGGTGACCGAAGTGAACACCGGCTTCCAGCATTTGTCGCATCGTGACAGACATGGGGATTTCGCTTTCTCGTGATTCAAAGGTTGGGTCTTAGACCCGGCTCGACGATCGCGACAAACCCTGCTTTAAGGAAATTGCCGCGACACCTTGAATGAAACCGGGTCTGCGAATACCTCGGTGGCCGGTTGGCTGCAACCGCAAACCGCCTGAGGTGGGTATGCTTTGCGTTCAGGCGAAGGTTTGTCCAGACAACCACCGTTTCCCCAGCCGCAAAGCCCGTCGATTATAGCGCGCCGACTCTTTTTTCACCCCTCCAGCATGCTCCAGACTTTGACCACCACGCGCGAGCGCATCGCCGCCGGCTCGACCCGCCCGCAAGACGAAATCGAACGATCGATCCAGATTGCGCAGTCCCCGCCGTGCAACCGCGTGTTCCTGCGACCGATATTCGACGAGGCCCGTGCGGCAGCCGCACGACCTGGGGTGGCCGGCCTGCCACTGGCCGGCCTCGCCGTGACGATCAAGGATCTGTTCGATATCGCAGGGCAGCCGACTGCCGCCGGTTCGATCGTGCTGGCCGATGCCGCGCCCGCAGCGGCCGACTGCCCCGCCGTAGCCCGGTTGCGTGCCGCTGGCGGCGCCGTCCTCGGGCGCACCAACATGACCGAATTCGCGTTCTCCGGCGTCGGCACCAACCCGCACTTCGGCACGCCTGCCAATCCGTGCGATCCCGCCACTGCGCGCATCCCAGGCGGTTCGTCTTCAGGCGCGGCGGTGTCGGTGGCCAGCGGCGCCGCGTTCGTCGGTCTCGGCTCGGACACTGGCGGCTCGATCCGGATTCCAGCCGCGCTGTGCGGCATCGTCGGCTTCAAGAGCACGGCCCGACTGGTGCCGAGCGACGGCGCGTTGCCGCTGTCGACCACGCTGGACACCGTCTGCGCGATGACACGGTCGGTACGTGATGCGATTTGCGTGCATGAAATCCTGTCGGCGCAACCGATGGCGTTGGGCCAGCCGAGGCCGCTGTCCGCGCTGCGCTTCGCCGTCGCCCGCACCACCATGCTCGACGGATTGGAAGCGCCTGTCGCGCAAGCGTTCGACCGTGCGCTGAAGATGTTGCGTGACGCCGGCGCCGTTGTCGACGAGATCAAACTGGCCGAGATTGCAGACCTTGGCTCGATCCAGGCCAGCGGCGGCTTCGCGGCTGCCGAAAGCTTTGCATGGCACCGGCACCTGCTGGGCGACCCAGCCAAACGCCGCCAGTACGACCCGCGCGTGGCGGGGCGCATCGAGCGCGGCGCGTACATGCCGGCTTACGACTACGTCGACCTGCTGCACGCGCGGCGCGCCTGGATCGCGCGGGTCGAAGCCGTGCTGGCCGGCTACGACGCGGTGCTCTCGCCGACCGTGCCGATGCAGGCCCCTCCGATCGCATCGCTGGCACCGGCCGACGGTGCCGACCTAGCCGCCGACCGTGCGCGCGACGCCGAATTCACGCGCGTGAACGGCCTGCTGCTGCGCAACACCAGCGTGGTCAACATGCTGGACGGCTGCGGCATCTCGATTCCGTGTCACACCGCCGATGAGCTGCCGGTCGGCCTGATGCTCTGGCACGGGCCGCTGCGCGATGCGCTGGTGCTGGAAAGCGCATTGGCAGCGGAGCCGTTACTCTCTTTTCAATAGCTGGATACGCAATGAACACGGGCGGTCTTACCATATTCAGTCATCGTTTGACCGGTGGTGAGCGGTGGCGCTGACTCGCGTCGATTTGGCCCGACCGCAGCCGCTGTTCGGCACGGCCGCCACGCGCCGCATCGAGCAGGCGAACCAGGCCGCGCTGGCCGCGCACACGCTGATGCAGCGCGCAGGCCTTGCGACTGCGCAGCTGGCGCTGGCACTCGCGCCGCATGCACGCACGGTCTGGATCGCCTGCGGGCCCGGCAACAACGGCGGCGACGGGCTGGAAGCGGCGCTGCATCTGCATCGCTGGGGCAAGCACGTGGTGGTCGGCTGGCTCGGCGACGCAGCACGTTGCCCGGCCGATGCGCGTGAATCACTGGCGCGTGCGCATGCTGCCGGGGTGCCGTTCGATGATGCGGCGCCGTCCGCGCTCGGCGCCGATGATCTGGTGATCGACGCGCTGCTGGGCATCGGCACGGCCCGGCCGCCCGAGGACCGCATGCGCGAATGGCTGCGCGTGCTGCACCACACCGCCGCCACGAGCCTGGCGATCGATCTGCCGTCCGGCCTTTCGGCCGATACCGGCGTTTGGAGCGACCACTTTGCTCCAGCCGGTGACGATGCTGCATCGCAACCCGCACGCCACGGCCCGCGGCACACCTTGAGCCTGCTGACGTTGAAGCCGGGCCTCTTCACCGCGCATGGCCGCGACGCCGCTGGCACGATCTGGTTCGACGATCTGGGCTGCAAACCCGACGCCGAGCCGCCGACCGCCAGCCTGAACGGCGCGCCTGCTCAGGCTGACCGGCTTCATTCCAGCCACAAGGGCACCTTCGGCGATGTGGCGGTGATCGGGGGCGCGCAAGGCATGGCCGGCGCCTTGGTACTGGCTGGCACGGCAGCGTTGCATCACGGCGCCGGCCGCGTCTATCTGGTGCCGCTGGACCGTGCGATGACCGCACTGGACACGGCGCAGCCCGAACTGATGTTCCGCGCACCAAAAGCGCTCGATTTCGGCTCCGGCGCGATCGTCTGCGGCTGCGGTGGTGGCCACGCGGTGCAGACGGTGTTGCCTGATGTGCTGCGGCACGCAGCGCGCGTGGTGCTGGACGCCGATGCGCTGAACGCGATTGCTGGCGATACGGCACTGCAGGAAGCGCTTGCGCAACGCGCCGCACGCGGCCAGCCGACCGTGCTGACACCGCATCCGCTGGAAGCGGCCCGGCTGCTGGGAACCGACGTCAAGTCGGTGCAGCAGGATCGGCTGGCTGCAGCCCAGCGGCTGGCCGAGCAGTTCGAGGCAACCGTGGTGCTGAAAGGCTCCGGCAGCCTGATTGCGGAGCTGGGCCGGCCACCAGCCATCAACCCGACCGGCAACGCGCGGCTGGCCACCGCAGGCACCGGCGACGTGCTGGCCGGCATGATCGGTGCCCGGCTGGCAGCGCGGCAGTCGGCTTGGGAATCGGCCTGTGCCGCCGTGTATCGGCACGGGCAGATGGCCGACGAATGGCCAGCCGACCAGCCGCTGACGGCTGGTCGGCTCGCGCAGGCAATCTGAACGCAGCTGGACGAAATGGGTCGGCGATCCTGACAACGGCCGCCGTTGGTTTCAAATTCGTTTTTTCGGAGCGCGGCCTTGACCGACGACGCCGCTGAACTGGTTTTCTACACCCACTCGATTTCACGCGGCCGCATCGCACACCGGATGCTCGAAGAAGTCGGCGTGCCCTACCGCACGGACTACCTCGAGTACGGACCGGTGATGAAGTAAGGCGCTTTTCACGCGATCAACCCGATGGGCAAGGTCCCTGCGATCACGCATCGGGCCCGCACCGTGACCGAGTGCGCGGCGATCTGCGAGTATCTGGCCGATGCGTTCCCGGAGGCGGACTGGCACCCGCGGCGGATGCGCGCGCCGACTATCACGGCTGGATGTTCTTCGCAGCCGGCCCGCTCGAAGCGGCGATCACCAACAACTCATTGGGCGTTGAGGTGCCGCAGGAGAAAGCCGGTTTCGTCGGCTACGGAAATCTCGCGACCGCGATCGACACGCTGGAGCGGGCCGTGGCTGGCCGCCAATTCATCACCGGCGATGGGTTCAGCGCGGCCGATGTCTATGTGGGCTCGCAGATCGGCTGGGGCCTGCAGTTCAAGACGATCGAGGCGCGCCCGGCGTTTGAGAAGTACTGGGCCGGCATTGCCCAGCGCCCCGCGCTCAAGCGTGCCGACATGATCAACGACGCGCGACTGGCGGCCAGACCGGACTCAAGCGCACCTCAGTTCCTCGCGCACTCCCTAAAACTTTCGCCAACCTCGTGGTGTTGCGGGCGGCGCTTGCAGGCTGTTTTTAACCAGTTTTCACCGGCACGGCCTGGCACTTGCGCCCCGGGCAAATGAGATGAGAACGCAGCCTTGGCGCAAGACGCTGTATTGCATGGATCGGTGCTCGGTTGGTCAGTTGCCCTTGGCAGCAACTGGCTTACACAAACTCTGCTGGAAATAGCGGCCGCACGTTGACACGGGATTGCTGAACAGCACGTGCGCCAAGGATCACTGAAAACGAAATTCGAAGTCGCGTTCCAGCAGCCCTGTCGCCTGTCAGCTGAAAGGTCGCTGACCCAACAAACAGACTTGAAGCACACCGCTCCAGGTGCATCCCGTCCAGCGCGCCAATCCGGCTGGCGCTCACTTTTTCTTCTTTTGCGTGACCGCTAATTGACAAAACAGGATTGCATTGTCCCAGAATACTGTATAAAAATATGGGGTATCCGCTTAGCTCCAGTCAAGCTAGGATCAGCGAATGCAAGACCAGATCGCCGGGCCGATCGCGGGGAGGGACTATCCGCGCAACTGGACCGAGTTTTTGGACCGGTTCGCTACCGAAGCGGCTTGCCTGTCGTATCTGGAGGGGCTGCGCTGGCCTGGCGGATTCGTCTGCCCGTCGTGCGGCAGTGACAGCGCGCCGTACCACTCCAGTCGCAGCCGACTGATGTGCCGGGACTGCGGCCGGCAAAGCACCGTGACGGCTGGCACCCTCTTCGACAAGACCCGTACGCCGCTGCGCGTCTGGCTGGCCGCGGCGTGGTATCTGACCAACCAGAAGCAGGGAGTCAGTGCCCTCGGACTGCAGCGCGTGCTCGGTCTTGGCAGCTACGAGACGGCCTGGGCCATGCTGCACCGGTTTCGCCGTGCCATGGGTGCGGGGCCCGGCCGCGAGCGCCTCAAGGGACGGGTCGAGGTCGATGAGACCTTCCTCGCCCTCACCGATCGACAAGCGCCGATCTCCCGCGTAGGGCGCAAGAGCCATACGGACAAGGCGCTGGTGGTCATTGCGGTGGAGATGCTCGAGCCCAAGGGGTTCGGGCGAATCCGCCTGCGCCGCATTGCCGATGACTCGGCCTCTTGCGTGATCCCGTTCGTGCAGGAAGCCCTCGAGCCCGGCGCCGTTGTGCATACCGACGGCTCGGCAGCCTACCGGTCGCTGAGCGAGCTGGGCTACGAGCACCGGCGCACGGTCATGCTCGGCTCGGACGTGCCCGCGCACGTGTCGATGGCCGGCGTGCACCGGGTGGCCTCGCTCATCAAGCGCTGGATCCTGGGCACCCACCACGGCTCGGTTCAACCCGCGCATCTCGACGCCTATCTCAATGAGTTCGTGTTCCGCTTCAACCGCCGCACCTCGGCCTCGCGCGGCATGCTCTTCTACCGTTTGCTGCAGCAGGCCGTCATCACGCAACCAGTCACGTATGAAGACGTGGTGCGCAAGAGACCGACATCCGCGCGACGCAAGTCTATACTGGATGAACATCCAGTAGTATTAAAGTGACTGGAGCTAAGCGGATACCCCATATAAAAATACAGTCTTTCTTGCCCACTTCCATTGTTTGCCCCCATCCGCCTCATGCCTTCTGCTGCCCTGACTTCCGTTTCCGCCCCCGTAATTGCCGTGCTGGAATCGGCTAGCGTCTGGCGTGCGGACCGACTTTGCGCACAGGCGCGGCAAGACGAGGCGCCTGTGTTGCCCAGCGGCCATACGCTGCTCGATGCGCAGTTGCCGGGTGGCGGCTGGCCGGTGGGGGCGTTGATCGAATTGCTGCAGGCCGAAGGCGCGGCGCGCTTTGACTGGCAGCTGCTGGCGCCGGCATTGGCCAGGCTGCTGGCGCGGCACAACGGGCCGCTGGCGCTGGTGGGCGGGCCGCCACTGCCAGCATTTGGTGGGGCAGACCGCGCAGGCGAAGACGCACAGCGGCAGCAGGCTCGTGAAGGAGCACGGCGGCAGCAATCGACTCGATCGGGGTTGGTTGACGCGGCCAGGTTGGCCAGCCCAATCCACCCGGCGGCGCTGGAGCCTTTCGGTCCGGCGCTGATTGCGCGTGGGGTGCCAGCCGCGCGGCTGCTTTGGGTGCGCTGCGAAGCGGTCGCCGCGCGGCTCTGGGCGGCCGAGCAGGCGTTGCGCTGTGCGCCCGTGGCAGCCGTGCTCGCCTGGCTGCCAGCACGTGTGCAGACGGCGGCGTTGCGGCGGCTGCAATTTGCGGCGCAGGCGGGCGGAAAGCCGTGCTTCGTGTTCCGGCCCGATACGGCGCGGCAGGAAGCGTCGCCAGCGCCGCTGCGGCTGTTGCTGGGCAGCGCGGGCGATGCGATCGAGATCGACGTGTTCAAGCGGCGCGGCCCGCCAGCGGCCCGACCGCTGCGGCTGGCGGCACGGTCGGCGCCGTTGACGGCATTGCTCGGCGCGATGCGGGTCTCAGCACGGGCCGACGCGCCTTCGCAGCCCGCCGCCGAGCCCATGCCGCCTCAGCAGAAGAAAGTGTTCGCACTGCTGCATGGCTGCGCCTGAGCCCGGCAGCCGCAGCCGCGCCCGACCGCATCGGTTTTACCAAGCAAGCAGCCCACCATGCACTGGATCGCGATGTCGAACGTGCCAGCCAGCGAATCGGCCACCGAGCCGGCCGATCCACGACTCGCGCTTGCGTGGTGGGCACTGACCTACACGCCGCGGGTCGCGCTGCTGGATGAGGCGGTGCTGATGGAAGTGTCGACCAGCGAGCGGCTCTGGGGGGGCCGCACACGGCTGCTGGAGCTGCTTTTCAAGCGAAATCGGTCGCAGGTGCTCGGCTCTGCTGCATTTGCTGCTACTTCTTTGGAAGCACTCGGGCTGTTGCGGCTGGTGTTGGAAGGCACTGCCCGGCCCGCCAGCCTGCCGGGCGGCCTGCCGCTTTCGGTGCTCAGCGCTGCACAGCCGCACTTGCCGACGCTGTCGCGCATCGGCTGCCGCACCTGGGGCGATGTGTGCGCGTTGCCGCGTGCTGGCGTGGCGCGGCGTTTCGGCGCGGGGTTGCTCGATGCCCTGGACACTGCCTGGGGGCAGCGGCCGGAGACGCATGCCTGGCTGCGCCTGCCCGAGCAGTTCGATGCCACTTTCGAGCTGCCGGCGCTGACGCAGGCCGCGCCAGCGCTGCTGTTCGGCGCACAGCGGCTGCTGCACCAGCTGCGCGTCTGGCTGGCTGGCCGGCAGTTGGGCGTGCTCGCGTTCGAGTTGCACTGGCTGCTTGAGGCACGGCGCTTCATAAAAGCTGAAAGCCTGGCGGCTGACGCGCGCGAGCAGCACCTGGTCGTGCGCACCGCGCTGGCCACGCAGGACGTTGCGCACCTGCTGCGGCTGCTGTCCGAGCAGTTCGCGCGCATCCGGCTGCCTGCGCCGGCGCAGGCACTTCGGCTGCGTTCGCTGGAGACCGCGCCGCTTGCAACACCCAGCCGCAATCTGCTGCCGGAAGACCGCAGCGCCCCCGCCGATGCAGGCAGCTTGCAGCAGCTGGCCGAACGGCTGACCGTGCGGCTGGGCGCCGGTTGCGTGCTGCACGCGATGCCGCAGGCCGATCATCGGCCGGAACGGATGCAGCGCTGGCAACCGATGTCGCACGCGCTGGTCCTGCTTGCGAAAGTGCAGCAACAGCAGCAACACCGAGCCGGCGCGATCGAACGACGACCCGACCGCAACGGCCACTGGCTACCGACCTGGCTGCTGCGCGATCCGCTGCCGCTGGCGGTGCAGGGCGATTGCCCGCAGTTTTATGGACCTCTGGAACTGCTGGCCGGACCCGATCGGCTGGAGGCGGGCTGGTGGGTAATGGAACACGGCGCAAGCGTGCGGTCCACATCGGCCACGAACCAACCAGTCGCCGCGCCCCAACCCGCGCTGCGCGACTATTTCATCGCGCACGGCACGCAAGCCGGCCTGCTCTGGATCTATCGCGAGCGGCTGGGCCATGTCGGTGCTGCTGCCGATGCTGGTGGCGCTGGTGGCGGTTGGTTCCTGCAGGGCCTTTATGCGTGAAGCACCAGCCGGTCGGGCCGCTGCATCGCAGTCTGCGTGTAGTCCGACCGTGCTCGAACCGCTCTATGCCTGAGATGTCAGGCGATCGCGCTGCCACCCTGCCCGATTACGCCGAGCTGCACGTTTTAAGCAACTTCAGTTTCCAGCGCGGCGCCTCGCACCCCGCCGAGCTGGTCGAGCGCGCGCATGCGCTGGGTTATGCAGCGCTGGCGATCACCGACGAATGCTCGGTCGCGGGCGCGGTGCGTGCGCATGAAAGGGCTGGCGAGCTCGGCTTCCAACTGATCTTGGGCAGCGAGTTCCGGCTCGACAACGACGAAAGCGGTTTCCGGCTGGTGGCGCTCGCCCGCGATGAAAACGGCTGGGGCGACTTGTGCGAATTCATCACGGCGGCGCGGCGGCGCGCAGTGAAAGGCGAGTACCTGCTTGACCGCATCCCCGGACTCGGCGCCGGTGCTGCGATTGCGCCTGTATCAAAAACGGCCGGCGCGCCCGCTGACGCAACGCACAGCGCGACGGACTTCGGCTTGCTGCGTGGCTGTGAGTTGCTGCTGGTGCCCAGTCGCCGCTTGCTGGCGGTCGGCAGCGATGCAGCAGCTGGCGAAGCGGTTTCAGAAGACGCAGCGCATGCGAGAACCGATTTCAGCCTGCTGCGCGGCGGCGAGCCGTTGCTTGTGCCTGGCCATCAAGCGCTTTCCGCCAGCAGCCATCCAGCGGTCGACGAAGCGAGCCTGGACAGCGCAGCATTGACTACAAAAATCATAGCTATCCAGGCAGCACTGACCAGCGCCCCAGCCCTGTTTCTTTCTGAATCCGGTGTCGAACCCGTGTCCAACCTCTGGTTGGCCGCCGAGCTGCTGCTCGAAGTTGGCGACGAGTTGTGGCTTGCGAGGTTGCAACGCGCCAGCGCCGCCACCGGCATCCCGCTGGTGGCGGCGGGCGACGTGCACATGCACGTGCGCTCCCGCAAGCCGCTGCAGGACGTGATCACGGCCGTGCGGCACGGCTGGCCGGTCAGCGAATGCGGCTTCGCGTTGCAGCCGAATGCGGAACGGCACCTGCGTTCGCGGCTGCGGCTGTCGCGTATCTATTCGGCCGAACTGCTGGCAAACACCCTGGTGATCGCGGCGCGCTGCACGTTCAGTCTGAATCAGATCAAGTACCGCTATCCGATGGAGACCGTGCCAGCCGGCCTGACGCCCGCGCAGGCATTGCGGCGCTTCACGCTTGAAGGCACGGCTGAGCGTTATCCAGCCGGGCTGCCGCAAGGCATTGCCGAGCAGATCGAACGCGAACTCGCGCTGATCGGCGAATGCGGCTACGAGATGTATTTCCTGACCGTGCATGACATCGTGCGCTACGCGCGCAGCCAACACATCCTTTGCCAAGGCCGCGGCTCGGCCGCGAACTCGGCGGTCTGCTATTGCCTGGGCATCACCGCGGTCGATCCGACCCGCTCGCACCTGCTGTTCGAGCGCTTCATTAGCCGCGAACGGAAGGAGCCGCCCGACATCGACGTCGATTTCGAGCATGAGCGGCGTGAGGAAGTCATCCAGTACATCTACCGCAAGTACGGTCGCGAGCGTGCCGCCATCGCAGCCGTGGTGGTGCGCTACCGGCCGCGCAGCGCGATCCGCGATGTCGGCAAGGCACTGGACCTGCCCGATGCGCTGGTCGATCGCTTTGCGAAAGCGCATTACTGGTTCGACGGCCAGGTGCTCGCGGCCGACCGGCTCGCGCGGATGGCGGCCGACACGCGCGACGCAGGCTTCGACGTGAGACCGCAGCAGCTCATGCAGTGGCTGGAGCTGACGCAACAGTTGCTGGGCTTCCCGCGCCATTTGAGCCAGCACGTCGGCGGCTTCGTGCTCACGCAGGGCAAGCTCACGCGGCTGGTTCCGGTGGAGAACGCGGCCAGGGAAAAGCGGTCGATCATTCAGTGGGACAAGGACGATCTGGATGCAATGGGGTTGCTGAAGGTCGACGTGCTCGCGCTCGGCATGCTGTCTGCGATCCGCCGCTGCCTCGATTTGGTAAGTGCAAGGCACGGCCAGCGCATGCAACTGCACGACATCCCGGCCGAGGACCCACAGACTTACGCGATGATCCGCGCGGCCGATACCGTCGGCGTGTTCCAGATCGAGAGCCGCGCGCAGATGTCGATGCTGCCGCGCCTCAAACCCACCACGTTCTATGACTTGGTGGTGCAAGTCGCGATCGTGCGGCCGGGCCCGATCGTCGGTGGCATGGTGCATCCATACCTGCAGGCGCGGCGTGAGCCGAGCAAGGTGCGCTATGCAAGCAAGGCGCTGGAGCCGGCGCTTAAACGCACCCTGGGCGTGCCGATCTTTCAGGAACAGGTGATGCAGATTGCAATGATCGCGGCCGGCTTCTCGGGCTCGGAAGCCGATCAATTGCGACGCTCGATGGCCGCCTGGAAGCGCTCGGGCGGCGTGCACAAGTTCTACCAACGCATCATCGACGGCATGACGGCGCGCGGCTACGAACTTGAATTTGCCGAACGCATCTTCAAGCAGATCGAAGGCTTCGGCGAATATGGTTTTCCGGAAAGCCACGCCTACAGCTTCGCGCTGCTGGCGTATGCCAGCAGCTGGCTCAAATGCCACGAGCCCGAATGCTTTCTGGCGGCCCTGCTGAACGCGCAGCCGATGGGTTTTTATTCGTCGTCGCAACTGGTGCAGGATGCACGGCGGCACGGCGTGGTCGTGCTGCCGCCGGACGTGACGCTGAGCGCGTACGACTGCTCGATGGAAGATGCTTCAGGCGATGCAGCAACCGTGAGCGATGCACCCGACGCACCCGATGCATTCAATGTCACTGCGCGCGAGTCGCTCCATGCTGCCAATGCGCCCGGTGCGATTGATGTCATAAGGAACCCTGCCGTGCGCCTCGGCCTGCGCTTTGTCGGACACCTGAGCACGGCCGGCAGCGCCCGGCTCCTTGCGGCCCGCCAGCAAGCCCGGTTTGCCAGCACCGAAGACCTTGCTCTGCGCAGCAAGCTGGATGGGGCCGACCTGCGTGCACTGGCCGCAGCCGATGCGCTGGCCAGCCTGTCCGGCCACCGCCGTCAGCAGACCTGGGAAGCCGCCGCACTGCACCGCGCGCCCGCATTGCTTCAAGACGCCCCGGTCGGTGAAGCCCCGCTCGAACTGCCGGCCGCCAGTGAAGGCGAAGAGATCGTGTTCGACTACGCCGCCACCGGCCTGACGTTGCGCCGGCACCCGCTCGCACTGCTGCGCCCACGGCTGTCGCGCATGAAACTGCGCACCGCAGCCGACCTGCATGACTTGGCCGATGGCTGCCCAGTCGCCACCTGCGGCATCGTCACGTTGCGCCAACAACCGCACACCGCCAAGGGCGTGATCTTCATGACGCTGGAAGATGAGACCGGCAACCTGAACGTGATCGTCTGGAAAAGCCTGCGCGAACGCCACCGCGAGGTGCTGCTGCAATCCAAACTGCTCGCCGTACACGGCACTTGGCAGCGCGACATGGATTCCGGCGGCCACGTCTGCAACCTGATTGCACAGCGCCTGGAGGATCTGACGCCGCTGCTCGGCCGGCTGGGAATGCAGGGCAGCAGGAGCCGGGATTTCCATTGATTGATTCGGCCCACGGACCAATCGACCAACGGATCCATCGCTGGCAAGGACGAACGGCCTCGCCTTGAACGCTCAGCCGCGCCCTGCAAACGGCATCTTCGTCGCCATCACCGTATGGAACATCACGTTGGCCGACAGCGGCAGGTTCGCCATGTAGAGCACCGACTGGCCGACGATGTCGACGTCCATCAGCGGCTCGATCGCGATCTGGCCGTTGGCTTGCGGCACGCCCTTGGCCATGCGCATCGCCATGTCGGTGGCGGCGTTGCCGATGTCGATCTGGCCGACGGCGATGTCGTACTTGCGGCCGTCGAGTGACGCGGTCTTGGTCATGCCGGAGACGGCGTGCTTGGTCGCGGTGTAGGCGATCGAGCCCGGGCGCGGCGTGGTGGCCGAAATGGAACCGTTGTTGATGATGCGGCCGCCCATCGGGTCCTGCGCCTTCATCGTGCGGAACGCTTCGCGGATGCACAGGAACACGCCGGTCAGGTTCACATCGACCACGCCCTGCCACTGCTCAAGCGTGAGGTCTTCGAGCGGCACGCCGACGCCCGCGCCTGCGTTGTTGAACACCACGTCGACGCGGCCGAACTGATCCTTGGTGGCTTTGAACAACGCCACCACTGCGTCTTCATCCGCCACATCGGTCGGCACCGCCAGCACGCGGTCGCCTGCGCCGGACGCAGCCGCCACCTCATCGAGCAACTGCGTGCGGCGGCCCGCCAGTGCAACGTTGTAGCCGGCATTCAGCAACGCCAATGCAGCAGACTTGCCGACGCCACTGCCGGCGCCAGTGACGATGGCGGTTTTTGTTTTGACTTCAGATGTGGCCATGATGAGGGTGGTCTCTGTTGGGTTGATATGGATGGATGGGAGCGCCAAGCGTACTCAAACGTGCACGAGCACCCAGTGCCGGGATCACCGGACGGCTTAGCGTCGGAATCAGCGGCCGGATCAGCGACGAGACTTGCTGCGACCTCCGCCGGAACCGCTTTTCGTCTTTGCCTTGTTCGGGCTCTTCTTCTCGGATTTTTTGAGTTGCGGTGGCGCCGTGTTGCTCGCGTCGGCCCGTGCGCCGGACTTGCTGCGATTGGAGCGCCGCGTCGACGCCTTGGTCGGCGTGCCATCGCCGTTTGCCATCGCCTCGTTCGACACGCCCTTGTCCTTCATCGCGCGCACCAGCAGATCGTCGGCATCGCGCACGAGTCGGAAGTCGATCCGGCGGCCGTCCAGATCCACCCGGCTGACCTGCACCCGCACCTTGGTGCCGATCGCATAGCGCATGCCGGTGCGCTCACCCCGAAGCTCCTGGCGCAAGTCGTCGAACTTGAAGTATTCGCCGCCGAGCTCGGTGATGTGGACCAGCCCCTCGACGTACATCGTATCCAGCGTGACGAAGATGCCGAAGCTGGTCGCCGACGTGACCGTGCCGCTGTATTCCTCGCCCAGATGCTCGCGCATGTACTTGCACTTGAGCCAGGCTTCGACGTCGCGGCTGGCTTCGTCGGCGCGGCGTTCGTTCGCGCTGCAGTGCAGGCCGGCGGCTTCCCAGGCCTGCATTTCGGCACCGACTTTTCTGGGTTTCTGGTCCGGCGACTTGACACGCACGGCCAGGTTTTTCTCCATCCGCTTGGCGAGCTTGGCGTGCGCCTCGCCGGGAATCGGCAGCACCGGCAACTGGTACTTGGTACCACTCAGGATCGCCTTGATGACACGGTGCACCAGCAGGTCCGGATAGCGCCGGATCGGGCTCGTGAAGTGCGTGTAGGCCTCGTACGCGAGCCCGAAGTGCCCACCGTTGTGCGGCGAATAGATCGCCTGACTCATGGAGCGCAGCAGCATCATGTGGATTTGCTGCGCGTCGATGCGTTCCTTGGTTGCGGCAGCAATCTGCTGGAACTCCTCGGGTTTGGGCTCGTCGCTGACGGACATGCCCAGACCCAACGCCTTCAGGTAGTCGCGCAGTTGCTCGACCTTCTCCGGCGTCGGGCCGTCATGCACGCGGAACAGGCCTGCCTGCTTGTTCTGCTCGATGAAGTCGGCGCTGCAGACATTGGCCGCGAGCATCGCTTCCTCGATCAGCTTGTGCGCGTCGTTGCGTTGGCTCGGCACGATCTTCTCTATGCGACCGTTCTCGTCGCAGACGATCTTCGTTTCCGTCGTCTCGAAGTCGACTGCACCGCGTTGCTGGCGGCTTCTGGACAACGCGCTGTAGACGTCGTGCAGGTTCAGCAAATCGTCCACGCGATCTTTGCGGCGTGCTGCTTCCGGCCCCCGCGTGTTGGTCAGGATCGCGGCGACCTCCGTGTAGGTGAAGCGCGCGTGGCTGAACATCACGGCCGAGTAGAACTGGTACGCATGCACGTCACCCTCGGCGGTGACCAGCATGTCGCAGACCATGCACAGGCGCTCGAGGTCGGGGTTCAGCGAGCACAGGCCATTGCTCAACTTCTCCGGCAGCATCGGGATCACGCGGCGCGGGAAGTAGACGCTGGTTGCGCGGTCGTACGCGTCGATGTCGATCGGTGCGCCGTTCTTCACGTAGTGGCTCACGTCGGCGATCGCAACCAGCAGGCGCCAGCCCTTGCCACGCGCGACTTTCGCAGGTTCGCAATAGACCGCATCGTCGAAATCTCGTGCGTCTTCGCCGTCGATCGTCACCAGCGGCACGTCGCGCAGGTCAATGCGCTTCTTGTGGTCGGCTGGGCGTACGTGATCGGGCAGCGCACGCGCTTCGTCCAGCGCAGCGTCGGAGAACTCATGCGGCACGCTGTACTTGCGCACCGCGATCTCGATTTCCATACCGGGATCGTCAACCTCACCCAGCACTTCTTTCACGCGCCCGACCGGTTGGCCGAACAACGCGGGCGGCTCGGTCAATTCGACCACCACCACCTGCCCTGCTGTGGCGGTGCCGGTAGCGCCTTTCGGGATCAGGATGTCCTGGCCGTAGCGCTTGTCTTCGAGCGCAACCAGCCAGACGCCACCTTCCTGCAGCAGCCGCCCGATGATCGGCTGCGGCGGGCGCTCGACGATCTCGACCACTTTGCCTTCGGGCCGACCGCGCCGGTCTTGGCGCACCACGCGGGCGCGCACCTTGTCCTTGTGCAGTACCGCGCGCATTTCATTGGCGGGCAGATAGATGTCAGCTTCGCCGTCGTCGCGGATCACGAAGCCGTGGCCGTCGCGGTGGCCTTGGACCGTGCCGACGACCTCGTCGGCAAAACCGGCCGAAGCCGTCACTTGGTTGCTATACAATCGCTTGCTTTCCTGAATGCCCAGGTGGCGGAATTGGTAGACGCACTAGTTTCAGGTACTAGCGAGTAACATCGTGGGGGTTCGAGTCCCTTCCTGGGCACCATCATCGAATGGTTTTTTCTTGAATATGCATGGCCTTCAAAGGGTTCATGCTGCTGACGAAGCCGCCTGCTCTTGCAAGGCGGCTTTTTCGTTTCTGAGCCATGCACGGATGGCGAATGGGCGTGGCTTGCCGCAGTTTACGCGCCCATTTGCCGCTCTGGGATTTACGCTCAAATCGGCTGCGCAACCAGATCGTGGCCTTCGGTCGCGACGATGCGTGCCCGGGTGAACTCGCCGACTTTCAGCGTCTTGCTAATTTTTTGCGGCGGCAACAGTCGCACCGTACCGTCGATCTCTGGTGCATCCGCATAGCTGCGTCCGACACCGCCCTTGCGTCCCAGGCCTGGCGCCGAATCGATCAGCACCTGCATGGTCGCGCCAATGCGCGCGGACAGTTTCTCGGCCGATACGCGCTCGGCCTCCTGCATGAAGCGCGCGCGGCGTTCCTCACGCACCTCGATCGGCAACATGCCGGGGATGTCGTTGGCCACGGCGCCATCGACTGGGCTGTACGCAAAGCACCCTGCACGGTCGATCTTCGCTTCGCGCACGAACTCGAGCAGATGCTGAAACTCTGCTTCGGTCTCCCCCGGAAAACCTGCGATGAACGTGCTGCGCACCACCAGCGGCGGACAGGCAGCGCGCCATTGCTCGATGCGCTCCAGATTGCGTTCGCCGCTGGCCGGCCGCTGCATGCGCTTCAACACATCGGGGTGGCTGTGCTGGAACGGCACGTCCAGATACGGCAGGACTTTGCCTGTTGCCATCAGCGGCAGCACCGCGTCCACGCTCGGATACGGATAGACGTAGTGCAGCCGGACCCAGGCCCCATACGGCGCAGCGATGTCACCCAACGCATCGACCAGTTCGAGCATCCGGGTCTTGACCGGCTTGCCATCCCAGAAACCCGTGCGGTACTTGACGTCGACGCCGTAGGCGGACGTGTCCTGGCTCACCACCAGCAGCTCCTTTACACCGCCTTCGAACAGCGCGCGCGCTTCGTTCAGCACATCACCGATCGGTCGCGACACGAGCTTGCCGCGCATCGACGGGATGATGCAGAACGTGCAATGGTGATTGCAGCCTTCACTGATCTTCAAATAGGCATAGTGGCGCGGCGTGAGCTTGATACCCGCCACACCGAAGCCGCCCGGCACCAGATCCATGAACGGATCGTGCGGCTTGGGCAGGTTCAGATGCACTGCGTCCATCACCTCTTGCGTCGCATGTGGCCCGGTCACGGCCAGCACGCTCGGGTGCATCTGGCGCACCAGATTGCCGCCGCCATCACCCGCCTTGGCCCCCAGGCAACCCGTCACGATCACCTTGCCGTTTTCGGCCAATGCTTCGCCGATCGTGTCCAGGCTCTCGCGCACGGCATCGTCGATGAAGCCGCAGGTGTTCACGATCACCAGATCGGCACCGTCGAACGTCTTCGAGGTTTGATAGCCCTCAGCCGACAGTTGCGTGAGGATCAGTTCCGAATCGGTCAACGCTTTCGGGCAGCCTAGGCTGACGAAGCCGACCTTCGGGGCTTTGTTGATGACAGCGCTCATCCCTTGAATCCCAATGCGCCGAGCATCTGCTCACGCTGCTTCTTGGCCTGCTCCTGCATCTGCAAGAACAACTGCGTCGACTGCTCGACATGGCGGCCCATCATGCCGTGCACGAGCGGCGACTGCATCTGCATGAAATGCGCCCACGTCTCCGGCGTAACGGCCTTCGACTGATCGCCCAGACGAGACTGAATATCGATCAAGGCCTGCATGTTGCGCTCCAGATAGGGCCCCAGAAAACCTTGCATCGCATTGCCATAAAAACGAATCATGCTGGACAGCACGCCCACGGTAAAGATCGGCTCGCCGCCGGCTTCTTCGTCCAGAATGATCTGCAGCAGGACGGAGCGTGTCAGGTCTTCCCCGGTCTTCACGTCCACCACCGCCAGCGGCACCTGGTCCATCACGAGTTGCTTGACTTCGGTCAGCTTGATGTAGCTGGACGTTTCGGTGTCGTAGAGCCGGCGGTTTGGATATTTCTTGATCACGCGAGCCGTTGGCTCTTCGGACGATGACGGTTGGGATGGCACGGGGTGTGTTTGCCTCGGTTTCATGCTGCGGTGCAACACATTTTAGAGAAACTGGGGATCGACCGGGGCGGATGCGCAGCGGTCCTACATTCAGGCAGTGGGGCTTTGCGGTCGCCCAGCTCGGTAAATGCCGCCAGTCTGACTTTTCAACTTCTGCATTTTTGTGGAGGCCGATTCTCACGACAAGGAGCAAGACCCCCATGGATTCACGAGCAAAGGATTTTGGCGAAGGCATCTTGAACAACCCGAAGGCGCCGTGCTTGTCTCTGTACCAGCCGACGCATCGCAGCCGTCCGGACAACGAGCAGGACCCGATCCGGTTCAAGAATCTGGTGAAAGAATTGGAGGCGTCGCTGGCGCAGCGATACCCGGAGCGCGATGTGCAATCACTGCTTGAGCCATTGCATGCGCTGGCCGCCAATCGCAATTTCTGGCAGCACACAGCGGATGGTCTGGCTTGGCTGAGTGCGCCGGACCTGTTCAAGACGTATCGGGTGCAGCGCACCGTATCGACCCTTGCGATCGCCGCCGACAGCTTTCATCTGAAGCCGCTGCTGCGCACCCTGCAGTCGTCCGGCGACTACCACGTTGGGCATCAGTCGCGGCAGTGCAGCGCTGTACTTCGGCAACCGCTACGCGCTTGATCCCGTGCAACTGACCGATAACTTTCCGACCGACGGTGCCGATATGCCTGGTACCAACAACCGACGCGATGAACACGAAGGTGCGATCCGCTCCACAAGTGGCGGCGTTTCGGTCAGCTACCGCCGCACACCGAAGTCCGCCATCGTCGACGACGACGCCGAGAAGTTCATGCGCGCGGTCGACAAGGTGGTGCAAGAGCGCTATTCGCAGTCGACCAAGCTGCCGCTGCTGCCGGCCGCACTGCCGGAAAACGAAAGCATGTTCCGCAGTGTGAGCCACGACGCAAAGCTGATCGAGCCAACCTATCTCGCCAAACTGGCCGAGCACGTGGATTCGTTCGGCATGGCCAGCGGCCGCCAACAAGCCAGCGACGACCGGGGCTGCGGCCGTCTAACAGTATCGATGAGTCTTGATCGACACCCGATTCGCCAATATCCTTGGCGGATCATCCACAGGAGACACCCATGAATGCAGCCACCCAAACTGAAATCCAGCGTCTGGTCTCGGCCGAGGAATGGCAGTTGCGCATCGACTTGGCCGCGTGCTACCGGCTGGTCGCGCTGTACGGCTGGAGCGATCTGGTGTTCACGCACATCAGCGCCAAGCTGCCCGAATCGGTCGCAGGCGACCAGCACCAGTTCCTGATCAATCCGTACGGACTGATGTTCGACGAGATCACGGCATCCAGCCTGGTCAAGGTCGACATGCAATGCAACAAGTTGATCGAATCGCCGTACCCGGTGAACCCGGCCGGCTTCGTGATTCACAGCGCCGTGCACGAAGCGCGGCATGAAGCCGGCTGCGTGCTGCACACCCACACACGCAGTGGCGTGGCCGTCAGCGCACAAAAGCGCGGCGTGCTGCCGATCAGCCAGCAGTCGGCGTTCGTACTGGCATCGATCGCTTACCACGACTATGAGGGCGTGGCGTTTCGTGAAGATGAGAAGCCGCGACTGCAAGCCGACCTGGGTGAAGCGAACTTTCTGGTGCTGCGCAATCACGGCCTGTTAACCGTCGGCCGCAGCATCGCAGATGCGTTTTTGGCGATGTACACGTTCGAGAACACCTGTCGCATCCAGATCGACGCACAGGCGGGTGGCAGCGAACTGACCGAAGTCGACCCGCGCATCGTCGCCGGCACGCGCGAAGCGATGCGCGTGCAGACCGGCGGCCTGGGTGGCTCGTTCGCGTGGCCTGCGTTGATCCGCAAGCTGGACCGGGTGGATCCGAGCTACAAAGACTGACACGCGCGATATGTACCGAGCCACACGACGGCTCGGTACGCGCTTGGTGCGCCTGGTACGGCGGGAACTTGCCTGACAGCACGACATTCACACGGTCGCCTTCCGGATCGACCTGCTGCTGGATGTTCATTCTGGAATCGACGGCGCTCATGATGCCGTCGCCGAATTCCTCGTGGATCAGCTCCTTGATGGTGGTGCCGTCGACGTTCACAATTTCATATCAGCGATGGATCAGCGGGTCGATTGGCGTCTGGGTAGGCAGCGAACCTTTGTACGGCACGACCTGCAGCCATTTTTGTTCTTTCGCGGTCAAGCCGAAAATCTCGCCATTCGTCCTGACCTGCTCGGCGTTCAGCGTCATCTGGCCCAGGCAGGCCGCGGTAGTCCATTCTGTCGAGAGACCCACCTTCCCAGCCACATTGGACCATTGCAGGCCTGGGCTGGTCTTGGCAGTGATGATTTTTTCAGTGACGTCGTTGCGGTTCATCGCGTGAGGACTTCGGGCTTGAATGGATTCATTGCGCGCTTAACCTCGTGCCAATCAGGACGCGATGCAGGTTCAGCCAAAAGCGACTGCGCAACAATCCTTTATTCATTCGCACCAGCCCAATAATTACGATGGCTGGCCCTGCGTTCGGATTCCGCATTTCATGGCTGAGTCGTCCATAGGCTTGCGCCCCCTTGGCAGCGATCGCGATGTGTGGAATCGGCCAACTGGCAGGCACTGCGGCTGCCTGGCGACACTGCCAGTGACGCTGACCATTTCATGGTCAGGGCGGCACAACAATCACCGGCAACTGCCGACAAAGGACGATCCATGCCTCGAGCCACACCTGTCCCGATCCTCGTCTTCGACGTGAACGAGACGCTGCTCGACATCAGCACGCTCGAGCCGCTGTTCGAGCGCATCTTCGGTGACCGTTCCGTCATGCGAGCGTGGTTCGCGCAGCTGATCCTGTACTCCCAGACCATGACGTTGTCCGGCCTGTACATGCCGTTCGGCGAACTGGCCGTGGGAACCTTGCACATGGTCGGGTCGACCCGTGGCGCGACCATCGCCGACAGCGACATCGACGAATTGAAAGAGCGCATGAAGGCGATGCCGGCGCACGCCGACGCTGCCCCGGCGCTGACGCGACTGCGTGACGCGGGCTTCCGGCTGGTGACGCTGACGAATTCGGCGACCGCATCGTCGCCAACGCCGCTCGAGCGCGCCGGACTCGCTGGCTTCTTCGAACGCTCCTTCAGCGTCGAGGCGGTGAGAAAGTTCAAGCCGGCGCCCGAGACGTACCGCCTCGTGGCAAAGGAGATGGGGGTCGGCACCTCGGACCTGTGCCTCGTCGCCTGCCATCTCTGGGATACGGTGGGCGCTCAGGCCGCCGGCTGTTACGGCGCACTTGTCACCCGTCCGCACAATGCCCTGCTGCCAGCCGCCGACGTGCCGGCCCCACACCTGGTGGCATCGCAATTGACCGAACTTGCGGTCCAGATCATTGCGCGTTGGCGGCCGGCCTGAGCGGCCCTACGGCTGCAGGCACTTGCGGTCGCTGCGGCGATGCCAAGCCGAACATGGCCATGCTATGGCGAGTTCGTTGCGTGGGACGAACGCATTCGGCCCAAATCGACCCGGATACACGACGGCTACACCCAAGGGCGCCGCGGTTCGGTGTCGGCCTTGGCAATACGTGACCAGTGGCCTGCTTATTCGGTCGCAGCAGGCTTGATCTTCAGGATGAACAAGCTGTCGAGACATCAAGGCCAGTGGACCGGAGGCAGGCCTGGCCTGCTGGTTGGGGGGTCAGCGGCGCTCGCGCAACCGCATCGTCAGGCCGACCGGCGTCATCGTGAACGACAACTCTTCTCGTGCGGGCTGACCATCGGGCGTGCTCACCCCAACGATGTCGAAGCGCGACAGCAGCGTCGCCATTGCCACCTTGATCTCAAGCAGCGCCAGATAACGCCCCGGGCAGATACGCGGGCCGGCGCCGAACGGCATGAAGACGCGCTTGGGTGAACTGGCCTGAGCCGACGGCATCGATGAGTCGACAGCGTCGGCCAACCAGCGCTCGGGCCGGAATTCAGTGGCGCCTGGCATGAGTTGCTCGTTCACACCATCAGGGCGCATCAGCGAAATCACGATGGTGCCGGCCGGCACCTGCACCTCGCCGACTGTCACCGCGTGCTCAGTGCGCAGCGGCAGCAGCGGCGCGACTGGTTTGAGGCGCATCGTTTCGTGCGCGCACGCTTCAACGAAATCAAGCTGTGCGATCTGCTCCAGCGTCGGCAGCACGTGGCGGTCGACCACCACACGGCGCACTTCGTCGGTCGCGTGCTGGAGCGCCTGCGGATTGCGCCACAACAAATCGAGCATCCAGGCGATCGTATTGGCCGTCGTGTCCTCGCCCGCGAGCAGCATGGTGACGACGTTGCCGGCGACTTGTGCGTCATCGATGCCGCTCTCAGGCTGGTCGGCGGCGGCGATCATCGCTTCGAGCAGGTTGTCTGGGTGCTCACGCCGAGCCGGCTCGGCCTGCAGTTGGGCCCGAGCCTCTTCGACCAAGCGGTCGACAGCGGCCTTCACAGCCAGCACGCTGCGTTCGAGCTCGCGGACGTTGCGGCTGCGCCAGTAACGCCAGACCGGCACCGGCGCGAGGATGCGGTGCGCGAGTGCTGGAAAGATGCGGTCCAGATGCTGCTGGATCACGTCGTCGTCGGATTCAAGTGTATTGACTTGCGCACCGAACGCCAGGCCGGCAATCGTGTCTACGGTGTAGCGCATCAGATCCGACTGCAGATCGATCGCGCTGCCGGCCTGGGCTGCCTTGGCCCAGCGCCGCGCGAGCCGTTCGGCGACTTGCTGAAGCGCCGGGAAGTAGCGCTTCACATGCGCCGGATCGAAGCCGGCCATCACCATGCGCCGCTGGCGCCGCCAGACGTCGCCGTTCGAGCCGAAGATGCCGGGTGGCAGGCCAAGCTCGAGCCACACTTGGTTCAGGCGCGGGGTGCGCTGGAACACGTCGGGCCGGTTGCGCAGCACGGAAGCGATCACCTCATGATCAGCCACCACCAGCACCGGCCCACCAAGGCGAAGCTTGTAGTACGGCCCGTATTCACGGCACCATTGTTCGAGTTGCAGGTGCAGCCCGGCTGGCTTGAACTGCAGCCGGTTGCCGACCACAGGCCAACTGCGCGGCCCTCGCAGGTCGCGCCAATCGCGCAGCGGCCGGTTGGGCGCCAGCCGTGCGCTGGCTGCAGCCTCCACACGCTGGTCAACTACGGCCGACATAGCAGTCACACTCTTTCCGCGACCCAGCCGCGCACCGACTCAAGCGCTGCCGTCAGCCCCCCTGGATCGGTGCCGCCGGCCATCGCCAGATCGGGCTTGCCCCCGCCCTTGCCGCCCACCTGGTTAGCGACGAAGTTGACGAGCTCACCCGCCTTCAGCTTGCCCATACTGTCTTTGGTGACGCCGGCCGCCAGCTGCACGCGGCCGCCTTCGACACTGGCCAGCACAATGGCGGCGGTCTTCAGCTTGTCTTTCAACTTGTCCATCGTGTCGCGCAGCACCTTGGCGTCGGCGCCGGGCAGCGCCGCGGCCAGCACCTTGATGCCGTTGACATCGATCGCTTGGGAAGTCAGCTCATCGCCTTGGGACGATGCAAGCTTGCCTTTGAGCGCAGCCAATTCTTTTTCAAGCTGGCGCTGCTGTTCGAGCAATGCCCCAATGCGCGCGGGCAACTCAGTCGGCGTGACGCGCAACGTGCCCGCAGCGCTGCCCAGCGTGTCGCCCATCTTCTGCACGTGGCTCAGCGCGTTCGCGCCCGTAACCGCTTCGATGCGGCGCACGCCAGCGGCCACGCCGCCTTCGGATGTGACGGTGAAAAAGCCGATGTCGCCAGTGCGCGCCACGTGTGTGCCACCACACAACTCACGGCTGCTGCCGATGTCCAGCACGCGCACCGACTCGCCGTACTTCTCACCGAACAGCATCATCGCGCCGGTGCGCTTGGCGGCCTCGATGTCCATTTCTCTCGCATGCGTCGCATGGTTCGTCAGGATCTCGGCGTTCACGCGCCGTTCCACCTCCTGGATCTGCTCGTGCGTGACCGGGCTGTTGTGTGTGAAGTCGAAGCGCGTCTTGTCGATGTCGACCAGGCTGCCTTTTTGTTGCACGTGGTCGCCCAGCACTTCGCGCAGTGCCTTGTGCATGATGTGCGTGACGCTGTGGTTGCGCATGGTGGCAGCGCGGGCCAGCACGTCGACCTGTGCTGTCACGGCGTCGCCGACCTTGAGCGTGCCGCGGCTCAGAGTGCCGTGGTGGCCATATACGTCGGCACGGACTTTCTGCGTATCGTCCACCTGAAAAGCGCCGCTGTCCGCCGTCAGTTCGCCGCGGTCGCCGACTTGGCCACCGGACTCGGCATAGAACGGGGTCGATTCGAGCACAACGATGCCGTTTTCTCCATTTTTTAGTGCCGAGGCGCTAGTCCCATCCACATAGATTGCTATGATTTTTGAAGATGCTTCAAGCGCTTCGTAGCCGACGAACTGATTGCCCGCACCCACATATTCAAGCGCGCGGTCCATCTTGAACTTGCCTGCCGCGCGGCCCGCAGCTTTCTGCTTGTCCATGGCAGCGTGGAAGCCCACTTCATCGACTTGGACATCGCGCTCACGGCACACGTCGGCCGACAAGTCCAGCGGGAAACCGTAGGTGTCGTGCAGCTTGAATGCGACGTCGCCGGGCAGCACTTTTGTATCGCCAGCCAGCGCCGCATCCAGAATCTCCATGCCGTTTTCCAGCGTTTCGAAGAAGCGCTCTTCCTCCGCTTTCAACACCTCACCGATGCGCTTTTCCTGCTTCGCCAAGTTCGGGTATGCATCGCCCATCAACGCCACCAGATCGGGCACGAGCTTGTAGAAGAACGGCGTCTTCTTGTCCAGCTTGTAGCCATGCCGAATCGCGCGGCGGATGATGCGACGCTGCACATAGCCGCGGCCTTCGTTGCTCGGGATCACGCCGTCGGCCACCAGGAAGGCGGTTGCGCGGATGTGGTCGGCGATGACCTTGAGCGAGTTGTTGTTCAAGTCCTCACAGCCGGTTTCGCGCGCGGCGGCCTTGATCAGCGCATCGAACAGGTCGATCTGGTAGTTGCTGTGCACATGCTGCAGGATCGCGGCCAGCCGTTCCAGCCCCATACCGGTGTCGACACACGGCGCCGGCAGCTTCTTCAAGGAGCCATCGGGCTGCATGTCGAACTGCATGAACACGTGGTTCCAGATCTCAATGTAGCGGTCGCCGTCTTCATCCGGGCTGCCGGGCGGTCCGCCGGGGATCTCAGGGCCGTGGTCGTAGAAAATCTCGCTGCACGGGCCGCACGGGCCGGTGTCGGCCATCATCCAGAAGTTGTCGCTGGCGTACTTCTTGCCCTTATTGTCGCCGATGCGCACGATGCGTTCGGGCGGCAGGCCGATGACGTTGTGCCAGATGTCGTAGGCCTCTTCGTCTTCGTGATAGACGGTGGCCCAGAGTTTGTCGGCGGGCAGTTTAAAGACCTGCGTGAGCAGCTCCCAACCCCATTCGATCGACTCGCGCTTGAAGTAGTCGCCGAAGCTCCAGTTGCCCAGCATCTCGAAAAACGTGTGGTGCCGCGCGGTGTAGCCGACGTTCTCCAGATCGTTGTGCTTGCCGCCGGCGCGCAGGCAGGCCTGCACCGACGTGGCCCGCACGTATGGCCGCTTGTCCTGGCCCAGGAACACGTCCTTGAACTGAACCATGCCGGAGTTGGTGAACATCAGCGTCGGGTCGTTGCCCGGCACGAGCGAGCTGGATGGCACCACCGTGTGGCCTTTCGACGCGAAGAAGTCGAGGAAGGTCTGGCGGATGTCGGCGACAGTATGGGGAGCAGTGCGTGAAATCATTAATTGCCTAAATGGGGAGAAGATCAACCGAGCAGCTGAAAGCGCAGTCCAGTGAAGCGTTTGAAGTCGCGGTCGAAGGTGCCGATTTCTGCGTTGTGCTCAATCGCGAGCGCAGCCAGATGGGCGTCGTTGGTAAGGTTGCCAGCTGTGCCCGCTGCAATCAGCAGGCGGCCCAGAATTCCTGCATGGCGTTCCCCGGGATGAATGATTTGCACACGTGGGTGACTCAGCCACTCGTCCACGACGGAAAGCGCAGTCGTTGTCTCAAGTGGTGTGGTTAGCACGCGCGGATGCGTGGACACACGAAGAAAACCGATCAACGCGCCCCAGGCCAGTCCGACGCCGCGTACGTCGCCCAGCGACCTTTGCATCCAAGTCTTTGACATGACGTGGTACGGGCTCAATGCGTCCACCATATAGACCAGCACGTTCGTATCGGGCAGCCGCATTTCAAGCGCCTCGCTTCATCTTGGCGATGATTTCCTCATCTTCCAGGTCCGCTGCAAGCCGGTTCAAGCTATGTGCATCGACCAGCAACGGCCCCATGTCGAATGTGCGTTGCTTAAATGGCGGAATCTCAGCCGCTGGAGCGGCGTTGGAAGGCGCTGACATCGGCACCAGCTTCGCGACTGGCTTGTTATGCCGCATGATGATCACTTCTTCCCCAGCTTCGGCGCGCGCGACATATTCACTCAGGTGGGTTTTGGCATCGAACAGGCCAACGGTAGCGGCAGGCATGGCAGCTCCCTGAACAAAAAAATTGGTTGAATCGACCAGATTTTAGTCGCTTCCATGCTTGGTTGCCTTAGGAGAGCCACTGCGTCGGTCCCGTTCAAAGCCGCCGCAACGCATCCACGTCAACGATTTCGATCACCCCACGGGCCAACCGCACCGCCCCTTCCGTCGCCAGCTGCCGCAGCAGTTGGTTCACCGTTTGCCGTGTCAGCCCCAGCATCTGCCCGAGCTGCTCCTGCGGCACCCGAATCTCGCGCCGCGTGCGCCCCGGCGATTGGCCCCAGCCATCGGCCAGTGCAATCAGCCGGCGCGCGAGTCGCTGCTGCGGCGTGAGCAGCGTGTTCTCCTCGATCGTCGCAAAGGCAGCGCGCAACTTGTGCGTCAACAACAAGCCGAGCGCGTGCCAGTGCGCAGGTGTCGCTTCGAGCAGACCGAGCAGTCGTGCCCGTGGCACCTGCAGCAGCGTGGTCGGCGCACTGGCCCAGACGTCGTGCGCCACCGGGGCGCCGTCGAACAGTGCGATCTCGCCAAACCACTGCGGCGGTTCGGCGATCGCGAGCATGGCCTGCCGGCCATCGGCGGCGGCCGTCGTGACGCGCAGGCAGCCGGCGACCACACAGTACAGGCCATCCACCGCGTCGCCCTGGCGCAGCAAGAAGTCACCACCCGCTATGCGTCGAACTTGAGCTGTGCAGAGCAACTGGGTCTGCAGCGCAGCAGGAATCTCGCGAAACCAGGCGCCCGAGCGCACCACCAGTTCAAAAGGTTGCTCGCCATGGATGTCGTCAGGCATGGCGATGGGTGGATCGGCGGGCAAGTCGGTGGGCGTGGTCATGTTTTCGCGTTGTGTCGGCTGCCCGACAGCAGCAGGCGGTGCAGCCCGCACACAATGACACATTGGACGGAGCGGCCGCCACGCCCTCCGCTTCGCCGTCAAACCAACTCCTTCTCATCGGGAGACAACACCCCATGGACACCATCGAAATCCGCCCCACGCAAGTGCCGCAGCCGCCGCAAAAACCGATCGTCGGCAACCTGACCGAGATCGATTCGGACACGCCGATTCAAAGCATGATGCGGCTGGCGCGCCAGTACGGGCCGTTCTACAAGCTCAATCTGGTTGGCCGCGAAGTGCATGTGGCCAGTTCGCAGGCGCTGGTCGACGAACTGTGCGATGAGACCCGCTTCAACAAGCGCATCCACGGCCCGCTGCGGGAAATCCGCACATTCGCGGGCGATGGTCTTTTTACCGCCTACAACAGCGAACCGAACTGGGGCAAGGCGCATCGGCTTTTGATGCCAGCGTTCGGGCCGGTGGGGGTGCGCTCGATGTTTGAACGCATGGTCGACATTGCGGACCAGCTGTTTGTCAAGTGGGAGCGACTCGGCAGCGGCGCCGTGATCGATGTGGCCGACAACATGACGCGGCTGACGCTGGACACGATTGCGCTGTGCGCGTTCGACTACCGCTTCAACAGCTTCTATCAAAACGAGATGCATCCGTTCGTCGCGGCGATGGTCGATGCGCTGGATGAAGCGGGTCAGCGCGGGCGCCGGCCCAATGTGCTGTCGAACATGATGCTGGTCACCAAGCGCCGTTATGAGGCGGACCAGCAGGTGCTTGCCAAGGTGGCCGAGCAGCTGATCGCCGAACGCCGCGCCGATCCGAAAGGTGCCGACAAGAACGACCTGCTCAACGTGATGCTGAACGGTGTCGACCCGGTCACCGGCGAAAAGCTGTCGGACGAGAACATCCGCTACCAGATGGTCACGTTCCTGATCGCGGGCCATGAGACCACGAGTGGCCTGCTGTCGTTCGCGGTGCAGCTGTTGCTGGCCAACCCCGATGTGATGCGACGTGCGCGCGCATTGGTCGATGACGTGATGGGCCGTGAGACGCCGACGCTGGACCATTTGGCCAAGCTGCGCTACCTTGAACAGATCCTGATGGAGTCGCTGCGCCTGTGGCCGACCGCGCCCGCATTCGGTGTAAAGCCGATCGAAGACACCGTGCTGGGCGGTCGCTATCCGTTGACCACCAAAGACACCGTGCTGGTGCTGGAGCCGATGCTGCATCGTGACCCAGCGGTCTGGGGCGCAGACGCGGAGAGCTTCCGGCCCGAACGCTTCGCACAAGAAGAAGCGGAGAAACTGCCGCCGAACGCCTGGAAGCCCTTCGGCAACGGCGCCCGCGCTTGCATTGGCCGGACGTTCGCGATGCAGGAGGCGCAGCTCGTGCTGGCGATGCTGCTGCAACGGTTCGACATCGTGCTGGACGACCCGGGCTACAAATTGCAGGTGGCCGAGACGCTGACCTTGAAGCCGCACGGTCTGATGATTCGCGCCAAGCTGCGCGGCGAAGGCGGATTCGCAATGCGCAGCCCGATCGCCACCCCAGTGCAGAAGCTCACACCAGCGCCGGCGGCCGATCAGGTCGCCGCTGCCGATGCCGCGCCGCTGCTGGTGCTGTGGGGCAGCAACACCGGCTCATGCGAGATGTTTGCGCGGCGCATCGGCAGTGATGCGGCGCGCCAGGGCTACAGGGCCACCCTCGGCCCGCTGGACCAGCACGAGGGTGCACTGTGCGCGGAGGTGCCCCTGATCGTCGTCACCGCGTCGTACGAAGGCCAGGCGCCGGACAACGCCAAGCAGTTCCTGTCCTGGGCCGAGGGGCTGCAGGCCGATGCTTTGGACGGCGTTCGTTTTGCTGTGTTTGGTTGCGGCAACCGGCAATGGGCGCGCACGTACCAAGCTGTGCCCAAGCGCATGGACGCCGCCTTGGCAGCAGCCGGTGCAACACGTTTTCGCGCGCGCGGTGAGGCCGATGCGGGCGGCGACTTCTTCGGCGCGTTCGACACCTGGTATCAGGATCTCTGGGCCGAACTGGACCAGGCGTTGGGGCGTGAGTCGATCGAGCGCGAAGCGGCCATGCCGACGCTTGAAGTCGAGCTGGTGCGCGCAGGCCGGGAAAACGCATTGCAGTTGGGCGAGCTGGAGCTTGGCACGGTGCTGGAGAATCGCGAGCTGGTGGATATTTCGGCACCGAACGCGCGCTCCAAACGGCACTTGCAGATCGCGCTGCCGGCCGGCATGAGCTATGCAAGTGGCGACTATCTGGCGATCCTGCCACGCAACCCGCCGGCCAACGTCGAACGCGCGCTGCGCCGGTTTGGCTTGGCCAGCGACACTCAGATCGTGGTCCACAAGCAGCCGGGCGCGCCCAGCGCGATTCCCGCCGGCTACCCGATCGCCGCGTTCGATGTGCTGTCCGGCTATGTCGAGCTTGCCCAGCCGGCCACGCGTTCGCAACTGGTTGAGCTGGCACAGCTTGCCCAATGCCCGCCGGAACGCACGGAGCTGGAGCGCCTTGGAAGTGAGGAAGCCTACGAAGCCGAGATCCTGCGCAGCCGGGTCAGCGTGCTCGATCTGCTGGAACGCATGCAGTCGTGCGACGTGCCGCTGGCGCGCTTTCTGGCCATGCTGCCGATGCTGCGCGCGCGCCAGTACTCGATCTCATCATCCCCATTGGCCGATCCGAATCAGGCGAGTCTGACCGTCGCGGTGGTTGACGCGCCTGCGTTGGCTGGCCACGGCCATTACTTCGGCGTCGCATCGAGCCACCTGGCACAGATGCATCCGGGCGACCGGGTCTCGGTCGCGGTGCGGCCGTCGCAATCCGGCTTTCACCCACCAGCCGATCCGGCCGTGCCCATGGTGCTGGTCTGCGCGGGCACTGGTGTGGCACCGTTTCGTGGCTTCCTGCAGGAACGCGCACTGCAGAGAGCCGCCGGGCGCGACGTGGCAATCAGCCTGCTGTTCTTCGGCATTGACGACCCGGAAGTCGACTATCTGTACCGCGAGCAATTTGCCGAGTGGCAAGCACAAGGCGTGGTCGAGGTGCGGCTGGCCTGCTTCAAAAAGCTGCAAGCCGAAGGGATCGAGTTCGTGCAGCACCGCGTCTGGCAGGACCGCGCGGACGTGCAGGCCATGTTCCAGGCCGGCGCCCAGTTCTTCGTCTGCGGCGACGGCAAGTTCATGGCGCCCGCCGTGCGTGACACCTTCGTCCGCATCTACCGCGAAGCCAGCAGCGCGGACGAAGCGCAAGCTCATGCATGGGCTGACCAGATGGAGCACGAGCACGGACGCTATGTGTCCGATGTGTTCGCCTGATGGCTGTTCGGTTTCAGGCGTTCCACGTCGGCGGTTACACTCGGCGCCGACATGCGGGTGTAGTTCAATGGCAGAACGGCAGCTTCCCAAGCTTCATACGAGGGTTCGATTCCCTTCACCCGCTCCAGTTCTCTGCGCGACCTGCGCCTTGACTTGACATATGGAACGCCTGAAGGCCTGGGCACGGCAACTAAGGCGAGACGCCGTTGCCTTATGGTTTGCTACGCGCCATCCTGAGGTACCTTGGCTGGCCAAGGCGCTTGGCGTGATCGTGGTGGCTTATGCGCTGAGCCCGATCGACCTGATACCGGATTTCATTCCAGTACTCGGCTTGCTAGATGAGTTGGTTCTGCTGCCAGGTTTGATCTGGCTCGCGATCCGACTGATTCCCCCACCGTTGTTTGAAGTCTGTCGCGCGCAGGCTGATGAGTGGTGGGCGTCACGGCAGGCCGAGCCGGTCAACTATTGGGGGCTGGCGTTCGTCATGCTGATCTGGTTTGCAGCAGCCTGGAGCCTTTGGCGTTGGGTGCTGCAACCATGGATCGATCGGTAGCAACCAAGTGAAACAAAAAATGGGCCACGCGTGAACGTGGCCCATTTTTTTTGGGAAAGCCGCCTGCCCGCACAACGGGCAACAGCAGCCTTGCAGCAATGTGCTGATTACTTGGTGACGGCCATGCCTTTTTCACCCTTGGCGCGCTCAGTAGCATCGGCCTCCCACACGTTGGTGGTCACGTCCACCTTCTTGGTCATCATTGTCTTCGGGTCCAAGTCGACCTGCACTTCGTAGCTGTGGTCGCCCTTGACGATCTCATACTCCGCGTAGTCCGCTTCCTTGTCGTTGACCGACGTGATGCGGTAGCCCATCTGCTTGAGCTTTGCCTGCATGTCAGCACCTTTCATACTCGGCTGCAGCGCTTTTTCCAGCTGCTCTTTCTCGTCCGTCCAACCCTTCATGTAGCGACGATCGCTGTACTTGCTGTCCGCATCGGCCACCATCGGTCCGGCCTGCTTGTAGTTGGCATCGGCCAGCATCTTTTTGGTCGCCTCAGTGCGCCACATGTTGGCGGTTACGTCGACTTTGGTGGCCTTGGGCGCGTTGCCCTTGAAGTCCAGATGCACTTCGTAGCTGTGATCGCCCTTGACGATTTCGTACTCGAGGTACTCAGGCTTGTCGGCATTGATCGAAGAGACACGGTAGCCGTTTTGCTCAAGGATCTTCACGTAATCGGCTCGGCCTACTGCCGCTTGCAGCTTGGTTTCAAGTTGCTCTTTCTCACCCCTAAACTCGGCGGCGCGGTCGCGGCGCGGAGTCAGCATCGGCCCGGCGGTTGCCGGACGAGTCGGGCTGGCGCCAGAAGCCATCACAGCAGCAGGTGCTGCAGCCACCGCACCAGCCGTGGCGCCCATCGGTGCTGTCATCGAACGTTTCCCACCTTCTTCACCCTTGGCCCGCTCCGTTGCTTCGGCTTCCCACACGTTTGTGGTGACATCGACCTCTTTGGACAACATCGTCTTGGGGTCCATGTCGACTTGAACTTCGTAGCTGTTGTCGCCCTTGACGATCTCGTACTCGAGGTAGTCTTTCTCGCGGTCGTTGACCGATGAGATCTTGTAGCCCATCTGCTCGATCTTGGCCTTGATGTCGGCTGCCTTCATGCCAACAGGCAACGCCTTCTCAAGCTGCGCTTTCTCATCCGCCCAACCTTTCATGTAGCGCCGCTCGCTGTAGCGGTTGTCCGCGCCGGCCACCATCGGACCTGCGTGTTTGTAGTTGGCATCGGCTAACATCTTCTTGGTCGCGTCCGTGCGCCACATATTGGTGGTCACATCGACCTTGGTGGCTTTTGGTGCGTTGTCCTTGAAGTCAAGCTGCACCTCGTAGCTGCGGTCGCCCTTGACGATCTCATACTCGAGGTAGTCCGGCTTGTCGGCGTTGACTGAGGAGATACGGTAGCCGTTTTGCTCCAGGATCTTTACGTAGTCGGTCCGACCGGTGGCTGCCTGCAGCTTGGTTTCAAGCTGCTCTTTGTCGCTTTTGAACTCAGCCCCTCGGTCGCGACGGGTTTCGCCCGCAACGCGGAGGGCAACATCACGCCGGGTTTCCGTGGCCACTTGCGGCGCAGGCACGGTCGTCATCGGTACAGCCGACGCAGGGCGCGCTGCGCTGGATCCTGGCAACACCGTGACTGGCACGGTGGTGGTGGTCTGCGCCTGGGCAATCCCAGAGCCCAGCAATGCAGTTGCCGCGATGGCAATCAAGGTCTTGTTCATAAAACGCGTCTCCCTAAGTTTCACAACGTGGCTGCCCCATCGGGACAGCTATGGCGAACGGTCAAAGCGCTTCTCGCGGCTCTGACCAAGTTCGATAGATCAATCATGAGGCCCAGGGCACCACGCCGGACGTCGGTATCCGCTTGGGATGGTGTAGGAAATTCCCTGCTTGCGGCGCCAGCGACGAGCGGGAACGGGTGCGCTGCTCTTCAACCGCCGCGCAACCACCCAGTTCAGGACATCGGCACGGACAAGACGTGGTTACGGAACGCCTGTCGCTCACACAAACCTGCATACCAACGTGCCAGAGCAGTCAGTTCTGGTCGCTCAATGGACAGCTCAAACCAGCGTCGCACCTGAGGCCCAAGCGCAATATCGGCCAGGGTCAAAGCCCCGCCGCAGACGAACAGGCTGCGGTTGATGAGGGAGCGCGCCAACACGCCGTCGAGCAACGCCATCGCGTTGGCAGCGCGCATTCGATGCTGCTCGATCTGCGCGGGCTGGTGTTGTTCCGAGGGCGTGCGCACCAGAGTCTGAAACAGCGGCGTGATGCTGGAGTTGAACGTGCCGAGCTGCCAGTCCATCCAGCGTTCGACTTCGGCCCGTGCAGCCGCATCGGCCGAGGCTGGATACAGCGCCGACCAACGCAGTCGATTGGCCAGAAAGCGCAGGATCGTGTTCGATTCCCAAACAACGGCGCCGTCGCTGTCGTCGACCAGCGTGGGGATGGTGCCGCTCGGGTTCAGCTTCAGATAGGCCGCGTCGCGATTGCCACCGAACGCACCGCCCACGTCGCTGCGCTCAAACGGAACGTCCATTTCAGCCAGCGCCCAGGTCACCTTTTGCACATTGGCTGAACTGGCGCGGCCCAACAATCTCAGCATCGGTCCGTTGCCTCGCTTCGCAAGCTGCTGGTGCGCCGCGTCACGGGACTGGGACAGCCATGCCGCGCTGCACACCCGGCCGTTCACCCAGCGCATCGAACCAGCGTTTCACATTCGGCAGCGCGCTCCAGTCGAGGTCGTGCCATTGCCAGCGCGCGACCCATGGATAGGTTGCGATGTCGGCCATCGAGTACTCGTCGCCGGCCAGATGCGTCGCTTCACCAAGCCGCTGGTCCAGCACCTTGTAGAGGCGATGCGTTTCCTTGGTGTAGCGCTGCATCCCGTAAGCCTCATCCGGGGCCTGATTGCGAAAGTGATGGCGCTGGCCAAACATGGGGCCAACCCCACCCATCTGGAACATCAGCCACTGCAGCGCGGCGTAGCGCGCAACCGGCTCAGTCGGCATCAATTTTCCGGTCCGCTCCGCCAAGTACAAAAGAATCGCGCCCGACTCGGACAGCACGAAGGGCTGCTCGACTGTTGCACCCGGCCCTTGGTCGTCTTCGATCACCGGAATCTTGTGGTTCGAATTCAGCTTCAAAAATGCTGGGTCGAACTGCTCGTCCTTGCCGATGTTGACCGTTCTTACCTGGTAGGGCAGACCGAGCTCTTCCAGCGCGATGGAGACCTTTCGACCGTTTGGCGTGGACCAGGTATGCAGGGTGATCATGGATGGGGTCTCCTTAGAGTCTTTGCTGTTTTCTTTAACGGCAGGAATGCCTTGCAACCGAGAAGTCGCTCGGGCGCGCCGAGCCATTGTGCGGCAGGCTATCGAAGGGGCGGGTGCTGCTCGCTGATCGCGCGGCTGCGCCATTGCCGGACTCACTAAACTCGTTGCGGCGCCATCAAGGTCGCGTTTTGCAGCGTTGCTCAATTCGCGCTCAAGATTCCGCACTGCAGGTACCTCTTTTTTCAATCAGTCGAAGTCAACTCATGAAAAAAACCGCATGGGGCGTAGCCGTCGTCGCCGTAGCCGCGATCGGCTACGCAGGCGCGAGCTGGACGATCGGCCAGCAAATCGAGCAGCGCTACACCGACGAGTACGACCGTGCACTGTCGATGCTCGGCGTGGGAAACGTCATCTCGCATGACTACGAGCGCGGCTGGTTCACATCGGTCGGTCACACCGTGATCGAGTTCGAAGTGCCGGAAGAATTGTTCGGGGTGCAGGACCCTGCCGCGGAGCCACCGGCAGAGACCGATCCGGATATCGAAGGGGAGTCTAAGTTCCGGACCGTCCGCCTGCACCTGGAGGACCGTGTGCGGCACGGCCCCTTGCCGGGTTGGCGCATCGCCGCGGCAACGATCGAATCCCGACTGACCGAGATCGAAGGCATCGACGACGCGACACGGAAGGCCTTTGACGGGGCCAAGGCACCCTACCTGAACACGTTGTTCGCGTTCGGCGGCAGCTATCACGGCGACTTCGTGCTGCCGGCCGGGGAGATGCGGCAACCGAAGCTGGTCGCGCAATGGCAGCAGTTCGACAGCACGGTCGACGGCACGGCGGACACCAATCGGGTCAAGGGCAAGCTGAATTGGCCACAAATGACCATGACGCCGACCGCTGTCGACGGCACACCAGCCAATTCGATCCGCATCCTGATGCGCGGAATGGCCGGCAATTTCGAAATGGATCGGCCGCAGGAAGGCCAACCGTGGATGAGTGCCCAAGGCACCTACAAAGGCCGCGTCGAAGAGATCTCGTTGCGACGCATCGGAGACGGCACCAGCACAGAATCGCCCCTGCTGGCTTACAACGACATGCAGCTCGACAGCAACACCACGCTGGACGGTGCGTTGCTGAACATGAAATTGAATGTGACGTCGCGCGGCAGTGTGGGCGGCTTGGCGATCGATTCGCTGCGGTTGGATTCCACGCTCGACCGGCTCGATCTGGAAGCCATGAATTCGTTGAAGGGCCTGATGCAGCCTGCAGCCGATCCGATCGCGCCCAACCCAGATGCGCAAGCCGGCCCTGAAGTCAGTGCGGTAATCGAGCAACTGCTGGTAGCCAAGCCGGCCTACGCGGCCAAGTTCACGGCGGTCCTGGGTGGGCAGGACGGCGAATTCGGCTATCGGTTGGCGGTGGTGGACGCGCCCAACCAGGCGTCGTCTGCGTTTCCGCCTGGCATGTCGCCGAACCTCCTGCTGCTGTCGCTGCTGAGCCAACGGGTGGAAGGCGACGCGAGCTTGCTGCTGCCAAAAAGCTGGCTTCCAGCGATCGCCAACGCAGTGGCCGACCCGAAGCTGTCGGTCCAGTCGATGAAGACGGTGCTGGACGGACTGGTCGCCCAGCGGATGCTGGTGGCGGATGCCCAAGGCTGGCACGCCGATCTCAAGCTGAAACAAGGCGCCGTGCTGCTGAACGGCCAACCGTTTAAGGGGATGGGGCCAATGGTTCGCTAGACATGAGGAGCCGGGAGCAAAGGGTTTGCAGTCCGCCTTGCCACCAGGCAACCCGATTCAGCTCAAGCCCGTGACTGGCAGCGCCGCCCCGTGCACTGCCCGTGCCTTGTCTGAAGCAAGGAACGCGATGACGCTGGCGAGGTCCTTAGGAGCGACCCACTGGGCCGGGTCCGCGTCCGGCATCGCACTTCGGTTCTGCGGCGTATCGATGATTGTCGGCAGCACGCAGTTGACGTTGACGCCCTGCTCACGCAGCTCAGCCGACATCGCCTCGGTCAGCCGGATCACGGCGCTTTTGGATGCGGTGTAGGCGCCCATCTGCGCAGCCCCGCGCAGCGCTGCGAACGCGCCGACGTTGACGATCTTGCCGCCGCCGTGCTCGATCATTTGCGGCACCACCGCGCGCACCACGTTCAGCAAAGCGCGCGCGTTCAAGTCGAACAGAAAATCCCAGGTCTTGTCCGAGGTCTGATGCACGGCCTCCCCCATCGCAAAGCCGCCGGCCAAGTTGCAGAGTACGTCGATACGGCCAAAGCGCTGGGTCGCCTGCGCCACTGCCGCATCGACCGCTGACGGATCGAGCAGATCGGCTGCAATCAGCAAACGGTCCCGCGCTTCGCCGCCGAACGCCGACTGCAGCACGTCGTCATCGCGGTCGAGTAGCACCAAGCGGTCACCAGCGTCTGCAAACGCCGCTGCGACGGCACGGCCCAGGTTGCCGGCGGCGCCCGTGATCAGCACGGCGCGCGGCGGGTAGCTGCTGACGCCGCCTTTTCGTTGATCGCCTTCGCTCATGCTGCAACGCCTTTGCGCCGCTTGGCCGCGTGGTAGTTGCCCGTGCCTTTTGCGTACACCCGATCGGTCTCCAGCACCGTGCCCGGCGCGTAGTCCGGCAGCCCGTCGATGCGTGCATACACCGGTGCGAAGTCGATCCGCGCCAGCTCCAGCAGTTCATCCAATGTCTCGATCACGAAGTAGCTCTCCTGAAAGTCATCAATGCGGTAGTCGGTGCGCAGCGTGCGATCCAGATCGAGCCGGATTCGGTTGGGTGATGGATCATCGAGCGCGAAGACGCTCTCGGTGGCCGACGAGGCAATGCCTGCGCCGTAGATCCGCATCCCGTCCTTTTGTTTGACCAGCCCAAACTCGATCGTGTACCAATAGATGCGGGCGAGCTTGTTCAGAGTGCCGAGCTTGTGCGCCCGCAGACCGCCCACGCCGTAGGCCTGTACGTAGTCGGCGATGGCCGGGTGAAGCAGCAGTGGCACGTGGCCGAACACGTCGTGGAACACGTCAGGCTCTTCCAGATAGTCGAGCTTGTCCGGTGCGCGGATGAACTGGCCAGCGGGGAATCTTCGATTGGCCAAGTGTTCGAAGAACACGTCGTCGGGCACCAGGCCAGGCACGGCCACGATCTGCCAGCCGGTGCGCTGCATCAACAGGTCTGAGAGGCGCCGGAAGTCTGGGATCTCATCGGCCTTCATCGGCAGCTCGTTCATGCCGCGCACGAACGAGTCACAGGCGCGGCCGATCAGCAGTTTTCGCTGGCGCTCGAACAAGGTTTTCCAGACGGCGTGGTCTTGCGCCGTGTATTGCGCCCAGCCTTGGTCGATAGTCCAGTCGGCGCGTTCCGGCGTGGCGCCGACGGCAGCGCCATGTTTTGTCGAGTTTCGAGTCTCGTTCAGTTGCTTGAGCATGAGGACACCCCTTTTCCGTGTTACTCCGCCGACTTGCCTCGGTTACGCTCAGCCCGTTGCAGCAGCGAGGTTGCTGAACGCTTGATTGGGTGCCTTTGCCAACCCGATGTCGCGCGTCGTCAGCCTACCCGCGCGTGGGCGTTCAGCGTGATCTCGAAGCGGCCATAGACGTTCGATCAGTCGGGGCGATAGCTCATGCGCTTGGCGACCAGCGCGAGCTGGGTCTTGAAGACGAACACGTGGCCGCGAAGTCGGCCATCATTGCAGGCGCTGGTTACGCCGCAGGCTCCACTTGACCCAACGCATTTGACACTTCGGTAGGTGCCATCCCGTACATTTCGGCAAACTCGGCCACCGTGCGTCCGCTGGCTGCAAACGCACGCTGCAGCGCTTCGCGTTTGGCGGCCTTCTCTGCAACCTCGTTGCAAGCTGCGTCAAGCACGGCGTTGAGCGACTCGTCGGACGTTCGCATCCGTTCGGCGTATTCCTGGCGCGACAGACTGGATGCTTCGATGGCTGCAACCAGACGCTGGCGCAGTTCCGGACGCAAGTCATCCGGTGTGCGCGCCTGATGGCGCCGGAACACTTCCAGCATGGCGTGATGAACATGCTCAGGCGCCACGTCCTCGACCGGCTCGGCGTGCAGGTCGTGACGCTTTTCGCCAGCGGCCACGGCCTCGAGGTAGCGCGTGGAGCGAGCGTGGAGGCCGAGCGCCACTTTCAGATCTTCGCGCTTGAACTCCTCGGAATGCAGCGCCATCAAGTCTTCGAACACCCCAAGCTTGAGCGGCAGAAAGCGGGCGCCAAACATCTTTGGATACAGCTCGAACAACCGGACCAGCACCGGATGGACCTTGCGTGCCTGCGGACGCGCCTTGTTGCCCTTCGCGTCGGACCGTGCAGCGCCCTCGCGCTGCGCAGGACGCACGCCTTGGTCTGGTCGCCCATTTCGGCGGGCGCGTAGCACTGCTGTCGGGGCAAGGTTTACTGGATCGGGGGTAGCACTGTCGGCGACGCTGGTCGGTGCGACGACGTAGGCTTCTTGCACGTTCACTTCGGCATGCGGCTCAGTGGCGGTATGGGTCATCGGGTAAGGGTCCAGTCAGTGGTTTGGGGTTTGGGGTTTGGGGTTTGGGGTTTGGGCATTACGGGACACTGCGGATGCAGTGCCCTGCAGCAAAGGTCTGCATGAGGAAGCAACGCGAAATTGGCAAGACTGTAGCCCCTCGGTTGCCGGGGAAGCTTTGGTGCAACAACGCCGCCTGCACGAGCTCCCTCTGCAGCTATTCGCGGCGCATCGTAGTGCAGACCACACTGTTTGCCCGAGTCGTCTCTGGACCGCCTGGATCGACATGCCGCGACCGAGTGCGTGTGTGCCACCGATGCAGTACCCATGGCGCAACGATGCAGGACTTGCGCTCTCAACTGCGGGAACATCGTCGGTCGTCCTGCGAAGTCGTCGTCAGGCAGCGGGGTGCTTGAAGTTCGCATACGACCGATCGGCTGCCAATGCCAACTCGATGTCGCGCGTTGTCAGCCCGCCCGCATCGTGCGTGGTCAGCTTGATCTCCACGC
>JBBPYC010000056.1:0-40347 GCA_038200275.1 Burkholderiales bacterium
CGTTCTTGTGCAGTGCGATGTTCATGGTGCAGTCCTTGTCTCGACCTCAGCCTTCAACTGCTCGATCAAGCCGCGCATAACCTCCCGCGCCATGAACAATGGATAGCGCCGGGGATCGATGCAATCATCCGGGACTATACATTTAATTGACTTGCTACCAGACGTGGACGCTGGTTGCTCGTGGACTGAAGGAGGCTGTTCGGCCAGCCGTGTATCCAAACAGACCGAGTCGCGATCCGCTGAAACGAGCCTGCCCTTTTGGGCAATTGCAAGCACACGACCATGCAAGCCCGAAGCGCCCGTCATGTCGGACGTTGGTGTAGGTACAACGATCATGGCCATCAACTCCGCTACGCGCAACGGGCTGCAGCTCGTCCGCTGCAGCTTGCTCCTCACCCAGTCACGGCCGCCTTTTGTGGGGGAGTTAGCGCAGCAACTCAGACGACACGAAGCGACGCCATATGAATTCCGAGCTCTGCATGAATTCGGGAGCACGTGTGAGCCGAAGCGGTTCGCGACTCTTGAAATACCCACACTCCAGAAGTCGGATGCCGCCTACGGGCATTCGGCACCCATGCCTATCGACTGCAGCGCAGACGGGTCTGATCATTGCGCGGCGCCGATAACCTCGGCAGCAACCCATCCATCTCGATTCTCTTTACTCGAAAGCAACGTCCATGAATTTCATCATCTGGCTGGTTATTGGTGGTCTCATTGGCTGGGTCGCCAGCATGATCATGAAGACCAACGCCCAACAGGGTGTCATTTTGAATGTCGTAGTCGGCATTGTTGGTGCGTTTCTCGGCGGATGGTTCATCTCGCCGTTGGTGGGCGTGCCAACGATTAACCAGGACGCTTTCAGCTTGCCGGCAATGCTGGTGTCGCTGGTCGGCGCGATCATTTTGCTTGCCATCGTGAACCTCGTTCGGCGCGGGACTACGCGCTAAGGGCTGGCTCCCAAGCAGAATGATTTCACCTGAGGCGGGACAGCTTTCCCGCCTTGCAGACCCTCCTGGCAACTTAGCGTGCGCATGCCAGCCCCCGTGCCAATATGACCTGCTCCACCTACCCCCGAGAGATCAGTGAGCAACGAGGTAGGTATGACAGTCAATCATCATCCCAAGGCAGCCGTGCACGCAGTCCAGAGTTCTTCCGATCCGCTCGCCTCGCAAGGAGCCCGCAGGGCGACTGAAGATGCGAGCGGATCGGCGCCGCCAGCAGACCGGCCGGTCGTCGACGCCGAGGTCGTGCCGCACGCCCGGCGTCGGCAGTTCTCCAACGCCGACAAGCGCCGCATTCTCGAAGCGGCGGACCGCTGCACGCGGCCGGGCGAGATCGGCGCGTTGATGCGCCGCGAAGGCGTGTATTCGTCGTCGCTGAGCACTTGGCGGCGCCAGCGCGAAGCGATCGATCTGGCCGCCCTGGCGCCGCAAAGGCGTGGCCCCAAGATCCCCGCGAATCGAGCCGAGACGCTGCAGATCGCGCAGCTCACCCGCGAGCGTGATGCGCTCAAGCGAGAGCTCGACAAAGCGATGCTGGTGATCGATGTCCAAAAAAACTTGCCGCATTGCTGAGCACCCTGAGCGACGACAAGGGCGACAAGCCGTGATGGCCCCCGTGCTGGAACTCACCCCAGCCTTGGGTAGCGGTGCCGCCTGCCGCGCTCTGGGCCTGTGGCGCGGTGCACCCGCGCGCCAACGCGTCCAGGCGCGCCGTGCGGCGTTCGTCGGGCCTGGCCGTCAGCGCGCTGCGCGCCCAAGCCCGCCACTGGCGCTGGACGCGGCGGAGAAGCGTGCTGTGCTGGAGACGCTCAACAGCGAACGCTTCGCCGACACGGCACCAGCGGCCGTGCATGCCACGCTGCTCGACGAGGGCCGCTACCTGGGCTCGGTGCGTACCATGTACCGCGTGCTGGCGGCCAACGGCGGCACCCGTGAGCGGCGCAACCAACGCGTCCACCCGGCCTACGCCAAACCCGAGTTGCTGGCCGTTGCGCCCAATCAGGTTTGGTCGTGGGACATCACCAAACTTAAAGGACCGGCCAAGTGGACGTGCTTTCACCTGTATGTGATTCTGGACATCTTCAGCCGCCTGGTGGTGGGCTGGTTGATCGCCGATCGCGAGGACGCCGAACTGGCCGAGCAACTCATCGCCGAGACCGTGGCGCGTCACGACATCGAGCCCGGCATGCTCACGCTGCACGCCGATCGCGGCACCAGCATGCGCTCAAAACCCGTGGCCGCGCTGCTGGTGGACCTGGACATTGCTAAGAGCCATAGCCGGCCCTACGTCTCGGATGACAACCCGTATTCCGAGGCGCAGTTCAAGACCCTGAAATACCGGCCGGACTTCCCGGCGCGCTTCGGCTGCATCGGGGACGCGCGGGCCCACTGCCAAGCCTTCTTCGCCTGGTACAACACGACGCATCGCCACTCGGGCATCGCCTACATGACGCCCTACAGCGTCCATCACGGTCAGGCCGAGCAACTGCGCGACGTTCGCCAAGCCGCGCTGGATGACGCATTCCGCGCCACCCCGAACCGCTTCAAGGGGCGCCGCCCTGAACCCCATGCATTGCCCACCGCAGCATGGATCAACCCACCGCCATCGGAGACCACCAGCCCGAATTCATCACAACCTTGCGCAGTAAATTTATGACGAAAGGTGGCGCAAAGTCATTGACACGTTCCGCAGACATCTTGAGCCCGTCCTCCCAGCTCGAGCTCGGCAGTAGCCGCGCTGAGCGAGGCTCACTTTGACGAAGTGTCGCTGTTGGTGACCCACAGCAAAGGCAGCAGCAGCGTCAGCAACACGTTGCATTCGGACAAGCCGTCTCGCCCTTGGGTGACAGGCTCGGCCAGATGCTCGGACGTTCGGAAAACGCATCAGAAGCCGGGATGCTGAAGGCTTCGTTGAACAAATCGAATTCAGCCCGGCATGACCGCAACTCCAGACGGACTCATGCCACAGCGACCAAGGTAACGGTTTGAGGCCGTTCAAGCTGACCGAACCGGTTCAGCAAGGCCAGCTGTATATGCAGCTTCCACCACTTGCGGCTCAAAGGTGCGAGCCACCACCCACTCATCCAAAGCGCTTGCAGGCCACCACCGTATCGCGTCCATGACTCGAACCCCGACCTGACCCGCTTCCAAAGACTGGCGTTCTTGCGCGGTCGAGTCACCACCTGTGCTCCTCGGTGAGCGACGGCATCAAGGCAACCCCGCGTGTCATGCGAGCCGTCCGCACCGACGCTGGTGATGGGTTCTCGTCGGCCGGGATTTGTGCCAGCAACTCTGGCACGCATGGGTGCGTCGCCAATGGCGTCGCTGGTGTGACCTCGATGGCCCGTATTTCCAGCGTCCGTGCGTCGATGCCAAGGCGAGAACCTTGCGCCATTCACGCCGATATTCGGCACCATGTTTTTGGGCTTCCATTTACCTTCGCCCACAACCTTGATGCCCGTGCCGTCCACCAGCAAGTGCAGCGGTGTTGCGCTGGGGCGGTAGCTGAGATTCACCTGCAAAGTGTTCTGGTGGCGGCAGACCGTGCTGAAGTCCGGTTGTTCAGCAAATGCCTTTGAACCAAGGCCACGATGATCGGCAAGCGTCAACCCAAGTCAGCATCGGCGTCGGAACGATTTTCGGGCTGTTCTGCGCTTGAGTGTTTCCCATCAACAGAGCAAGTCAATTGCGAACAGGTAGTTGGTTGCGGCGACAAAAAGGCGGCTCATTGCCGGCCCACCAAAGGTACAGTTTGCGCACACAGCAGGGGTGGCAATGTATCCGAGCGACATACGGTCAGGTGCGATCACATGGATGCCGTCGGCCGCTGTGGCCCATACCCAACCACGAGCATCAACGGCAAAGCCGTCGGGGCAGCCATGGTTGGTTTGATAAAAGAGACGCCGGTTTGTCAGGGTGCTGTCGGTGGCAACGTCAAAAGCTTGAATCTCATGCGTGTGCCCGGTTTGTGGTCCTGGAATGTCGTTGAGGGCACGCGCCGTATCGGACACATACAGTGTGCGGCCATCGGGCGAAAAAGACAGCCCGTTTGGTTGTTCAAAGTCCGCCATTCGACGCAGTGCGTTGGCGGTTGGGTCGAAACGATAAACGCTCCGATGGTCAAGTTCTGGATCAACGATGCTGCCTTGGTTCGGCACCAGCAGCCCGAAGGTCGGATCGGTGAACCAGATCGCGCCATCCCTCGCGACAACAACGTCGTTGGGTGAATTGAGCCGCTTGCCTTCGAAGTGGGTGACGATTGGATTGACGTTGCCGTCGCGGCCCGAGCGGCTGATGCAGCGCCGTCCGTGTTCGCAATGCACGAGACGGCCTTCGGCATCGATGGCATTGCCGTTCATGAACCAGGTGCCGTCGATCGCCACCGTCACCTGCCCGTCGGGGTGCCACTGCAGCAGCCGGCGGTTTGGCACATCCGACCAGTACAGGCAGCCGTCCGCTGGCATCCAGACTGGGCCTTCGCCATGCACAGTCCCCTCGTAAAGGTTCAGAAGCGGGGCGTCCGGCGACAGCACCTCAGCCAGACGCGGATCATCGATCTGCACGCCGCGAAACGTCTCGAGCGGCTGCGGCGGTCCTGCCCGGCGCAACACACGACCCGGCAACAAAGAGGCATCTTCCGTCATCGCGATTGCTCCTGTGTCTCAATCTGTTGGAGGTGCCCATCCGGGTCGCGGATCAGCTCCGTCTTTCGCCCTCGCCACACGATGCGGGTTGCAGCGACATCGTTGGGTTGAAGAGCGGCACGTTCGCAGCCGGATTGCATTCGATAACCAAGCAGTTCCAGATGCGGCGGCGCTTCGGGCGGCTTCATCGGCACGACATCCACCATAACGTCGGATAGATCGTCGAGGCGTTGCTGCTCCGGCCCCTCGTTCAAGGTCCGGTCGCCGATCTGCAGACCGAGCGCACGGTAGTACCCGGCGCTTGCACGCGCATCGGCGACGCAGATGGCCGAATGGTCGATCCCCAAACCGATCTGTCCGGGAAGTGGGTGGCGGGCGCGCCAAGCTGCGGGTGTGTTGTCTTGCGGAAACTCCAGAAACTCCAGTGGATGCCCGTCGGGATCGCGGAACTTGAATGCCTGGACACCGCCCGAAGATGCTGGCAGACGTTGCGGGCCTTCAAGCGAGATCGGCGCCGCATCGCGCAGGCGACCGTAGGCCTCGGCAATGTCCGTCACGACCAAAGCCAAGTGCTGAAACCACAGCGAGGCCGCATCGCTGCCTTCGGGGTAGGGCTTGCCAGCGTGTTCAAACCGATCGATTGAAAGGGTCTGCTGTCCAAGGGTCAAGACTCGGCGACGGCCTGAACCGAACAGACCCAGCAACGCCATTTCAGCTTGGCCGATCTGGTGTTCCTCCGACTGCACCGCAAAGCCCAGGACCTCACTGTAAAACCGCACGAGACGATCCAGATCGGCCGTGACGATCCTGAATCCGGTGATGCAAAACAGCTCCTGCCTGCTCATTGCGATGCTTTCCAATAACGCGCCGGTTCAGCGGATGTGACAGGGCTCTCGCTGCGGATCAATGTGCAGTTGGACTGTCATCAGCACGGCGGGCTGGTCGCCGATGGTGCCGGATCGATGTCCCTTTCGGCCGTCCGCGCTTTTCGTGCAGCCCTGGTCCTCACCAAAAGAAAATTCACCCGGACCCTGTTCGATGCGTGTGCCGTCCATGCTCTCGATGAACCAGCGCCCCGACAGCACGACGATCCACTGCGGCGCCGGGTTTTCGTGCCAGTCGCCGACCCAGCCGACCGGCTGCACTGTGAACACCACCGTCGAAGAAACCTTTTCCTGCTGGTTGTTCCACTGCGGATCGGCGGGTCCAACGGCACTGAGCTCATAGTCGGTCAGGTGACACTCGCGCTGGTGACTGACGCCTTGCTCGTCGACGTAGAGATGCGAATATGGGACGGACGGCTTCGGCCCTGCGTTGCTGTTTTCGTCACTGCTCATCGGTTGCTCGCTTTCGCTGCGTAAGGGTGGCTCGAATCGAAGGGGTGGTCCAGGAACGGCCGCACACCGAAGCCGTCCGTGCCGACCACGATCAGCAAGAAGCCTGCCCCGAGGGACAGGTTCTTCAGGAAGTCCCAGAACAAACCACGCGCCTTGCCGTCTGGATCGGTAAAAAAATCGCCCGGTTTCCAGAACTGCTTGAACAGAATCGCGGTGGCCGCGCAATAACCCGCGATCACAAAGGCGCAGGCGCGGTCGGCAATGCCGGTGATGACGCCGAGCGACATGAACACCTCGATCGCAAGGCCAACGAGGACCACGCCGCCCGCCAGCCAGCGCAACTTGAATACTTGCTGGGCCTGCGTCACCGCATGCCCGAAGCCCAGTAGTTTGTCCACGGCGCTAAACGGCAGGAATAGCAGCACCAAGCCGCAGCGCACCGCCAACACGACGAAGTCGGTGCCGCTCACTGGAAGAACCGCTCGTTGATGCGGTCCGCCACGCGCAGCGCGTTGGCCACCAGCGTGAGTGTCGGGTTCACCGCGCCGATGGAGGGGAAAAAGCTCGCATCGGCCACGTACAGGTTGTCCAACTCATGCGCCTTGCAGTCCAGGTCGAGCACGGACGCGGCCGGATCGGTGCCGAAGCGCGCGGTGCCGGCCTGGTGCGAGGTGCCGCCCAGCGGAATGTCTTTGCCGAAGTAGAGCGAGCGCTCCAACAGCACCGCGTTGTGGCCGGCACGGTCAAGCACTTCTTTCAGCTTGCGCTTTAAGTGTTTGAGCGCTTCTGGATTGGTTGCGACCAAGTCCAGGTGCACCTTTCCATCCTTGTAGTAGATCCGGTTGTCAGGATGCGGCAGGTCTTCGGCCTGCAGCCAGAAGTCCATCGAATGGCGGGCCATCACGTCAAACGGCATCTCCGGCAGCCATTCGAGCCATTCGGGCAATGCCTCGCCGCGGATCTGGTCCGGGTGGCTGACCGCGCACATCTGGATCAGACCCAGTGGATAGTTCCAGTCGTCGCAACCGAAGTAGAAGTCCGACATGGCCATGGTTTTCTGAAACACCGTGTCGTTCACGTCCTTCATGACCGCCATCAGCACGCTCATGTTGTGCCGCATGTAGTTGCGTCCCACCTGGTCTGAGCCGTTCGCCAGGCCGTTCGGATGCTGCTCGCTGGCTGAGCGCAGCAGCAGCAACGCGGACGACAGCGCCCCGCAGGCGACTACCACCACGTCGGCCGAATAGGTCTCGTCTTGCCCGTTGCGCGTGACGTGCACCGCATCGACCTTGCACCCGGACGCATCGGTACCGAGCTTCGACACATAGGCGCCGGTGAGCAGCGTCACGTTCGGATGCTCTTGCAGCATCGGATCAATGCAGACGACCTGTGCATCCGCCTTGCCGTTCAACAGGCACGGAAAGCCGTCGAAATAGCTGCATCGCATGCAGGTGCTGGTGGGTGTTGGCGTGCCGTCCTTGTTCTGGTCGAGCAGGATGCCCAACGGCAGGTGAAACGGATTCAAGCCGATGCCGCGCAGGTTTCCGCACAGTTCGGCAATCTTCGGCTCATGGATGACGGGGGCATACGGGTAGGGACCGCTGCTCCATGGCTCCAGCGGATCTTCGCCGCGCTGGCCATGCACATGGAACAGCGCTTCGGCTTTGGCGTAGTAGGGCTCGTACACGTCGTACCCCAGCGGCCAGGCCGGCGAGATACCGCCCGCGTGCACCACCTCACCAAAGTCGCGCTCGCGCAGCCGAAACAGCGCGGCGCCATAAACCTTCGAATTGCCGCCGACGTAGTAGTGCAGGCCCGGCTTGAAGGTGTCGCCTTTTGAATTCGTCCAGGTCTCATTGACCTGGTACTTACCCTCGACGAATACCGCCTGCGAGTTCCAGTTCTTCTCGCTGCGTGGCAGGTAGCCGCCGCGCTCAAGGATCAGGATGCGCTTGCCGGTGGGCGCAAGCGCTTGGGCAAGTGATGCGCCGCCAGGGCCGCTGCCGATGACGATGAGGTCATAGTGATTCATGTCGAAGATTCCTTTGTCCGAAACTCTGGCGCGCCGAAAACAACGCAGTGGACTTCCGCCTCAACCGCGCGCACCGTCTCGCTTCTGATGAATGCCCTGTTCATTGCACGTCGATCCGCCAGTCCTGTTCTTCCCAGCGTGAATCGTCGCGCCAGAACAGCGTGAAATCGATGCGCGCACCCGGCTTGAGCCGGGTCGTCGGCAACGTGACAGCGTGCAGACCCAAACCGGTGTCTGCGCTGTCGATATCGCTGATCTTCTGCCAGCCGTTCACACCGTGGTGCACGCGCGCGGCGTGCGGCAGCATCAGGTGGAGCGTGTGTCCGGCACGAATGGTCGTGATCGGCGCGTTCGACGACCACATCGCGAACTTCGGGGTCGAGCGCTTTCCTGCATAGCGCTTCCAGGTCGCCTCGGGCCGGTCGAACGGCCGCCCCAGTGCGATGCTGTGCACGAGCTTGACGAATTCGGCATGTGCCCAGACCAGCGGCATCGCCGAGCCCGAAGGACGACCCGGCGCAAGCGACTTGTCAGGGATCGCCTGCGCGTCCCAGACCTGCTCCGGGATCAGCCCGCAGCGTCCGGTCATCGCAGCCATTGCGTTCAAAAACAGCAGCGGATCCCTCCCAGCAGCGAGCTCGAAGTGCCCGCGCTCGCCGGCCAGCAGCGGCCAGGCGCGGCCGATGCCCGTGCTGTCGAACGGGCTGCCATCCGCTTGCTCACCGTAGCCGTCGTCGTTGTAGCGGTGCCAGGTTGTGCCGGTCGGCAGCTCGACCTTGAGTTCCCGATCAATGACTTTCAGCGTATCGATCATGAGCGGGTCGTCGGCACGGCGCAGGCCGAGCCGCACCAGTTGTAGAAAACCAGTTGCAACCTGTTCCGCAGCGGGCAGGCCCGGATCTTGCGCCCGATTCTTGATCGGTAGGACTCGTTCCAGGTGCGGCTGCCCGTCCGGCTCGATCGACGGCGCATTGCGCACGTAATGCGCGGCAACGTTGCTCGCGCGTGCCAATGCGCTGTCGTGTGCGACGGTCCAGTCTTCCAGCCGAGCGTTCCAGTCGTCGGCGACTCGTAGTGCCCAGCCGCGCGCCGGCTCAGTCAGCCACGGCGCGCCGCAGACCAGCGCCGCAATGCAGGCGCCGAGCGTGAACGGGTTGATGCCCGCATCTTCCTCCCAACGATCCTGCGCGGTGGCTGGGCCGGTGCGCGCGATAAAACTGAGAGCGTGCTCGATCATCGACGCGACGTCAATGCCGGCGAGTTCGTCGCGCTCCGCGAGTGCAGCCGCGAGCAGCACCGGGAACGCGGTCTCATCGAGTTGCACGCCGTGCCAATAGGGCCGGCCGCCCAGCCACTGGTTCTGGGGCCAGTTGCCGGCCGCCAGCTGCGTCGCGATCAGGTAGCGCAGCACCGCGCGCACCTCGGGCAATGCTCCGAGTGCCAGCAGCGCACCCGCGCTCTCGACCAGATCGCGTGGCCACACCAAATGGTAGCCGCCAGTATCGTCATGCGCATTGCCCCAGGGCACACTGAGGCTTGCAACCATCGCGCCGCTGAATGTCTTGTCCTGATGCACACGCAGCACCATCGCCGAGATCGACAACTGAGTCGCGATTTCAGATGGTAGGCCAGCCGGAATGCTGACCCGCTCGTGCCAATGCCGCCAGCCGTCGACGTAGCGGTCCCAAACCTGATCGATCGGCTGGCACAGCGACGCGACGGCAAGGGTGGCTGCGCCCTCACGATCCGCAGCGAACGCGAGCGCCAGCGTCGCATGCCGCGGCAGCTCGCCGATCAACGCGACGTTGCCCGGGCCGGCGTGTTCGAACCCCCAGGTCATCTCGCCGTGTTTGTCAAAATCCTGCCAGCCGTCGCTCGAGCCGACGATGCCCGCACTGGTCCGCTGCCAAGCGTCGCATTGCTCGGCATCGACCGCAGCGAGCGCGAGCGCAACCGAGCCGCGTTCGGCGAACAGCATGCGCCGGCCCCGGTGCAGCGCAGTCTCGGCCACATTTTCATGGCCACTGCCGCCCAAATGCGGTGCCAGCAGTGCATAAGGCTTCAGTCCATCATCGCCCTGCAGCGTGACTTCGATTAATAGCGCGTCGCGCGCCGGATCAGGCACCAGCCGCAGCCGCAACTCGAAACGCGGGTGCTTGTGCACGATTTCGATTGCCGGGATGCCTGGCTGCGGCACCATGGTTGAGTAGTCGTCGTGGCGCTTGACTTCAACCCAGAACCCTTGGCCGTCGGCGACGACGAAGCCAAGATCCCGAATCTGCGGGCAATCGATGTGCGGCCAGTAGACCTCGTTGACGATGCCGCGGCCGGTGGTGAACCAGAGCCGCGCGCTGCCGAGCGCGCAGCCGACCAGGTCTTTTGCACTGCTGCTCCAGGTCGGCGTGAGGCCGGGTGCGCCGAAGGCATTCATATGACTCTCCCAAGTAAAACACGCTGATGGCCCGTTGTTGGCAGGACCGATGGCGCGCGCACGGGAAGCGCAACAGTCCGTGCGTACGTCGGGAACGGCTCGTCGTTGAACTCTGTTTTCTGCGACACCGAGGCAGCCCCCGGTTGGTCTGGCCCCGTCGTGAGACAGGGACTGCTGCGCGGTCCATGACAAGCCTGGCGTTGCATACATCCAACTTCGTGGACTGGGATGTTCAACCAGCGCTCTTGGCAACCGGTTTAGCGGCTGGTTCACCGGTTGCCGGCGCCGGCTTCGGTGCTTCGGTCAGCACGACGGAGTCGATCAGTACGCCGTCCTCGACCGCTCTCAATGCGAGGTTGGCCTCGTAGAATTTCTTCTCGTCCAACATCTGCTTGGCGGCGTCCAGGTGCTGCTGGGTTGGCTGCAATGGCATCAGGACGCGCGTGAAGGAAGCACCGACGTCCGCCAGTTTCAGCTCATCCATGGCTGCTTTGGAGTTGCCCTTTGCGATGTGCTGGTTCGCTTGGTCGATGTGCGACTTCTTCGCAGGGGAATCGACGAATGCATCAACCAGCGTGATCTGTCCATCGATTGGAACGTACTCGATGTCGCCGGCGTTTTTCGCATTGTCGTTGGTGGTGCTGGTGCTGGCGCGGTTACTGGATGACTGCTTCGTCTGGTCGCTTTGCTGCATTGCCGTGGCATCCTTCGAAGCCGCGTGCAATGACGACTCGGCTTTCGCGATCATGTCGTGCGCGGCTTTCGGATCGCCATCAAAGATCGCGATCCGTGCCGCCCGCACGGCGCGCATGGTGTTGAAGCCTTCTTGCGACAGCTTCAATTCCTGCTTGTCCTGCGCGCTGAGCTGGGGATGCGCGGTTGCCTTCGCCGCCGGTGGCTGCGCGTTGCCGCCGGTAGCGGGCTGCGCTGTCGTTGCCGCCGCCGTCGAATCCTTGCCTGTCTGCGCCAGCGCGGGATACGCCGCCGCCAGTGCAAGTGCTGCGGCCAGCGCAAGGGGCGTGCGATACAAGGTGCGTGCTTTCATTTCAGTCTCCTTAAGGGCTTGATCAGTCCAGACTCAGGCGAAAACGCACCGAAAAGCGGTGCCTTTTGCGGCCGGCGCGCCGACCAGCGAACCATTTCGCGCCGCCGTGAATGCGTGGCCTGGATTCATGCGCCGTGGTTGCGGCACGTGAATGCAGTATTGGCTGCTTAGCCAACAGCTCACAGTGCTGGCGGTCATGAAAGCGCAGGACCCTGGTCATGTTCTGCATGATGCCGTCGGTTGCCGCCGTCACGCGCTGAGCTCGAAGTTGTTGCGTCTGGCACCACCCAATTGCCCCCGATCGGCGGGCCGAAGAACGCAGCCGCGCAGGGGCTGAAATCGCGCAACAGCCCCTGCGCCGTATCGAACCCGATGCCTCGTTCATGTGCATCGATTTCGAGCCGTTCGTGCGTCGTCTGGCGCATGACAGCATCGCCGCGAGCGCAGCCAGCAACCGTATCCAGACCGCGCCGCACCTCGCCCGTCCGGGCACGGCGCTCGACATCGTGCCGGGCATCACACGAAGCACCTGCACATTGGCATTTCGGGTCTTGCCAAGATGACGTAGCAAGAATGCAGCGACCGCCTCGAAGTGATCAAGCGTGGTTTCTACAACCCGTGGTCTCAGCGCACAGCCCTCGATGGCGCAACTACTATCAGCACATTGCTGCAAGAAGCTGCAATCATCGAAGTGCATCCATTCTTGGCATTCGAACAAAAAAATTCATGTCCCTCCGGATAAACCTACGCCAACGAGTAGGGCAGCTCGGGCCGGGCCTCATCACCGGCGCAGCCGACGACGATCCCAGCGGCATCGCGACTTATTCGCAAGCTGGCGCGCAATTCGGCTTTGCAATGCTGTGGACTCTGGTGTTCACGCTGCCGCTGATGGCTGCGATCCAGATCATCAGCGCGCGCATCGGCTACGTGACGCGGCGCGGGTTGACCGCGAACATCGCACGCGCCTTCCCGCGCCCGGTCGTGCTCGGCGTGGTTGGGCTGCTCGTGCTGGCCAACACATTGAACATCGCAGCCGACATCGCTGCGATGGCCGAGGCGCTCTGGCTGCTGGTGGGCGGCTCGGCGCACGTCTACGCGGTGACGTTTGGATTGCTCTGCCTGGTGCTGCAGGTGTTCCTGCCCTATGAGCGTTATGTGCGTTGGCTCAAGTGGTTGACGCTTGCACTGCTTTCCTATGTCGCGGTCGTATTCAGCCTGCACCTCGACTGGTGGCAGATCGCCGGCGCGGTGGTGCGTCCACGGCTGCCGCCGGGCGTGACCACGCGCGATGTGCTGCTGATGGTGGTAGCGCTGTTCGGCACCACCATCAGCCCGTATCTGTTTTTCTGGCAGGCCGCGCAGGAGATGGAGGACGCAACCGGCAGGCAGGCGCATACCGCGGCCGAGGTCCACGGGCACCTGCGCCGCATCCGCTTCGACACGCTGATCGGCATGACGTTTTCGAACCTGATCGCGTTCTTCATCATGCTGTCCACCGCCGCCACGCTGCATGCGTCGGGTATCACCGACATCCAGACCTCGGCGCAGGCTGCCGAGGCGCTGCGTCCGGTGGCGGGGGAGTTCGCGTTCGCATTGTTCGCGCTCGGCATCATCGGCACCGGGCTGCTTGCGGTGCCGGTGCTGGCCGGGTCGGCGGCGTACGCGGTGTCCGAAGCGCTTGGTTGGCCCGGCAGCCTGAAGCTGGGGTTGCGGCTGCGCCAGAACGAAGGCCACGGTTTCTACGGCGTGATTGCCATCGCGACACTCGGCGGCGTGATCCTGTGTTTCACGCCGACCGATCCGGTGCGCGAACTGTTCTGGTCGGCCATCGTCAACGGTGTGATCGCGGTGCCCATCATGGCGGTGATGATGCGGCTGGCCTCGCGCGAGCAGACCATGGGCATGCACGTGATCGGCCGGCGCCTGCGCTGGCTCGGCTGGCTCGCGACTGCGGCGATGGCGGCGACTGTGCTGGCCATGCTCATCACGCTGCGCTGAGCGTGAGCGGATCGGCACCGATGAGTAGTCTGTTGTCGGCAATACGCACCCACCCACGTTTGGTCGCTGCGCTGCTGGCTGCGAGTGTGGCTGGGGCCTGCGGTGCGTTTCGCTTCGGCGCGCTGACCGGCGCGCTGCTGGGCTGGAATACTGGCGTCTGGGTATACCTGGTGCTGGTCGGCCAGATGATGCTGCGCGCCGACCATGCCGAGCTGAAAAGTGTCGCCGCCGCGCAGGCCGAAAGTGCACGTACGGTTCTTTGCGTGGGTGTGCTCGCTGCGATCGTCAGCCTGCTGGGCACCGTGCTGCAGCTGTTGGCCGCCAAGCTGCCGGGAGCGACGCATTCGCTGCCGCACCTCGCGTTCGCGCTTGCCACGGTGGCTGGCTCGTGGCTGCTCGTGCCGACGCTGTTCGGGCTCAGCTACGCAAGCGCTTGGTACAGCAGCGCAGCGCCGCAGGGTCTGAAATTTCCGGATGCCGACCCTGCGTTTCAACCGCACTATGCGGACTTCATGTATTTCTCCATAACGATCGCCGCCGCCGCACAGACTTCTGACGTCAGCATCGTCAACTCCGCCATGCGCCGGCTCGTGCTGGCGCACACGATCGTCTCGTTCGTGTTCAACACCGCCGTGCTCGCGTTCACGATCAATGTGGCAGCGAGCATGTTCTGACGGCCGAAAATCTTGCATTCCGCCGATTCACAGTATCTTGAGCCGTCGCGCCGAACGCATGCGACGCCGTTGCTTTGGATGTACTTGCTGACCCTGGTGCCGGTGCTGACCGACGTGCTCGAAACCGGGGGCTGGCCACGTTCACCGCGCGCCTGGTTCACCGAGCTTGTGGTCGGTCTGCTGATTTTTCTGCTGGTGTGCCAAGTAGTGCGCCATCAACGCAGTTTGGCCGATCTGGCGCGCATCGATACGCTGACCGGCCTGGGCAACCGTCGCTTCTTCGACGAGGCAGTGCGCGACGAATGCGCCCGTGCGGCACGCAGCAACCGGACGCTGACACTCGTGATCTTCGACTTGGACCACTTCAAGCAGGTCAACGACACCGATGGCCACGCTGCCGGCGACGCGGTGTTGCGGCAGTTCGCCGACGCGCTGCAACACGCGGTGCGCGAGCGGATCGATCGGGGTTTTCGAATCGGCGGTGATGAGTTCGCGCTGCTATTGCCGGAGACGTCGGCCGCACAGGCAGACATCGTGATTGCGCGGATTCGTGACCACTGCGCCATCAGCGACTCGCGCTGGCGGCAGGGTCCGCTTGGCGTCAGCGCCGGCATCATCGTCTGGCAGGCGCTGGAAAGTGTCGACGAATTTGTGCGGCGTGCCGACGCGGCGATGTTCCAGGCCAAGCAGGTGGGCCGTCGCACCAGTTGACCAGCGCACCTGTTGGCGATTCAAGTGCCTCCACATCGGCGTGAGCTGATTGGCAACGAAGCATTGAACCATTGCTCGCGCCTGACGGTCAGAAGTCACACCGCTTTCCCGAACTGAAATCACACATGTTGATCGTTGCAACGGCCTGCCTAATGCTGATCATGGTTTCCGTTGTGACTCACTATGAAGTGCTCAGGCTGCTGAACGCATGCTTGCCGGTCATGAGGATTCCAAACCGCTCGAAGCTGCTCGTCGTGATGTTCGCGGCCTTTGTTGCCCATGGTGCCGAGATCGCTGTGTATGGACTCGCTTTGTTCGCGCTGGTCAAGTACGGTGCCGTTGGCTCCTTGGCAGGGTCAGCGGCATCGTCAATGGCCAACTGTTTCTATTTCTCTGCAGAGACCTACACGACGCTTGGTTTCGGTGACCTGACACCCACGGGCCCACTTCGGTTGATGGCAGGCGTTGAAGGACTCAACGGCTTGGTGTTGATCGGCTGGTCGGCGTCCTACACGTACCTCGCGATGGAGCGATTTTGGGATGCGGCGCAAAGTAACGGAAACCGCTGAAGCGTTCTCGGTGGCATCCCGATGCAAGGGGAGATCACGGGCGTGCGTGCGTGCGGGCTATGCTGTTGCGTATCGAGGCTGCGCGCCCCTTTAGGCGGTGGGGCTTTCCTGCAGCGCTGCGTTGCAACCCTCAAGCCACGCCTCGATCGACATCGTCGCCGTATCGTGTTCCTCATGTGATTCATCTACGGTTTGCGCGCGGCCGGCCGCGCCTTACTCCGATGCGATCCCCAGTGGAGAAACACGCCCAGCACCATTGCTGCTGTGGTCATGAGGATCGACCGCAGCCGTATAGAGGCTGCTTCGATGATTGCCTCCTGCTTGCACTTCCTTGCGCGACTGGCCACTTCAACGATCCAGATGTTGTGCTTGCTGTCCAAGCCCATTCATCTCACCAAGCTGATTCAGGTGTAGCTGTTCATCGGTGCAGACTCAAGCAAAGAAAAGCTCGTTATCCCGAACAGCGCGAATGGCAGTGATGCCAATATCACCACCAGAACCCGAAAGCTCCCGAGTTGTGCTGTTGCGGCTATGGCCCACCCGGCCGGTAGCACGGGATGCAGCGGCGTGACTGAACAAGGCTGATCGCACCGCCGTGTTTTCTTGAAGCAGTAGGCTTCAAGAACACCGATGTTGAAGAAAATGTGCCTAAGGCGCTAGTCCCACGGACCTGCAATGCTACTGAATTTGTAGTGTTCAGGTTGCCTTTGCTAGAGCGTGCCAATGCGTGCCGCCTGTGCTGATCAAAACCGAGCCTCGACCGTGCTGCCGCCTGTGACTTGGCATTCGCCTTGGCCGCCGCCGGCCATGCCGCGCACCGGCTGCATCAGGTGCAACCGGCAGCGCATGCGGTTGCCGTCAGGCGCGCTCAGGTTGGCCACGACCTTGCCGCTGTAGTGCGTGACGAACTCGGAACTCACGTACGGGTCGAGCGGTGGCCGGGTCCAGTACGGCCATTCGCGCCAGCCCGGACCCCAGCCGACCCACAGCGGCGCGAGCGTTTCTTCGCGTGTCTGCTGTGTGATCTCGAAGAATGGGCCTTGGTAAGTGCGCTCGGGCAGGGTGGCGACCATCGTGCCGCTCAGGCCGCCGCTGTCGCTGGTCCAGGAGATCAGCACCGGCTCGTCGGTCTTCTTGCCGGCCACGATCAGGTCGCCGCCGCCCATGCCGGTGGTCGTGGTGCTGCAGGCGCCAAGCAGAAGGCCTGCGCCGACGGCCACCGCGATAGCCAGCGGACGCTGACGCAAGTGCCGTCGAGGGTTTGTGCGGTTGGGCAAGTGAGAATTCATCGGGCTCTCCGATTGATCGAGGATCGGTGGATGCCACGCGGCCTCTGCCGGCGGGCGGCGTTGCTTTGCTCGGTCGGTCGGCTGACCTAGCCAGCCTTGTGCTGCCAATCGAAGACTTCGCCGCGGCCCGACTTGCCGTCAATCACGACCTCTCGGGTTTCGCTGCGGCCCTGATAGCTCGCGACGATCCGGTACTTGCCGGCCGGCAGCCGCGCATACGTCATCGGCCCTGCGTCGTTCAACTGCAGATAAGGCTCGCCTTTGATGTCGGTGACGAGCAGCCGCACGCCAGCAACGAATTCGCCGCCTGGGCTCTGGGCGAAGGTCATGCGCAGCGGCCAGTCCTGCGCGATGGTGCGCATGTAGTGCTCTTCGTCGCTGCCGATGCCGCCGTTGAGGTAGGTGGTCTTGTGCGGCGCGTCGACGACGAAGGGGTGATCTTGTGCATGCACCGGAAGCGCGGCGATGGCCAGCAGTTCAGCGGCCAGGATGCCGCCGATCAGGGTGGCAGAGGTACGGGTTGATGGGTTCATGGCGGTTTTCCTTCGAGAGATTGCGGATCGACGGTGGTCGAACCAGCCGCTGCGCTGTGCTTGGTCGTGCCGACAGCGGCAGAGGGGTACTCAGGCATTCAATGTAGGTGGCGAAGTTCGTCGGCGGGAGTGTCGCCGGGCATGATTCGACGGGAGGTTCGTCACGTTTTGCGACCGGTAGGGACGCTGTCAGCTCAAGCCTGAATCCTGTGATGTGGTTGCGATCCATCTCCTGCGGCACACCCCGCGCGCTGCGATCGGTGGAAGTGGTCGAACGAGAGGCTCTGCCCATCCGTGTGATCAATCGCGGTGGAGGCCGGGATCGTCCTGGCTGGATTGGCCGCCAGCGCGACCCGGCGCCTGGCGGTACTGTCAACGGCGTTCCATCTCCTGGCCGTCACCGCGCGGCTGTTCGAAGCGCTCTTGGCCACGATCGAAGCGCTGCTGCTCGATGGGTTGCCGTTCAACCTGATCAGGCAGATCGTGGCGATCGGAGCGGGAGTACATCTCGCGCGGTTGTTGCCGGCTTTCCAGATGTCGATCCCCCGCATGGTCGCGCCGATAGCTGGGCGGCGGCACCGGGTCGGGAACCTTGCGGTGGTCCCACTGGTTCCAGCCTGCACGCTGACTCGCCCACTCGGGTCCCCAATGTTCGCCCCAGTGCGGGGCGGCATCTTCGCGCGACGGGCCGAAGAATGGCGGCGGAGTACGGTAGTAGCTGACCGGCACCCGCAGCACGAACGCCGGCACGTTGATCGGCGCCACCCGTCCCCAAGGGCCGTCGTATCCCGGGCTTGCGTACCAGTGGTCGCGCTGGAAGGCCCAGTACTGGCCGCTATAAAAGAATAGGTTGGCATGGACCTCCGGCGCGTAGTAGACCGGATAGCCAGGCACCTGCACCATTTCCGGGGCCATCGGCAGGTTGAGGCCGATACTCATCCCCGGCGACTGCACGGAACCATCAACAATGATCTGGGCCTGGGCGGAAGGTGCCTGAGCGAGGAGGAGAGGCAAGGCAAGAATCAAGTAACGCATGAGAAAGCTCCTTCAAGGCGATGCCGGGCTGAACCGCCGAGTCAACGTGATCCGGGGACGGGCGCTGCAGCACTTGCGCTGAATCTATGGCGTCGCACCACGCGCGCGCAGTGCCGATGGTCATGGGATATGCCTGCAATTCGTCACGAGGTGCGCTTTGCCCACGCCCAGTGCCCACGCCGCCGGCTTCACCGCGCACGACGCGCCCAATCGGCCGCTGCCGGACATTGCAGCCGTGAACTGCGCGACGGTGGCTATCGGCGATCCCTTGACAGCCAGCAGCACAACGTCACTCTGTATGCCGGCCGTGCGCGCGGCGCCGCTGGTTGCTTCGACCCGTAGGTTGTCTGCGGCCGCGGGTGCGGATGGGATCGGCGCGCCACCCGCTCGGCGTTGTGCCCATTGACGGAAGCGCCGCCTGGGCCAGCAATGTTCTGAGCGATGGGCGCGCTGGGATCGCTGGCCAGTTGGGGGCTGCAGCGCCGGCCCGTCGGTTCACAGATCACGGCGTAGCCTGTCAGGCAATCTTCGAGCTGGGCGGACGGTGCAGCACTGTTTCATGGGGTAGCCACTGGCGGTGTGGCGTCAGTCCCTGCTTGGTCGCCAATCAGCGCAGCCGCGACCGGCCCAAGCCCGATCGCAGCGACACGACTGCCACCCCTGTCCAAGGCGTTGTCAACGCCGGCACCGACCAGGGCGCCGACCCCTGCACCCGCGCCCCTGGGGGTCGGCGGGATGAACTGTGGCTGATCGACGCATTGCTGGCGCGAAACGTTGGCGGTCACCTAAACAGAGGTGCTGGGGACGACCTTGCCAAACGCTTGCGCGGTGACTGCCAGGGCGTCTTCGGTCAGCTCCTGCTCGAACGCAAGTTTGGAACAGGGCGCCGCTGCAGACTCGGATGGCTGCGCATGGACCCAAAAGCTGAGAAGCGAGCCGTTGCGGGCAAGCCGGCAAATACCGCGTCCACGAAAAGCTCTGTCAGAGACAGCAGATGAGAGCTTCGTTGCGTGTAAGTCAGTGCCGATGGAGCCTGTTGCGAGCGCCGATCTGAGTGCCTGACTTTCACGATCGAGGTGACTGCAGGCCGCCAAACGTTGAGGCCGTGATGCCGGGCGTCACGACCGGCAATGCGCTTTGGCACCGTCTGTGTGGGCAGTCGATCCCCCTGCCGGCGCGACGCAACGGTGCGTGGCTTGACATTGTTTTCATGACGCTCGGCACTATTTCCTCAGACGATCGCAGAGTAGAGTGATTCCGTGCGTTGCCGAGTCTTGTGGCGCTGTTCTTTGAATGCCAGACGCCTTTGTTTCAACCCGTTCTAAGGCCAACCATTGGTGCTCGGGGAAGCGCCCTGTACGCGTGACGCGTCCGACCCCATGATCGTTGACTTTTCCACCACAGCTTCGCGGCCATGGCAACCAGACGAGGAAAGATCCTTCATGCAAGCAAGCCAGCAACACGCCAACGTTGCACCGCCGATTGGGCTGACCGAGCCGATTCCTCGCGCCACGCCCGGAGCCTACGGTCGCTGTTGCCGGGCGGTGGCGTCATGCGCCGGGCTGCTGATGCTCGCCGCGTGCAGCAGCGGTACCCACCTGAGCTTCCTGGATCCACAGGGCCCGATTGCCGATGCGCAGCGCTGGCACTTCTACGAGGTGCTCGGGGTGATGGCGGTGCTGGTCGCGGCGCCGATCTTCATACTGCTGCCATTCTGGGCGTGGCGCTACCGTTACCGCCATGGCGACAAGGCCCGAAAGTACACCCCAAAATGGGCTCACTCCACACCACTTGCCATCGCTTCCTGGGGCGGGCCGATCTTGATCGTGGTGGTGCTCAGCTACTTCGTGTGGCGCGACACGCACAGGCTGGACCCCTTCAAGCCATTGGCGTCGGACCAGGCGCCGCTGCGCGTGCAGGTGATCGGCTACGACTGGAAGTGGTTGTTCATCTATCCCGACCAGGGTATCGCCAGCATCGGCACGCTGGCCGTGCCGGTCGGCCGGCCGTTCTCGATGCAGCTGACATCCGCCACGGTCATGCAGTCCCTCTTTATCCCGGCACTGGGCAGCCAGATCTATGCGATGGGCGGCATGGTGACGCAGCTCAACTTGCAGGCCGATAAGGCGGGCAAGTCGATGGGGGAGAACACCATGTACAACGGCAACGGGTTTCACCAACAGAAGTTCACGACAGCCGCAATGAGCCCAGCCGATTTCAACGCCTGGGTCGAGAAGGTGCGCAAGGACGGTATTGCGCTGGATGCCAAGACGGTGCAGGTGATCGCAAAACAGACCACGCGCAGTGAGTTGATCGCTGCATTGCCCCAGGCGAAGTCCATGGATGGCAACGTCTATTTCAACGATGTCGGCAAATCGTTGTTTCCAGCAGTCGTTAAGGCGACCATGAATGGCGCCACGACGTTGCCGGGTTGTGCGTTCGGTTCCCCTGGAACGTCGCCGCCGTACGACTTAAACAATTGCCCCCCAATGCTGGAGCCCGCTAAATGAGCATCGCCGCGATCTTCGAGCATCCGCTGGGGCGGCTGCAGTGGTCCTCGCTGCCGTTCTGGGAGATGCTGCAGCAGCCGACCAAGGCGAACCTCATCAACGGTTTCATTGCGACCGGCGCGGCGGCGATGGTGGTGATCGGCGCGATCGTGCTGGTCTGGCTGCTCACCCGATACCGACTGTGGCGACCGCTGTGGTCGGACTGGCTGACCAGCCCCGACCACAAGAAGATCGGCATCATGTACATCGTGATCGCGTTCGTGATGCTCACGCGCGCGCTGATCGAGGCCGCGCTGATGCGCACCCAGCAGGCAGTTGGCCTGGACGGCGGGTTTCTGTCACCCGACCACTTCGCACAGCTGTTCAGCACGCACGGCACGATCATGATTTTCTTCATGGCCATGCCGTTTCTGACCGGCGTCATCAACTATGTGATGCCGCTGCAGATCGGTGCACGCGACGTGTCATTTCCGGTGCTGAACTCCATCAGTCTGGGACTGACCGCGGCCGGCGCCGCGCTGGTGATGATCTCGTTGGTGATTGGCGTGTTCTCCACCGGCGGCTGGTTCGGCTACCCACCCTATACAGAGGCCACCTTCAGCCCCGGCGTCGGGCCCGACTACTGGATATGGGCGCTTACGCTGGCCTCGCTCGGCTCGACCTTGACCGGCATCAACTTCGCCACCACGATCTACAAGGAGCGATGCCCGGGCATGACGCTGTTCCGCATGCCGCTGTTCACCTGGACCGCGCTGTGCACCAGCATCATCATGATCTTCGCGATGCCGCCGCTGACCGTGGCCACTGCGCAACTGGCGCTGGACCGCTATCTGGGATTCCACTATTTCACGAACGACCTGGGGGGCAACATGATGAACTTTGCCAACCTGTTCTGGCTGTTCGGCCACCCAGAGGTCTACATCCTGATCCTGCCCGCGTTCGGCGTTTACTCGGAAGTGATCTCGACGTTCTCCGGCAAGGCGCTGTTTGGCTACCGCACGCTGGTGTGGGCGACGATGTCGATCGCAACCTTGTCGTTCACGGTCTGGCTGCATCACTTCTTCACGATGGGTCAAAGCGCAAACATCAACGCGGTGTTCGGCATCGCGTCGATGCTGATCGGCATCCCGACCGGCGTGAAGGTATACGACTGGATGCTCACGATGTACCGCGGCCGGGTGCGCTTTACCACGCCGATGGTCTATGCGATCGGTTTCATCCTGCTGTTCGTGCTGGGCGGCATGACCGGCATCCTGCTGGCCAATCCGAGCATCGACTACCAGGTACACAACACCGTGTTCCTGGTCGCACACTTCCACAACGTGGCGGTGCCAGGCGTGCTGTTCGGCATGCTGGCCGCCTATCACTTCTGGTTTCCGAAGGCGTTCGGATTCCGTTTGAATGAGCGCTGGGGCATCATTTCAGCGCTGTGCTGGATCTTTGGCTTCATGGGCGCGTTTTTTCCGCTCTACGCGCTGGGCCTCATGGGCCTGCCGCGTCGGACTGTGTCTTATACGGAGCCGGCTTACGTTCCGCTCGAATGGGTCGCTTTCTTGGGTGCGCTGCTGATCCTGTGTGCATTGGCTGCGCTGCTGTGGCAACTCTGGGTCTCGATCGAGCATCGCAATGAGAACCGCGTCCGCATCGGGGATCCCTGGAACGGGCGAAGCCTGGAGTGGTCGGTGTCCGCGCCACCGCCGGAATACAACTTCGCGCGAATTCCTGTCGTCGATGATCAGGACGCTTTCATCAAGTCGAAGGAACAGCGCACCGCCTATCTGCCGGCCGATCGATACTTCGACATCGAACTGCCGAAGAACAGCCCGATGGGGCCCGTGGTCGCACTGGTCGGCCTCGTACTCGCGTTCGGTTTAGTCTGGCACATCTGGTGGCTGGTCATCCTGGCCAGCCTGGGCGCGATCGCCGCCATGATCGTTTTCGGTTTCGCGCGGGACACCACGCGCATCATCACGGCGCAGGAAGTGCGCCAGGAGCACGAACAATGGATCGACTCGGCGCGTCAGGCGCGACCGATCGCTCGCACGCAGGAACGTGAGCCCGTCAACTTCGGACTCGCCCTGATCGAACCCGACGGAGCGATTCCATGAGCGAGCCAGCCGTCAAACACCCCGGGCTCAACCTGGGACCGTCACACGGCGAAGACGATGAAGCCGCCGAGCCGCTGCTGTTCGGTTTCTGGGTCTTCCTGATGAGCGATGCCATCCTGTTCGGCATGGTGTTCGCCACCTACGTGACGTCGCTGAACAGCACGGCGGGCGGCCCGCGGCCACATGAGCTGTACGACCTCGAAAGCGTTTTCATGCAGACGTTGCTGCTGCTGGCCAGCAGCTTCACGTTCGGCATGGCGTCGCTTGCGCTGAAATACAAGCACAGCAAGCTCAGGCTCGTTGCGTGGATGGCGCTGACGCTGATACTGGGCCTGGCGTTCCTGGGCTTGGAACTGCACGACTTCAGCAGCATGGTCGCCCAGGGTGGCGTGCCCTCGCGCAGCGGTTTCCTGTCCGCGTTCTGGGACCTGGTGCCGCTGCACGGCCTGCACGTCACCGCCGGCTGCATCTGGTTGATGTGTCTGGTCGGCCAGATCGTGCGTTATGGGCTGGACACCGAAACCAAGCTCGGCATCATGCGGCTCGCGCTGTTCTGGCACTTCCTGGACATCGTCTGGATCGCAATTTTCTCGGTGGTCTACCTGGCGGGGCTGGCAACATGAACGATCGCGCAGAGCATCAACCGACCCCGGCCGAGCTCCAGCAGCAGGAGCGCCATGAATTTCACTCCTATGTCTGGGGCATCGGGCTGGCACTGCTGCTGACGGTGCTGCCGTTCGCACTGGTGCACTGGCAGGCAATTCCGCGCTTGTGGCTGGTGGTCACGATCGGCGTATTCGCGCTCTTGCAGATGGTGGTGCATTTCCGCTTTTTCCTGCACATCGGCTTCAAGCAGAACCGCGACGACCTGCAGTTGATCCTGTTCTCGACGTTGCTGCTGGTCATCATGGTAGCTGGCACGCTGTGGATCATGGCCAGTCTTGCGATGCGCATGGGGATGCCGCCGACATAGGTTGACGCCAAGGCCGCGCGCGGCAGCAGTCCGGTGGTTACCGCAGCTGGCCCTGACGCCTCGTGGGGTCAGCGCACCATCATCGGCTTTGGCACGCCGCGATGGCCGGGCGTGAAACGCAGCAAGTTGCCAGCCTGGGGCTGCCGGCGCTTTTGTTCCGCGCTCAACTGGTCGGACGCGCTCGTGACGTAAAGCGTCGCCAGATCCGGCCCCGCGAATGCGCACATGGTCGGCTCGCTCACCGGCAGCACCACGTCGCGATCGACTTGACCATCGGCGGTGAAGCGCCTGAGCCGGCCGCCGCCATGCAGCGCGCACCAGTAACCTCCCTCTGCGTCGACGGCGGCGCCATCCGGGATGCCCGATTCCGCAGGGATGCGCGCGAACAGGCGGCGCCGTGACAGCCGGCCTTCGCAAACTTCATAGTCGAATGCGAAGATGTTGCCCGCATAGCTGTGCGACAGAAACAGCGTGTGCCCATCTGCGCTCCACGCCAGGCCGTTGTGCAGTTCGGCGGCGTCTGGCTCCTCACGCAGCCCATCCGCCAGCGTGAAGCTGTGCAGCTGTCCCGGACACGCCGTGTGCTTGTCCTTGTCAACCGGATCGAACATCACCCCGACCCAGAACCGGCCGCTCGCATCGCAGGCCGCTTCGTTGAAGCGGAAAAGCGCCGGGTCGAATGGAGCCGGTGCGAGCATCGTCAGCGCGCCACTGTCCAGATCGAGCCGGTGGATGCCGTGCCGCAACGCGACCAGCGCAGCGCCGTCTTCGAAAAACGCGAAGCCTCCGATGTCGCTTGTGACTGGCCAGTCGCGCGTAGCGCCAGTGGCCAGCTGGAAGCGATGCAGCGCGGGTGCTTTCACATCGATCCAGTAGAGCGCGTTTTCATCAGCAACCCAGGTCGGCGACTCGCCAATCTGGGCGTGGGCATCGAGCACCGTTTCGATCAACATGCGCTGACTCCTGTCTTGGGGTTATGGGAGTTGCCGCATCCGGTTTTACAACTCACCTGCGGCGGCCAGCTGCCCGATACGTACCGCCGTGCGCATGGCCACCGCCTGGATCGTGAGCGCTGGATTGACGCCGCCAACGGTCGGGAACACCGAGCCGTCGCAGACCCACAGGTTCGGTATGTCCCAGCTGCGGCAATCGGCATCCACCACGCTGGTGGCAGGATCGCTGCCCATGCGCACGGTGCCGCCGAGGTGGCAGGTGTCGTCTTCCTGCCGAAAGATGTCATGCGCGCCGATCGCTTCGATCGAGCGCCCCATCTGCTCGAGCGCGTGCGCGATCAGGGCTTTGTCGTTGTCGCCCCAACGGTAGGTGATCCTGGCCACGCGCAAGCCGTACTGGTCCACGTCATCGGCCAACGTCACCCGGTTCGCCTCGTCGGGCAGCATCTCGCCAACCATCTTCACGCCGATCATGTGGTTGTAGTCGAGCATCGCATCGCGCAAGCCCTGACCCCAGAGGCCGCGCGCGCCGGTCTGCACCGCGGCCCATTCGTTGGGCAATGGGCCCTGGCCCATCCAGCAGTAGCCGCCGTAAAAGTCCTTGCGGTCGTCGTAGTTCCAGTGCTCGGTGATCGCCAGGCTCGGCGGACCTTTGTACCAACGCACTTCCTCATCCATTAATCCCCAGACGGCCGCGTTCGACTGCGTCATCAGGTTTTTGCCGACCAAGCCGGATCGGTTCGCGAGGCCATCGGGAAAGCGGTCCGTTGCGGAGTTGAGTAGCAGCCGCGGCGATTCGATCGCATAGCCGGCAACGATCACGTGCCTGGCGCGCTGAAACTGCCAAGTGCCTACGCGGTGGTAATGCACGCCGGTCGCGCGCCCGTTCGCGTCGGTCTCGATGCGGCCAACCATCGCTAAGTCACGCACCTCAGCGCCGGCCGCCAGTGCCCGCGGGATCCAGACGGTCAACGCCGAGCGCTTGGCATTCGTGGTGCAGCCAAAGCGGCAGAAGCCACGGTAGGCACACGGCGGGGAGTTGCCTTCCGGCCCGGCATGGGGCGCGGAAAGTGTTGCCAACGGCGTCTCAGTCCAGTTGATGCCAAGCGCTTCGCAGCCCTTGGCCAGCAGTCGGCCGGCAGCATTCAGTTCATGTGCGCGGTACGGATAGCGTGGCCGCTCGGGTCCCCAAGGATAGTTCAGCGGACCCGAGATATTGATTTGTTGCTCGGCCAACCCGTAGTAGTGCCACATTTCCTGCCAGGAAATCGGCCAGTCGGCGCCGTAGCCAAGCGTGCTGCGCGCGCTGAACCACTCGGGCCGGAACCGCAGCGACACCATCGCGTAATGCACGGTCGAACCGCCGACCGACTTGCCCGAATTGTTGCCACCCATCTTGAGCGGATTAGGCCCGTCGACGATGCGCTTGTCGGTCCAGTAGAGCTTGTTCTGCTCGCTTTCATCCGACGCAAAATCCTCCAGTGGCCGAAAGTACGCACCCGCGTCGAACGCCACCACGGAGAAGCCTTGCTCCGCGAGCCGCGCCGCCAGCGTGCCGCCGCCAGCACCGGTGCCGACGATCACGAAGTCGACCTCGTCGTCATTCGCATATTCGCGCATCGGCACCCAGCCGCCCGCGCGGAAAACGTCCGGAGCCCGACCGGCGGTTGCGCGAGGCGCTGCGCGTGGGTCAGAAAACACGGCGATTCTCCTGCTCGGTCTGCTGCTCGGTGCCGGGCTTGGCCTCGACGGCTTCCCAGGGATCATGGCGATCGGCTTCCAGGCGCACATAGCCGCGCGGGCTGGCCGGGCCGCCAAAGCCGATCTCGTTCCAGGCCGCCGGTTGGCTGTAGAACAACGCTGGCACGTCCGCCAGCACGCGGCGCTCGAAAAACTTTTTCGGATCCATGCCGTGCCAGTGCTCAGCGCTCGCTTCACCTGTTTGCATGCGCTTGAGCATCGCGTCCTGCTCGTCGCCGTTTAGTGCCGCGAAGCCGCGGCCACCGTGCAGTTCTTTCGCGTCCGCGTCAATCGCGGTGAGTGCTGTTTGCCATGCTTCGCCCATGTAGGGCATGTCGGCTTCACGGAAGCCGTCGCCGTGATTCGTCTGCAATTTGTGGTCGAGCAGCGCGACCAGCGGAACGGCATTGGCGTCGATCGGCAGGATGCGCTGGGTAAGCGCATCAGCAACCGCCCACTGGGCCTCAGTGAAAAAGCGCGGGGTCAACGGCGTTGCCAGACGTGCATCCACCGCGCGCCGGGTCGGCTCGTCCCAGGACGGCGTGTCCCGCTTGGCCAGCACGTTGTAGCCTGGAAACCGATCATGCTTGGTCATCGTGCCGCTCCCCCAGCAACGCCAATGCCGCCAGCCCCGCCAGCGCCAGTCCCGTGAATGCCGGCGGCGCAGGTATGGGCGGTCCGGAAAATGCGTTTTGCCGCCAGTTGCGCCAGCCGCCCATGCCGCGCGACACGCCATACGTATGCAGCGCGACACCGGCCATACCCATTACCGCCGTTGCGGCCAACCACTGGCGGGACGCGGGCCGTGGGGTGCCCTTGCGTGCCAGAGCCGCCCATGCGAGCAGGGCGGCAGCGATCGGCGGCATCGTCACCGGCAGCAGCATCGCCGGGTTGTGGAACGCGCCGCGAAAATGCAGCAGCCCAGCTTCCGCCGTCGTGCCGAGCAGCGAGACAGCGGTCAAGGCGGCGACCACCCGGCCGGCATTCACGCCGGCGATCATTGGTACGCGACCCGGCGGGTTGTCGCGCAGCCGCTCCGACAGAAAACCCATCAGCCCGGACAACGACAGCGCGGCTGGCGCACCCAGCGGGGCACGGTAGAACACGTTTTGCCAGCTGAAGCCGCCGACCTTCTTCGTCACGTTGTAGACATGGAAGCCGGTGCCAACGAGGCCAGCCAGCCCGGCGACTGCATAGATGACATCACGCCCCGGATGGGCGCCCTGCCGAGGGTCAGACTGGCCGTGCAGGCTGACGGCGATCGACAGCGACGATGCAACCAATGGCGCCCACATCGCAGCGTTGTGAAACTCGCCGCGGTAATGCTCCATCGCGCTGTCGATCAGCACCGAGCCCGCGAGCATGCCGGCAGCGCGATTCAGCCGGTGCGCGGCGTCCAGGCTCGCGGACGGGGCAGGCACCGAAGGTCGTATGACCGGCGCCACATTCATCGGCCGATCCACATTGGCTTGCGGCCCGTGCATGAGGCCCATCGGTCAATCCTTGCCAGGCAGCACCGTCGCGATCAACTGCTTCGCACTGTTGGAGATCACGCTGCCGAGTTCCGGCTCGTCGATCATCATGGTCATGAAGTTCTTCGCGTCCTTCAGCGTGATGTGCGGCGGCAGCGGCGGCACGTTCGGATCGGCCTTGAACTCGATGATGACGGGCCGGTCCGCGGCCAGTGCTTCCCTCCAGGCGTCGGCGATTTTGTCTGGGTCATCACAGAAGATGCCTTTCAGCCCGATCAGTTCCGCGTAGCGGGCATAGGGGAAGTTGGGGATGGTCTGCGTCAACGGCGTCTTGCCGTCGCCGAGCTGCACGCGTTCTTCCCACGTCACCTGGTTCAAGTCCTCGTTGTTCAAGACCATGATGATGAAGCGCGGATCGCTCCACTGCTTCCAGTACTTGCCGACTGTGATCATCACGTTCAGCCCGTTCATCTGCATCGCGCCGTCACCGATGAAGCCGATCACGGGTCGATCGGGATAGGCCATCTTCGCGGCCATCGCATACGGCGTGGCCGCGCCGAGCGAAGCCAGGCCACCGGACAACGAACCCATCATGCCGCGCCGGATCTTGATGTCGCGCGCATACCAGTTGGCTACCGAGCCGCTGTCGCCCGTCATGATCACGTTATCAGGCAGCATCGGAGACAACTCCCAGAAGATGCGCTGCGGGTTGATCGGCTCGGCCGGCTCCATGGCGCGCGCTTCCAGCGTCTTCCACCAGGACTCGATGTTGCGCTTGATGTGCTGCCGCCAGTCGTCGTGCGTGTTCTGCTTGAGCAACGGCAGCAAAGCCGCAAGCGTCACTTTGCTGTCGCCGATCAGCGAATACTCCATCGGGTAGCGCAGGCTCAGGTTGGCGCCGTTGATGTCGATCTGCACCCCGCGCGCATCGCCGGGTTTGGGCAGAAATTCGCTGTAAGGAAACGCCGAGCCGACCATCAGCAGCGTGTCGCATTCCTTCATCAGGTCCCAGCTCGGCTTGGTGCCCAACAGCCCGAGCGAGCCGGTGACCCAGGGCAGGTCGTCGGGCAGCACCGCCTTGCCGAGCAGCGCCTTGGCCACGCCCGCGTTCAGGCGGTTGGCCACCGCCATCACCTCGTCGCTTGCCTGCAGCGCACCGGCGCCGACCAGCATCGCAACGCGCTTGCCTGAGTTGAGGATGTCGGCCGCGCGTTGTAGTGCGTCCGCACCAGGTTGCAGTGACCAGCCGGGAAAGCCGACGCCGGTGTGGGTAGCGCCGTGCGCCATCGGCGGGTCAACGTAGTCAAGCAACTGCAGGTCGTTGGGCAGGATCACGCAAGTGACTGCGCGCTTGGCCTGCGCAATGCGCACTGCGCGGTCGATCAGGGTGCGTACCTGCTCGGGAACCATCGCGGTCATCACGAATTCCGAGGCGACGTCCTTGAACAGGTTCTGCAGGTCGACCTCCTGTTGATAGCTCGCGCCGAGTGCGCTGCGCGCCTGTTGCCCCACGATCGCCACCACCGGAACGTGGTCCGCCTTCGCGTCATACAGCCCAGTGAGCAGATGGATCGCACCCGGGCCCGAGGTGGCGTAGCAAAGCCCGACCTGACCGGTGAACTTCGCATGCCCCGACGCCATGAAGGCCGCCATCTCCTCATGCCGAACCTGCACGTAGTCCATGAAGTCACTGGCCTTTTGCAGCGCCACGTCGAGGCCGCCGACCCCATCGCCCGGATACCCATAGACCCGAGACAGGCCCCATTCGGACAGGCGCTTCCAGACGAACTCGGAGACGTTCTGCGACATGGTGATTCCTTCGGTTGCTGATGTTCAAAAAGTTTACAAAAGTCTTGCTTGGACTTTGCAGCAAACACAAGCGTGAGCACAGTGCCCCAAGTCACTAACAACGGTGCGTTTGGCCATCACGGGGCGGCGCTGGGAGACCGCCGGCTGCGAGCCGGCAAGACGCACGGCTGCTACGCGACATCGTGGCCCCCGGCCGGCCATCGCCGGCTGAGCCGCGCTGCCGCATCCGCATTCGGCCTTTCATGGGCTCGGCTTCTCAAACGCGAGCATCGCGTTGACCAGCGCGGTGTGGCTCAATGCCTGTGGGAAATTGCCAGCCAGCCGTTTGCCGCCCAGGTCGTATTCCTCAGACAGCAGGCCGAGCGGGCCACGCACTGCCAGCACGCGCTCGATGCTCGCGCGGGCCGCATCGCGGCGGCCCTGCAGCAGTTGGCATTCGGCGAGCCAGCAGGTGCAGGCGAGGAACGCGCCCTCAGGCACCAGATTGTTCGACAGGTTCCGATAGATCAGCCCATCGCGCATGAGATGCTGCTCAATCGCGCCGATGGTGGCGGCCATGCGCGGCTCGTCGGCTGGCAGGAAGCCAAGCTTGGGCAGCAGCAACAGCGACGCATCGAGTTCCTGGTCACCGAAGTAGCTCGTGAAAGAATTCATGCCCTCGTTGAAGCCTTCCATGCAGATCACATCGTGCATGTGAGTTCGCAACGCTTCGATGCGATGCCGGTCGCCGTCACCAAGGTCGCGACCGCCCGAGCCCCGCAGGAAACGGTCGATCGCAACCCACGCCATCACTTTCGAATATGTGTAATGGTGGGGCTTTCCGCGGCTCTCCCACAGGCCCTGGTCGGGCTCGACCCACACCTTCTCCACGTGCTCGGCGATCTGGCGCTCGACGTGACGCATCTGGTCGGATTTCGGCATGCCGGCCGCGTCGCAAATGTGCAACGTGTTCATCAGCTCGCCGTAGACGTCGAGCTGGAACTGGCCGGCCGCTGCGTTGCCGATACGCACCGGTTGCGCAAAGCGGTAGCCGGGCAGCCATGCAAGCTCGCTCTCATCGAGGCGGCGTGAGCCATCCACCCGATAGACGATCATCATGTGTTGCGGTGAGCCAGCCACAGCGCGCAGGATCCAGTCGCGCCAGGCACGGGCCTCATCGTGAAAGCCGGAGGCGATCAACGCGGAGACCGCGAAGCTCGCGTCGCGCAGCCAGCAGTAGCGATAGTCCCAGTTAAGGCTGGCGCCCGGCTTCTCGGGCAGCGAGGTGGTCGGTGCGGCCACCAGCGCGCCGGTCGGCCGGTATACAAGCGCCTTCAGCGTCAGGAGTGAACGCCGCAAGGCCGCATCGAAGTCGCTGCGATGATCGAGCCCGCCGATCCACCCGCGCCAGTAATCCCGCGTGCGGTCCAGTAACGCAAGCGCTTTCGGCGCTTCCACCGGCTGGCTTGCCGCATCATCGAATGGCCGATGCAGCAGCGTGAACACACGCTTTTCGCCTTCGGTCAGATCGAATGTCAGGTGGACGTTGTTGCCGACGATCTCCGCATCCGAAAACCCATGCAGCCAGGCTTCGTCCGGTCCGACCTTGCAGCACAGCGCGTCGCCGTGGCGCTCAATCCACGGCGGCATCTTGCCGTAGTCGAACCGCAGCGCCAGCACCAGCGACACCGACACCGTGCCCGACAACCCAGTCACGACGCGCACCAGGCATGGGTCGTGGTCGCGGATCGGCATGAAGTCGGTGATGCGAATCATTCCACCATCGGTCGTCAGCTCGGTTTCCAGCACCAGCGTATCGACTTCGTAGCGTTGTCGCGAATCCCGTACCGGCTGCGCTGGCGCGATTGACCAGTGGCCGTGCTCGGGCGTGCCGACCAGCGAGGCGAAGCAGGCTGGGGAATCGAAGCGTGGCAGACAGAGCCAGTCGATCGAACCCTTGTCTGACACCAACGCGGCGGTCTCGCCGTCGCCGATCATGCCGAACGATTCGAGCGGGATGCTCATCAGGCAAGTCTCGGGAGCCGGCGACCGCGCCGGTCCCGGGACACGAACGCGCCAAGCGCCAGCAGTGCGGCCGCCGCCAGGCCAGCATAGACCGCATGCTTATGGCGGTCGGTGAACATCGCAGGGCTCCAGGCTCGCGCCTGTGCGTCGAACCGACCGTGCGCGGTGTCGTGGCCCGGCACCGGCTCGAACAGGTTGCCGGGCGCATCGGGTGGGCTCGGGCGCGACGACAGTTGCCCGGAGTAACCCGAGCCGGCCAGGTAGCGGTCGAGCAGTCCTGGCGCAATTTCGTTGGCCAGGATCGCCTTCACGGTGGGCCAGCCAACCCAGATCTCGCGCCGGTCGTGCATGGCCGCAAACAGGATCGCGCGTGCGGGCACCTCCGGCTGGTAGATCGGCGGCACCGGCGTGGCCATGTGGCCGGTCTTGTTCAGCGCCCAGTCGAACTGCGGCGTGTTGACAGCCGGCAAATGCACCATCGTGAGCCGAATGTCTAGCTTGTCGTGAATGATTTCGGAGCGCAGCGAATCGGTGAACCCCCGGATCGCCGCCTTGGCGCCGCAATAGGCCGACTGCAGCGGCACCGACCGGTAGGCGAGCGCAGAGCCGACGTTGATGATGATTCCCGCATTGCGCGGCCGCATCTTGCGCAGCGCGGCCATCATGCCGTGGACCTGTCCCAGGTAAGTCACTTCGGTCGCGCGCCGCACCTCCGCAGCGGTCAGGTCGGCCACCGGTGCGAACACGGTCGCCATGGCGACGTTGACCCAGGCGTGGATCGGGCCAAGTTCGGCCTCGATCCGATCGGCTGCTGCATCGACCGCCGCGGCATCGGCGACATCGGTTGAGATCGGCAGTGCACGAACGCCGACGGCCCCGACCGCGGCCGCCAGCGAATCGAGTCTGGCCGGATCGCGCGACAACAGCGCCACGTCCCAGCCGTTACGGGCAAATTCAAGCGCGGTGGCCCGGCCCACGCCAGCCCCCGCACCGGTGATGACGGCAATTTTTCTCATGATTGGGTTCCTGCTTGTCCGTTATTTCGTTAACCAAGCCCATCCCGCTAAAGCAGGTCCGGGCTGGTGTTGCACGAGTGGCAGCAGCCCGTGCCCGGGCAGCAGCCACTCGTTCGGTGCGCGTTCGACTGTTCAGCTTTTCGGCTTCGCTGGCGCCTGGCTCTGACTGGCCGAATTGGCGCTGCTGTCGGACCCTTTGGGCGCGCCATCCATCGGTCTGCCTTCAAGCGCGATCACGTCGATCATCAGTCCTTCTTCGGCGGCTTTGAGCGCCTGACTGGCTTCGTAATACTTCTGCTGATCGATCAGCTTGGCGGCTGCATCCACGTGCTGCGTGGTGGTTTGCAGCGGCATCATGACGCGAGTGAAGGTGGCGTCAACGGCCGCCAGTTTCAGGTTCTCCTTGGGAGCCCCGTCCTTGGCCTGGGCGCTGGATTGGCCGGATTTGGCGTCCTGCCCGTTGCTGCTGCTGGCCGGCGTAGCAATAAAACCGTCCGCCATCGTCATCTGGCCGTCGATGGGCACGTAGTCGGCCTTGTTGCCGGAAGTGCCCGCTGGTTTGCTGTCGGCGGTCTGGGTGCTGTCAGTTGATGGGCCGCTGGTGGAAGCGTTGGCGTTGTTGTTTCCTGCTTTTTTGGCGTTGCCCTGCAAAGTGGTCACGTCCTTCGCCGCGGCCTGCAGCGACGACTCCGCTGTGGACAGCAACTGCTTCGCCATTTTTGTGTCGCCATCGAAGATCGCAATGCGCGCCGCATGCACCGACCGCATCGCGCCCAAGCCTTCTTGCGACAGCTTCAAGGCCTCACGGTCGTGCGCACTGAGCTGATGCGGCGTAGCCGACTGGCCTGTCGATTGCTGCGCCTGCCCGCCAGCGGACTGGGACGCGTCCTTTGATGCGGACTGCGTTGAACCAGACGGCGCTGTGGCGACATTGCCGCCGGCAGCAGGGTTCGTGTTTTGCGCAAACACCGGACCAGCGGCAGAGGCGAAGAGCAACGCGCCGGCCAGAGCGATCGATGAACGATTAAAGGAAGCGACTTTCATTTCAAACTCCTGGGGACTCGAGGTTCAGGCGGGATGCACCGGGATTTGGTGCGGCGGACAGCTGGGGGGATCGGTGGCATCGACGCAAAGCCGGTGCTGCCTGTCCTCGGCTGGGCTCCTCGCCGCCGCCTGAGAAGGTGGCGAGAATTCGGTTGAGTGCTTTGCAACACATGGACCCAATGTAGGTTTGAGACACCTGCCGCCACAGTGCCGGGCGTCATGAAAAGCCATGCGGCTGGTCACCATCCGCGCCGACGTGCCGGCACCAGTTTTGGCATCACCAGCCAGCGGCTCGCTGGCCGAGCGCTGTGGTAGCCGGCACGTATTCCTGGCGGCGATGGCGCTGGTCAAGGTCCCGTCCTTGTTGTGCGGGCTTGCCGTCAGCTCCACCATGCGGGTGGCCGCGCGCGTTCCGCAGGGCATCGCCGCAGCGAGCTGCAAGCCATTCCAAAGCTGATCGGCCTGCTGCTCGGGCCGACGCGGGGCGGCCTGATCGTGCATCTGCACTCATGGCGCGACATGTTGGTGATCAACCTGCAGGTCGGGCTGGCCGCGTTCTGGTTCGGACACCGCCACATGCCTGACTACCGCAGCGACCCACCATGCCCGTTCGACCGCCGCGACTTCGTGCGATTCGGTGACGGCGCCGCGCTGCTGTCCTGGGTGGTCAAAGTATTCGGCAAGCATGATTTCGACACGCCGGTCGTCGTGGCGCTGCTGGCGCTCTCGGTGGCACTGCTTGCGGCTAAGGCAGGCATGCGTCGCATGCGCGCTTTCCGCTGCTGCGCCTGTACCTCGTTCAGGCAGCGCATGTTTCGGGTGGCGGTACTGGGCGGCTTCGCGACCCGGCTGCGCGCGGGTGGTCTGCCGTTCTTGCTGCCGCTGCTCCATCAGGTCGGCATGGAACCGCCCTCGACGTCGTTCTGGTCGCTCCAGCCGCACGACGGCGAAAGCGTCAGCAACGGCCCTGATTAACTTCGTTCAGTGGCTTCGGCTGAACGTCAATCCGAATTCAATGACCCGGGACACTTCCATCGCCAAACCCGGGAAACCAGACTTGCCCTGTCGCTACCGACATCAAAGAGGAAACCGAAATGATTGATTCCGCACACAGCAAACTGTTTTTGACCATCGGCCTGGCGACCGCCATGGCAGCAGGTCTGGCGGCTCCGGCAATGGCGGCGACCGACACGCCCAGGGTGACCACGAGCGCCCCTGCGGCGACCAAGAGCAGTCCCGCAGCGGCCGCTGTTTCCGCGAAGCCGGCCAAGCCATTGGTCGATGAACTCGTACTCGTCGAGTCGATTCAACTGACGCCGGTCAGCCTTGCCAGCAAGATCATCGGCAGCGCCGTCCATACCGCGGACAACAAGAAGGTCGGCAGCGTGAAGGACCTGCTGATCGGCGAAAACAACCGGATCGATGCGGTCACGGTTGGTGTTGGAGGCTTTCTCGGAATGGACGAAACCTATCTTGCCTTTCCAATGAAGGACATCAGCTTTTCGTCCGAAAGCGGATCGCTCAGGATCACGACCGACCTGACCAAGGCGGCGATCGAGCAAGCGGCGAAGCGCAAATAGGGCGTCGGCGTTGTGGCCGTGATCAAATGGGCTGGCTCAAGCATCGAATTCGAGCACGACCCGTGTGCCCTTGCCCGGCGCGCAGGCCACTGTCAGTTGGGCCTCGATCAGGGCCGCCTGCTCATCCATGCCCCGCAGGCCGTAGTGGCCGTGCGGACGTTCAGCGGGATCGAACCCGATCCCGTCGTCGGCCACTTCAAGCCGAATCCGCTGGGTGCGGCCGTGGTCAGCTTGGCTGGCGTCCGGCAACGCGATCGACTCGACATTGACAGTGACGTTCTTCGCCTGTGCATGGCATTCGACGTTGCGTAGCGCTTCCTCAACGATCCGAAACGCAGTCTCGGCCCGCTCATCGGCCAACGTCCCCGCGCTGGGCTCGACATGCAGCATGGCGACCAGCCCAGTGCGTTCGCGAAAACGCGCCAGCAGGGCTTGCAACGCCGGGCCTAAGCCCACCTCCCGTACGCCGTTGTAGCGCATCTGTCCGATCGCAGCCCGCGACTCGGCGAGTCCGCTGATGGCGACTGCCTCGGCCTGGGCGAGCTCGGCGTCGAGATCCCCGTCGCTCCAGCGGCGGCGCAGCTTGCGCACCAGTCGAATCTGCGTGAGCAATGCCATCATCGAATGCGCCAGCGTGTCGTGCAGATCGCGCGCAATGCGCAGCCGCTCGCGCGTGACGGCCGCATGGCGTGCGTCTTCGGCCAGCCGCTCGATACGGGCGGTACGCACGGCAACCCGCTGGTCAAGCTCAATGTTGAGACGCTCAAGCATCTTCTTTTCGCGCTGGAGCTGGTCCACCAGTTCCGCCAGCACCGCGCCCACATGGCTGATCTCGTCGCGGCCGGCTGGGACGGTCAGTTGCCCTGATGTGTCTTTTTGCAATGAACGGGCTTGCCCGGCCAGGCGTTCCAGGCGCCGGATCAGCACCCGTACGAAACCGATCGCTATAGCAGCCGACAGCAGTCCGGCCACCAGCACGCTCAGGAACGCCGTGCGTCCGACCGAGTTGGTCTGCGCCAAGGCCACGGCCACGGCAGACGGTTGCCGCACGATCACCGTCCAGTCTGTCAAGCCGACTTTTTCCGTGCCGCCCATGGTCCGGCCGACCAGGTATGTGCCGTCCTCAGTCAGGTCGGTATCGACTGCGAGCTTGCGTCCGAGCCAGAGCGGAGGACCACTCAGGACGGTGCCATTGCCTGACACCAGCAACGAATCCAGTGCCCGGTGATGTTGCTCGCCCAGTGCCGACAGGAGCCCGTCCTTGCGTTGTTCCAACCAGTTCCAGGACAGCGCGACCAGCAGGACGCCGGTTGCATGGCCGGTGTGGTCCTGCAGTCGTACCGCCAGCTCGATCGCGCGCACGGCGGCTTGATTCGATCGCAGGCCTGGCGGATCGCGCGGTGCCGGCGCCGTGAATGCGGGTGAGACGGCTGGCACCGTCAGCGCTTGCTGGAATGCCGGCGACGCTGAAACGTCCTCGCCCAGACGAAGGTCGCCGGTCGCTGCGACGATCTTCCCTTTTTGGTCGGCGACGCCGAGCCATCGGAACGCAGCGAAGTGGCGCTCGATCGCATCGAGTTGCTGCTCTAGCGGTGGCCCGGCAAGCCTGTCCAGAGCCCCGATACGTTCTGCAGTCGTCCGTATCACCTCGAGGTGCGTCTCCAGAGTGATCGTGAGCGCATGCGCGATACCGGAGGCAAACTCCGAAAGAGCGCGCTCCGAATCGACGCTCACTTGGTCTTCCGCCTCGCTCGCGGCGAAGAGGCCGGCGCTGAATGCAAACAGCGACACCACGATAAAGATGATCCATCCGATCGCAGCGCCCAGGTGCAGACGCGGATCGATGCGCTGCCACGGCTTGCTTGCGCCAGGGTTCATGGCGCAGTGGCATTGGCACGTGTGCCAACGGTCGCGCCCGCACAGCACCAAGAAAGTGACGCAATAGTGCTGATGGTCACTACCCGACCACAGCTTGCGCCGATTAAGCTTTGCCGCATGCGCCGTGCTGCCGAGCTTTGCTTTTCATCGTGACGACAGTCGTGCGAACGCTGCATTTCGGGGGGGTGGTCATGAGAGATGAGCTGATCGCTGCCGTCGGTCGCGCTGCTGACTTGCCGCCCGACCAGGCAACGCTTGCCGTTGCCGCAATGATGCGCTTCTTCACGGCAAAGCTACCATCGGCGATTGTTGGGGAACTGCATTGTCTGCTGGAAAAACCTTCGGAAATGACAGCTGGGACCACCAATCTTTCGCCGCCGGAACAAGCATCGTGAACGCATTCGAAACGCCCCTTCAAAAAAGCGCTGCTGACCGGCCGTTGCGGCTGCTGATCGTCGATGATCAGCCCGTGATCCGGCGCGGGCTGGCGCTGATGCTGGGCAGCGAGCCGGACCTCGAAGTCGTCGCCCAGGCCGCTGATGGAGAAGAAGCGGTGCGGATGGCGGCGACGATGATGCCGGATGTGGTCGTGATGGATCTGCAGATGCCGCGCAAGAGCGGCGTGGCTGCCACGCGCGAGATTCGCATGGCCCGGCCGGACGCACGCGTCGTCGTGCTCACGACTTACGACGACGACGAGTTGGTGTTCGAAGCGTTGCGTGCTGGCGCCCAGGCCTATCTGCTCAAGGATGCATCCGAAGCCGAGATACGCGAGACGATCCACGCGGCCTACCGTGGCGAATCGCACTTGTCGCCATCGATCGCACGCAAGCTGATCGACCAGTTCCGCAAGACAAATTCCCACACTGCGGACATTCACGAGCCCAGCGTTGCACCCGACCCGGCGCCGCAAGCGCCAAGCGCTGACCCTGCGGATGCCATGTCAACCGCTGCAGTGAATCGCGGTCTGGAAGAGCCGTTGACAGCCAAGGAGCAACGCGTGCTCGAACTGATCGGCCAGGGCCGCAGCAACAAGCAGATCGCCAGCACCATATTCCTGGCCGAAGGCACGGTAAAGAACTATGTGAGCCGGATCATGGACAAGTTGCACGCGCACAGCCGGATCGAACTGGCGATGCGGACGGTGCGGGCAGGCGAGCGGCGGCCTTGATCGTTGCGCCTCGGCGCCGATGCGGCCAGCACTTCAACAGGTGCTGAAATCACTGCCGGTTCACACAGAGCTGTGCTTTTGATGATCGTGGTCTGGATCAGCGCCAGCCGCGCGCGATCTTGCCTACGTGAAGGTTCGCTGGATTCTCAGCGCACCGCATCCGGAGACGAACGCGGCTGATCAGTGCGGTGACAGGGTGAGCGTGATCAGTCTGGTTGGAAGATCGGCGTCCCGGCGCCCCGCCATGTTCTTTAGCAGCGTGGCGGCCGTGGCCGATCCGTCAGTGCAGCAGGTTCAGATGCGCGGTGAGTACGTTCAGAAAGCTCACGATGTCGACTTGGTACTGGTTCAGCGTGGCTTTTTCGGCCTTGCGCGCAGCGGCGGCCGCGGGGTTTTCTCCGACCTCCTGCAGCGCAGTCAGCACTGCCTGGCGATAAAGCGCGACCGACTGGTCGTAACCCGCGCGCGCTGAGTCGCTTGCGGCACGTCGCGCGCCGCCGTCGAACGCAGCCCGCAGCAAGCTCGGGCCGATCGACCTGACTGCGTCCGCCGGTGAGATTTGATCTGCCGTAACGCTGTTGATTTGTCGGTCTGTGTGCGCTGGCGAACAGACGGTTTACCGCGATTGAGTGCAGCATCCGGTGAGGAGATTCAATACATGGCCATTCACCATGCGCTGTCGGGCGAGCTGCTCAACATTCGGCCACTTGGTAGATCCATCACAAACACCCGGACCACCACGCGCTACAAGACCCGGCACTTGGAAGTGTTTCGCTTGGTTCTGCTTGCAGGCAAGGAAATGCCTGAGCACGCTGCGGCGGGCGACTTGACGGCGCAGTGCCTGGAAGGCAGCGTCGAGTTCTCCATCGGGACGACACGCGACGTGATGCGAGCAGGTGATCTCAAATGCCTGGTCAGGAGCGTTCCTCAATTCGTTCACGGCAATCGAAGACGCTTCAGTCCTGGTTGCCCTGCTGCTTCACGGCGCATAGGCTCATCATGAACTGCACTGAGATTTGCCTCAGCGGACTCACACCGTTGTCTGCGATCGGGCCCCCTGGTCTGGCTTTTCCGCAGGAGACGCTATGACCACTTCCACACCGAACGCACCAGCAACCAGGAACATTGCTGCCCAGCCTGTGGCCGAGGACGACGGCCCGCTGTCGCCTTGGTGGCTGCGCGCCATCCTGATCGTGATGGTGATCGGCTTCTCTGGCCTGATCCTGATCACGACGCTCTCCTATAAGAACGCGCCGCCTGTTCCCGCACAGGTGGTGAACCCGCAGGGTGCCCCTGTGTTCAGCGCGGACGATGTCGGCGAAGGGCAGTCCGTATTTCTGCGCTACAGCCTGATGGCCAATGGCAGCATCTGGGGCCACGGCGCCTACCTTGGGCCTGACTTCTTGGCCTCCGCCTTGCACCGCATGGGGCTGGTCACGGCCGAGGCGATCGCCCAGGAACAGTACCGCCAGCCTTTCGAGGCGCTGAACCCAAGTCAGGCCGCGGCGGTTCAGGCAGAGACGGCCGTGTCGCTCAAGACGAATCGTTACGACGCGGCCACGGGGACGCTGCAGTTCACCGCCGCCCAGGCCGCTGCGTTCGACCAGGAGATCGTGCACTGGACCGGCTACTTCCACGACCCGGCCCGCAACGGCGGCCTGAAGGCCGATCTCATCACCGACCCAACCGAACTGCGCCAGTTCACCGCCTTCGTGACCTGGGCGGCCTGGGCGTCCGTGGCGGCGCGGCCGGGCGAAGCGCATTCCTACACCAACAACTTCCCCTACGAC
>JBBPYC010000057.1:0-34214 GCA_038200275.1 Burkholderiales bacterium
CCACGTCAACTGCGCGCGGCTGGCTTCATCCAGCGTCAGGGTCTTTCTTGCCGCCACCGTTTCATCCACCCTTCGTTGCCTGCGCCGCTCAGCGCGGCTGAGGCTGGATTTTAGGGTGGGAAATTTGTCAAGAAGAGCTTATCGACCCTGGCTTGCTGCATTCCGAAAGGCGTCGACGGGTAAGTACGAGCGCCGCAAAACTAATACCGATTAGAGCTATGGTTCCTGGCTCTGGAATCGATGTCGATCTCACCGGCACAACCGAAACCGCATCCAATAGAATAAAGCCAAAGTCATCACGAAAATTGAACGAGAGCGAAGTAGTCGAATCAATTGCGGGAGCGAAGAAGTTGAAACGCTGACTAGCGGAAGCTGACGGATTTATTAAGCTGATCAAGAGAGAGCTACCAAAAAACGCGGAGAAGGAACTCGGTGACTCGTCGACGGCTTTCAGCTGAAAACTGATTTCATACGTAGTTCCGGCAAGAGTGCTTATACTTTGAGAAAGCGTACCGATCGAGCCTTCCGGCCCAAAGAAAGCTTGACACTTGCCTTGGAGTGCAAATGGCGCCCCAGGACACTCAACGTTAGAGTTTGAATTGTCTCCAGACAGTGTGAAGCCGGAGAAGTCACCATTCTCGAAACCTCCATTGAGTACGATTTCACTCCGGACAAGACCGCTGTGAAGCACCGCAAGCGTAAAAAGAGCCAATGCACCTGTCCGCGCAATCCACCGACCTACGCCGGGGCCACTACCCCACTGATTTTGAACTCTGTGACCCATTAGAACCGCCCATTGGTGATAGCCATGCTCAAAAGCTTAAGCAAGATTTAAGCCGATTTAAAAATCCTGAATAAATTAAACGACTTGTCGACCTGGAGCTCTTGGAAGCGACAGAACTGTAATATTTTTCGACGGTTTTCTGCTGTTTGGTACGGCGGTGCCTGCAATATCTACATCGCCATGGCGCTCGGCTCAGTGATTGCCAGAACGCCAGGGCTGTTCAACCAGGGCTGTTCAACGCTGACAATCTGCCCTCCTTGGTGAGACGGACGGATCGATGCTGACGCTGACAGACTTGAGGGATGTGGAAGACCGGCGGCGAGGCCAGGGCAGGATGTATGACCTGCCGCACGTGGTGCTGTGCTGCATCCTGGCGGTGGCCGCTGGGGCGGACTCGTACCCGGGCCATCGTGCGCTTCATCGACGTGCGCCTGGGGTGGCTGCAGCAGCACACCGCGCTGGCGTGGCGGCGGGCGCCGAGCCACACGGGATTGCGGGCGATCCTGCTGGGGCTGGACCAGCCAGCGCTCGAGCAGGGCTTGAGACGGCGCGCCAAGGCGGCGCTGGAGGCCGAGGCCGAGGCGGTGGCCACCATCGCCGTTGATGGCAAGACCCTGCGCGGCAGCCTGGACCGCTTCGCCGATGTGGCGCCGCTGCAGTGGCTGTCGGCCTTTGCCACCGGCCAGCGCTTGGTGCTCGGGCAAGTCGCGCTGGCCGACGGCGACAAGGGCGGGGAGGTTGCCGCCGCGCAGCGCCTGATTGAGGCGCTGGGCCTCACCGGCAAGCTGTTCACGCTGGACGCGCTGCACACCCAAAAAAACACTGCAAATCGCGGTTGACAGCGGCAACGACGTGCTGGTGCAGCTCAAGGGCAACCAGCCCAACCTGCAGCAAAAGGTCATGGCCACCGCCGAGGCGCAGCCGCCCGGCGACACCTACCATCATGACCAAGCCGGTCAGCGCAACCGTATCGAGTCCGCCCTGAACAATTCAGTTTTCATGCAAGCGCAAGCTGAGAAGACATGCGCTGCGGTGGCATTGAATCTGGCGTGTCCACGCAGATTTGAGTGCAAAGAAGCCGCAGCTTGGCCAGGATCAGCCGCAGGTTGTGCCCGGCGCCGCACAGCACCGCATGCAGCGCGTCGCCCAGGGCGCCTTTGAGCGGGTTTCTGGCCAGTCGCCCGTCCATCTTCATGTGCCCGATCGCCGGCTCGATGGCGCTGCGTCGGTGGATCATTGCCCTCAGCGCTCGGGTGATGCCGCGCTTTTGGCCCAAGCGCAGGATGCGCACCCCGTCGACTTCCACGCCCCGGTAGCCCTTGTCCACGATCGCTGTCGTTGGTTTGCGCTTGGCCAGGATGCCTACCTGCTCCAGTGTCTCTTGCAGCGTGTGACCGTCGTACGGATTGCCCGGCATCGAACGCATGCCTACCACCAGCCCTTCCTTCAGGGTCGTGGCGATGCTTACCTTCACGCCGAACTCGTAGGGTGTGCGCGCTTTGCCTTTGGAGATGCACTCGACTTCGGGTGCGTGCAAGGCGTACAGCTTGTGCTTGTCCTTGCGGGCTTGAGCGAGGATGCGGCCGGCGCGAGCGAGCAAGTCGCTGACCTGGGTTCGTGCCTGCTCGGGCAGCGCGTTGAGCTGGCGCGCCACCTCGCGCTGCACCCGACCCACGCGCGTGCGCAGGGTGCGAATGGCGCGACGCATGCGCTTGAACTGCTTGGCGTGGGCGTAGCGTCCGATCTGCGCGGCAAGGCGCGGGGCGACTCGGTTGTAGTTCTGGCGCAGCGCCACGCCGTGTTCGTTGGCAGCTTTCACCAAGTGCTGGCGGCTCTTCTCCAGCAGACGACTGTCGGTGGGATACGCAATGGCTTTGGGCATGCCGGTGGTATCAACGATGACCCGATCCACGCTGGAGGCCCGCGCGATGCCACCGCGCCGTGCAGCCTCGATGCTGACCATCAACAACGTCTCCACGCCTTCTTCGCCGATGCGCTTTCTCCAGCGCGTCAGGCTACTGGGATCGATCGGGGCTTCAGTCTGCAGGTAGACCTCGCCGCAAAAAAACTGCCAGTACGGGGTTCTCCACCCAGGTGTTGACGACTGCCTCGTCTGAGGCATCGAAGGTGTGCTGCAAGTACAGCAGCCCAGCGACCAGTCGCGGCGGCAGCGCCGGGCGGCCGCGGCTGGAGGTGAAGCAGGCGGCCGAAGGTGCGCTCGATCTCGGACCAGTCGATCAAGCCGGCCAGGCGCACCAGCAGGTGGCGCAGATTGATCTGCTCATCGAGTCGAGCACGAAACAGCCCATGGGTCTGTGCCGACGTCGGTTGTGGGCCCATCGAAACCTCGTCGAAACTTGCAGGGAAACTGCCTTGCTCAACACTCTATCCTGCAAATCACGCGCTAGAAAAGTCAAGAGATCATCAACAGAATCAAAGGCTTGCGAATTGTCTAGGCCGGACTATCGAGTCACGCAGCACCTCGGTGTGGACAGTGGCCGCTGACGCTCTGGGGCTCGAGTGGTCGCTGGTGCGCTGCGTGGTTCAGGTCCAGCGCCACACGGAAGTGTTCAACACCGCCCGCGCCGCCTGGCAGCCACGCCGCGAGACGGCGTGGTACGTCTGTACCCGCGAGCTGTCGGCCGCCCAAGCCCACCAAGCCGTGCGCAACCACTGGGCAGTCGAAAACGCCCTGCACCATGTGCGCGACGTTGTCTTGGGCGAAGACGCCAGCCGCATCCGCACCCAGCCGGGCGTCTTCGCCCAACTGCGCACCTGCGCCTTGAACCTGCTGCGCCATGCCGGCCACCACAACATCAAGGCCGCCCGCCAAATCATCGGCTGGTCACAGCAAGCGCTGCTGCACTTGTGCCAGAAGTTGCAGCATTGAACAGCCCTGGAGCCCAATCGCACCAAAGTGGACGCCAGAGCACCGATCAGCACCGACCGAGCGTTCGCGCTGGCTGGCTCGGCCGGCACGCTGACCGGTCACGCGGTGTTGCCGATCCTGGATGAGGCCAAGGTGCCGATCGTTGAAATGTTCACTGGAGCGCAAAGCCTGCGCGAGCCGCTGAGCCGCTGAGCCGCTGAGCCGCAATGTGTTCCATGTGCGCGCAACTTACAACGACGAGACCGAACCGATCGTGGCACACCTGAACGACACGCTGGGTCCAAAGAAAATCGCGGTGTTCTATCAAGACGACGCTTACGGCAAGGCGGGCTTGGCGGGTGTCGAGCGTGCATTGGCCAGACGTCAGTTGCAACCCGCGTCGCTCGGCACGGTCGAGCGCAGCATGGGTGGCCATCGAAAAGGCGCTGCAGTCGATCCTGCCGGCCGCGCCGGACGTGATCGCACAAATCAGCGCGTACAAAGCAAGTGCCGGGTGTCACGCGTTGTGAAGCCGAATTGAAGTTCGGCCTGTTTCGAGGGTGCCGACACCGCAAAACATTGCTGATCGCCGTTTCCTTCAACATTACGGTGCAAGCAGCAACGCCGGGTCCACCATGGCCTGATTCAGACTGACCGACCAGTGCAGGTGTGGCCCGGTGACCCGCCCTGTGGCGCCCACCGCGCCGATGCGTGCACCCGCCGCCACCACGTCGCCGGGTTTGACGGCGATCTCGCTCAAGTGACAGACCATCGTGAGCAGCCCGCGGCCATGGTCGAGCCAGATCGTGTTGCCGTTAAAAAAATAGTCCCCCACGTCGATTACGCGGCCGGCTGCTGGTGCCAACACCGGCGTGCCCGTGGCCGCGGCAATGTCCATTCCGCTGTGGGGATTGCGCGGCTGGCCATTGAAGACACGGCGCAGTCCGAACGAGCTCGACCGCCTGCCTTCGGTCGGCGCCCGCATGCGCAGCGTGCTGGGTACGGCGTCGCTGAACGTGCCCGATACCTGCTCCAGATGCTTTTTCTCGTGCTGATAACGCGTCGTGTCGGCCGCGGACAAATCAACCTTGCCAGGCGCCACCTTCAAGCGCTGTTCGGCGTAACGAAAGGGCTTCACTTCAAAGCCGATGGTCTCGTCCGGCTGGCCTGTCTGGCTGACGCGCACCGAGCGTCGCCCAGGCGTTGCGCTCAACGGAATGCCGACCACGGCGGTCCAGCTGATCGCATCGCCGATCACAAGTACCGGCGCGCGGTCGAATCGGGCGCGCGGCCGCGTCGCCGCCGGTCCCAGGTCAACCAGCGCGATGCCGCCAGGCACCGGTTGTGCGCGCGGCAATTCGTAGGAGAAGCTGGGCAATGCATACAGCCCGAGCAGCAACGCAAGTGCGGGAGAGGCCAGGTGCCCGGAGATCGATGGATGCATGAGTCGAAGGTATGCCAAACGCGGTGCGAGACGGCAAAAAAGTTGATGGCAAGTGGACTGGATGGGGCCAAGCGGCGGCATCGGTTCTTCTTGGCAAAGCATAACCAGCCGTCACGCGCACTTTCAGAGCGCAGCGAATGTTCGCTACATTGCAGACAATGAACGAAATGACCTGTTTCCGATTCGACATGCACGGCCCCATCGCACACCTTGTGCTGTCACGGCCCGACGCGCTGAACACGATGAGCCCGCTGTTCTGGCGCGAACTCGATGATGTGCTGACGCAGCTCCAGCGCAGTGGCGAAGCTCGCGCGCTGGTGATCTCCAGCACCGGCAAGCACTTTTGTGCCGGCATGGCGCTTGACACATTCGACGGCAGCCTCTCGATGGACGACCAGAGCCCGGAAGGCCGCGCCGCCATGTTCGAAACGTTGGTTGACATGCAGACGACGTTCAACAAGATCGAAGCGCTGCGGCTGCCGGTGATCGCAGCCATCCAGGGCGGCTGCATCGGCGGTGCGGTCGACTTGGTGACCACGTGCTGCATCCGCTACGCGTCGGCGGATGCGTTTTTCTGCATCCAGGAGATCAACATCGGCATGGCAGCCGATCTGGGCACGTTGCAGCGCCTGCCCAAGTTGATGCCGATCGGGGTGGTGAAAGAGCTGGCCTACACCGGGCGCCGGCTGTCCGCGCAGAAGGCGCTCGGCCACGGGTTGGTCAACGAGGTGTTCGACACGTCGCAGGCGTGTGTGGACGCGGCGTTGCAATGCGCGGCTGAGATCGCGGTCAAGCCACCGGTGGCGATCTGGGGCAGCAAGCAGGCGATCAACTACGCGCGCGACCACTCAGTGGATGACGCGCTCAAGCAGATGGGCTGGTTGCAAGGCGCCATCTGGAGCAACCGCCATGTGCAGGAAGCGGTGCGTGCGCGCAGCGAGAAACGCACGCCGGAATTTCCGCCGCTGGTGCCGGTGCAGTCGTTTCAAGAACGCACCTGATCCGCCAGGCACGCGCGGGCAATCACTGCGGCCAGGCCAGGTCAGCGGCCGACCCCATCCCCCGCCATCGCTGGTCGGCTTCGCCTATTGCCGAGCGGTCCGCACATTGCGCGGCAGGGTCTGCGGGTGGCTCGTGCGAAAGGGGTTGATGTCAATACCGCCGCGGCGCGTGTAGCGCGCCAGCACCGTGAGCCGGATGGGCCGACAGCGCTGCAGGATGTCGGTGAAGATGCGTTCCACGCAGTGCTCGTGAAAGTCTTCGTGGTGGCGAAAACTCACCACGTATTTCAGCAGCCCGCCCTGCTCGATTTGCGGGCCGCTGTAGGCGATCTGTACGCTGCCCCAGTCGGGCTGCCCTGTGACCGGACAGTTGGTCTTGAGCAGGTTGCTGGTCAACACTTCAGTAACCGGGGTCTCATCAAACGTGGCTCGCAACAGGTCGGGCGCAGGCGTGTAGCGGTCGCATTCGACGTCGAGCCGGTCCAGGCTCAGGCCGGACAACTCCTGCACCATCTGCTGGTCGAACAGCTCAGGCGCGATCAGGCTGCAGCCGACTTGGGCACGCACTGGGCCGCCGCGCCAGATGGCTTCGCTCAAGTCCGCGCGTATCTGGTCCCGCACGCTTTGCGCGTCGGGAAACCGGGTGTTCGCAAAGCCGTTCAGATACAGCTTGAGCGACTTGCTCTCGACGATATGGGTGCTCTCACACGGCACCGTCAGGTTTGCGATTGCCAGCATCGGTTTGCCGCGCGGATTCAACCAGCACAGCTCGAAAGCGGTCCACAGGTCGGCACCGAAAAACGGCAGCGGCGCCGCCGCGCCCAAGCCGAGCTGGTTGCGTTGTTCGGCACGGGCGATCGGAAACAGCAGCGTCGCGTCGTGCCGATCGGACGGCTTGCTCGCCTGGCCGAGCGGCGAGCCCTGGGCGGCGACGGCACTGCCTTGCGGCGGTTGAAGGGGCGTCATGCAGCCTCCGCCTTATGTTGCGAGGTGGGCACAGCCGCCAAGTGCGCCAGCAGCGGTTCCAGCAGCAAGGGCAGCAACCCCGGTGCCAGGTCATGACCCATGCCGTCGATGGCGACCAGCCGGGCGTCCGGTATCCGGCGTGCGGTGTCGGCGCCGCATGCAAATGGCACCAACGGGTCGGCCTTGCCATGCAGCACCAGCGCCGGCACCTTGATGCAGCGCAGCTCGGCCGCACGCTGCGTGTCGGCGCCGATGGCGAGCAGTTGCCGCGCAACGCCCGCACGGTTCACGCCGCGTGCAGCCGCGGCCAGCACGCCCGCCTTCAGCTCCGCGTCGGTGGTGGCGAACCCAGGACTGCCGATCAAACGAAGCAGCGCCATCGAATGCGCAAGCTGGGCGGCTGGTGTGTTGTCTTTCGGCTTGCGCATCAACGCGCGCAGCACGTCCGGCCGCGGGTTCGGCAGCCCGCGTGCGCCGCTCGAACTCATGATGCTGGTCAGGCTCAGGACGCGGCGCGGTGCGGCCAGTGCGATCCGTTGCGCGATCATGCCGCCCATGCTGACGCCAAGCACGTGCGCGCAATCGATGCTTAGTGCATCCAGCACGCCGATCGCATCGTGCGCCATGTCGGCCAGCTGGTACGGTGCGCGCGGTGTGAAGCCGAACCGCGCCTGCGTCATCGCCCACACCAGGTTTGGCACGCCGAGCTCATTGAAGTGATGACTCAAGCCCACATCGCGGTTGTCATGCCGGATCACGCGGTAGCCAGCATCGACCAGCCCCTGCACGAAGCCTTGCGGCCAGGCGACCAGCTGCATGCCGAGTCCCATGATGAGCAGCACGGTCGGCCCGCTGCCGCCCGAGTCCTCGACTTCGATTGAGATGCCATTTGCTTCGATTTTCATAGCGAAAAACGTTGGCGGTTCAAGCGCCATCCCTACTTTTAATAAATTCTTCGTTGACGAAGGCCACCGCGCTGGTTGAGCCCGATAAGGCGTAGCTTGACCGGCCAGGTGCCGCAGGGTCCGCGGAGCTGGCTCTGCCACGCTGCTGGCGCTGCCCCCCCGGCTGCGGGGAAGGCGAAAGCCGACCGAAAGGAGCGAAGCCTGGGGGAGCGCTAATCAAACCGTCGTTCGCGCAGCCACTTCGTCGCGATCCACTTCTCGCCGCGCACCACCGGCGCGCCGCCGTGCAGCGACTGGGTCGATGGATGCGGCCGGTCGTAACTGAAGAACACCGCGTTGCCGCGCTTCGGCCCGACTTCGAAGTGCACATCGGGAAACACGGTGCCACCCCCTTGCTCTGGTTCGTTCAGATAAATGATCAGCGTGGCCACCCGCTGGCCGCCGCGCTTCAGCACCACCGGCGTGCCGGCCTGCTGTGGGTCGAAGTAGTCGTAATGGGGCTTGTACTCGGCCCGGGGCGGATAGCGCAGCACCTGCAGGCCCTCGCCATTTTCGACCGGCCATTTCAGAAGCGTTGCGATGCGCGCTTCGATCTGGCCAATCAGCGCATTGGCGCCGCGCTCGAAGAACATGCCTTCGCTGGTGCGGTCCGCATTCAGCTCTTCGCCGCCAGTGTCCACTGCGACGGTCAGCGAACGCGCAAGCCTCGGGCGCGCGGCGGCAATCAGCGCCTCGCATTCGGCATCCGACAACAAGTTCCCAAACACCACAATGCGTGGCTTGTGCAGCGCCGCGAGCACCGGCACGCGGCGGTCGCCCGCATCCAGATACAGCGCCTGCTCGACACCGAACGGATCAGGGACCAATAGCGCGGGCGGCAGATCGTCGGCGGCCTTCCCCTCGATCGGCCCGTCGGACTCGCGCATCGTGCCGCTGAGGTGGTCGGCCAGCGTGGTCTCCATCGCATGCAGCGCAACGTCTTCGGCCCAGCCGGCCGCTTCCATCGCGTGCAGCACGGCGTCCGGCGCGATGCCGGCTCTCGCCTGCTCGACAATCCACTGGCGCAACTCCGCGCTGATCGGCTGGCGATGCAAGGCGGTCGATGCGGCGTGGGGTTCAGCGGGGCTGCTCATGTCGACTTCCTCCAATCGTGCGGTGTGCGGGCCACGGATGGCAGCGCGTAGTCCGTATCACCATTCGCCTCGCCGCAAACCTCGGCCGCCGGCAAAGCGACCGATGTTCACAAAACCGCCCGCCGAAAAACGTATCGGTCATCTTGCGATTCTGCAGGCGCGAACGCGTAGCCACCCAGGTCAAAGTCGCGCAGCTGCGCAGCACAATTTGCACGCTGCTGCACCACCCAACGTGCCATCAGGCCGCGCGCATGTTTGGCATGCACGCCGATCACGCGGTGCTGGCCCGTCTGACTTTGCTGGAACACACAGTCGAGCACCGGGGTGCGCAGTGCTTGCCGATCAACGGCCTTGAAATACGCCGCCGATGCCAGGTTGACCAGCAGCGCTGCAGGGTGCGGCTTGCACCGTGCATCCAGCCATTTCGCGAGGCGTGCACCCCAGAATTGATACAGCGTGCTGCCGGCCCCGGTCGGAAGTGCCGTGCCCATTTCCAGTCGATGCGGCTGCACCGGATCGAGCGGCTGCAGCACACCGTACAGCCCGCTCAAAATGGCAATGTGTTGCTGCGCCCAGGCAAGCGCTTCCACATCAAGCGACCGTGCATCGAACGCGCGGTAGACGGGGCCATCAAACGCAAAAGCGGCTGCGCGCACTTTGGTTGCCGTCGGACGCGATGACCACTTTGTGTTGCGCGCCCCATTGAGTGACGCAAGCGGGTTGCTCAACCCCATCAGCGAAGCCAGTTGCGTGGGCGACTGTTCGCGCAGATGCGCCATCAGCTCGACCGCCTGCGCACGAAACTGCAGCCGACCCGAAGCGGTTGCCGTCAGCGGCAGCGGCCTCTCGAAATCGAGCGACTTGGCAGGCGACAGCAGCATCAGCAACATGCGCGCGATGGTACAAGGGCGAGCGCAAGGCAGAGGCCCGCAGGGATTGCGTCCGGGTCGGCCAATCGGAGAAGATGGCCCATCAAACGAAATCCTCCGACTTCATGCCCAGACCGATGCGCACCGCCCCACAATGGAGTTCCGTCGCCATGCAGAAGACCAATCCCACTTCAGCCGCCTATGCCCCTACCGACGGCGGCGGCTATCACCTGCCCGAGTACCCCTTCATCCCACCGCCCGAGCTGGCCAGCGGTGCGGTGCACCGACACCCGATCGTGATCGTGGGTGGCGGCATCACGGGGTTGACGCTGGCGTGCTCGCTCGCCTGGCACGGCGTGCCTTGCGTGCTACTCGATGAGGACAACACGGTCGGCGTGAAAGGCGCATCGTCGCGCGGCATCTGCTACACGCAGAAGTCGCTGGAGATCTTCGACAAGCTCGGCATCTACCAGCGCATCGCGGCCAAGGGCATCCGCTGGAGTATCGGCCGCACGTTTGCGGGCAACGACGAGGTGTATGCATTCGACTTGAGCAAACAAGGCGACTACAACCTGTCGCAGCAGCCGCCGTTCATCAACATCCAGCAGTTCTACATCGAAGGTTTTCTGGTTGAGCGCATCTTGGAGCTGGGCCACGCCGATCTGCGCTGGTGTTCGAAAGTGTCCGCGTTCGAGCAACTGCCCGACCACGCGCGGCTGCGGGTCGAGACGCCAGCGGGTAGCTACTGGCTCGAAGCCGTGCACGTGATCGATGCGACCGGCAGCACCACCCTGTTTCACGGCTGGTGCGGTGCGGTCGTGCAAGCCAAACGCGGCGACGACCGCTGGTGCATTGCGGACGTGCGTTTTAAACATCAACCCCCCGCCGAGCGCCACACCTGGATCGAGGCGCCGTTCAACGACGGCCGCGCGGTCTGGCAGCACCTGATGGCCGACAACGTCTGGCGCATCGACTACCAGATGGCGCCGAACGCCGATTCGGCCTATGTGAGTCGCGAGGACGTGGTCCGCGAGCGGTTGGCTCGCCAGTTCGGGCCGGAAGTGGCGGTCGAGATCGTCTGGGTCGGGCCTTACGGCTACCGCAGCCAGTGCGTCGAGCAGATGCGCGTGGGCAACGTGTTCTTCATCGGCGACACGGCAAAGGTCGTCAGCCCGTTTGGCGCGCGCGGCGGCAACACCGGCGTGTCCGACGCGGACAACCTGGCCTGGAAGCTCGCGGCGCTCACCAAGCGGCTCGCACCGCTCGGGTTGCTCGACGCTTATCACGCGGAGCGGCACGAAGCGGCGCTGGAAAACGTTCAGGTCACGAATCGCACCGCGCGCTATCTGCGCGCAACAGAAGGCATCGAGCGCACGTTTCGCAGCGCTTCCATCAGTCTGGCCAAGCAGTATCCGTTCGCGCGGCATCTGGTCAACACGGGACGAATGGCGGTTGCGAATCGCTATCGGCGCTCACCGGTTTGCGCGGCGGAGAGCAATGGCGGCCGCTCGGTACAAAACGTCGGGTTTCGGTGGGGCGACGGCAGCTCGGGCCAACTCAACGATCTGCTTGCGTGGTGCGACAGCCGACTGCTGCTGCTGTGGTTCGGCGCGCTCCCCAGTCGTGCGCAGGCGGCGCGGCTTGCCGCATTGACCAGCAGCGCGCCAGTGCGCTGCGTGCAGGTGCTGCCGTTCCGCGGCGCACGTGGATTGCACGCCCGCGAATCGGTGCTGGACGCCGAAGGACATTTGCGCGCGGCTTGTCATTTGACGAAAGCCGATGACGCGGTCTGGGCTTTGTTGCGACCCGACAGTTATCTGGCCGCCAGTGGTCGTGCGATTGACCCCGGCCTGATTGCTGCGGTTGCCACGGCACTCGGTCTGCATGGGGCCATGCCGGCAGGAGCGAGCCGATGAACACCGAACTGCACTTCGAGGATGCGGACACGTTCTATGAGCAGCTGCTTGACGCGCACGAGGGGTTGAGCGCAGCGGAGTCCGAGCTGCTCAACGCGCGGCTGATTTTGTTGCTGGCGAATCAGATCGGTAACGCGCGGCTGCTCGGCGAATGCGTTGCGGCAGCGCGTGCGATGCCGGCGGCGCCGACGACATCGTGACCATAAGCGTCTTTCTTGGTTCCTTCGATTTACTATCTATTCGATAGCTGAAGCGGCATGATCCACCGGCGGCTTAAGGCTTTTTCCTTAAAATTTTTCTTTTAGGGACGCCTAGCCGACCCCAAGCCGCGACGGGTCCGCGGAGGCACGCCGCATCGGTAAAATTCACCGCTCCATCCGCCGGCCTCATCCGGCCGATGCGTTGCTGGCTGCGGCCCCGTGCAATCACGCCGATGGCGTTGCCGGTGGACTCCAGAGCACCGCAACCCTATCCATCCCCACTTGTCTGATTCATTCGCCCATGCCCGCCGACACCTTAGCGCCCCCCGCCCAGCCCGGCTTGCAGTCATTGTCCAAATCGTTCGAGCCGGCCGCGCTTGATGCGCACTGGGGCCCTTGGTGGGAACAGCGCGGCATTGGCCGTGCGGGCTATCGTGGCACCGGCGAACCCAGGGCCGATGCGCCGTCGTTTGCGATCCAGCTGCCACCGCCGAACGTGACTGGCACGCTGCACATGGGCCACGCGTTCAACCAGACCATCATGGACAGCCTGGCTCGCTATCACCGCATGAAGGGCTGTAACACGGTCTGGGTGCCGGGCACGGACCATGCAGGCATCGCCACGCAGATCGTGGTGGAGCGGCAGTTGCAGGCGCAGGGCACGAGCCGGCTCGAACTCGGCCGCGACGCATTCGCCGCCAAGGTTTGGGAATGGAAGCAACAGTCTGGCCAGACCATCACCACGCAAATGCGCCGCATGGGCGACAGCGTGGATTGGAGCCGCGAGTACTTCACGATGGACGACAAGCTGTCCCATGTGGTGACCGAGACTTTCGTGCGGCTGTACGAGCAGGGCTTGATCTACCGCGGCAAGCGGCTCGTGAATTGGGACCCGGTGCTGAAGACCGCGGTCAGCGATCTGGAAGTGGACAGCGTCGAGTCCGACGGCAAGATGCACTACATCCTGTACCCGTTCACCGACGGGCCACAGGACATCGACGGCGTTGCACAACGTGGCATGACGATCGCCACGACGCGGCCGGAAACCATGCTGGCCGACGGCGCGTTGGCCGTGCACCCAGAAGATCCGCGCTATGCGCACCTGGTCGGAAAGTATGTCGATTTGCCGCTGTGCGACCGGCGCATTCCGATCATCGCGGACGATTTCGTCGACCGCGATTTCGGCTCCGGCTGCGTGAAGATCACCGGCGCGCACGACTTCAACGACTACGCGTGCGCGAAGCGGCACGACTTGCCGCTGATCGTGATCTTCACGCTGGACGCGAAAGTCAATGAGAACGGGCCGGTGGCCTATCAAGGCCTGGACCGCTTCGACGCGCGCAAAGCGGTCGTCGCCGATCTTCAGCGCGACGGCCTGCTGGTGGAAGTCAAGCCACACAAGCTGATGCTGCCAATCTGCACGCGCACGGGCCAAGTGGTTGAGCCGATGCTGACCGACCAATGGTTCGTCGCGATGACGAAGGTGTCCGAGCAGGACCCCACCGGCAAGTCGATTGCGCAGAAAGCCATCGATGCCGTGGCCGACGGCCGCGTGCGTTTCGTGCCCGAGAACTGGGTCAACACCTTCGACCAATGGATGGGCAACATCCAGGACTGGTGCATCAGCCGCCAGCTTTGGTGGGGACATCGGATTCCGGCTTGGTACACCGCCGATGGAACGGTGATCGTTGCACGAGACGAGGTGGAAGCACAAGCGCAAGTGCCGGGCCAGACGCTGACCCGCGATGCCGACGTGCTCGACACCTGGTACTCGTCCGCGCTGGTGCCGTTCTCGACCATGGGCTGGCCCGATGCCGACGAGTCGCCCATGTCCGACTACAACCTCTACCTGCCGTCCAGCGTGCTGGTCACCGGCTACGACATCATCTTCTTCTGGGTGGCCAGAATGATCATGATGACCACGCACTTCACGGGCCGGGTGCCGTTCAAGGACGTATATATCCACGGGCTGGTGCGCGATTCGCACGGCCAGAAGATGAGCAAGTCCGAAGGCAATGTACTGGACCCGGTCGACTTGATCGACGGGATCGATCTGCCTCCGCTACTGGCCAAGCGCGCGACCGGTCTGCGTCGGCCGGAGACCGCGCCGCAGGTGAAGAAGAACACGGAAAAAGAGTTTCCCGATGGCATCCCCGCGTTCGGCGCCGACGCGTTGCGCTTCACGTTCGCGTCGCTCGCCACCCTGGGCCGCAACATCAACTTCGACCCGAAGCGCTGCGAGGGCTATCGCAATTTTTGCAACAAGCTCTGGAACGCAACGCGCTTTGTGCTGATGAACTGCGAGGGGCAGGATTGCGGGCTTGAGCAGCACACCAAGGCCGAATGCGCGCCGGGCCAGCCGTTCCATCAGTACCTGTCGTTCAGCCAGCCCGATCGCTGGATCGCCTCACGCCTGCAGCAGGTCGAAGCGCAAGCGGCGCAAGGCTTTGCCGACTACCGGCTCGACAACGTCGCGAACGCGGTTTATGAATTCGTCTGGAACGAGTTCTGCGACTGGTATCTGGAAATCGCAAAAGTCCAAATCCAGACTGGGCAATCGAACCAGCAACGCGCCACGCGCCGCACGCTGATCCGCACGCTGGAAGCGATCCTGCGGCTTGCGCACCCGTTGATTCCTTTCATCACCGAAGCGCTTTGGCAAAAGGTGGCGCCGGTTGCGGGCATCGCGGGCGAGTCCGTCGCGCTGGCGCCCTACCCCTGCGCGCAGCTGGACAAGGTGGACGAGGCGTCGATTGCGCATGTCGCAAAACTCAAAGCGATGGTCGATGCGTGCCGCAACCTGCGCGGCGAAATGAACGTGTCGCCTGCCACGCGGCTGCCGCTGTTGGTGCATGGCGATGCCGACTTCATGCGCGGATCAGCCCCAGTACTCACCGCACTCGCCAAGCTGAACGATGTGCAGGTGTTCGATGACGAAGCGGCCTGGGCCACTGCAGCGCAGGGCGCACCGGTCGCGGTCGTCGGTGCGGCGCGCATTTGCCTGCGGGTCGAGATCGATGCAGCGGCTGAGGGACTCCGGTTGGGCCGCGAAATTGCTAGGCTTCAGGCCGAGACCGCCAAAGCGGAAGCCAAACTTGGCAATGCAGCGTTTGTTGCAAAAGCGCCCCCAGCCGTGATTGAGCAAGAGCGCCAGCGTGCCGCCGCCTTTGCCGACACGCTGCAGAAGATGCAGCAGCAACAGGCGCGACTGGCCAACCTGTCCCAATAATCGATTGACCCGTGCGCAATGCCTATGCGCTTGACAAGAAAGAACGTCCGCCATGAATGCTTCCACCCGTCTCGAAAAAGCTGTCTTCCCAGTGGCCGGCCTTGGTACCCGCTTTCTGCCTGCCACGAAGGCCAGCCCGAAGGAAATGCTGCCGATCGTCGACAAGCCGTTGATCCAGTACGCGGTTGAGGAAGCCTATGAGGCCGGAATTCGGCACATGATCTTCATTACCGGCCGCGGCAAGCGCGCAATCGAAGACCATTTCGATACCGCCTACGAACTGGAAGCCGAACTTGAAGCGGCGGAGAAGACCGAACTGCTCCAGATTGCGCAGTCGGTCCAGCCGGACGACATGGTCTGCTCCTTCGTGCGGCAATCACGTGCGCTGGGCTTGGGCCATGCAGTGCTGTGTGCTGAACATTTAGTCGGCAACGACCCGTTCGCAGTGATCCTGGCCGACGACCTGATGATTGGCCCCCCTGGCGGCAAAGGCGTGCTGCAACAAATGGCCGAGGTGTTCGCGCGGGTCGGCGGCTCGGTGTTGGCGGTGCAGGAGGTGCCAAAGGAACACGTCAAGCGCTACGGCATCGTGGCCGGTGAAGCGGCTGGCGACCGGCTGATGAAGGTGAGTGGCATGGTCGAAAAACCTTCACCGGAAGACGCGCCGTCGCGCATGGCTGTGGCGGGCCGCTACGTCCTCACCCCAGGCGTGTTCAATCAGATTCGCAAACAGCCGCGCGGTGTCGGTGGTGAGATTCAGTTGACCGACGGCATCGCCGGGCTAATGAAGACCGAATCGGTCTATGCCTACCAATACGAAGGCAAGCGCTACGACTGCGGCAGCAAGGAAGGTTTTCTTGAGGCGACTGTCGAATTCGCTTTGAAGCACCCGCAAGTGGGCGCGCATTTCCGTGACTATCTGCGTCAATTGAAGTTCTGAGCTTCGCCATGGATTACCCCGGCAACCTGTTCGTCGTGGCCGCGCCAAGCGGCGCGGGCAAGTCGAGCCTGGTCAAGGCGCTGATGGAGCTCGACTCGCGTGTGTTGCCATCGGTCTCGCACACCACGCGCGCGCCGCGTGGGCAGGAACGCGACGGGCGTGAGTACTTCTTCGCGTCGGTGGACCAGTTCGACGACATGATCAAATCGAACGCATTCATCGAGTGGGCGCAGGTGCACGGGCACCGTTACGGCACCTCCAAATTCGGCATCGAAGAACGCATTGCCCAGGGCGCCGACGTGATCCTGGAGATCGATTTCCAAGGCGCGCTGCAGATCAAGCGCACGTTTGCAAATGCGGTGCTGGTGTTCATCCTGCCGCCCAGTTGGGAAGAATTGCGCGCCCGGCTGGAACGGCGTGGTGAAGACAGTGACGCGGTGATTGCATTGCGCCTGAAGAATGCGGAAAGCGAAATGGTGCAGGCGCATCAATTCGACTTCGTTATAATCAATGAATTGTTTGAGCTGGCTTTATTCGATCTGAAAACGATCGTGCACGCGCAGCGGCTTAAATTCAGTGCGCAGAAAAGACTTCGCGCCGAGACCTTTCACTCCTTGAATATTCCTTGATCCAACTGGCGGCATGGGCCTCCACTCGGTCTCCTGGTTATTGTTCAAAATTTCTTTAGGATTTACGCCATGGCACGCATCACGGTTGAAGATTGTCTTGAGCAGATTCCGAATCGGTTTCAGCTGGTGCTAGCAGCCACCTACCGGGCCCGCATGTTGAGCCAGGGCCATACGCCGAAGATTGAAACGAAGAACAAACCAGCTGTGACGGCATTGCGCGAGATCGCTGCAGGCAAGATCGGCTTGGAGATGCTGAAAAAAGTACCTGGCTGATCAAGTCACTGATCTGGTAGTAGCTGCGCCTTCAGCTACGCGCGTGTTGCCGGTACCTTACACAGGACGGTTGCACTTACCCTGACACTTTGCGCAACGTGTCATTTCGTCCCATCTGATTCATTTGCCGCCGACCGACGTTACAGTTGGCGGCATGAACGAGGTGATTCAATCGGCTTCAAGCGCCGGTCAGCAGGTCATTGCGCCAGGCAATCTGTCCGCTGACGCCACATCCACAACATTCACCGCAAGTCTGCCCGCCACCGCTGCCGCGAACGCCGCTTCTGCGAGTTTTGCAGCACTCACAGAAAGCTTGAGTTACCTCGATGCAACCGACATCGAGCAGGTGCGGCAGGCCTATCGGTTTGCCGACGCTGCCCATCTCGGTCAGATGCGCCATAGCGGCGAGCCCTACATCACGCATCCGATTGCGGTTGCCGCTCAATGCGCGACCTGGAAACTCGACGCCCAGGCGTTGATGGCTGCGCTGCTGCACGACGTGCTCGAAGATTGCGGCATCACCAAGTCTGAGCTGATCGAACGCTTTGGGGTTCAGGTTGCAGACCTTGTCGATGGTCTGACCAAACTCGACAAGCTGCAATTCACCACGCGCGAAGAAAACCAGGCCGAGTCGTTTCGCAAGATGCTGCTGGCGATGGCGCGCGATGTGCGCGTGATCCTGGTCAAGTTGGCCGACCGTACGCACAACATGCGCACGCTTGATGACGCGCCGCGCAGCAAGTGGTCGCGCATCGGCTCCGAGACGCTCGACATCTACTGTCCTATCGCGCATCGGTTGGGCCTCAACCAGACCTACCGCGAGCTGCAGGAACTGTCGTTTCGGCACCTGTATCCGTGGCGCCATCAGGTGCTTGCCAAAGCAGTTGCCAAGGCCCGCAGTCGGCGCCGGGATCTGGTGCAGAAAGTGGAGCAGGAAATCAATTCGGTCTTTGGCGAAAGCAGTATCGCGGCGCGCATCGGGGGTCGAGAAAAGACGCTTTACTCGATCTACCGAAAGATGAAAGACAAGCACCTGAGCTTTGCGCAGGTGAACGACATTTACGGCTTCCGGGTGGTGTTGCCCACTGTGATCGATTGCTATACGGGGCTTGGCCTTCTACACCAGACCTACAAGCCCGTGCCAGGACGCTTCAAGGACCACATCGCAATCCCGAAGCTCAATGGCTATCAGTCGCTACACACCACCCTGGTGGGTCCGTCCGGTGTGAACATCGAGTTCCAGTTGCGCACGCAGTCGATGCACACGGTCGCCGAGTCCGGTGTCGCTGCGCACTGGCTCTACAAACGCAAGGAAGCAGCGGCCAATGCCGACCAGCCTGGCACACAGTGGTTGCAGTCGCTGCTGGACATTCAGCAAGAAACGCGCGATGCCGCCGAGTTCTGGGAACACGTGCGGGTCGACCTGTTTCCCGATGCGGTCTACGTGTTCACCCCGAAAAGCCGAATCCTTGCGTTGCCGCGGGGTGCCACGGTGGTGGATTTCTCCTATGCGATTCACAGCGATGTGGGGGACCGTACCATTGCCGCGCGCATCAACGGCGAGCCCGCAGCATTGCGCACCGAGTTGAAGAACGGCGACGTGGTCGAAGTGGTGACGGCGGCCGTGTCACAGCCGAACCCAGCGTGGCTCGGATTCGTGCGCACCGGTCGCGCGCGGTCGAAGATCCGACAACATCTGAAGTCGCTCAAGCAGGCAGAGTCCGAGAATCTTGGGGAAAAGATGCTTACGCAGGCGCTGCGTGCCGACGGACTGGAGAGTTTGCCCTCAGCCGACGATCCAGCGCACCAGCCGATCTGGGACAAGCTGCTGCGATTCACCGGCAGTAAAAATCGCAGCGAACTGCTGACTGACATTGGCCTGGGCAAGCGCATTGCAAGCATCGTGGCCAAGCGTCTCGTGGTGCTGCTCGGCGAAACGGGCGCGAAGCCGAACCCACTGCTACTGAGCCGCGAGCGCTACACCGCGCATGAGAGCGTAAGCCAGGGCGCTGTCCTGCTTGATGGCAGCGAAGGTGCCTCAGTGAGCTTTGCCACCTGTTGTCGGCCGGTTCCCGGAGACCCAGTGGTTGGCTATCTGGGCCGCGGCGAAGGCCTGGCCGTCCATCTGGTGGACTGCGGCGTTGCCGAGCGGCTGCAGCACAAAGACACCGAACGTTTCATTGCAGTGGACTGGTCCGATGAGCCGGTGCGCTTATTCGAAGCCGGCGTGGTCGCCACGGTCAGCAACGCCAAGGGCGTTCTGGCACGCGTCGCTGCGGCGTTGGCCACTGCAGAAGCCAATATCAATCACGTCCTGATGGACGACAGCGCCGCGCAGGACACCACCGAACTGCGCTTTGTGCTCGCGGTACGCGATGTTGAGCACCTGGACACCGTGCTCAAACAGTTGCGCCGTACGCCGTCGGTCACTCGTGCGCAACGCACCATTGCAGGAAATGGCAACACGGCACGCTCGCTGCACGCTGCATTTGGGTCGTCAAGCGGCTTTGGGGGGTTGTAGTGAGATGTGCGCAGTTTGAGCTGTTTTTTGCCTGCTTGATTTCCGAGCTCAGTGCAGCCGCAGAGGGTAGCTATACATCAGACGCAGTGTCGCACACCAGTTCAGGGGGCACCTCCGCAGCCAGCCAATCACGTGGTTCGCGGAATGCCTCGAATGCCCGGGCCACGCGCGAACTGCTGCGGTTGAGGTGCGATGCAGCGTCCGGGCATCGCTCGGCCCAGCCCACCACGAGTTCGGCGGCGGTCCGTGGCAACGTTTGCGGCGGCTGTCGGCGCAACGTCAGGTGTTCACGCACAGCAAGGTTTTCGAGCTGCCCCTGAGCCTGACGATCCAGGCGTCGCCAGCGCGCGCGCCAATCGTTAAGACGCCAGAAATGGGCATCCTGCATATCCCAGGTGGCAGTCGGCTCGACCACAACAGCATGTTTCAGATCCCACCGATACTTCGCCGGATTCAGCCGGTAGGCCAGCGCGGCGCCGATCAATGAGTCGCCGCGATACAGCCCGAGCGGCAGCCGAAAACCGATGTCGTTCAGCTGCAGCAGCGTCGCGCGTTTAAGGCAAAAGCAGTTGCCGTGAATGCCGCCGTCGGCAAGCATGGCGCGCGTGGCCGCTGCAGCCGAGCGCCCGACCGTCGGCACACCGGACCCCCCCATCGCGTCTGCCGATGCGTGCACCCGAGCCGAAAGCCGCTCGAGCGTATTCGGCCATAGGCGCACATAGCCATCGACAAAAAAAGCCAGCTCGGCCGTGGGCCAGATCGCGTCGATGTACTGATTCCAAGCGTGCGCCTTGTCGGCCAATACGAGATGCCACACGCGCAACCGAGGCCCAGACGCCACGTTGGCGATCAGCGTTCGGGCATGCTGCGCAGCCGCGTCGGCGAGCCCGATGTTGCCGTTTACGAGCACGTCGATCATCGACCGGCGGTCCGGGGCACTCGCGCTTGCTTGTGCGGCGGCAGCGCTGGCTGCGGTCATCGTCGCACGCAAGACCTCAGGCGTTTCGCGAGCCGTGAAGATCGCGACCGCGTTGTCGACTTGTGCGGCTTGCATTGCTGCCGTGTCCTGCGGTGCGCGCTCCGTAAGGCTTGTCACTTGAGGGCGCGCCGGACATGCAGCGCCATATGCCGGCGATTCACCTTAGCGTCTTCGCAGGATGTGAACGAACTCACCGGCGCTGATGGAGTGCTGTTCAACCAACTCGTTGCCGGTTTGCTTTGCAAATGCCTGGAAGTCGCGCATCGAGCCGGCATCGGTTGCCAGCACGCGAAGCAGTTGGCCACTCTCCAAGATGCCCAATGCCTTCTTGGCCTTCAGGATGGGCAACGGACAATTGAGTCCGCGTGCATCGACTTCGGTTGCAATATTCATTGTGATGTGGTCGATGGAAGCGTGTAGAAAAACTAAAACGGACGGCGTGGCAGCTTGGGTCGAACGCCGATGCCCACTCAGCGACGCTCGATCTCGATGAACGTCGGCTCATGGCCGCGCGCGCGCAGCCAGTCGGCAAGCGCGTAGCCGGTGCCGGCACGCCAGCACTTGACGTCCTGCGGTGCATACAAACGGTAGTCGACCAGTTCTGGCGACAGTCGCACTTCTCCATCGGCCACGGCCGCATACGCGATGATCACCTGGTTCATGCGCTGAAAGTCGTAGACGCCGAGCAACTCAAGCGCGGATACGTCGAGATTCGTCTCTTCCTTGATCTCGCGCGCAATGCCTTCCTGCGCTGTCTCGCCTGCCTCCATGAAGCCGGTAATCAACGCATACATCTTGCCCGGCCATGCCGCATTGCGCGCAAGCAGGACCTGACCGCGATATTCGATCACGGCCGCGAGCACCGGCGTCGGGTTATTCCAGTTCGTGTAATCGCACGCGGGACAACGCAGCCGCTTTTTCTCGCCACCATCTTCCACCTTTACAAGCCGTTGCAATGGCGTCGCGCACTGTGGACAAAACCTGAAGTCAGATGCCATTTTGCTATATTTTCAGTAGCGAATTACGCTTGTAATCATTGAGTAGATGCGAGGTTTCATCAAGAGTAAGTCTACTCAAACCAGACCCTATGACGCCGTCGCATTCACAGCGGAAACACGCCTGTCGACAAATACCGATCCCCGCGGTCGCAGACGATGAACACGATCGTTGCATCCTGCTCGCGCGCCGCGACTTGCTGCGCCGCCCAGCACGCGCCGGCTGCGGAGATGCCTGCAAAGATGCCTTCGTCACGCGCCAACTTCCGGCACGTTTCCTCAGCATCGTCCTGGCTTACATAGATCAACTCATCGACATGCCGCGGGTCGTAGATTTTCGGCAGATATTCGTCGCGCCATTTGCGGATACCCGGGATGCGTGAGCCCTCCTGCGGCTGCACACCGATGATGCGCACAGCGGGACTTTTCTCTTTCAGATAACGTGACACGCCGGTGATTGTGCCGGTCGTGCCCATCGCACTGACGAAGTGTGTGACCCGGCCGCCGGTGTCCTGCCAGATTTCCGGACCGGTGGTCTCATAGTGAATCCGCGGGTTGTCGGCGTTGGCGAATTGGTCAAGTACCCTGCCCTGGCCATCGCGCTGCATCTGCTCGGCCAGATCGCGCGCGTACTCCATACCGCCGCTTTTGGGCGTCAGCACCAACTCGGCGCCGAAGGCTTTCATCGTCTGTGCACGCTCGATCGACAGATCTTCTGGCATCACGAGCAGCATGCGGTAGCCGCGAACTGCGGCAGCCATTGCAAGTGCAATACCCGTGTTGCCCGATGTGGCCTCAATCAACGTATCGCCGGGGACAATCTCACCTCGCTGCTCGGCGTGGCGAATCATCGCCAACGCCGCACGGTCTTTCACTGAACCGGCGGGATTGTTGCCCTCCAGCTTGCCCAACACCACATTGCGATGTTCGGTATTGATCTGGGCACCAATGCGTTGCAGGGCGACCAGCGGCGTCCGGCCGATCGTCTCTTCGATCGTGGGATAGTTCATCCACGGCACTGTGCCATAATTTCGATGCCATGCTTTTGCAGTAAGGCAACCCCAGCCGGAGTGGTGAAATTGGTAGACGCAGGGGACTCAAAATCCCCCGCCGCAAGGCGTGCCGGTTCGATTCCGGCCTCCGGCACCAGCGGGTTGTCGTTTGAAGAAGCAGCGCTGTATCTTGAAGCAAACAGCAACTATTTATAGTCGAAAGCAGGGTTGGCACCAACCCGCATTCAGAGCATCGTGAGCCAGACCTGTCAACAGCACCGTGCCGAGCAGATCTTCATTCGCATGGATCCTAGCGCGATAAGACTGACACAGAAAGCGCAGTCTCAACTGCAGAATTCATGGCCTTACGCAGTTCTGGACAATCGCTTGACCAGCCGCGAAGACGTTGAGTCCGCCCGGAGGCAAACGGAGCTGCTGTCCTTGGCTTGAAACCGATCGGCTTGGTCGGCTGCCGCTAGGCCACCCCGTCAATCGAAGTGGGAGGTTGAGTTACCTTATCACAACGAACATCCAATCGCCGGCTGAAGCGCGAATCGGCGGGCGGTAGACGGTATGAAGAAGCACTACGCAACTGTTGCGCAACATTCATCACGGTGCGCACCGTAAAACGGGTTGGCCCCTACTAAGAGCCAACCCGTTTTTCTTTTCCAGTGGTGCGGCTGGCAGGAATTGAACCCACTACCCCTTGGTTCGTAGTCAACCCAAAGCAGTTTCAGCAAGTTGCAAGGAACACTTCAAAGACAGTAATTCATCAATTAAATCAACGATCTATCGCACAACGTCTTGCAACAGCCGCCAGCGGCCTACAATCGGAACCACGCAAACTGTGGGGGCAAATGTGGGGGCAAAAGCTGATGCATCGATGGACCGGCCGATTACGACGCTGGAGCTGAAGGCACTGCGGCCAGCAGACGATGGACGCAAGCTACGGCTCGGCGACGGGCTGATTGGGACGGTGCGGTCCGGTCATGACGGCATAAGCGTGCATGTGGCGTGGCGCTACCGCATCGGCGGCAAAACCCGCGAAATCAGGCTCGAGACGTGGACGGCGAAAGGCAGCATTACGCTGAAGGCACTGCGCGATGAACGGGACCGGCTCGCCGCCGACCTGCGCGACGGCATCGACCCAATCGAGCGCCGGGCTGCCGACCGACTTACTGACGAAGCCGAGCGGGCCGAGCAGGCTCGCCGCGATCAGCAACGTATTGATGCAGCACGCGCTGCTGAACTAGCCCAGCAACGGCGGTTGACGGTGCGGGCACTGTTCGACACATGGCGGCAGGCCGATCTGCGACCGCGCATGCGAGCCGATGGCAAGCGCACCGGACGCAAGGACGGTGGCCAGTACGTGGCAGAACAATTCGAGCGGCACGTTTTTCCGAGGCTTGGTGAAATGGCTGCCGAGGATGCGCGCAAGGCCGACCTGCTCGCCCTGCTTGACGCGCAGAAGGTGCAAGGCAAGATGCGCACCGCAAATGTCTTGCTGTCTGATTTGAAGCAAATGCTCGACTTTGCGGTGGAGCGCGAGCTCGTCGCGACCAACCCACTGGCCAGCGTGAAGAAGTCGAAGGTCGGCGGCCCGAGTGTCGAACGTGACCGCATTCTGAGCGATGACGAAATCCGCTCGCTGGCCTGCTGTCTCCATGCCGCCCGGCTCGGCCCGCGCACTGAGGCGGCCATCTGGTTGACACTGGCGACCGCGGTGCGCGCCGGCGAGCTGACTGGTGCCATATGGGCCGGCACGCCGAACCCGATGCAATTGCTTTCGATCGCGGAAGCAGACGAAGTCAAGCTCGGCGTCGTTGACGTGCAGGCGCGCACTTGGCACTTGCTGGACACGAAAAACCAGCGCGAGCACACGATCCACTTGAGCGACTTTGCACTTCGGCAGATTGCGGTGCTGGCGCATTACCGTGAGGTTCAGGCCGACTCCACCGACTTGGCGCCCTGGCTGTTCCCGGCGACTGACAACGCGCGACCGGTGTGCGTCAAGTCGTTCGGCAAGCAGCTGTCCGACCGCCAGCGCAGCCCTGAGGAACGCATGAGCAATCGCACGAAGGCCGTTGCATCGCTGTCCCTGCCCGGTGGCCGCTGGACGGCGCATGACCTGCGGCGCACGGCGGCAAGCGTAATGGCACGGCTCAGCTTTCCCGACTCGACGATTCACGAGTGCCTGAACCATGTTCAGAACGACCGCATGAGCCGCGTCTACATCCGCGACCGGCGCGAGGCCGACCAGCGGTGCGCGTTCGATGCGCTTGGTAAGCATCTCGAGCAGCTGACACTCGGCGAGTGCACCGATAGCAACTTGGTGACGCTCCTGAAGACGGCTTAGAACCGCTTGCAGCCAAGCGTAAGTACTGGCGGTTCGCTGTAGCACCAGATCGGAGCACCCTGCCGGGGCGGGCGCCAACTTCTTTTGTATGGGTGAAGAATAAGAAATTCAATGACCGAAGTCGACCATCCGATTTTCCATGATGAGACGCCAGAACAGGTTTGCGCCGCCGCCTTAGCGAGCTTGGACGATTGTCTGAATGAGGTGGCGGACAGCAACGAAGCCGGCCTCGACCAAATCCGCAACAAGATTTTTGTCGATATGTGGCACGGCGACGTAAAGGGGGAAGAACTCGAAGCCGATTTGGATGCGAGTTACGAGGACGAGCCCCCAACGATGCGGCAAGTGCTGCATCAATCCACATTAATTTGTTGCGCCTATGCGATTCAAGGAATGAAGGCGTATCAAGCAGGAAAAGATATGAATCTGGCATGGCGGTACGCCGCCCGCTGCAGGTTTTGGGAAGGGGTCGTACGAAGCATGTGGAGCTTGCGCGAGCCGCTAGACAAGCCGATGAAGCGATTTGCCCAACTCGGAGCAGCAGCATCCCACGCTGAAAATCATGCCCTAAAACAAGTGGTTTTTGAATGGCTGGATGCCAATCGAGAAAAATACCCAACCAAGATTGCTGCCGCCCGAGCACTCGACAAAATGAAGCTCGTCCCGGTAGTCTTCAGTACATTAATGACTTGGATAACTCAATGGGAAAAACTACAGTCTGCCGGCAGACTGTAGAGCCTGCCGGCATACAGGCTTCAAAACAAGCGCCTTCGCAATGACCATTGCCCCTATCGCCAGCACTCGCCAGAGAGAAACACGGGGTTTCTCACAAGTGCTTTGTGGCGAGAACCATAGGGCTTATCAATGGCAATCCTCAGGCTGCCTGCCGTCAAGGCGGAAACAGGTCAACGCTCTGACACGAGCATCTACAACGCGATCCGCGCTGGGCTTTTTACGACGCCGGTAAGGATCGGCGTTAGGTCTGTCGGCCGGCCCCAACGAGAAGTCGATTCAATCATCGCCGCGCGCATTGCCGGCAAATCAGACAACGACGTTCGCGAGCTGGTCAAGCGCCTGCACGCCGAGCGCATTGAGCTGTTTGAAGGGGTGCAGTAATGCAAAACCCCGACCGCACCATGATGAGCGCGACCGGGGCCTCGAATCAGAAACCGCACGCTGATTCTACCGCCACGACCCGTTTTTCCTATCAACCGCACGACCCGCCGATTCGCGTTAATCGTGCCCGACTTGATCGCCCTGATGGCGACAGGAAGCGCAGCCAAATCGAATGGCGCGACTACGAGGCCGGCGAGCATCGTATCCCCTGCCCGGCCTGCGGGCGCGGCGGCTCGGACAAGACCGCCGGCCTGACGATCGACGGCGGCGGCCGGGGCGTGATGCACTGCTTTCGCTGCGCCTATGTCGAGACATCCAGCCCCGATTGCGACGCAATGACGCCGGCCGAGCGCACGGCCATGCAGCAGCGCCTGCAGGCCGCCCAGCGCGAACGTGACGCCGATCGCCGTTTCACTCAGCAACAGGCCGCCTGTGAGGCGCAGCGGCGCTGGTCTGCGGCCACGCCGGCAACGACGTCTCCGTACCTGTCCACGAAGGGCATTGGCGCGCACGGCAGCCGCGTCGAGAGGGATCATCTGCTGATCGCGATGCACGACCCGGCCGGCACCGTGCGCAGCTTGCAGACCATCACCCCGGACGGCAGCAAGCGCTTCCTGCCCGGCGGCGCCGTGCGCGGCCTGATGCACCTGATCGGCCGGCCCAGCGGCAACGTGATCGTCTGCGAAGGCTTTGCCACCGGCGCGTCGATCCACGAAGCCACCGGCTCTGCGGTCGCAGTCGCGTTCAATTGCGGCAACCTGGAGCCAGTGGCCAGGGCGATCCGCGCCCGGTTCCCGCGCCTGTCGATCGTCATCGCCGCCGACGACGACTGGTGCACCGAGGGCAACCCCGGTCGCACCAAAGCGACGGAGGCGGCGCTTGCCGTCGGCGGTGTGGTCATGCTGCCTTACTTCCCGGCTCAGCGTTCGAAGAAGGCAACCGACTTCAACGACCTGCACCAGCTCGCCGGCCCTGCTGCCGTGCGCGCGTGCTTCGCCGAAGTGGAGGTGCTGTGATGGACGACTTCACCAATGCGCAGGTAACAGAGGTTTCAGGGGTACAAGCCAGCAACGATGCGGGTTCGGCCGATACCCCACGCGGGACTGACGAGGTAACAGGGGTTGCAGCACCGACTGCGGCGCCTTCGATCATTCCTGCCGAACGGGACCGGCCGACGTTCGTGGTCGTCGACGACTGGTGCGACGAAGCCGGACGACCGGATCCGCAAAGCAAGAGCGGCAAGTACCGCCCCGGGGTCTGGTACTTCGGCATCAAAGCGAGCAGGCAAGGCGGACCGCCGCAACTGACGCAGCAGTGGATTTGCAGTCCGCTGCATGTGGACGCGGTCACCACCGACCCGAGCGACGGCAACTTCGGGCGGCAGCTGCGCTTTCGCACCACGCTTAAGAAGTGGCGCAACTGGGCAATGCCGATGGAGCTGCTCAAGGGCGACGGCAGCGAGCTGCGCGGCGAACTGCTGTCGATGGGGGTGGAGATTGATCCGGCTGCGCGCCACCTGCTTTTGGCCTACCTACAAGCGACGGCGCCGGAGAGGAGGATCCGCTGCGCACTGCAGACCGGTTGGGACAGCACCGACGGCAAAGCGTTCGTCCTGCCCGACACCGTGATCGGGCCGCGTGCGGCGAGCGTCATCTACCAAAACGGCGAGCGCGGGCACGATGAGTACACCCAAGCCGGCACCCTGCCCGGCTGGCAGGCCGGTGTTGCGTCGCGTGCGGTGGGCAATCCGCTCCTGATGCTCGGGCTGAGTGCGGGATTCGCCGGACCAGTGCTCGCACGCTGCCACGCTGAGAGCGGCGGCATCCATTTCGTCGACCACAGCTCCGCCGGCAAAACCTCCATTGTCAAAGCGGCCTGCTCGGTCTGGGGCGGGCCGAACTTCAAACGCAGCTGGCGAGCCACCACGAATGGGATGGAGGGGGTCGCCGCGCTGTTTAATGATTCGCTGCTCGCACTCGATGAGATCGGCGAGTGTGATCCGCGCGAGGTCGGCACCATTGTCTACAGCCTGGGCAACGGGCAGGGCAAGCAGCGGGCCAGCCGCACCGGCTCGGCGCGCTCTGTGGCGCGATGGCGTTGCTCCGTGCTGTCCTCGGGCGAGCACACCCTTGGCACCACGATGGCTGAGGGCGGACACCGCATCAAGGCGGGTCAGTCGGTGCGGCTGCTGGACGTGCCGTCGACGCGCACCTACGGCGCCTGGGACGATCTGCAGGGGCATGATGGCGGCGCCGCGTTCTCGGACGCGCTGTGCCAGCAGGCCGCCACCCACTACGGGCATGCCGGCCGTGCGTTCCTGGAGCGGCTGACACGCGACCATGATGCGGACTTCACGGAAATGCTGGATGCAATCAAGGCGCGGCCAGAATTCCAGGTGGCTCCGGACGCCGGGCAGGACAAGCGCGCGGCGGCACGCTTCGCGTTGCTTGCGCTGGCCGGTGAGTTGGCAACCGAGTACGGCGTGACGGGTTGGCCGGAGGGCGCGGCGATCGATGCGGCAGCGATCGGCTTCAAGGCCTGGCGTACCTTGCGTGGCGGCGGCAATCTCGAACGCGATCAGGTGGCCGACCGCATGCTGAGCTTCATCGAGCGGCACGGCGACAGTCGCTTCTCAAACGTCGACGGCGACGACGAGCACCGTGCCGCGATGGTGCGCGACCGCGCCGGCTGGTGGCAGGACGAGGCCGGCCGCAGGCTTTACCTGCTCACGGCCGACGGCATGCGCGAGGCGATGAAGGGCATCGACTTCAGCCGGGCGCTCGATGGGTTGCAGGAGGCGGGCGCCATCGAGGCGCCAGGGGCCGACGGCAAGCGTGCACGCACGCGGCGCATCCAGGGTCGCACAGTCAAGGTCTATGTCGTCGATCCGGCGCGGCTGGAAGGCGCAAGGGGGGCCACATGAGCTTGGAAGCGTTGTTGACGCGGCTGCGCTGTCCGGGCACCGCTGCGGCAGTCCCGTCGAAGGGGGCGGCGCCGGTGGGCGCACCCACGGGGGAAACCCCTGAAACCTCCGACAACCCAGCCGGGGTAACGGCGCAACCCGCGCCAGCATTGGGGTGCACCCATGAAACCCCTGTTACCCCGCCATCGTCGAGACCCGACGCGGTGAGCGATGCGCTGTTCGATCCGGACCGCGGGTGCTGGCCAGCGAGCGGCGCCATGAACACCGGCGAGATCGACGCCATGATCGGCCGCATCGAGCAATTCACCGAGCAGGGCCTGGCGAGCGATGAGGCCGAGCAGTTGGCCGACCGGCTCGTCGTCCGCGACCGCGAGCAGGACGACCGGCGGTCCTGCTTCGAATGCGCGCACCTGATGGGCTCCCGGGCAGTTCGGCGCTGCAGCAACTGTCGCACGGCGGGTATTGCGCTGCGGCGCAGCGATGCACGCATTGGGCGCGACTTTGGGCTGCTATTGCAACGCTGCGACGGGTTTGCGGACCCATCATCTCAGCAAGAAGGAGAAACACCATGATCGACGCCCTCATCGCGGGGAAGCTCTACGGCACGCCCGAGCAGCGCACCGGCAAAAGCGGCAAGCCGTTCGTCGTGGCCAAGGTGCGGGCCGCCGTCGGCGGCGACGAGCAGGCGGTCTTCGTCAACGTGCTCGCATTTAACGAGGGGGTACAGGCCGCGCTGCTCGCGCTCGACGACGGCTGCGCGGTGGCTTTAAGCGGCAGCATCACCCCGAAGGCCTGGACCGACAAGGAGGGCAATGCACGGCCGAGCCTGGACATGATCGCGGCAGCCGTGCTCACGCCGTACCACGTCAAACGGCGGCGACTGGCTGCAACCGGAGAAACCCATGAACGAACCGAATAATGACGGCAAAGAATCGTTGAACCATGGGACCGGTGGCCGCTTCGTCAAAGGCAACCGCGCCTCGCGCGGACGTCCGCCTGGGCGCGGCGCCGTGGCCGAGCTGCGCGAGAAGCTGGCGCAGGACGTGGACAAGGTGATCGACGTGCTGCGCGCGCAAGCGCTGGCCGGCGACCCGCAGGCCCTTCGCATCCTGCTCGACCGCGTGCTGCCGGCGCTGCGGCCGGTGGAGCAGGCGCAGCCACTGGCGCTGCCCGAGGGCGCGACCCTCACCGAGTCGGGCCGCGCGGTGCTGGCCGCCGTGGCTGCCGGGGAACTGGCGACCGGGCAAGGCGCGCAACTGCTGACGGCCATCGGGACGCTGGCGAAGGTCTCGGCGGTCGACGAGCTGGCCGCACGCATCACGGCGCTGGAGGAACGACGTGCAACGCCTTGAGCGGCGAATCGCGGACCTGGAACGCGTCAGCGGCAGCCTCCAACCACCGCGGCTGGTCGCCACCTTCATCGATTCGCAGCGCGGACTGGTCTCTGCACGGCGATGGAGCGGTGAATGGATCAGGCGGGCGCACGATGAAACCGAAGCGCAGTTCAGCGAGCGCGTGGATCGGTGGGCGAACGAAGATGCCTCGCCTTGATGCCCGAGTCACCAAGTTCAAGCAGGCAAAGGATCAGGTGGACCGCAAGGCCCTGACGGATGAGCAGCCTTCGGATTGCGCGCGAACGGTGCCAACGGGCGCTCCTGCATGTACGCCGCGGTGCTGACGCGGGCGGGACGGCGTCCGAGTGCGTGGCGAGTCGTGCACCACGACCCGGAGCGGGTGCGCAATCGCGCAGCGGGTGGAGGCGCACCGATCAGCGCGTGTTGGAGCATGAGCTCGCGGGCCATTGAGGCCTGCGCGACGCCTTCAGCGAGAAGTTTGGACGGCAATCAGGGACGAAAGCGAGCCAACGCCAAACTCAGTCCAGCATCCATTGAATGACCGCCATGCAGGGCGGATTCAACCGGTCGATGCAACGGTTTGGCTGAACACCTCAGCCGGCGGCTATCACTTTCCGCTTCGGAGCCGCACTCAACGACGACCCCAGAAGTTAAACCATCGTCCAAGTGGCGGTCCTGCTTTTGGCAACGGCGATCGCGCCCTTGACTGGCACTGACTCAGCGCAAATTAGCGCACTGACTGCTGGCAAATCTGTAGCAGCGGCACAGCCCCTCAGCAAAGCCCGCTTTAAGGTTGACTGCAGACGCAACCTTCGTGCTCTGATCGAGCACAAGGGACCACTTGCGTTCGCGTACGCACTAGACGATCATTTCTCTAGCGTCGGCCCGCTGGTGGGCCGCGGAATCGGGAGTGTCCTTGATCACCTACTTAACCAACGAACTGGTGCCTCGCAGCCTTAGGGCCGCTGGGCTCGACAACTGCATTGTCGATGCGATGACGGATCGCGAATTTAACGTCGCTCGGATGGCGCTGGTGGCTGCGCTCAGCGAAGGCGCATCTTGCGGAGTTGTGAGGGTCACCGATCCGGCCACCGACCGGCCGCCCTCTTTGAGCAGCTTCCTGTGCTTGGGCACGCCTGACGGCGCTGACGAGAAGGTGTTAGCTTTCAGCTTGACCCACTTGGCAAGCGAGGGGCTATTCCCAATCCTTGGCCTGCTTTTCGCCGCGTTCAGCGGCGAGTTGAGCGTTAGCAGCTTGGAAAGCGTTGCGACGGCGGGCCGCGCACTCTGGACAAGCGCCGCACTCCTGAAATCGCCAGACGACGACAACGCGCTTGAGGCGTTGCGCGCGTTCGGCAAGAGCAAGCTCGCGCTGGCCGGCACTGGCCAGGCTTATCCGACCAACGCCAATATCGCAGCGCAGTGCAGCCTTACGCCGAACGTCTTGGCAAACGCGCTCGCGCGCCTCGAAGCGCTAAAGATTATTAAGTCCATGCAAGGGGGCAGCGTCGTCGGGCGCTACGAAGACGCCGACAACGCCTGGGCGGCTTGCCTGTGAGGGTTCACCCGCATTTTTCGAAGTTCGTCGATAGCCACATCGGATCCTTCCATCACGGCTTGGCGATGGTCGAGGCCACGCTGTCAGATGAGGCCTCAGAACTCCATGCTAATCCTCTACGTCTCCAGCAATATGCCGACAAGCCTGACCGGCAGCTCCGGCTACTCCTCGAGTTGAACTCCATCGCACACGAACGAATCCATTACTTGGATACGTTTGGCACGATCGCGGGTATCTCGTTGCTCACCGCACGTATCCAGCTCCTACGGGAGTTTCTGGAAGTCAGCGGGCGGCTAGCTGCCAAACAGACGCCTTGGCAATTGCCTCTATCCAAGTGGCTGCAGCGAACCGACGTTCCGCCGGCTGTAAAGTCGGTGGCGGGACTAGCCCGCACCCACAGTAACGCGTCACAGTTATTCGTGGCCGCAGTTGAACCGTTCATGGTCGAAGGCCGCACGGACGAGGCGTGGATCGACTTGCCGTTCCAGCCGAGAGGTCGGACGGTCACTATTAATCCATCAATTCCCGCCTTTCCTCTGTCGATCGAAGTAGTCGAACCGACCGGCGTGCACCCCGGGCGACCAGTGACCGTTTTCCATCCACTGGGCTACGAAGCCATTCTGGAGGGCCGTGCCCATGCGATGGCACGTAGCTATATCGAGTCGGTGTTCATCGATGCCCCACGCGACCTACTTGCCAACTATGGACCAGCAAGAAGGAGGATGCCAAGTAGCACCTTGCCTGACCAGCTGCCGGTGAGCCTAGCGAAGCAGTTCCAGATCTACAACATCACCGATTTCATGGTCAGCAAGTTCTTGCGACGACGAGGCATAAGTGAGTTTTCGCGTGACTTAGTGCTCCAACTATCAGACCGCGCACTGAGCCAATCGATGCTCCACATTCGTCGGCTCAACGCTAATCAAAATGAAGTCTCGTTTACAAGCCCCGGAGCGGTGTTCGTGTCGCTGATGAGCGAACTACCCTCCACAACTTCGCCAACGGTCGACTATCCCGAGCAGGTCACCGACATGTACCACGCCACTCTCTCCAATTTAGAGAAGGGGGAGGACTGGAACATGGTCACTGGCATACAGCCCTATATGTCGCTGAGGATATGGGAAAGCTTTATGGCTCAGCACATCACGGTACCGCTCCTACGCCGCCGGCTCGAAACCCACCATGCCGTCTACACGAGCGGGTCGGTTTTGATGGACTTGATCACATCGCTGGCGCTTCCACGCGTTGAGATCATCAACGGAAGGCTGTTCTTCCATCACATGCCGCCTGCAGTCCAGTCAGCCTGGGCATCCCAGATGTTCCTCGGCGAGATCGCAGACCAACTGTTCGCAGACGCGACGACGATCCGCTGCCCGCGCGCGCACCGTCTCCTGCCTGGTCTGGATACGGTGGACTTTGCTAACGGCCAGTGCGCGGCTTCCATCCGCCGTGGGTGCGGCAGTTGCACCGGAGGCGTCCCGTCGCACGAGGTGGCGTGCATGTTCAACGTAGCCCTACGTTCGTACGGCCTCGCATTGAGACAGCCGCCGCTGGCTACCGTGCCCAAGTGAGTCCAACCGCGCACTTGAGCATGCTGCGCGAATGCCATCAGCACAGGGAGCGCGAGAAGTACCCCAACAAAAATGGGCGACCGCTTTTGGCTGCTGAGAATACGCTGGCCCGCTTCTGCCCTGGGTCCACAACAGTCGGCTACTCACCTTGAGCGAATGATCGCATCCAGTCTGAACCGGTCGCACTCCCTCCCGACTTGATTGGTAGACGCTCTCGCCGTCAGCGACCTTCGCCAGCTCATTGCTTCCGTGATTGGATTTCTGCAGCCTCCCACTCGCACAGCGGTGCAAACCACGCACTCGGGCGCCGAGGCGTTTGTACATTGCAGCGTTCGCTCAGGTCCCGACACCGTCTGGCTCCCTGATGTCGTTGCCGCCCACCGGTCCATCGGGGTTCCCTCCCGATACTGGTCCAATTCAGCAAGATTGCTTCGGCTGTGCCCCCAGCGCGACCACCAAGGTCGAGCTACCCTCGGCGCCATGCGATCCCCACGCGCGCTGATCTTGTCCCTGACTGCCACGAGCCTGGTCGTCGCTGGCTGCGGCACGGCACCGTCATCGGCGCCAGCGCCGCCTCGTCCGGAAGACGTCCGCGCACGCATTGCCGAGTTGCTGCCGCGCAGCGTCGCCGATCGTCCTGGCTGGGCGATCGACATCTACGCGGCATTCGACGCCTTGCGCATCGAGCCAAGC
>JBBPYC010000058.1:0-12080 GCA_038200275.1 Burkholderiales bacterium
ACGAAGTCTCCGCTCGACATCCCGAGGACCGCATCGTGATGGTCATCGACGGCGCCGGCTGGCACCGTGCCAAGGCGCTCCAAGCGCCGCACAATATCTTCCTGCTCAAGCTGCCGCCCTACGCCCCGGAACTCAACCCGGTCGAGCACGTCTGGGACGAGTTGCGCGAGAAGTTCTTCCACAACCGGGTCTTCTCAAGCCTCAATGCGCTGGAGCGGCACCTGATGCACGCCCTGCACAGCCTGGAGCGCAACCCCGGCACGCTCGCCTCCATCGTCTCCTGGCCGTGGATCATCGGAGCACTCTTGGTTGCGCTTTTGAATTAGGAATGGAATAAAAAGGCGTGGATGGGCTTGTTTGTGTTCTCGGGCAGGTCGGCAAAAGCCATGCCGTTGTCGCTAAGAACGGTGTGAATCCTGCAGGGAGAGGCTTTGATGACGCCGCGTAAGAAGTCTGCGCCGTTCATCGTTCCAAGGTCATCCCGGAACTCCACATAGGTGAGCTTTGAGACCCGGTCAATGGCCACAAACATATTGAGCTTGCCTTCAGACAGGCGTAGCTCGGCAATGTCGATGTGCACGTAACCAATTTCGGTCGGTGCAAACGTTCCCCTCCCTGCAGTTTTGATCTGGCTCGCTGGCAGCCGTGAGATGCCATGCCTGAGCAGACAGCGGTGCAAACTTGAACGGCTGAGCTTTGGGATGCTTTCACGGAAGACAGCCCATCACGTCATCCAGAGGCAAAAGTGTTCTTCGTCTGAACTCCATGATTGCCGTCTCCTCAGCGGGCGATAGCACTGTGCTTTTCGGCTTTGCCGGGCCCCTGGGTGCATCGCGGGTCGTGGTGCGTGTACGCCACTTGGTCACCGTGGTGCGGCTCAGCCCGTAGCGCTGGGCCAGGACATTGGTCTTTTCTTTCGACCCTTGGAGCTCGGCTCGAGAGAGCTCCGCGGTCCCTGCTGAACTTGGGGCTCTGACGGTTTCAGGGGTTGCAGGGGGTGCGTGATCTGTGTTGCTGCTGAAGCGGTGTAAGGCCTTCTACCGCGTTGCCGCCACGTGTGCGTGGGTGTTCAGCGCCCATCCATCACAGCACTTGCAAACGCAGCCGCGCGGTCCAGCGAAGCGGTTGCAACCGGCCACCACGGCGCCCAGATCGGTCCCATGTGCAGCCCTTGCGGCTCGATGTGCAGCGTCACGTCAACGCCTGCTTTGCGTGCCCGCTCGGCGAGCACGAGGCTGTCGCCGAGCAACACTTCCCGACTGCCCGCTTCCACGTAGATCGGAGGCAACCGCTGCAATTCGTCCAGCACCGGAGAGACCTGCGGGTGATCTACCGGCAGGTCACCGAAGCATTGGCGCGCCAGCCTTCGGTCGCCTGCTTCATCGACCATCGGATCGAGCGGATCGTTTTCCAGCCGAGTGCAGGACAGGCCGCTGCGGTCGGTGTTGGGTGAAAACAGCAGTAGACCTGCGACCGGCCTGCCCACCCGCGACAACGCAAGCGCCGTGACCAGTGCCAAGTGCCCACCGGCCGAGTCTCCGGCCAGCACCACAGGCCCTGAGAGGCCGCGCACCACAGCAACCACCGCATCGAGCTGCGCTGGCCACACCGATTCGGGCGCCAGCGGATAGGCTGGCAACAGCACGCGCAAGCCCGTGCGCTCCGCCAGGCCCTGCCCGATGCGCGCATGCGTCTGCGGCGAGCCAAACACATAGCCGCCGCCGTGCAGGTAGACGATCGTGCCGTGCGTGCCAGCACCGAATTGCGCATCGGCTCGTTCGATCGGCTGCGGTGCTGCAGACGAGGCCCCCCGCATCAAACGGTCGAACGCGGTCCGTTGCACTGCAGGCTCGTCACCGAGTGGATGGGCACGAATGCGAGCAACGATGTCGTCCTGCGTGATCGGCCCGTCGAACGGTGCGTCCACTGCCGAGCCGCTCAGATGTTGAGCGACTGCACCGCGCCGCCGTCGATCCGGTAGTTCGAGCCGGTCACGAACGAGGCGCGCTCGGACAGCAAGCACGCGGTGATGAAGGCGACTTCTTCCGGCTGGCCGCGGCGCTTCAACACCAGGTGCGGGCGGTCTTCTTGCAAAAAACTCTGAATCGCCTCTTCCTTGCTGACACCGAGTTTCTTCGCGCGTTTTTCCATCATGCCGTTCGTCATGTCGGTTTCGATGAAGGCCGGCGCGATGCAGTTGATCAGCACGCCGTCCTGCGCATACACCTGGCTCATCGACTTGGTGAAGCTCAGCGTGGCGGCCTTGGCTGCGTTGTAGACCGCTTCGTCCGGATAGGGCTGCGCGACGTTCTCGGACACGACGAACACGACGCGGCCCCAGCCGGCTTTGCGCATCGGCGGAATGAACACTTTGGCCATCCGCACGCCGGTCATGAAGTCGTTGTTCCAGGCGTGCGTCCAGTCGTCTTCCGTGATGTCGTCGAGCGGATCGCCCTTGGCGCCGGTGACACCTGCTGCGTGAAACAGGATGCCGGGCTGCCAGTTGGCGTCGCCGCGCACCCCGTCTTTTTGCACCTTTTGCGCACCTTCGATGGTCGACAAGTCCGCCACCACCGAGCGCACGGCGTCGCCGCCGTTCAGCCGTTCGACGGAAGTGGCCATCTCCTCCTTGTCCAGATCGGTCAGGAGCAATTTGCAGCCTTCGGCCAGCAAAATCTTGGCAGTTTCATAAGCGATGGCGCCCGCAGCGCCGGAGATGACGGCAGTGCGGCCTTTAATACGAAGATCCATTCGTGGCTCCTTTTTCTTTGTGGGTACCGTAGCAGCGGCAGGTTAACGCCAGGCAGCGCCTGCACAGGGCGTGCCCGATCATTGGATCGAGCGCTGCAAGCCCGGCGGGCAGACAAACGACACGCTGCCGTTGCTTGACGCCGGATCATCTGCGAAGCCGCGCGCATGCGTTGGCATGCGGTTCGATGGCCCGATTCGTGCCGTGGGATGGCAACCGCGCTGCAAGCACTTGCAGCGGGCTGCGTTACACGAAATCCCACGGACTTCTAAAATCAATTCATGATCTCCCGCGAACCCACCATCGAACGCCTGGCGGAAGCCCGGCGCCTGCTGCTCGAACCGTTCGGCCTGGATGAAACGCATCTGACGCGCGCTTTGAATGAAATCCGCGCGCACAAGGTCGATGATGCAGATCTCTATTTCCAGTACACGCGCAGCGAAGGCTGGAGCCTGGAAGAAGGCATCGTCAAGACCGGCAGCTTCAGCATCGACCAAGGCGTTGGCGTGCGCGCGGTCAGTGGGGAGAAGACGGCGTTCGCCTATTCCGACGACATCTCCGAGGCCTCGTTGCTTGACGCGGCTCGCACCGTGCGGTCAATCTCGGGTGAATCCCGCATCAAGGCTGCGCCGAGTGCTTCGCAAAAGATAGCAAAGAGCCGGTCGCTGTACGGCGGCCAGGACCCGATCGCGACGCTCGACAGCGCCGCCAAGGTCAAGCTGCTCGAGCGTGCCGAGCAGGCCGCGCGGGCGCGCGACCCGCGCGTCGCGCAAGTCATGGCCAGCGTCGCGAGCGAATACGACGTGGTGATGGTGGCGCGCGCCGACGGGACTCTGGCCGCCGATGTTCGCCCGCTGGTGCGCATGAGCATCACGGTAATTGCCGAACAGAACGGCCGACGTGAGATGGGTTCGGCCGGCGGCGGCGGGCGCTTCGGGCTGGCCTATTTCGACGAAGCGCAGGTCGCGCAATATGTGCAGGAGGCGGTTGACGCAGCGCTCACGAACCTGGATGCACGGCCCGCACCGGCGGGTGAGATGACCGTGGTGCTTGGCCCCGGCTGGCCCGGCATCCTGCTGCACGAGGCGATCGGCCACGGCCTGGAGGGCGACTTCAACCGCAAGGGCTCGAGCGCGTTCTCCGGCCGCATCGGCAAGCGTGTGGCAGCCAAAGGCGTGACGGTACTCGACGACGGCACCATCGCCGACCGGCGCGGCTCGCTGAACGTTGATGACGAGGGGCATGCCACGCAGCGCAACGTGCTGATCGAAGATGGCATCTTGAAGGGCTACATCCAGGATTCGCTGAATGCGCGGCTTATGAAGGCCAAGCCGACCGGCAACGGCCGACGTGAAAGCTATGCCCATGTGCCGATGCCGCGCATGACCAACACCTATATGACCGGCGGCGACAAGGATCCGAAGGAGATTGTTGCGAGCATCAAGAAGGGCCTGTACGCCACCAACTTCGGCGGTGGTCAAGTCGACATCACGTCCGGCAAGTTCGTGTTCTCAGCAAGCGAGGCGTACTGGGTCGAGAACGGAAAAATCCTGTATCCGGTCAAGGGCGCAACACTGGTCGGTAGCGGCCCCGATGCGCTGAAGCGCGTGAGCATGATCGGCAATGACATGAAGCTCGACAGCGGCGTCGGCACCTGCGGCAAAGACGGTCAGAGCGTGCCGGTCGGTGTCGGCCAGCCGACCCTGCGAATCGACGGATTGACGGTCGGCGGCACGGCCTGAGCCACTACTGAGCCAGGGGCACATCGGCGCGATCAAGGCGTTGAAATGTCCTGCACCGCAGCGTGCTAACGCACGGTTACGGCGGGATTGATGGGCGCAGCTAAGCGGGTCGGTCACGGTCCTGCAGCCCGGCCAAGCCGGCGGCGGTTCGTTCGGGCCGACCAAGTCCACTTACGACGACATCATCGTGGGCTGATTCGGCATCGGCTCGCAGAGATCGACGGACTCGGGCATTTGGGCGTGGACAACGTCTACTACAACGGCAACAGGGCGGCCGGCTTTGTGAAGGCCGATGGCCTGGCCAAGCTCGGCATCGAGAAAGTGCCGCCGTTCGTCACACGCGGCGTGGTGCTGGACATGACGGCTTATTTCGGCGCCGGGCCGGTCAAGGAAGGCACTGCGTTCAACAAGAAGGAAATCGACGAGCAGGCCGCCAAGCAGGGCATCGAGATCAAAAAAGGCGACGTCGTGCTGTTCCACACTGGCTTGCAGGCGCTCGTCAATCCGGTGGCGATCAGATAAAACGCTGCCCCAGGCCTGGCTCCTTTCGGTCGGCTTTTGCCTTCCCCCCACCGGGGGCTGCGCCTGCGGCCTAGCGGAGCCAGCTCCGCAGCCCCTGCTTGGAATTGTGCGAGCCAGTTTGATGCGTTCTGGACAGCATGTGCGCCGGGATTGGTGGAGGTAGGCGTCTACGGGCCTGTGCTACATTGATTGGCATGAGTTCACGCGTTGCCTTTTATTTTTCGTTTTACTGGTTTCGATCAACCGGCGAACGAATGGTGGGCGCGTGAAGTAGTCAGACAAACAGACCTTACGCAATCCTCTCCAAACCGCCGGTCCCTTCCAAGGGTCCGGCGGTTTTTTTATTGGCCCTTCAAGAAACTTCCTCCCGCACCATGAACGCCTCCATTGCCTCGCCCGACACGAATTCCTGGCATTCCTCCGTCCTCGACCGCACCAGCAATACCGACGACGAACGCATCAAGGACATCACCGTGCTGCCCCCTCCCGAACATCTGATCCGGTTCTTCCCGATCCGCGGCAGCGCGGTCGAGTCATTGATTGCCAGCACGCGACAACACATCCACCAGATCATGGCGGGCGAGGACGACCGGCTGCTGGTCGTGATCGGGCCGTGCTCGATCCACGACCCGGCCGCTGCGCTGGAGTACGCGCGGCGGCTGAAAGTGCTGCGCGACCAGCACGCCGATGCGCTCGAGATCGTGATGCGGGTGTACTTTGAAAAACCACGTACCACGGTCGGATGGAAGGGCCTGATCAACGATCCGTACCTGGACGACAGCTTCTGCATCGACGAAGGCCTGCGCATTGCGCGCCAGCTGCTGATCGACATCAACCGGATCGGCTTGCCGGCGGGCAGCGAATTTCTGGATGTGATCTCGCCGCAATACATCGGCGACCTGATTTCCTGGGGCGCGATCGGCGCGCGCACCACCGAAAGCCAAGTGCACCGCGAGCTCGCATCGGGCCTGTCGGCGCCGATCGGCTTCAAGAACGGCACCGACGGCAACATCCGGATCGCCACCGATGCGATTCAAGCGGCCGCGCGCGGACACCACTTTCTGTCGGTGCACAAGAACGGCCAGGTGGCGATCGTGCGCACCGAAGGCAACCCCGATTGCCACGTGATCCTGCGCGGTGGCAAGACGCCCAATTACGACGCAGTCAGTGTGCAGGCGGCCTGCGCCGAGCTGACACAAGCCGGCATGAACGCACGGTTGATGGTCGATTGCAGCCACGCCAACAGCAGCAAGCAGCACCAACGCCAGCTGGATGTGGCGCGCGACATCGGTGCGCAGGTCGCAGGCGGTGCACGCCAAGTATTCGGCCTGATGGTGGAAAGCCATCTGCAAGCGGGCAGCCAGAAATTCACGCCCGGCCAGCACGATCCTCAGGCGTTGGAGTACGGCAAGAGCATCACCGACGCCTGCCTGGGCTGGGAGGACTCCGAAGCGTTGCTCGGCGACCTGGCCGAATCGGTGCGGCAGCGTCGCCGCGGTTGATCAATCCACGACACGGGAGACATTCGATGCAATACCAGAACTTGGGCAAAAGCCCGCTGCAGGTGTCCCGGCTCTGCCTGGGCACGATGATGTTCGGCGACCAGACCGAACTTGCGGAAGCCCGCGACATCGTTGCGTTCGGCGCCGAGCACGGCGTCAACTTCATCGACACCGCCGATGTCTACACGACCGGCGCCTCGGAGACGATGGTGGGCGAACTGCTCAAAGGCCAGCGGCACGACTGGGTGCTCGCGACCAAGGTCGGCAACAAGATGTCGGAGCGGCCGAACGAAGGACGCTATTCAACGAGCTGGATGCTGCGCGAATGCGAAGCGAGCCTGCAACGTCTCGGCACCGACCACATCGACATCTACTACCTGCACCGCGACTACCTGAGGCTGGACCTCGAAGAGCCGCTGCGTGCGATCCAGATGCTGCTGGCGGCCGGGAAGATTCGGTATTGGGGCTTGTCGAACTTTCGCGGTTGGCGCATCGCACAGGCGGTGCACTTGGCGCGCGAACTTGGCATGCCCGCGCCGGTCGTCTGCCAGCCTTATTACAACTTGTTGAACCGCTTGCCCGAAGTCGAAGTGCTCGAAGCTTGTGCGCACTACGGCATCGGCGTGGTGCCGTACAGCCCGATCGCACGCGGCGTGCTGTCGGGCAAATACGCGCCGGGCGCTGTGCCAGACACCACCACCCGTGCTGGCCGCGGCGATGCACGCATGATGCAGACCGAGTTCCGCGTGGAGTCGCTGCAAATTGCCGATAAGCTGAAAGCCCACTGCACACAAAAAGGCGTCGCGCTCTCGCATTTCGCGACCGCCTGGGTACTTGCAAACCGTGCAGTAAGCGCTGTGATCGCGGGACCGCGCACGCTGGCCCAGTGGCAGGATTACTTCGGCGCACTCGACTGCACGATCGACGAAGTCGATGAAGCATTGGTCGATTCGCTGGTGCCACCCGGCCATCCGTCCACACCGGGCTATACGGACCCGGCTTATCCGCTGGCTGCACGCCGCTGACATCGCAGCGTTGCAAACCAGCCCCCTGCATCGCCCTTCGCCGTGAACATCGACCACGCAAGCACGCTTCGCCTGTTTCCCGGCTTCGCAAAACGAACCGTCGAAGTCGAGCCCGGACTGCACATCAACGCCGTGCTCGGTGGCCACGGCCCACCGCTGTTGCTGCTTCATGGCCATCCGCAGACGCTCGCCATCTGGCACAAGGTGGCACAGCGGCTTGCGCAAATGTTCACGGTGGTGGCGGCCGATCTGCGCGGCTACGGCGATTCGTCAAAACCCTCTGGCACGGCCGACCATTCGAACTATTCGAAGCGGACGCTTGCGCGCGATCAACTTGTATTGATGCGCAGTCTGGGCTTCGACCGGTTCGATGTGCTTGCACACGACCGCGGCGCACGCGTTGCGCACCGGCTGGCGGTCGATCACCCGCAGGCGGTGTCCCGGCTGGTCCTGCTCGACGCGGCGCCGACCCTTGCGATGTATGAGCAGACCAGCGACGCGTTTGCACGCGCTTACTGGCACTGGTTTTTCCTGATTCAGCCCGCGCCGCTGCCCGAGCGGCTCATCGAGGCCGATCCGGCCGCTTATTTGCGCGACGTGATGGGTCGGCGCAGCGCCGGCATGGCGCCGTTCGATGCCGATGCGCTGGCCGAGTACACACGCTGTCTTGCGTTGCCGGGCACGGCGCATGGCATCTGCGAAGACTACCGCGCTGCCGCGGGCATGGACCTCGATCACGAGCGAGACGACCGCGCGCAGAGCCGTCGGATCGAGGCGCCGCTGCACGTGTTGTGGGGCCGGGACGGTGTGATCCAGCGCTGCTTCGATCCGCTGGCCGAATGGCGGCAACTTGCCAACTTAGTCGATGGCGTGGCATTGCCGTGTGGTCACTACATCGCTGAAGAAGCGCCCGATGCGCTGCTGGCGCAAGTGCTGCCCTTTTTGGGTGCAATCGACGCCGCATAGACCCCCTGAAGCTTGCTGAGATCTCCGCGCGCTTTTCTTTGCAATGCCCTGGCTGACGCGCGGTCAAGTGATTTACCTACCTGTTGAGGTGTATGGATTGCCAACAATGCACCAAGTGCCGGATCCATCCGGCATGGCTTAAAGCAATTTTTCTCCTCTTTTCATTACGAAAGCCCACAAATGGCCAAGATCACCAAACTTGAAGAACTCTATGTCGACGAACTGAAAGACCTGTGGTCTGCCAACGACCAGATGGTCCGCGCGCTGAAGAAGATTGCACCGCAAGCAACCAACGAAAAGCTGAAGTCGATGCTCGCCAAGTCCCCGGAAGGCATCGCCAAGCACACCGAGCTGCTCAAAAAGCTGATCGAAGCGCAAGGTGAAACACCGTCCAAAGAGCATTGCAAAGGCATGGAAGGCCTGGCAACCGAGGCGATCAAGCACACGGTCGAAGAAGCACCTGCCAAGGGGCCGGTGCTCGATGCTGCCATCATTGCCCAATACCAGCGCATGACGCACTACGGCATCACCGGCTTCGGTACGGTTGCTGCATTTGCCAAAGCTTTGAAACTCGACAGCGATGTGAAGCAACTCGACGCTGCTACAAAAGACATGTACAACAGCGACGAGCTGATGACCGAGTTGGCCGAGTCGGCTGTGAACGTTAAAGCCGTCAAGTAAGTCTTCCAGGCCGCGGCCCAAGCGGTCTGAGTCTCAAGGAATGCCTGATCCCGCCAAGTCTTGGAGGATCGGGCATTCCGGTCGGGTATCGCCCGCACAGCATGCGACCAGATGCGCGAGCGTGCGCTGCATTGACTGCAGCGCTTCGATGCGCTTGGAAAGTTCACCGGCATGCTTTTCAGCGATTCGTTTGACACGTGCACTGGCGCGTCGTCGGTCTCTCCACAAGCCGACCAATTCGCCGATTTCTTTGATCGAGAACCCGAGATCGCGTCCGCGCTTGATAAAGCGCAAGCTGTGCACATCGACTCCCGTGTACTGCCGGTAGCCGCTTTCGCTGCGCGCCACGGTACCCAGCAAGCCGAGTGATTCATAGTGCCGCACCATCTTGGCCGAAACCCCGGATTGGGCAGCCACTGCACCAATATTCAGCATTGCCGTGACGCCGGCCAATTTCACGCGACTTGGTAGCCTTCAGCGGTGATTGCATTCGCAAGCACTTCGCGCAACTGGTCTGACTGCACCTCGACTCGATTTGCGCCCAGGTTCACTTTGACTTGGGCCTGCGGGTCGACCGCTTGAATTGCCTGCGTCACGGCACGCTCACAGTGGCTGCACGTCATGCCTTGCACATCGAATGTTTGATTCATGGAAAACGCTCCGTCATCCGGGGAAATGGATTTGCCGCCCGCTTGCGCGGTCCAGGCAAGTTCGAGCAATCAGGTTAAACCTTTCCCCTGTGGGAAGCTAAAGAGGCACCCACACGTTTTTCGGTATTTGCCCGTTGGGTTTTGTACTCGATCTTCTTGACCTTCCCCTCATGGCAAGGATTAGGCTGTTGACGTGATCACCATTGTCGATGCTACGTCCACCGTTTCCGCTCCTCCCGTTGCAGATGCTGGTCTTGCAGCCAGCGTGGCCGCCATGCATCACTTCTCGGTCGGCGGCATGACTTGCGCGTCCTGCGTAATGCGCGTGGAGCGGGCAATCAAAAAAGTCCCTGGTGTGCGCGAAGTCAGCGTGAACCTGGCCACCGAGACGGCACACGTGGTCTACGACGCAGCCGTGGGCACCGATGCGCGCTTTGCGCGTGCAGTGCGCGACGCCGGCTACGAGCCGCGCAGCAACGCGCAGGCCGATTTGGCTGCCGACGCAGCAGCGTCGCCATGGGCCGGCGCCGCACCGGTGGTGGTCGGCATTGCGTTGTCGCTGCCGTTGGTGTTGCCGATGGCGTTGGCACCGCTCGGCATTCACTGGATGCTGCCGGCGTGGCTGCAGTTCGCGCTGGCCACGCCGGTGCAGTTCTGGCTCGGCGCGCGGTTTTATCGCGGTGCCTGGCATGCAATAAAGGGCCGTACGGGCAACATGGATCTGCTGGTCGCGTTGGGCACCAGCGCAGGCTGGGCGCTGTCGGTGTGGCTTTGGCTCGACGCAGCCACTGCTGGCCGTGCTGCGCCGCCACACCTTTATTTCGAAGCATCGGCGGTGGTCGTCACGCTGGTGCTGCTCGGCAAGTGGCTCGAAGCGCGCGCCAAGCGTCAGACCACCGGTGCCATCCGTGCGTTGCATGCGCTGCAGCCGGCCATCGCCCACCTGCGCCGCGCCGATGGCAGCGAGATCGACGTGCCGATCAACGAGCTGCTCGCCGGTGACATCGCCGCTGTGCGCCCAGGCGAGCGGGTGCCCGCCGACGGCACCGTGGCCGAAGGCCTTACCGAAGTCGACGAATCGATGTTGACCGGCGAGCCGTTGCCGGTGCCCCGGCAGCCCGGCGACCGGCTCACCGGCTCACCGGCGGCAGCATCAATGGCGACGGGCTGGTGCTGCTGCGCGTGGATGCAACGGGTGCAGGCAGTGTGCTGGCACGCATCATTCAATTGGTCGAGCAGGCGCAAATGGCCAAGGCGCCGATCCAGCGGCTCGTGGACAAGGTCTCGGCGGTGTTCGTGCCGGTCGTGTTGGTGCTTGCTGCACTGACCTTGATCGGCTGGCTGCTGCACGGCGCGGCGTTCGAGGTGGCGCTGATTCATGCGGTCACGGTACTGGTCATTGCCTGCCCCTGCGCACTCGGGCTGGCCACACCGGTAGCGGTGATCACGGGCACCGGCGTGGCCGCGCGGCACGGCTTGTTGTTCAAGGACGTGCAAGCACTCGAGACCGCGCACCGGGTCGACACGGTGGCGTTCGACAAGACCGGCACGCTGACCTTGGGCCGGCCGCGCCTCGTGGTGTTCGAAGCGCTGGCCCTGAGCGAAGGCGAATCCGAAGATGCGCTGCTGGCTGCACTGGCCAGCGTGCAAAGTGCGAGCGAACATCCGCTGGCGCGGGCCGTGCTCGACGCCGCGCACTCCCGCGGGCTGCAGTGGAAGTCCCCGAAACAGTCCGCGTGCCGTACCGGGGCGTGGCACCGAAGGCGAAACCGATGGCCGCAGCTACCTGATCGGCAGCCTGCGTTGGGCCCAGGAAATGGATGCGGACTGGGCGGCCGACCCGTCGCTGGCCGAGCGCATCGCGGCGTTGCAGGCCACTGGCGCGACGCTGTCGTGCGCGTTGGAACGGCTGGCCGATGGGCGATTGCGGCCGCGCGCGCTGCTTGCGTTCGGCGACGAGCCCAAGCCCGGCGTGGCTGAGGTGCTGCACACGTTGCGGCAACGCGGCCTGCGCGTGGTGATGATTACCGGCGACAGCCGTGCTGCAGCCCTTGCGATGGCAGACCGGCTCGGGTTTGCAGCGGCCGAAGTGCGCGCCGACGTGTTGCCCGGTGACAAGGCGGCCGTCATGCAACAACTGCAACGTGGAGATGAGCAAGCAGCACCGTCAGTCGAGGGCCTGCCGCGCCACGTGGTGGCCATGGTGGGCGACGGCGTGAACGATGCACCGGCGCTTGCCGCTG
>JBBPYC010000059.1:0-176367 GCA_038200275.1 Burkholderiales bacterium
CCGGCTTCCAGCAGCGGCCGCTCGATCTGGCGCACGCCGCTGAAGGTGTTGATGACCGACGGCACGAACGCGGCGACGAAGATCACCATCACCTTGGCCGCATCGCCCAGGCCCAGCCAGACGATCGCCAACGGGATCCAGGCCAGCGGCGGGATCGGCCGCAGGAACAGGAAGGCCGGGTTGGCCAGCGCTTCCACCGTGCGGCTTGCACCCATGGCCAGACCCAGCGCGACGCCGAGCGACGCCGCCACCGCAAAGCCCATCGTGACCAGCGACACGCTGCGCAGCACGTGTTCGTGCCAGCGCGCGTTGCTATAGCCGTCCCAGAGAATCTGCTGCCAGGCACCCCAGGTGTTCATCGGACCTGGAAAACGGATCGGTGAGATCAGCCCGCTGCCTTCGGTAAATCCCCACCAGATCAACAGCACCACACCAAGCGCCAGCAGCACGCGGAGAAAACGGGCAAGCCAGCCATCAGACGACCTGCCGCGGGTGGCGCGGCTGGGGGTCATGGCGGCGGAGGTCGCCGGGGGCACGGTCTGCGCTGAGGCCAAAGGTCAAGTCTCCGATCGTTGTTTTTGTAAGCGCTTTCATTCTGTGCTGCTTGGATGGGCAGGGTCAACGCGATCACGGCATTGATTCGTAGGGGTTTACCCAAACGGTCCCATTCCAGAAATGGTCTCGATCGTGGACAACCCGACCGCATTCCTGTAAGCGCGTACATACTGTGCGGAGAATCGCTTGTTCCACCAGATGCGTAGAGCCACGCCCACCCTTATGCCTCCCGCTGAGACCCGCCACCCCACCGTCGCCGATGTGGCGCGCCGCGCAGGGGTTTCCACAGCCACCGTGTCGCGCGTGCTGAACCAGCCCGCACTGGTCAGTGAGGCGCTGCGCAGCCAGGTCGGTGCGGCCGTCGCTGCGTTGGGCTACCTGCCGCATGCGGGAGCCCGGGCGTTGATGTTGCGGCGCTCCGGCACCGTGGGCGCGGTGTTTCCGACCATCGACAACGCGATCTTCGCGACCGCCATCGAAGCACTGCAACGCCGGCTGGCGGCGGCCGACGTGCAGTTGTTGCTGGCCACCAGCGGGTATTCACCTGAAGAAGAGATGCGCCAGGCGATCAATCTGGTCACACGCGGCGCAGACGGATTGGCGCTGTGCGGCAACTGCCAGTCGCCTGAGTTGCTGCGGTTTCTGGCGCAGCGACGCGTGCCCTGCGTGCATGTGATGGTGCATACGGAGAGCGATGCGTTGGTCAGCGTCGGCTTCGACAACGCGGCGGCCACTCGCCAAGTGGTTCGCTATCTACTTGACCTGGGCCACCGCCGCTTCGCGATGCTGGCCGGTGTAACGCGTGCCAATGACCGCGCGGCCGGCCGCGTCGCTGGCGTGCAGGCGGCTTTGCGAGAAGCCGGCCTGCCCTTGCAACCCGGCCAACTGGTGGAACGTCACTACGGCTTGGCCGAAGCGCGGTCCGGTCTGCGTGAGCTGTTGAAGCGCGATCCTGCGCCCACCGCATTGATCTGCGGCAACGACGTGCTGGCATTTGGCGCGCTGCTGGAGGCGCGGGCGATCGGGTTGGACGTGCCGCAGGACCTGTCGATTGCCGGCTTCGATGATCTGGAAATGGCGCGGCATCTGCAGCCCGCACTGACCACGGTGCAAGTGCCGACCGAGCACATGTGGGCCACGGCGGCCGAGCGGCTGATCGCTGCATTGCACGGCGAACCGGTGCCGCCGAATACCGAAATCGATGTGGCGCTGGTGGTGCGCCAGTCGACCGCGCCGCCGCGCAGCGACGCGTCGGCCTGAAGCCGCTGGCTGGACGGCTGGCGACTAAAGACTTGCTGCGAAATCAAACCTGCTGGCGCATGCGCGAAACGTAGTCGACGTCGTGCGTATTGACGACCGAGACGCGCAACTCGGTCGGCTTCTGATCGAACGTGAATGCCACCCGCTCGATGTGCAGTACCGGCGTGCCGGCGTCGAGGCCAAGCAACGCGGCGCTGCACAGCGTCACGCCTTCTGCCCGCACCCGTTCATCGGCGCCGACCACCGTGATGCCGAAGGTGGCCTGATAGAGCTCGTAGATGGTGCCGGCGCGGCTCTCGAACTGTGCGCGCGTGAGGCCTGGGAACTGCGCAGACGCCAGCGTGATGCAGTCGTGGATCACTGGCCGGCCGCGCAGGCTCAGCACGTTGTCGATGCGCAGCACGCTGGCTGCGCCGTGCAGCGCCAGCGCAGCGGCTTCCTGCGGCGTTGCACGGGCGCGCGCGAACGCGTGCAGCTGCAAAATCGGAAACTCGCGTGCGCCTTCACGCGGCTCGATCTTGAAAAACTGGTACATGAAGCGCGCTTCGTCGAGCTTGCCGACAAAGGTGCCGCGCCCCTGCTGGCGCACCAGAATGTGGTCGGCCACCAGCTCTTCGACCGCACGCCGCAGGGTGCCGATCGACACATCGAAGCGACGCGCGAGTTCGCGTTCGTTCGGCAACGCGGCACCGGGCGGCGTGTGGCCGCTGCGGATGTCGGCAATCAGGCGCTTTTTGACTTCCCGATACAGCACGGTCAGGCCCGACAACGGTTGCGGCGGTTTGGCCGCAGCCCGTCTGACGCTCGATGCGACTTGCACCGGTTCAGCGAAAACAAGCTCGGCATGAGCCGCGATTTGAGGGGGTGCAACCGGGCGGCAAGGCATGCATCCGGACGGCGAAACGCACGGCATCGGTGGATCGTTCGGTCGGCTTGAATCATTTTTTGTCCGTCTAGATCGGTCGAGTCCAGCGTTGTCCTCAAGCTTATTAGCGGAATTTCCCACATGGGTGGCACGTCATACGGTGGGGCTGAGTCTGCCATCGAAAAAACGCCAATATGGCCGTGCGCTGTTCAGCACTTGGCTGACCGGCATCGCACCCAATAGGGCGCTGATGACATACCGAGCGCAGCGGCCTGATGAAGTGCATGGTGCGGCTGGTGCTGGACAGCCTACCCGCGCACAAGAGCGCGGTGGTCAAGCAGCATGTGGCTTCAACCCACGACAAATCGGCGCTGCACTTGCTGCCTGGATACGCACCGGATCTGAATCCAGATAAATGGGTCTGGAGCCATGCCAAGCGCATCGGCGTGGCACGCACCCCACTGCGCAAGGGCGAACGTCTGGACGAGCGAGTCGCTGCACAACTGCAAGGCCTCGCCGATAAACCAGCCTTGGTGCGCATGCTCCTCGGCCATCCATCAGTCGCCTGTATTTCTGACTGCTGAGTAAACATACAAATGCCAATGCGCCATCGGCGTCACACCGCTGTAATGTTCGGATCGTTCGGGCATTGGCTTCCCTGATGATCTGAAAGGGCGGCTCAGATGAACAGGGCCGCCAACGCCGGAATGAGCGCGGTCGGCATGGCGATGGCACCGATCTTCAAGAACTGCCAGGCACCGACGTCCTCGCCTTCTCGCCGAATCGCGATCAGCCACAGCATGGTAGCCAGCGATCCCGCAACGGACAGATTTGGCCCGAGATCGATGCCGATCATGACTGCTCCTTGTGCCAGCGGCGTGGCTGCGGCAGCGCTGAGGACGGCGCCGGCGAGCAGTCCCGCAGGAAGATTGTTGACCAGATTGCAGGCTACGGCGACCAGCAGTCCTGCACCCATGGCAGCCTGGGATGGTGACGACGCGGCGGCGCTGTGCAACAGGCGGGCGAGTTCGGCGGTGACGCCGGTGCTTTCGATTCCCTGCACAAGGACGAAGAGTCCCGCCACGAGCAGCAGAACGCTCCAGGAAACATGACCAAGGACTGACCACGGCCATTGCTGCTTCAGCAAGCACACGACCGCGGCGACCCCTGCGGTGGCCAGCATGGCTGGCAAGCCGAGCTGCAGGTGCAGGCTCGACGCAACCAGTAGCACGCCGGCCACGCCCACGATGCCCCATGCGGTGACCTTGCCTGTGCGCGACAAAGACACCGTCGGGCCGCCGGCTTCGACAACACCGCCCAGCGGAGCGCGAAAGATCCACCGCAACACCGCGAACGTCGCGACGATCGACAGCACGGAAGGCAACGCAAACTGCCGCAACCAGCCAAGCAGTGGCGGCGGCTGACTGCCGAAGACCACCAGATTGGCCGGGTTCGAGATCGGCAGCACGAAGCTGGCCGCGTTGGCAACCAACGCGCAGGCAAACAGATAGGGAAGCGGCTTCGCGCCGGCCTTCTTGGCAACCGCATAGACCGCAGGCGTCAGCACCACGGCGGTGGCGTCGTTCGACATGAAAACCGTCACGACCGTACCGATCCCGTAGACCAGCAGAAACAATCGGCTGGCGGACCCGTTTGCCAGCCGCACGGCAAGTGCCGCCAGGGATTCGAACAGCCCTTCGCCGCGTGCCAGCTCAGCCAGCAGCATCATGCCGGCCAGGAACAGATAGACGTCGGTTCCGCGGGCAACGGCGCCCGACGCAACGGTTAGTGGCAAACAGCCCAACAGGACAAGGGCGACAGCCCCCACCACCGCCCAGATCGCTTCAGGCACCTTCCAAGGCCGAAAGATCACACCGGCGGTGGCCAGCGCCGTGATCACCCAAGTTGCTGTGTGTTGAAGTGTGAACATTCCGCGCGTTGTTCGATCATTCGATCTGGGATGCGTCCGTGCGGTCACCCCGCCGTTGGGCAAAAGTCGACGCCTGTTCGTCGTCTGCAGGCTGAAACGCCCTCGCGCCGATTTTCTACTGCCCCCGCGATGCTCGATCAATCGATGTCCCGCCGTCAGGTCAAGTTTGGATCGATGCGCCGGATGCACTATTGGCGACCACCCGTCCACGTAGGCTTTCCCCTACATCCTCACCCGCAGCCATCCGGCAGCCACAGGCGTGCGCTTGAGCGTCAATGACGTCAGGGCAATCTCGCCCGTTTTGCATGAATCAGGGAGACGATCATGAACAAGGATCAAGTTAAGGGGACAGTCAAGGATGCAGCCGGCACAGTGCAGCAAAAAGTCGGCGAGATGACTGGCGACAAGTCACAGCAAGCCAAGGGTCTGGCCAAGCAGGGCGAAGGCAAAGTGCAAAAAGGCGTCGGCGATGCGAAAGAGTCGCTGAAGGACGCGGGCAAGGATCACAAGTAGAGCTAAAGCACGTAGAGATTACGCCAGCGTTTCTGCGCTGGCGGACTGCTCGGCGGCCGCTGACGGCCGCTTTTTTTTGGGGCAACCGACTGCTCCAGACCAACGGCCGTATAGCACCGCGCTGATGATGCCAACGCTGTTTTCTATGTTTTTTGACAGCATATTTTGAAGTAAACGCAAGCGCTACAACCACATTTGTTCATATGAATGCGCGTTGGCCACCGTGCGAGCCGACTTGGTAGTTGCCTGATGGGATCCGCCCTGTCGACAGTCGGCAGATGAGCACCCATGTCCCCCGTCGTCGCCGCCCCAGCCCCGCTGTCCACGCGCCACAGCACCTGAATTGACGACACGCGCATCGGCGCGGTGCGCCCGCTGATTGCTCCGGTGTTGTTGGAGGAATGGTTGCCATTGCCTCAGGAAGCACTCAAATTGGCCGAGCAAAGCCGCGCAGCAATCTCTGCCGTGCTGCACGGCACGGACGACCGGCTGATCGTGGTGGCGGGGCCATGGTCGATTCATGATCACGACCAGTCGATCGAGTACGCAACGCGGCTGAAAAGCCTGGCTGAAGGATTGGCTTGCGAGTTGATCGTCGTAATGCGCGTCTAGTTCGAAACGCCCCGCACCACCCGTCGGCTGGAAGGGCTACATTAACGACCCGCATTTGGACGGCAGCTTTGCGATCAACGAAAGGCTGGAACTGGCGCGCAAGCTGCTGCTCGATCTGCTCGCGCTCGGTATGCCGGTGGGCACCGAGTTCCTCGATCTGCTGAGCCCGCAGTACATCAGCGACTTGGTGAGCTGGGGCGCGATTGGGGTGCGCACCACCGAGAGCCAAAGCCACTGGCAATTGGCCAGTGCCTGTCCTGCCCAGTCGCCTTCAAGAACGGCGCCGATGGCGGCACGAAGGTCGCGGCCGATGCGATCCTGGCCGCACAAGCGCCGCACGCATTCATGGGCATGACCAAGATGAGCCAGGCCGCGGTGTTCGAGACGCGCGGCAACGACGACTGCCACGCGAACTTATTACGGTGTGTCGGTGACGAATGCATGCATCGGGTTCGAGCAAACGGTGCCGGTGCCGCGTGCATTGGCAAGCGAGGTGGGTAGCCGGCGTGGTGGATCGTCCGGTTGACCGGTCGGCCAACGTCGATGCGCATCTTTGCTGGTTGATTGAAATCTTGGCCGCATCGACGATGCTTTTCCAGTGCGCGGCATCGTGGTCGAGTATCGATTTGAATCCAACGGACAACGATCCCATCGGAATCAGCCCCATGTCGAGCAACCGCTTGTGGATGTCGGGCGCCTTGACGATCGCAGCCGGAGGGCCACCCAGCTTTTTGACGATTGCCCTGGGTGTGCGGGACGGCAGGAAAAGGCCGAACCAGCCATTTGCCTCAAAGCCCGTGCAGCCAGCCTCGGCTGTCGTGGGCACCTCGGGCAGGCTCGAAAAGCGCTGTGAGCCAGTCGCTGCAAGGAGCGTGATTGTCTGACTTGAGATGCGGATAGGCTACCGTCGCATCGACAGAGGCGGACGTGACTTGTCCGTCCAGCAGCACCCCCATCTCGGGGCCCGAGCCCCAGTAGGGCATCTTCATCAAGTCGATGCCTGCTTTCATCTTCAACTGCTCGCCGTGCAGGTGGGGCGGGGTCGCGTTGCCATAGGTGGCGTAGTTGAACGTCCTCGGATGGACTTTGACTTGCGTTACGAAATCCTGCAGTGTCTTGGCGCCCGAACTGCTCAGCACGAGGAACACATCCGCCGATTTAGCGATCTGCGAGACGAGTGCCGAATCGCTCAGGTTGTAAGGCACGGTCTTGTACAGCGACGGGATCTGCATCATGGTCGTGATGCCTTCGAGCACCGTGTAGCCATCACCGGATGCCTTGGCGACCAGCTCGTTGCCGAGCATGCCGCTCGCACCGCGTGCGAGGCATGATAGGAACTATGTCGCCGTCTCTGGCGCACTGTGGGGGAGCAGCCCAGCCGATGCACGGCCAGTGTCTCCGCTCACGATGCTTGGCGATGTCGGCGGCGGTGCGTTGTACCTGATTACGGGGCTGCTGTGGGGCATCGTGCAAGCGCGCGACCGGCCGCAGCACGGTCGTAGACGCTGCAATCGTTGACGGCTCGGCGCACATGCCGAACCTGATGTTCAGTGCGCGTCAGCGCGGCGTGGTGGCTGATGTGCGTGGGGCAAGCGTGCAGGACAGCTCACCGTTCTATGACACTTACGCCTGCACCGACGCAGAGCACATCACGGTTGGCGCCCTGGAGCCGCAGTTTCATACGCTGTTGCTGAGCACGCTGGGACTGGCCGACGACGCCGACTTCACGGGTGCGCAGTGGCTCCTGGGCGCTTGGCCGCGGCGCCGCGCGCGGCTCGCAGTGTTGTTCCTCACGCAACCGCGCACGCACTGGCAGACATTGTTGGAGCCGACCGATGCCTGCTTTGGCGCCGTGCTGAGTCCGGTCGAAGCAGGGCAGCATCAGCATCTGCGTGCGCGGGGTGTCTATAGCGAACGGCACGGCGTCCTGCAGGCTGCATCCGCACCGCGTTTTGATGGCGCAGCCCATGTGCCCGGCGAGCCTGGCGCGCATACCCAAGCGGTGATGGAGGAGCTTGCGAAGACCGGTGCGAACGCGGTGTGGCGGCCGCGTTCCGCACTGTAGCAACGGCGAAGCCGGCAGCAGCCGGGATGCCGGTGCGATCAGCGCCATCCCGCTTGAGTTTGATCGTCCAGATCATGCGCAGACGCTGCGCTCTGGCTGCAATTCATAGGGGAAACCCACGTGTTGACGGTGCCGCCTTCCTATGTTTTCATGTAGCAAACGCAAGGGCCAATGAGCCGCTGCCGCATCGAATCAAAGGAGACACATGTCAACAAGCAAACATCCACTCGCCCGCCGCAACGTACTCAAGTCCTCGCTGCTGCTGGCTGGCGCACCCGCGATCATCGGCTCCGCGCATGCGCAGTCGAAAGCCAGCGTGACATGGAAGGTGCAGGCCCATTGGCCTAAGGCTTCAGCGTCGTTCAAGGACAGCCTGGAGTGGTTCGCTCGTGAACTGGGCAAGCGCACGGACGGGCGCTTCAAGATGCAACTCTTCGGCGCGGGCGAGTTGGCGAAGGATGCTGAGATCTACAACATCGTGCGGCGTGGCGTGGTTGAGATGGGCACATTGGCGCCGGCTTACATCCTCAACGAGGCGGAGGCGATGGGGTTAGCCTACGGCGTTCCGGGCACGTTCCGTGAACCGTGGCAAATGGCGCAGTACCTGAAGAACATGGGCGGCGAGCAATTGGTCAATGATCAGTTGGCGCCCAAGGGCGTGATCTACCGAACCGAGAAGGCTTTCACCACCGAACTGGTGGTCAATAAGAAGATCACGACGCTCGATGAGTTCAAGACACTGAAGCTGCGTTCTGCAGGCGCGTTGCTCGAGTATCTGTCGATTGCAGGCGCATCGCCCACTCACGTCGCTGGCCCGGAGCTGTACCAAGCATTGGCCACTGGTGTGGTTGACGGTGCGCACTGGGGCGCTGCACAGGGCGCGATGTCGATGAAGTTGTGGGAAGTGGCGCGTTTTCACATGCTGCCGCCATTGGGTATCACCTGCGATGCCTATGTGTTCAACAAGGCTGCGGTGGAAAAGCTACCGGACGATCTGCGACTGATCCTGATGTCACTGGCCGAGGAACGCTTTTTCAGCCGCACCACTGAATATCAGCTCAAAGAAGCGCAGGCCTTGACCAAGGGGCGCGAGACGATGAAGGTCGAAGTGGTGCAGTTCCCTAAGTCAGTAGAGGAACGCTTCGCGGTGGCATCCAAGGAGATCATGGCCAAGGAGGCCGCCAAGGGTCCACTGGCGGCCAAGGGTGCAGCCACGGTGGCTTCGATCCTCAAAGACCTGGGTTACACCTGATCCACCCCTGCGCTGAAGGCAATTCAAGTGTTGACCCTTGCACGCGCCATCACCCACTTCAACCGATGGATAGGCAGGACCGTGGCATGGTTGATCCTGCTGATCTTCGGGCTGCTGATTGTCGACGTGGTCATGCGCTACGCGGTGGGTCGGCCATGGGTCTGGACTTCAGAGACGTCGCAGTTGGTCTTCGGCTTCTATGCCGTTATCGGGGGCGGCTACCTGCTGGCCGAGCGTGGGCATGTCAACGTGGACATCTTCTACGGTCGCTTCACACGCAAGCGTAAGGCGGCAGTTGATGTGGCGACCTCGGTGCTGTTCTTCTTGTTCATGGCTGTGCTGCTGTACCAAGGCAGTTCCATGGCCTATGAGTCGGCGGGGAAGCTGGAAACCTCTCAGAGCATCTGGAATCCCTGGATCTGGCCGGTGAAGCTGGCGGTGCCCGTAGGCGGGCTGTTGCTGCTGCTACAGGGCGTGGTGCGGCTCTGGTCGGACATCCGCGTGCTGATGGGCCTGCCCTGCGACGACGCCACTTTCGGCGTGCAGGCCGATGGCCCTGCGGCTCACTAAAAAGCGGGCGCAGCTGCCGTGTCGGTCGAAATCCTTACGCTGCTGTTCTTTGGCTCGCTGCTGGTTTTCTTGCTGCTGGGCGTACCGCTGGCGTTCGTGCTCGGCGGCGTATCGGTGATCTTTCTTTACTTCACGACGGGTCCAGTAAGCTTCTACATCGTGGCCTCGAAGTTCTGGGAGTCGATGACCAGCTTCACATTAGTGGCCATCCCGATGTACGTGTTCATGGCGATGATCCTGGAGAAATCCGGTGTCGCCCATGCGCTGTACCGCATGATGCATTTGTGGTTCGGGGCGCTGCGCGGTGGGCTGGCCATTGGCACCGTGGCCATCTGCGCCATCTTCGCTGCGATGAGCGGCATCAGCGGCGCCGCGGTCGTCACGATGGGCACCATCGCACTGCCGCGCATGCTCGAGCGCGGCTACGACACCCGGTTGTCCCTGGGCGCGATCAATGCCGGCGGCGGCTGGGGCATCCTGATCCCGCCGTCGATACCGATGGTGCTGTACGCAATGATCAGCGAGGTCTCGGTGGGCCGGCTGTTCGCCTCAGGGCTCGGGCCGGGCATTTTGCTGTTCGTGTTGGTAACGATCTATATCGGTGTGCGCGCGTGGCTGCAGCCATCGATCGCCCCGGCGCTGCCGCCCGAAGAGCGCGGCACTTGGCGCGACAAGCTGATCGCGCTGCGCGCGGTGCTGCTGCCGATCCTGATCGTGGTGATGGTGCTGGGCTCGATCTTCGGCGGGCTGGCCACGCCCACCGAAGCGGCGGCCATCGGTGTGCTCGGTGCGCTGGTCGCGGCAGCGCTCAACCGTCAGTTGACGGTACCGGTGGTGCGCAACGCGGCGATGCAAACCCTGCGGCTGACCACGCTGATCATGTGGATCTTGTTCGCGGCGCATGCCTTTTCCACCGCCTATACCTTGCTTGGCGCGCATGACTTCATTCAAGGGCTGATGTCGCAGATTCCCGGCGGCAAATGGGGGGCTCTCGCTTTCATGCTGTTCGTGCTGTTCCTACTGGGCATGGTGCTGGACCCAGTGGGCATCATGCTGATCACGCTGCCCGTGTTCCTCCCGGTCGTCGAGGCTTGGGGGTTCGATCCGATCTGGTTCGGCGTGCTCTTCATCATCATGATGGAGATCGGCTACATGACGCCTCCGTTCGGTTTCAACCTGTTCTATATCAAGGGCGTTGCGCCGCCCAGCATCACGATGGGCGAGATCTACAGCTCGGTGGTCCCTTATGTGATCGTCACGCTGTTTGGCATTCTGCTGATCATCATTTTCCCGAGCATCGCGCTGTATTTTCCGAATCTGTTTTTTGGCAAGGGCTGAACTTGAACCCGCTGGTGCCGGGCGCAGGGTCAGACGAAGGCTGCCGAGCATTCCCCAGCGCCTAGCCCCGAGGCAACGCCTGGTCTGCCCACCCTGCGCCCAGCCCTTGTCCTCTGGTTCAAGCTGGGGCTCCTGAGCTTTGGTGGACCGGCCGGGCAGATCGCGTTGATGCACCGCTGGCTGGTCGAGAAGCGGCGGTGGATTTCTGAAGCGCGTTTTCTGCACGCAATGAATTACTGCATGTTGCTTCCGGAGCCGGAGGCGCAGCAGTTCGCCACCTACCTGGGCTGGCTGCTGCATCGCACCAGGGGCGGGATTGCAGCGGGCGTGTTGTTCGTGCTGCCGTCGCTGGTGTTGCTGATCGGGCTGTCGTAGTTGTACGTGGCTTATGGGCATCAGCCGGTGGTCATCGGCTTGTTCTACGGCATCAAGCCGGCGGTGACAGCGATCGTGGCGCAGGCGGCGCTTCCGATCGGTTCGCGCACGTTGCACAACAACGGGGTGCGCTGCATCGCGCTGGCAGCGTTCGTTGCGGTTTTTTGGTTGACGGTGCCGTTCCCGGCGATCGTGCTTGCGGCGGCATTGATCAGTTGGCTGGGCGCGCGGTTTGCGCCCAGCCGATTCACTGGCGGCGCGGCTGCAGGCGTGGCCAACCCATCGAACTCGCCGTCAAGTCATTTGGCCGTGATCGATGACGACACGCCGACGCCGTCGCATGCGAAGTTCAGCTTGCAGCGGTTGTGGCGCCTGGGCGCGGTCGGTGCGTTGTTGTGGTCTGTGCCGATGGTGCAGCTGACCACATCGATCGGCTGGAACGGCACGCTTACGCGCATGGCATGGTTCTTCACCAGGGCCGCACTGATGACGTTCGGCGGTGCGCATGCGGCGCTGTCTTACGTGTTCCAACGGGCAGCGGACCAGAACGACTGGCTTACGGCGGCGATGGTCGTCACGTGGTTCACGTTCCTACCGTCATTCCCGATCATCTTCGCAGGCGGCCCGCTGGTTGAGTCGACGCATGGCAACTGGAAGTTCACCGCCCCGTTGGTTGCGATCACACCCGCAGTGGTCGGCGTGATCGTGAATCTTGCGGTGTTCTTCGGGCTGCAGGTGCTGTGGCCGCAAGGGATGGCGGGCAGCATCGGCTGGGTGGCCGTTGCCATCCTGCTGATTGCAGCGATTGCGTTGATCGGCTTCAAGCGCGGGGTGATCGGTGCTTGCGCGCTGCTTGGGCTGTGGGCGACGCTCGCTTCGCGGTGAACGGGCACCAGTCGAGCTTCGACAGACGCCGCACTGCCGATTGCCGCAGCCGTGGCCGCAATTGCAGCAGCAGCGGTCGTTGTCCTGCCGCTGCTGCTGCCCTGGCCCGGCTTTCAGGCGGACGCGTGCATCAACTGCCAGACCCGGTCGGGCGACAGCGGCATCTGCAGCTTTGGCGCGTGCGCCGCCATCCCATTGCGCGCCAACGCATCGGCCACCGCGTTCACCACGCAAGGCGTGGCGCCGATGGTGCCGAGCTCGCCCACGCCCTTGATGCCCATCGGGTTCGTCAGGCAGGGCGTGGACTCGTCCATCTGTGTCTCGAAGTCGCACGCGATCAGGTCGGCACGCGGCGCGGCGTAGTCCATCAAGCTGCCGGTCAGCGGCTGGCCGCTTTCGGCGTTGTAGACCACCTGTTCAACCAAGGCTTGGCCGATGCCCTGCACCGCGCCGCCGTCGAGTTGCCCACGCACGATCATCGGATTCACCACGTGGCCGACGTCGTTCACCGACGCATAGCGCACCACCTGCACCACGCCGCTGTCCGGTTCGATTTCGACTTCACAAAGGTGGCAACCGTTCGGCCAAGTCGGTCCGCCGACGTTGCTGGTCGATTCAAGATAAATGCTGGCGGCCGGCTGCGGCTGCTTCTGCGCTTTGGAAGCAGCCACTTCGGGCTGGCGCGCAGCGAGTGCGAACAGGTCGGTCTTCAAATCGGTACCGGCCACGGTCAACGTGCCGCGCTCGTATTGCACGTCTGCGGCCGCCACTTCGAACTCTGCAGCGGCCAGTTCCTTGGCGCGCTCGATCGTGCGGTCCGACGCGACCTTGACGGCCGATCCGCCCACATAGATCGAGCGCGAGCCCGCGCTGCCGAAGCCGTTGCCACGGTCGGTATCGCCCAGCACGACTTTCACTTTTTCGATCGGCACGCCGAATGCATCGACCACGAGCTGCGCCAGCGACGTGGTGATGCCCTGGCCCATCTCGAGCACCGCCGAGAACACTTCGATGACGCCGTCGGCGCGCACTTGCACCGTCACGGTTTCCTCGAACGCGTTGCCACCGGTCCATTCCAGGAACGTTGCCAGGCCACGTCCACGCAGCTTGCCGGCTGCTTTCGACGCTGCAGCGCGTTGGTCGAAGCCTTGCCAATCTGCGAGTTTGAGCCCCTGGTTCAGCACCTGCTCGAATCGGCCACTGTCGTACCGCTGCGCCATCGGATTCGTGTAGGGCATCTGTTCGGGTTTGATGAAGTTGCGCCGGCGTAGCTCGATGCGGTCGATGCCGGTCGCGCGCGCGGCTTCGTCGAGCAGCCGTTCGATGTTGTAGATCGCCTCCGGGCGGCCAGCGCCGCGATAGGCACCAGTCGGGGCGGTGTTGGTGAGCACCGCCTTGAAGTGAAAGTCGATCGTCTGGATGTCATACACGCTGGTCAGCACCCACGGACCGATCAGCAACTGGATGGCTACGCCCGTGCCGGTTGCGTAAGCGCCGACGTTGGCCAGCGCGTGGCAGCGCAGCGCAAGGATGCGGCCTTCTGCATCCAGTGCCAATTCCATCTTCGACTCCACATCACGCCCGTGCGTGGCGGACGTGAAGTCCTCGCTGCGCTCGGCCGCCCACTTGACCGGACACTCCAGGTTCCAGGCTGCATAAGCCACCACCACATCTTCCGGATAGGCGCCGGTCTTCATGCCGAAGCCGCCGCCTACGTCGCCGACCGTGACGCGAATCTGCTCAGGCTGCAGACCCAGCGCAGCACTCAGCGTGGTGCGCACACCGGTTGGCATTTGTGAGCTGATGCGGACCGCAAGCCGCTTGGCCGCAGCCGGCTCGGTTGCGTTACCCGACTTCGGCTCAATGCTTGCGATCACCGTACGCGGCTCCATCGTCAGTGCGACCACGCGCTGGTTCACCACGTCGAGCGATATGCGGTGGGCGGCTTTGGCGAACGCGGCAGCAGCGGCGGCGGCATCCCCGTGCTGCATCTCCGCTGCAATGTTGTCCGGCGCCGCATCACACACCGCAGGTGCGCTTGGCGCAGTGGCCTGCGCCAGGTTCACGACGAATGGCAGTTCCTCGTATTCGATCAATACGGCTTCGGCCGCATCCTTGGCATGCTGCGGGCTGTCGGCCACCACCGCAACCACCGCTTCGCCCACAAAGCGCACGCGCTCATGCGCCAGCGGCTGGCGCAACGGCGATGCGCACACCGTGCCGTCCGCACGCTTGAAGTCGGCCGACGTGGGCAGTGGCTTCACGCCGGCGGCCACCAGATCGGCGCCGGTGTAGACGGCCGCCACGCCCGGCATGCCACGCGCGGCTTCTGCATCGATCGACACGATGCGCGCATGCGCATACGGCGAGCGCTGAAAACACAAGTGATGCTGGCCCTCCAGCACCAGATCGTCGGCATAGTGGCCACGGCCTGACACCAGTTTTTCGTCCTCGACCCGGCGCACGTCGCGGCCACTGCCGAAGCGGGCGGCTTCGCTTACTGCTGCTTGATTGGGTGGGTTCATTGCTGGATCCTCGATAACGGGTGATGCGGGGTGTCGAAAGGAAAGCCACATGCGCGGCGCATGGGGTATTTTCAGCATTTGCGCCGAAGTGAGCCGGGCGCGCGCCAACGCCCTTTGATGAAGCTGGTGCAGCACAGGCTTGGCAAACCATTTGGCCTGGGCCATAAGGCTGCCGCCCATGTCGTGCGGCATCAGCAAGGTCGGCCCCGAGCCGAGCATCGTGAAAATGACAAAGGCATCGTCACGGGATCGATCATGCGCCGCGCGCTTCGGCCGGCATTCGGGCAGCGGGCAAGCGCGGTGGCCATGCGGTTCGTGGTGCCGTTCGCCCGTGGCACGGGCGCAACCCGCTCCATCGGGCGTTGTCGAGTAAATTCGATCAATGCCCTCTCGTCAGCTTCGCGCGCCCCAGTTTGCCCCGGATGAATTTCGCGCTGCGTTGGGCATGTTTGCAACCGGTGTCACGATCGTGACGGCGCGTGCTGCAGACGGCAAGTTGGTCGGGCTGACCGCCAACTCGTTCAATTCGGTATCGCTCGATCCGCCACTGGTACTTTGGAGTCTGGCCAGCAGCGCCGCGTCAATGGCGGTGATGCGCGAAGGCTCGCATTACGCGATCAACATCCTCGCTGCCGATCAGGTGGAACTTGCAGAGCGGTTTGCGACGCGCGACGTGGACCGCTGGGCCGGCGTGGCATTCACCGATGGCAGCGCGGGTGCGCCGTTGCTGCACGGCGCTGCGGCAACTTTTGAATGCTTCAATCGCAGCCGCTACACGGAAGGCGACCACGTCATCTTTGTCGGCGAAGTCGAGCACTGCGACCACCGTGCGGGCGCCGCGCCGCTGCTCTATCACGGTGGCCGTTTCTATAGCGAGCATCCGTTGTGACAAACGCAGGGACCGCGGTCACGAAGCGGGTGCGCCAGGACGACCTGGACGGCCTCGCGGTGGCGCTGCTGATGGGCTGCTGCCTGTTCTGGGGCTTTCAACAAGTGCTCGTCAAAGCCACCATCGCGGAAGTGGCGCCGGTGTTCCAGGCGGCGATCCGGTTCGGTGGGGCGACGGTGCTGCTGTGGCTATGGTGCGCCTTCCGCGGCATCCGGCTGTTTCAGCGCGACGGGACACTGATGGTCGGGCTTGCCGCTGGTGCGCTGTTCTCCATCGAATTTGCCTGCATGTATGCAGGGCTACAGTACACGACCGCCTCACGGCTGACGGTGTTTCTCTACACCTCGCCGTTTTGGGTCGCGGTGTTGCTGCCGCTGTTCGTGCCGGTCGAGCGCATGCGCCTTGTGCAATGGGCCGGCATGGCACTTGCATTCGCCGGCGTGGTGTTCGCATTGCGCGATGGCTTCCGGGCCAGCAGCCCGCCGATGCAATGGCTTGGCGATCTGCTTGCGATCGCCGCCGGCATGTTCTGGGGCCTGACCACAATAATGATCCGCGCCACCTCGCTCACGCACCTGTCGGCAGAAAAATTGTTGTTCTACCAAGTCGCGATGAGCAGCGCGGCGTTGCCGCTGTTGTCGCTCAGCCTGGGGGAAGCCTGGGTCTGGCAGTTCAGCGCGTTTGCCGCCACATCGCTTGTGCTGCAGGCGGCCGTTGGCGCATTTGCGAGCTATCTGGCCTGGATGTGGATGCTGGGCCATTACCCTGCAACCAAGCTGTCGGTGTTCGCGTTTCTGACGCCGGTGTTTGCGTTGCTGTTCGGTGCGTTCTGGCTGAACGAGCGCATCTCGCCGAGCTTGATGGTCGCGATGGTGCTGGTGGCGGTTGGCATCGTGCTGGTGAGTCGGCGACAGCGGGTCGCAGCGGCTGCTTGACAAGTTGCATCGGTCGAGAAAACCGATGGCCCTGTTGGCTGGCAAAAGTTTGCATCTCCGGTGTTGACCTGCGCCCATTCGGCCGGGTTGAAGGGATCACCGACACCGCCTTGATCGCCACGGCGTCCCATCAAACCGCGCGTGCGACAGGCGATCCAGTGCGGAGTGGTCGGCCTTTTGTCCTGGATTCGTGCAACGCCATTTGCATCCCGTGGCCGTCCGGGAGCGCCACGCGCTGGATCGCTACCGCCAATACCTGCAGGTGCGCGCACAGATCGCTGGGCGATGACCGGCCCCCCTGCCAATGACGCTGCGCGTGCTGCACGTTGGCAAGTTCTTTCCGCCCGATCGCGGCGGAATGGGGCTGTATCTGCACGACCCGATCCATACCCTTCGTGCGCAAGACATTGACGCTGCCGTGAGTCGTGCATTGACACTCAGAGGTGGTGCTGTCGCAATCGCGCTGGTCGCTCGCGGCCGCGTGTTCGGTCTATCGCCTGTTCGAGCAGGCGCTGCTGGAGGGCGCTGAATGCGTGATCGCCACCTCAGAGCCGTATCTGGAGGCCAGCGCCGCATTAAAGCGCTGGCGCCACAAGTGTCTGGTGGTGCCGGTGGCATCGCCACCGCGATGCTGCCTGACCCGGCAGGCTGCGGCGCTGCGCGGGACCGACGTCGCGCCGTGGCAGCCGCACATGGCGGGGTTCGATTGGGGCGATCCGACGTCGGGTTTTCGCTATTGCGGCGCGCGAGCGATCCAGTTGCTTGGAGCACGCGATGCCAACTTATTCGACGATGCGGGCGTGGGCGTTTAGCTGCTGGCGCGCCAAGCCGGCTTGCAGATTATGGAAGTGACCTGGCCGGCGCGGCCGGACAGGATGGAGACGGTCCTGGGGCCGCCGCCCACGGATGCCCCTGCGGCGGTTTCGGCGGTGCCCGACATTGTCGGTGTGGGACCGGCCGAACCCGGCTTCGGCGCACAGAGCGCTATCTGACAACCACCACACTGCTTTGTCTTGCACACCACCGACGGCCGAGCCGGCCGCGCCAGACACTGGCCCAGCTCGGCTGATCGAGCAGACGGGTCGATCGACGCTTTCTCCGTTGCGGCTGCTTGTGGGTGTCGCGTTTCGAGCCTGCTCAGACCATCAACGCCGGTTCGCGCATCGCCTCAATCTGCCCATGCAGCATCTGCACTTGGCCCCGCCAGTAGTCGCTGCTGCCGAAGTACGGGAAGTGGATCGGAAAGGTCGGGTCCGACCAACGCCGGGCCAGCCACGCGCTGTAATGGATCAGCCGCAGGGTGCGCAGCGGCTCGATCAGGATCAGCTCGCGCCGATCGAACGGGCGCAGCTGCTCATAGCCGTCGAGCAGCGCCGACAGCTGAATGGTGCGTTCGCGCCGGTCGCCTGACAGCAGCATCCACAAGTCCTGCACCGCCGGGCCGCTGACGCAGTCGTCCAAGTCAACGAAGTGTGGGCCGGCGCCGGGTTGATCGGCCGGTGTCCACAGCAGGTTGCCGGGGTGGCAATCGCCGTGCAGGCGCAGACGACCGGTGGATGCATCACCTCTGTTTATCGCGTCAAAACCGGCTGATGCGCCAGTACCTGCTTCGATTTCAGCTATCAATTTAAGAGCTTCTTCGCAACCCGAGATCCATTCGCTGCGCACGTCCAGCGGGATCGTTTCATGCGAGAGCAACCAGTCGCGTGAAGCCACACCGAAGCGCGCTGCGTCCAGCGCAGGCCGCTCTGCAAACGGTCGGGTCGCACCGACCAGATGGATGCGTGCCAGCAGCCGGCCGATCCATTCGAGAACCTCGAAGTCATCGAGTTCGGGCTGACGGCCGCCACGGCGCGGGCTGATCGAGAACGCGAAGTCGCCGAAGCGGTGCAGCGTCGCGCCGTGCAGCACCAGCGGGCCGACCATCGGCACGTCGGCCGCCATCAATTCGGCCGCGAACGCGTGCTCTTCCAGGATTTGCGCGTCACTCCAGCGCCCGGGTCGGTAGAACTTGGCGACCACCGCGGTTTGCGCGCCGCCCAATCCAAGGTCGATGTCGAGCGGCTGCTCAAGCGCGACTTGATAGACACGGTTTTCGTAAGACGACAGCGCAAGCAAGCGCCCGTCGCCGCGCAGGCCAACGCTGTCGAGGGCATCCAGCACCAGGTCCGGCGTGAGTGCCTGGTAGGGATGGGCGCCGCTCGCCTCAGGCGCAATGGGTTGTTCCATCTCACCGATTCTCGTCGCTGCCCCGCAGCCTGTTCAGCCTCGAAGGCCTACGCGCGCCAAAACCCTGTGTACATCGCTGGCACAACTCAGCAGTTGTCCACAGCTTGGGCACGAACTCGCAACTTGTCCACTTTGCACGTTGCCGGAAAAGCCACGCCAATCACATAGCTGGCCAATAGCTAATGCATTGATTCAAATAGAAAAAAGATGGTTATCCACAGAAAATGCCATGCTCTAACTACTACTACTATCTGTATTCAGAGTAAATAATAAAACAGAGCAAACACCCGCAAACCCGTGGTGCGCTCGCAAATTGCTTGGGCGAGACGGGCTGGTGGCGGGCACGAAACTTCCGCTGTTAAGATTCGCCCGGTCGCCCAAGCTCCTCTTCGCCACATGACCGTTGCTTTCCCCGGACGCACGCCTGTGGCGTTTGAAATCAAGAGTGCCAACTTGCCGTTGGTTGCCTTGCTTTTGAAGTCCCCCGACCTCGATTTGTTGAGCCAGGAGCTTGACGACCGGTTCGCTGGCAGCGCGTCTTTTTTCGACAACGATCCGGTGGTCATCGACCTCTCGCTGTTGGGCGACGACCCTGCGCCAGTTGAGTTCGGACGGTTGTTGACGATCCTGCGGCGCTGGAAGATGGCGCCGATTGCGTTCAAAGGCGCCGGTGCGCTGCATGCCGCAGCAGCACGGGCTGCGGGGCTGGTTGCGGCGCCGGATGCCGAGTTGCATCGGGGCACGGCGTCTGGTGGCACGGGTGCCGCTGCGGGCAGCCCGACGCCGCCCTCCGCATCGCCCAAACAGTCCGGTGGCGCAACGGGCACTGCCGCAAAAGCCACACGTGAAGCGGCTCGCAACGCTGCCCCGGCCGAGCTGCAAGGCGCGATGGTTGTGTACAAACAGGTGCGCAGCGGCCAGCAGGTCTATGCCAAGGGGCGCGATCTGGTGGTGCTGTCGGCCGTCAACCAAGGTGCCGAGGTGATCGCCGATGGTCATGTGCACGTCTACGGCACGCTGCGCGGCAAGGCGATCGCCGGCGCGCGCGGCGATGCGGACGCACGCATCTTCGCGATCGGCATGGAAGCTGAGCTGATTGCGATCGCCGGCACCTATCGCACCAGCGAGACGCCGCTGCCGCCGGAAGTGTTCGGCCGGCCCACGCAGATCCGACTGGTCGGCGACAAATTGCTGATGGAACCGCTCGCCGATTGAGCAAAGGGGTGGGGCGATCGACCACTGCCCGGAAGCACCCCCGCAGAATCAAATCAAGCAACAAGACAAAACCCGAGGATCCATTCCGATGTCAAGAATCGTCGTCGTCACTTCCGGCAAGGGAGGGGTGGGCAAGACCACCACCAGCGCCAGCTTCGCAGCCGGGCTGGCACTGAAGGGGCACAAGACCGCCGTGATCGACTTCGACGTCGGCCTGCGCAATCTGGACCTGATCATGGGCTGCGAGCGGCGTGTGGTGTACGACCTGGTGAATGTGATCCAGCAAGAGGCCACGTTGAATCAGGCGTTGATCCGCGATAAGCAGACCGAGCAGCTGTACGTGCTGGCCGCGTCCCAGACACGCGACAAGGAAGCCCTCAACGTGGAGGGCGTCGAGCGCGTGATCAACGACCTGATCGCCATGGATTTCGAGTTCATCGTCTGTGACTCGCCGGCTGGCATCGAGTCCGGTGCGCTGATGGCGATGCACTTCGCCGACGAGGCGCTGGTGGTGACGAATCCGGAAGTCTCCTCCGTCCGCGATTCGGACCGCATCCTCGGCATGTTGAGCTCGAAGACACGGCGCTCCATGGAAGGGCGCGAGCCGATCAAAGAGCACCTGCTGATCACACGCTACAACCCGAATCGGGTGTCCGAAGGGCAGATGCTTTCGCTCGACGACATCAAGGACATCCTGCGCATTCCGCTGATCGGCGTGATCCCGGAGTCCGAGGTGGTGCTGCAAGCATCGAACCAGGGCACGCCGGCTGTGCACATGCAAGGCACCGACGTGTCCGCGGCCTATCAGGACGTGGTGGCGCGCTTCCTCGGTGAGGAGCGGCCGATGCGGTTCATTGAAGCGGAAAAGCCCGGCTTCTTCAAGCGCATGTTCGGCGGTGGCAGCAGCGGTGGCAGTGGCAACAATCGGGGAAGATAATGTCGATGTCATTCCTTACTTTTTGGGCCAAGGAAAAAAAGCAGACCGCGAACGTCGCGAAGGAACGGCTGCAGATCATCCTCGCGCACGAACGGGTGGGCCGCAACGCGAGCACGCCCGACTACATGGATGCGCTGCAGCGCGAGCTCATCGCGGTGATCTCGAAGTACGTGGCGATCAATCCGGAAGACATTCGCGTGAACCTCGAGCGGCAAGACAATCTCGAAGTGCTTGAAGTCAAGATCGAGTTGCCCGAGAAGGTTTAGCTCGCCCCCAGCCTTCGCTCCCTTCGGTCGGCTTTCGGCTACCCCCCACCGGGGGCGGCACCTACGGCCCGGCGAAGCCGGCTCCGTGGCCCCTGCTGGAATGAAGACAGCGTGCGTGGATTGGTCGTACCACGTTCATGAAATTGCCCGAAATGCCTGATTTGGATTCCTGGCCTCCCATTCCGACGGTGATCGGGCACCGCGGTGCATCGGCGTTTCGGCCGGAGCACACGTTGGCGTCTTATGCATTGGCGATCGAGGCGGGGGCGGACTTCATCGAGCCGGATTTGGTGCCCACGAAAGACGGTGTGCTGGTGGCGCGGCACGAGAACGCGATTGCGCAGGTCGATGAAGCGACCGGTGCCGTGATCGAAGCGACCACCGACGTGGCCGAGCGGGCCGAGTTCGCAAGGCGGCGTGCGACCAAGCAAATCGACGGCAAGACCCTCTGCGGCTGGTTCACCGAAGACTTCACGCTGGCCGAGCTGAAGACGCTGCGCGCGAAAGAACGCATTCCGTTGGTCCGGCCCGCCAACACGCGCTTCGACGGGCAGTTCGAAATTGCGACTTGGCAAGAGATTGTCGAGCTGGCCAAGACGATGTCTGCGCAACTGGGCCGCACGGTCGGTGTATATGCGGAGACCAAGCACCCGGCGTACTTCCGGTCGATCGGACTGGCGCTCGAATCGCGCCTGCTAGCGGTGCTGGCGGCGCAGGGCTGGAACGACGCGGCGGCGCCGGTATTTCTGCAATCGTTCGAGCCGACCAGTTTGCTGCGCATGCGCGCCGAGTCGTCGGTGCGGATGGTGCAATTGATCGAAGCGTTGGGTAAGCCTGGCGATGCAGCCGATCCGGCGTTGCCGGACGCACTGGCAACGCATGCAGACATGATCACGTCGGCAGGCCTGGCCGAGATTGCGCGCTACGCGCAGGGCATCGGGCCGCACAAGGCATTGCTGCTGCCCGTGGCGGATGACGGGCATGCAGCCGCCACTTCGCTGGCCGCAGATGCGCATGCGGCCGGCCTGCTCGTGCATGTCTGGACCGTGCGGCCTGAAAACGCGTTCCTGCCGGCTGCGTTGCGCGGCGAGCCGGTGGCCGATCGCAGCGCGCATGGGGATACGATCGCCGAAATGCATGCGCTGCTGCAGGCCGGTGCGGACGGCCTGTTTTGCGACGACCCTGCCGCTGGCCGGACAGCCGTGCAGTCGTTCACTGCGCAGGGTCCGCAGCCCCGAGCGTAGCGTTTGTTGTTGCGCTCCACTGTAGGTGCAAACGGTGGAGGCGTCGGGCATCGGCCGTTGACTCGGCTACCGCGCCAGCCCTTGGCCATCGGCCCGTTGAGTGAGGTCTACGGCCAACAGCGGCCAAGCGTTGCGGCATCCAGTGTCCAGCTTGCCGACAATGACGTTGGGGCGAGTCGTGGGCAGCCGCCGAACGCTGTGGCCGCCACACGGCATGGCACCTCCCACTGGCAGCCGATGGTCATTCCAGCCGAATCCGCTATCCTGAAATCCCCCTGCCGCCTAGCCTGTGCGGCACCCAGACACACGAACGACAACGGGACCTGAGATGACAACGACAGACAGCACGGTGGGCCTGATCGGCCTCGGCGCGATGGGCAGCGGCATGGCGCAGTCGCTCAGGCGCGCCGGCTATGCACCGCATGTATTCGACCTGCGCCCGGATGCCGCGCGCGCGTTTGCTGAAGACGGCGGCGTGGCCTGCAACAGCCTGCACGAGCTTGGCGCGGCCTGCGACGTGGTGATTTCGGTGGTGGTGAACGCCGAGCAGACCGAGGGCGTGCTCTGGGGCCCGCAGCGCGACGGTCGCGGGGTGGCGGACGCGATGCAGCCCGGCAGCGTGTTCGTGATGTGCTCGACGGTGGACCCGAACTGGTCGGAAAAAATCGAGGCGCAATTGGCGCATGCCGGCATCCTCTACATCGATGCGCCAATCTCCGGCGGTGCCGCGCGCGCATTGGCGGGCCAGATCACGATGATGACGGCTGGCAGCGCGGACGCGTACGAAGTGGCGCAACCGTTTCTCGATGCGATGGCCGCGAAGGTCTACAAGCTCGACGACAAAGCCGGTGCAGGCAGCAAGATCAAGGTGATCAACCAGTTGCTGGCCGGCGTGCACATTGCCGCCGCGGCAGAAGCGATGGCGCTCGGCCTGCGCGAAGGCGTCGACCCGGCCGCGTTGTACGAGGTGATCACGCACAGCGCGGGCAACAGCTGGATGTTTGAGAACCGCATGCCCCACGTGCTGTCAGGTGACTACACGCCGCTGTCGGCGGTCGACATCTTTGTGAAGGACCTGGGTCTCGTGCTGGACCTGGCACGCACCAGCAAGTTTCCGCTGCCGCTGTCGGCCACCGCACATCAGATGTTCATGAACGCCTCGTCGGCGGGTTACGGCAAGCAAGACGACAGCGCGGTGATCAAGACGTTTCCGGGGATCGAGTTGCCAACGCAGGCCGTGTTGCCCGCCGAGCGCGCAGGCCGCGCATGAGCGGCCGCATGGGGAGCTTGCTGCTCGGCTGCATCGCAGACGATTTCACCGGTGCGACCGATCTCGCCAACAACCTCGTGCGCGCGGGCATGCGCGTGATCCAGACGATCGGCGTGCCGGACACCGAATTCGACACGAACAGCGAAGTGGATGCGATCGTGGTCGCGCTCAAGTCGCGCACCATCCCGCCGGCCGAGGCCGTGGCGCAGTCGCTGGCCGCGCTCAAGTGGCTGCAAGAGCAGGGCGCCAGGCAGTTCTACTTCAAGTACTGCTCGACGTTTGACAGCCGTTTTGTAGATGAGCCCCGCGGCAACATCGGCCCGGTGACCGAAGCGCTGATGGATGCGTTGAACTGCGACTTCACGATCGCAACGCCTGCCTTCCCCGACAACGCACGCACGGTGTTCAAAGGGTATCTGTTCGTCGGCGACGTGCTGCTTTCAGAAAGCGGCATGAAAAACCACCCGCTCACGCCCATGACCGATGCGAATCTGGTGCGGGTCATGCAAGCGCAATGCGCGCATAAAAAAGTCGGGCTCGTCGATCGCGCCGTGATCGCGCAGGGGCCGCTTGTGATTCAAAAACGGTTTGAGCAGCTGCGCAGCGAGGGCATCTCGATTGCGATCGTCGATGCGGTAGCCAACGATGACTTGCTGCTACTCGGCGCGGCATGCAAGGACCTGCCGCTGGTCACGGCCGGCTCGGGCGTGGCGATCGGGCTGCCACAGAATTTCGGCATCTCGGCGCAGGCCGCTGCAGCTGCTTTGCCGGCCGCCACCGGCTTGCGCGCGGTGGTGTCCGGCAGCTGCTCGGTCGCGACGAACGAGCAGGTCGCGCGATTTCAGCAAGCGGGGCGGCCCGCGTTTGCGCTCGACCCGTTGGCGCTCGCTGCGGGCCAAGATGTGGCGCGGCAGGCATTGGCTTGGGCCGGACCGCTGCTGTCCCAAGGGCCCGTGCTGATTTATTCGACTGCGGACGCGGCTGCGGTAAAGCAGGTTCAGGCAAAAGTGGGGGTCGACGAGGCCGGTGCGATGGTCGAGCGCACGTTGGCAACAATAGCGCGGGGCTTGGTGGAGCGCGGCGTGCGCCAGCTCGTGGTGGCCGGCGGCGAGACCTCCGGTGCTTGCGTGCAGGCGCTGCGGATTCAGCAGATGCGCATCGGGCCGCAGATCGCACCCGGCGTGCCATGGTGCCACGCGCAGACCGGCGTGGCGGGCAGTGAGGGATTGCACCTGACGCTCAAGTCCGGCAATTTCGGCGGGCCGGACTTCTTCACCCAGGCCTTCGACACACTCGCATGACCGAATCGCAGTGGCGCGAGGAAATCTGCCGCGTCGGCAGGAGCTTGTTCGACCGCGGCTACGTGCACGGCAGCGCCGGCAACATCAGCGTGCGGCTGCCGGGCGATGCAGGCTATCTGATCACGCCCACCGACGCGAGCCTGGGCGCCCTCGACCCCGCACGCCTTGCCCGGCTTGATCTGCAGTTGCGCCAGCAAGACGGCGACCGTGCGAGCAAGACGATCGAGTTGCACCGGCGCATCTATGAGGCTGCCTGCCCGTTCGACGCCGGCACGCGCTGCGTGATCCACACGCACAGCACGCACTGCGTTGCGCTCACGTTGCAGCCGGCCGCGGCCGAAGACAATGAACTGTTGCCTGCGTTGACACCCTACTTCGTCATGAAGGTTGGTCACGTGCCGCGGATTGTCTATTACCGACCCGGCGACGTGCGCGCGGCCGAGCAGGTGGCGCGCGCGATCGGCGCTTACGGCGCGCGCGGCACACCGATCCGCGCCGTGATGCTGGACTGCCTCGGGCCGAACGTCTGGCACAGCGAGCCGACGGCCGCCATGGCCACGCTTGAAGAGCTCGAAGAGACGGCGCGCCTCTGGGTGTTGTCGGCGCCCAAGCCGTTGCCGCTCGCGCCCGCGCAGATCGAGGAATTGCGCACCACGTTCGGCGCGCGTTGGTAAGGCGGTCGATGCGCCTGCATTGCACACAGCAGCGCGACTGCCTTTTCGGTTGGCCGTGCGCGTGCACTGCGGGTCATCGCGCTGTCGCTCCATGGCTGCTCATAGATCGGATGCTGCAGTGAACGCCGCGTCCCACGGCTGGGCTTGGTGGGCGATGCTGTCGGCCGGCTTTGCCGCACTGACCGCGATCTTTGCCAAGATCGGCATCGCGGGCGTTGATTCGGATTTGGCCACCCTGGTGCGCACCTCGATCGTGCTGCTGGTGCTCGGGGTGTTCGTGTTCGCCACCGGCAAGTGGAGCGATCCGTTTGCACTGTCGGGCAAGACATGGACCTTTCTGACCTTGTCGGCGCTGGCCACCGGCGCATCCTGGGTCTGCTACTTCCGTGCGCTGCAGCTTGGCGATGCCTCCAAGGTCGCACCGATCGACAAGTTCAGCGTGGTACTGGTCGCGTTGTTTGCCGTTGTGTTCCTCGGCGAGCGCCCTGCGCTGCGCGACTGGTGCGGGATCGCGCTGGTGGCCGCTGGCGTGCTGTTGCTGGCCTGGAAGCGCTGATCAAGAGATGCCGGATCGCGGCTTGGTTTGGCAAGCGCTCGCCGATACGGTGCTGGTGCTGCACGTCGGCGTCGTGCTGTTCGTGGTGGTCGGGTTGCTGCTGGTGCTGGTTGGCAACGCATGCGGTTGGGGCTGGGTGAATCGCTGGTGGTTCCGTCTGGCGCACCTGGCGGCGATCGCGGTCGTTGTGGTGCAGTCGTGGTTCGGCTGGGTCTGTCCGCTTACGGCGCTGGAGATGTGGCTCAGGCGGCAGGCGGGCTCGACCATCTATGCGGGCGGCTTCATCGAGCACTGGCTCTCGCATGCGCTGTACTGGAACGCGCCAGCCTGGGTGTTCGGGTTGGCCTACAGCGTGTTCGGGCTGATCGTGGTGTGGAGCTGGCTCCGATTCCCACCGCGTCGGCCTGCTGATGGCAAGCTGCAACCGTTGGCTGGATCGTGCCGATAGATCCTTGGGGGAAGGCGCGCAGACAGCGAAGTCAGGCTTGCCCACCGGACACCCACTTTGCGAACGCGCCTGCGGCGGCAAAGCCGCGGCATCGATATGCTTCGCAGCCGCCTGTCACTTGGCAGCACCGCCGGTGCTGCAAATCCGCCACGCGCTGCAGCCGTCTTTCCTACCCATCCCAAAACAAAAAAGGTTTTCCCCTCATGCGAAGTAGCAAGCGCCACCCCCTCGTCCGGTTGTCCAGATCGGTCCGCTTTTCCTGCCGTGCCGGCACGCTTGCGGCTGGGGTGATCGCCGTTGCCGGGCTGGCCGCCTGCGCAGCCGGCTCGGCGATCGAATCCGGCTCAGCCATGCCAGGTACGGCCACTGCGCCAAAGCTGCCGGACGGCATCGGTGTCGGTGTGGACACGGGCACCCGGTACAGCGCAGACGCTGATATGCAAGCCGTGCTCGATCAACTGGCCACACTCGGCGGCAAGCCGATCGAGATGCTCACGCCCGCACAGGCGCGCCTGCAGCCTTCGCCGGCCGATGCGGTGAAAGCGCTGTTGATCAAACAGGGCCGCTCGACCGAGCCGACCGACCTCGTGCCCGGCGTGACGAGCCGTGACCGCACCATTCCCGGCGCGGCCGGCCCGCTGCCCGTGCGCATCTACACACCGGAAGGCCCGGGGCCGTTTCCGGTGGTGGTCTACTTTCACGGCGGCGGCTGGGTCATTGCAGACAAGGACACCTACGACGGCGGCGCCCGCGGCATCGCCAAGGAAGCGAATGCGGTGGTGATGTCGGTCGACTACCGCAGGGCCCCGGAAGCCAGGTTCCCGGCCGCATGGAACGATTCGCTCGCCGCCTACCGCTGGGCCGCCAACAACGCGCGTGTGTTGAACGCCAAGCCCCGCGTGCTGGCGCTCGCGGGCGAGAGCGCTGGCGGCAATCTGGCACTGGCCACGGCCATTGCAGTCCGCGACGCGCGCCTGCCCAAGCCAGCGGCCGTGCTCGCGGTCTATCCGGTGGCGCAGACCGGCGACATGAGCACCGCTTCCTACGTCGACAGTGCCAGCGCCAAGCCGCTGAACAAACCAATGATCGACTGGTTCGTCGACCAGCTGTTGGCCAACCCGACGCAGAAATCCGACAAGCGGCTGGACCTGGTGCATGCACAACTGGCCGGCTTGCCGCCGGTAACCATCATCAATGCGCAAATCGATCCGCTGCGCGAAGACGGCGCGCTGCTGGCCAATGCGTTGACGGCCGCTGGCGTGCCCGTGGAACGCAAGGTATATGCGGGCACCACGCATGAGTTTTTCGGCATGGCGGCGGTTGTGAATGACGCCAGGGATGCACAAGCCTTTGCGGGCGAGCGGCTGCGCAGTGCGTTCGAGCAGGCCCCTGCGACACCCGGCGTGAAGCGCCGGCGCTGATTCGACCAGCTGCCGCCTGCGGACCCACGCAGGGGGCAAGCACGCGGATCGGCTTGGGGCGAACCGACCTGTTTGCTGCGCCGTAACCCCAAGCCTTCGCATCCCCCCGAGCGGCCCCGGTCAAAACCTCGGGGCCGCTTTTTTTTGCTTCGTGCAAAAAAGACTGGCCGCTATCATGAACCGATCTTTTTCCTGCGCTTTGCAACCACCGAAGGACACGCCATGGCCCTGATGGATTTCATCAAGAAGCAGTTCATCGATGTCATTCAATGGATCGAAACCGATGACGACACATTGGCTTGGCGGTTCCCGATGGCGGACCAGGAGATTCAAAACGGTGCTTCGCTCACGGTGCGCGAATCGCAGCTGGCGCTGTTCGTCGACGAGGGAAAGATCGCCGACGTGTTTGGCCCCGGCCGCTACACCTTGACGACGCAGACGCTGCCGGTGCTCACGTACCTGAAGAACTGGGACAAGCTGTTCGAGTCCCCGTTCAAAAGCGACGTCTATTTTTTTTCCACGCGCCAGCAGATCGATCAGAAGTGGGGCACGTCGCAGCCGATCTCGATCCGCGACAAGGAATTCGGTGCGGTGCGCCTGCGTGCGTTCGGCAACTACACATACCGTGTGGCCGACCCGAAGCGGTTTCATACCGAGCTGTCGGGCACGCGTGGTGAATACAGCACCGAAGACCTGAACGGCCAGTTGCGCGGCCTGGTGCTGCAAAACATCAGCAATGCGATCGCATCGAGCGAGATCGCTTTTCTGGATCTGGCGGCCAACCAGTTGCAGTTCGCGGCAGCGCTGGTGCAGCAGCTGTCGCCCGAGTTCGACAAACTCGGTCTGAAGCTCGAAGCGTTGCAGGTGCAAAACGTCTCGCTGCCCGAAGAGTTGCAAAAGATCCTCGACCAGAAGATCGGCATGGGCATGGTCGGCAACGACATGGGCAAGTTCATCCAGTACCAGACCGGCCAGGCGATTCCGCGCATGGCCGAAGGCGGTGGGGGCGGCAGTGGCATCGCGGGCGATGCAATGGGGCTTGGCGCAGGCGTCGCCATGGGGCAGGTGCTGGCACAGAACCTGGCGGCCGGGTTGCAGGGCGCCACAGCGGGCGCACAGCAGCAGCCGGCCGCACAACCCGTTCGCGCGGAAGATGTGATGGCGACGCTCGAGAAACTTGGCGAGCTCAAATCCAAGGGCATCCTGACGCAGCAGGAGTTCGATGACAAGAAGGTCGAGCTGCTCAAGAAGCTGGTCTGACGGCTGCCGGGCGCATGCGGCACATGGCGTCTTGCCGATCGAACATCGAGTCTTCTGCTGTGCAGCGTAGCGTGCCGCCGGCGAGCTGCGGCGGGCGATGCGTTACCGATAAGCGCGCGCCAGGACGCTTGCCGCGGGTCATGCTTTTCGGCGTGCTCCAACACCAATAGCCCGCTTGGCCACCGACCCAACCCAGCGCGTCTACCGCGCCCCGTGCCCCGGCTGCGGCGCGCCGGTCGTGTTCCGCAGCGCACAGTCGAGCTTCGCGGTCTGCAGCTATTGCCAGAGCACGGTCGTGCGCCAGGGCGACGTGCTTTCGCGCATCGGCCGCATGGCCGAGCTGTTCGACGACTTCAGCCCGCTGCAGTTGATGACCAGCGGAACACTGCCCGGTGCCGGCGCCTTCACGCTGGTGGGCCGGCTGCAGTACCAGTCGGACACTGGGCCCTGGACCGAATGGCATGCGTTGTTCGACGCTGACGGTTCGAGCGGCCTGCTGGGCGAAGACAACGGCGCGTTCGTGTTCAGCCGAACGGCGGGCCGCACATCGAGCAACGGCAACGGCGGATTCGATCTGGACGCCGCGGCCGCCGCGCCCGCCTGGTCGCGCGAACTGCCGGCGGCCGAGTACCTGCGCATCGGCAACACGACCGCGATCGAAGGCAAGCTGTTCACCGTGACGGCGAATCGGCCGATCACGCTGGTCGCTGCGCAAGGTGAGTTGCCGCGGCTGCCCACGTTGGGCCAGCCGTTCGCTGCCGTGGAGCTGCGGGCGCCCGATGGCGAGGTGCTGACGATCGAATACGACCGCGTGGTGCCGACCGTGTCGCGTGGCCGCTCGGTGCAATTGCAAGGCCTGCAACTCACCGGCCTGAAGGACGAGTCGGCAAGGGAAGAAAAAGGTCGCCAGTTCGACTGCCCGAACTGCGGCGCGCCGGTCACCGTCAAGCTGCAGTCGACCAAAAGCATCACCTGTGCATCGTGCGGCAGCATCGTCGACCTGAGCGCCGGCATCGGCGCCGAGCTGCGGCACGCCGAGCAGGACGCGCCAGTGCAGCCGTTGATCCGCCTGGGCACTGAAGGCCGCATGCAAGGGGTGAGCTGGCAGGTGGTCGGCTTTCAGCATCGCATGGGGCGCGCTGCGGGCGATGACGAATCGTTTGGTTGGAGCGAATACCTGCTGTTCAATGGCCAGCGCGGTTTCTCATTCCTGGTGGATTCGGAAGAAGGCTGGAGCTTGCTGCGGCCGACCACCGGCGCGCCGCAATTGAAACGCCGCAACGCGAACAGCGCGAGCTACCTGGGCACCGCTTATGAGCTCAAGTACAGCTACGACGCGACCACCGATTACGTCGCCGGCGAGTTTTATTGGCCCGTGCAGCGCGGCCAGAGGACGTTCAACCGCGATTTCGCCAACGGCCCGAGCCTGCTGACCGCTGAGCAGACACCGACGGAGCTGACCTGGTCGGTCGGCGGCATGGTCGCGGCCAGTGCAGTGGCTGAAGCGTTCGGACTCGACGCCACCCAGCCCGGGTTCGCCAAAAAACGCGACGTGCTGCCGTTCAGCGCGGCGCCACAACTCAGCATCGGCTTCGTGCTTGCAATTCTGCTGCTGATGATCGTGCTGGGGGGGTTGCTCAGCATGTGCTCAAACAGCGACCGCAGCGGCTACTCACGCAGCTCAGGCGGCTCTTACGGCGGTTATTCGACCGGTGGCGGGCACAAGTGACGCGCGGTGCTGCAACGGGCGCTGAAGTGCTTGCCTTTTCTCTCTTAACGCACAAGGAGACTTTTCATGACCTTTGAATGGCTGCGCGCCAGCGCCGTGCTCGGCTCGATCCTGTTCGCGCTGATCGGCGTGCTGGTGTTCTGGCTCTCGTTTCTGGTGCTCGACAAGCTCACACCGTACCGGCTCTGGGAAGAACTGGTCGAAAAGCAGAACGTCGCCCTGGGGATCGTGGTGGGTGCGATGGCGCTCGGTATCTCGATCATCGTGGCGGCAGCGATCCACGGCTGAGCAAGTCTGTCGCACCGATTGGCGGTGCGCTCGCGACGTCGAGTGGGTGAGCGCTGGGGAGCTGCCCCCCTTTTTTCGACCGCACGCGCCAAACTGTCTCTTATCTATTTCATTGAATTCAAATAGTAGTAGTAGATAGAGGATGCCATCGGTTGTGGACAACCGCTGTTAGTTGTGCCGGATCAACGCACTTGGAATCAGCCAGCCCTGTGCACACTAAGGTCGCATACCAACAGCGCAAAGTGGACAAAATCCGCGCCCGACAACAAGCTGTGGACAACTAGGGAACTATTCAAAAGTTATACACAGGTTTTTAAAAAATGTTCGGACAGCGGTTTGAAATCGTGCATGTCCGGCCTGGTAGGTGCGCTGACACGAACCGTTCAGACGCACCGAAGCCGCTGCAGGACGCAGCTTTTCAGTCGGATGAGAAGGGGCCGGACCGTGTCCGTCTGGCAGCGCGTCAGTCGCGCGTGAGTCGCCGCACCGCAGACGAGCAGGCCACTTCGCCGGTGCTTGCGTACGCCTCGTGGTTGCGTTCAATGTCGTCGAGCGCGTAGAGGTAGTTCACCATCACGCCCCACGAATTCTTCAAGCCGCGCACGCTTGAGTCGGCAGCCGCGTGGATGCGCTCGAGCCGGGCGCCGTTGCCCAGGTGAAAACGTGCCACCGGGTCGAGCGCACCGCCACGCGGGGACGGCTGCGTGAGATAGCGCGCCGCGATCTGCGTCAGCACGGCGCGCTGCTTCGGGTCGGTCAGCTCCATGCCGGCTTCGAGGCTTTCGACCAGCGCCAGTTGTTCCGAAGTCAGCGGCCCGGATTTGACCCCTGCCGTGTCCCGGCTTGGCGCATCGGTGCTGGACGGCGCGGCCTTGCTGCGCGGTGCAGTCACGGTCATTTGCGCTACTGAAATTGAAGCAATAGGTGCAGGCAGTGCAAGCGTCTCGGTGGGTTTTGGCTTGTTTTTTTGCTCGAGCTGCTGCACCGCCCAGCGCCGCAGGCCCGGCACCGGCGACAAGGTGACGAAGGTGCGCAGGCCGCGCAGTTCCTGCCGCAGGTCTTCCACCACCTGCTTGATCAAAAAATTGCCGAACGAGATGCCGCGCAGGCCGGTGTGGCAGTTCGAGATCGAATAGAACACGGCCGTTTTCGCATCGTTCGGATTCACCGGCTTGCGCTCCGGCGCGAGGATCGCGTCGATCGAGTCCGGCAGATCCATCGTGAGCGCGACTTCGACAAAGATCAGCGGCTCGTTTTGAATCGCGGGGTGGAAGAAGCCGTAGAGCCGCCGGTCCGGTGTGCCGACCCGGCCGCGCAGGTCGTCCCAGCTCGTGATCTCATGCACCGCCTCATACGCGATGATGTGCTCCAGGGTTTCGGCCGCAGTCGACCAGTCGATCCGGCGCAGCTCCAGAAAACCACGGTTGAACCAGGAGCCGAGCAAGTGCTTGAAATCGCGGTCGAGGTCGCGCAGTTCGGGCTTCGCGGCGGCTGCATCTAGCAAGTCGCGCCGCATCGCGACCAGCGCGGCGGTGCCGCCAGGCGCGCGGTTCAGCCGCCGCACCAGCTCCTGCGTTTGCGGCTCGGACGCGAAGTGCAGCTCCCGGCACAGCCGCTGCGGGTCGTTCGCAAAGCGCTCCAGCACTTTTTGAATTCGCTGCGTGTCCCCACTGAAGCGCGCGAGCAACTGCTCGAAAAACGTCGCCTTGGCGTCTGGTTTCAGTGCGCGATAAGCGTCCAGCACATCAATCGCGCTGGCCATGCCGGTCGCCTCGCCTTTGCCGCGCAGCACCGCCTCGCACAGGTCGATCAGTTCGGGTGAACGGCTCTCGCTGGAGCCGCGCAATTGTCGGCCGGCGTCGGCGATGCGTTTGAGCAGGTCGTTGAGCACGGCAGTGGGTTCCTTTGGTTGAGGCAGACCGCCTCACGCAGCGCAGCGGCTGCGCGTTCATCGAATGTCAAACGATTATTGTGCAATGGCAACGCGCCAGTGAAGCAAGCAAAGGACATGCGCGAATCGCATGTAGAGGTGCCGGTGGCGGTTGCCGCATCGGTTGCGCCAAGGCTTGAAAGCATCGGTCGATGCCCGGTGTGTCTCTGCCCACTCCTTGGCTGCAAGTTGCCGCGTCCTTGCCCAAGTTGTGCAGCAACGCAGCGTGCAACGCTTGCCGGTTGCCTTTTGGGCGCTTTTGCCAGCACGGCAACGGACCCCTTTGTGCACCAGAATGGCGAAGCCGGGCCATCTATCTACACCCAGGGCCCAAGGAGACATCGCCATGCTGATCGGACTGTTGAACCATTTCACGTTGAAATGTCGGGTCGAAGACCTCGAGCCGCTGAAAACTTTCTACGGCTCGGTGCTCGGCCTGACCGAAGGGCCGCGGCCGGGCTTCGAATTTCCCGGCGCCTGGCTCTACAGCGGCGGCCAGGCGACCGTGCATTTGGCCGCGCGGCTGGACGAAGCGGCAGCGCCAGCCACCGGTCCGCTCGATCACATTTCATTCAACGGCCAGGACATTGAAGCGATGCGAAAGCGCCTGGCAGACCTCGGCATCGCGTTCGGCGAGTCGCCCGTGCCGGGCTTTCCGCTGCACCAGATTTTTCTGAAAGACCCGGTCGGATTGAAAGTGGAGATCACCTATCGCACCGATGAAGAAGCGGCGCTCTGAGCATCGCAAGCCAGATTGTGCGGATTGCCGATGCCGCTACAAAATCCGGCTGAGGATCCATCCCAAGAAGCTCAGGCTGCTCACGGCGCTGCATGCTGCGCGCGCCGTTTGAAGCAAGCGCACTTCATTCCGGCAGGGGCCGCGGAGCTGGCTTCGCCAGTCCGCAGGCGCCGCCCCCGGTGGGGGGAAGGCGAAAGCCGACCGAAGGCAGCGAAGCCTGGGGGAAGAGCTCTAATAGGCGACCGCTTGCCCATCCTTGCGCGGGTCTGAACCCGCGATGTAGCCAGCGTCCTCTTCGCTGCCGTTCTTCAGCACCATCTGCGCGCCACCAAAAGCGAACACACCAATCGAGCTGGCAGCCTCCACCGTGATCTCATGGCCGCGGTCACGCAACGCTTGCAGCACGGCTGCGTCGAACCCCTGCTCCATTGCCACGCCCCGCCCGCCCGTCACGCGCCAGCGCGGCGCATCCGCTGCAGCTTGCGGATTCTGTCCGTAGTGCAACACACGCAGCGCCATCTGTACGTGGCCCTGGCACTGCATCGGCCCGCCCATCACGCCGAATGCCATCTGCGGGCTGCCATCCGATGCACAAGCTAACGCCGGAATGATCGTGTGCGAAGGCCGTTTGCGCGGCGCGACGACGTTCGCGTGGCCCGTTTTCAAATTGAAGTCGGCACCGCGGTTTTGCAAACTGATGCCGGTGCCCGGCACCACGATGCCGGAACCAAACCCCATGTAGTTCGACTGGATGAACGAGATCATCATGCCGCTCGCGTCGGCTGCGGCCAGATAGACCGTGCCGCTGCGCTTCGGTGCACCGTAGACCGGGTCGCCCGCGCGGCTCGGGTCGATCAGCTTCGCGCGCTCGGCCAGGTAAGCGGGGTCGAGCAGCGCCGCGCTCGTGACCTGCATCGCGTCGGCGTCGCCGTGGTGTTCGTACAGATCGGCGAACGCGAGCTTCATCGCCTCCAGGCACAGGTGCACGGTGTCCACGTGATCGACCGGCTGGGCGCCGATGCCGATCGACTGCAGCATGCCGAGCGCCATCAGCGCGGCGATCCCCTGGCCGTTCGGCGGAATCTCATGGACGACCGAATTGGCGAACGGCTGCGCGATGGTGCCGCACCAGTCGGGCACATGCGCAGCCAGGTCGTCCTCGGTCATCGCGCCACCGTTCGCCTTGGCGTGCGCGGCCATGCGCTGGGCCAGCACGCCGCGGTAGAACGCCTCGCCATGGCTGTCGGCGATCTGCTCCAGTGTGCTGGCGTGCGCTTCGCTTTTGAAGATTTCACCGGCGCGTAACGCGCGGCCGTTCGGCATGAAGTTGTCGGCAAACCCGGGCTGCTTGCCGAGCCGCTCGGCGCCCGCAGCCCACAGCCGCGCGATCGTGGGCGATACCGCGAAGCCGTTGCGCGCGTAGTGAATCGCAGGCTCGGCCAGTTGCTTGAATTCGAGCTTGCCGAAGCGCTGCGACAACGCGCTCCAGGCCGATACCGCGCCGGGTACCGTCACGCTGTCCCAGCCTGCATCGGGCATCGCGCGCTGGTTTGAGAAGCGGTCCGCGCTCCAGGCCGCGGGCGACCGACCGGATGCATTCAACCCATGCAGTTCCTTGCCGTCCCAAAGAATCGCAAACGCATCGCTGCCCAGCCCATTGCCGGTCGGCTCCACCACGGTAAGCGTCATGGCCGCTGCGATTGCCGCATCGACCGCGTTGCCGCCGGCCAGCAACATGCGCAGGCCCGCTTGTGCGGCCAGCGGCTGCGAGGTGCTGACCACGTTGCGGCCCAGCACGGGGGAGCGGGCAGACGGGTACGGGTTGGCCCAGTCGAGTGCAGATGGGGTGTCGTCGTCGCTCATTGCAATTGCCTTGCTTTTTTGTCTGGTCAGTCGATGCGAATGTTGCGTTCGCGAATTACGCTGGCCCATTTGTCGCTGTCGGCCTTGACCATCGCGACGAACTCGGCCGGCGTGCTGACGGGTGCGGGCTCGACGCCGAGTTTGGCCAAGCTGTCGATCACCTCGCTCGCCTGCATCGCTTTTGCAAATGCATCGTGAATGTGGCCGACCAATGCATCGTTCAGGCCACGCGGCGCGTACAGGCCGAACCAGGTCACGGAGGAAAACCCCGGCAGCCCGGCTTCCGCCACGGTCGGCAACTCAGGTGCAATCGGCGAACGCTTCTCACCGGTGACCGCGATCGCGCGCAGCCGGCCCGACTTGGCGTGCGGCATGCCGGACGCCAGCGAGTCGAACAGCACCTGCACCTGGCCCGACACCACGTCGGGAATCGCGAGCGCCGTGCCCTTGTACGGCACGTGCGTCATCGGCACGCCGGCCTGCGCCTTGAACCGCTCGGACGTCAGATGCACGATGGTTCCGTTGCCGCTGCTCGCGTAGTTGAGTTCTTCCGGATGCTTCTTGCCGTAGTCGATCAGCTCGGCCACCGACTTGACCGGCAGTGACGGCGTGACGAGCAGCACATTGGCTGCATCCGCCAAATGCGCGATCGGCGTGAAGCCATTGACCGCGTCATACGGCAGCTTCGGATTCAAGTGCGGCGCGATCGCATGCGTGCTGCTGGTCGTGAACAGCAGCGTGTAGCCATCGGCCTGCGCCTTGGCCGCCTCACCGCTGCCGATGGTGCCGCCCGCACCGGCCTTGTTGTCCACCACGATCTGCTGGCCGATGTCGGCAGATACTTTCTGTGCGATCACGCGTGCAATCAGATCGGTGGCGCCGCCGGCGGGAAACGGGACGATCAGTCGGACCGGATGGTCGGGCCAGGATTGCGCATGGGCGGCAAGACCCGTCAGGGCCAATAGTGAGACGAGACCGAGTTGCCGTGCGAGCGCGTGTAGACGATGCATGAGATTGCTTTCCGTTCAAAATTTGAGTTTGATACTAAGGCTTCGAGTGGAGACAGCGGGTGGGGCGACAAAGCCTCCAGTCCGTACCGATTCGGTCGACATGAACGACCAGACAAGACCCGCACCACCAACGTTGTCAGAGGGGCTTCGCGAATCAAGATCGGACCTGCCAAACGGCGCGTCCTCGGCAGTCGGTGTAGCCAAGCTCAGCAGTTAAAACCGCAGAGGACCGGAGCCACCGCCAGAGAACTGTTCATACTGAGGACGCTTGTCATACCGCGTGGATACAGACAATCTGTTGCGGTTCGACATTTCGGCCCTGTGCCATGCCCAGCGTTTGCCGGCAGTGGGTTGCCGATTCACGAGGCCGAAATGGGCAGTTCGAAAGTTGTTTTGCAGGAGCAATGAGGCATGAACCAAAAGACCATCCAAGAGCCAAGATTTCCGCAAGTCGCGATTGCGGATTTGCATGAGTACCAGCGGCCGCTGGCTGAGCAGATCATGAAGGTCTCAAGCATCGGTTTGCAAGGGCCGTACAACCCGCTGATGCGCAGCCCGGTGCTTGGCCAGCGCATCTATGACCTGCTGTATTACCTGCGTTGGCACTCTTCGCTGCCGTTGCATTTGAATGAGATGGCGATTTTGATCATCGGCCGGCAATGGCGCTCGCAGGTCGAATGGTTTGCGCATGCGCCGATCGCGCTGAAAGCCGGCTTGCCCGAATCGCTCGTGGCCGATCTGAAAGCCAGGAAGCGCCCGGCGGACATGCAGCCCGAGGAAGCAGCCGTATTCGACTTTGTGACTGAGCTGTCGATCAACCACAAGGTGTCGGATGCGACGTTTGCGTGCGCAAAGGCGGTTTTCAACGAACAGCAAATCGTCGATCTGACGGCGACGGCAGGCACCTACGTGACGATCGCGATGCTGCTTGCGATGGCTGAGCAACAAGTGCCGGAAGGCAAAGCGCCGCCGTTCGGGCCGAACGATCTCTGAGTTGGCACCTACGCAGCCGCTGTTGCCCGGGGGCAGAAGACAAGCCGGCTTTGCACCGCCTGCCTTCACCTCAGGAAAACAACCGGCTACTCATCCCCAGCCCAAGGCCACCGCCAGCCGATACGTCACAAATGAAGCCGCATAAGCCAGCGCAAACAGATAGCCAGCCATCACCACCGGCATCGTCCACCCGCCTGTCTCACGCTTCACGGTGGCCAGTGTGCTCAAGCACTGCGGCGCGAACACGAACCAGGCGAGCAGTGACAGCGCAGTCGCCAGGCTCCAGCTCTGCGCGATCAGCGGGGCGAGTGCGGTGGCGGTGTCGCCGGCGGCTGCCGACAACGCATAGACGGTGCCGAGCGAACTGACCGCAACCTCGCGCGCGGCCAGGCCCGGCACCAGCGCGATGCTGATCTGCCAGTTGAAGCCGACCGGCTCGAACAGCACGGCCAGGCCGCGGCCCAGCATGCCGGCGATGCTGTATTCGATCGGCGCGCCGGTGGCGCCCTGCGGCGGCGCGGGAAAACTCGCGAGGAACCACAGCAGGATCGTCAGCGTGAGGATGATGCCGCCGACCCGCCGCATGAAGATCACCACGCGCTGCCACAGGCCGATGGCAATGCCGCGTACCGACGGCCAGTGATAAGACGGCAGTTCCATCATGAGCGGGCGCACGATGCCCTTGGCCGTGAAGCGTTTGAGCACCCACGCCACCCCCAGCGCACCAACGATGCCGATCAGATACAGCGCGAACAGCACCAGACCTTGCAGTTCGAACGTGCCCCAGACCTCATGCTTGGGGATGAACGCGCCGATCAACAGCGCATAGACCGGCAGCCGGGCCGAACACGTCATCAGCGGCGCGATCATGATGGTGGTGAGCCGGTCGCGCGGGTTCGCGATGGTGCGCGCGGCCATGATGCCGGGGATCGCACAGGCAAAGCTCGACAGCAGCGGGATGAACGAGCGGCCGGACAGCCCCACGCCGCCCATCAGCCGGTCCAGCAAGAACGCTGCGCGCGGCAGATAGCCCGATTCTTCCAGGGTCAGGATGAAGAAGAACAGGATCACGATCTGCGGCAGGAACACCAGCACGCCGCCCACACCCGCGATGATGCCTTCGACCAGCAGACTGCGCAGCCAGCCCGGCGGCAGCGCCGCGCCGACCGTACTGCCGAGCCATTCGGTGGCGGCCTTGATCGCCTCCATCGGCACCTCAGCCCACGCGAACACGGCCTGGAACATCAGGAACAGCACCAGCACGAGCAGCGCCGGGCCGAACACCGGGTGCAGCACCACGCCGTCGATCCGGTCGCTTGCGGTGTGCGGCACCACAGCGTCCAGGCCCATCCGTTGCAGGATCGCGCGCACTTCTTCGTGGTCGGTGGGCGCTGCGTCGGTTTGTTCTTCACCGATGCCCGTGACCGGCAGCGCCGCGCCTTGCCGCCGCCACAGCACCGCGTCATCGAGCAGCTTGCGCAGCGCTTCGGCGCCTTCGCTTTTGACGCCGACGGTGGGCACCACCCGCACGCCGAGTTCCCTGGCAAGCGCCTCCGGGTCGACATGCAGCCCGCGCTGATCGGCCAAGTCCGCCATGTTCAGCGCGACCACACACGGCAGCCCCAGCCGCTTGACGGCCAGCACCAGCCGCAGGTTGCGCCGCAGGTTGGTCGCATCGACCACGCAGACCACCAAGTCCGGCCGCTTCTCACCGATCGCGCGGCCGTACAGCACGTCGCAGGTCACGCGCTCATCCGGTGAGCGCGGGTGCAGGCTGTAGGCGCCCGGCAGGTCGAGCATGCGCAGCGCCTTGCCGGCGGGTGTGACGAGCCGTCCTTCCTTGCGCTCCACCGTCACGCCCGCGTAGTTCGCCACCTTCTGGCGACTGCCGGTCAGCAGATTGAACAGCGCTGTCTTGCCGCAGTTCGGGTTGCCGACCAGCGCCACCAGCGGGCCGCCGCGGTGCACATGGATCACGGCCTCGTTCATGCGGCTGCGGCCTCTACCCGCACGCAGGCGGCTTCGGCGCGGCGCAGCGCGAATGTCGAGGTGCCGACGCGCACCACCAGCGGGTCGCCGCCGAATGCGCCGCGCGCCATCAACATGACCTGCTCACCGGGGGTGAAGCCGATCTCATCGAGCCAGCGCGCCCATTCGGGCGCGGCGGCGGGGCTGGTCACGTCTTGCACGATGCAGCGCTGGCCGACCGTGGTGTGGTCGAGTGTCAGTGAAGCGACGGTTGGGTGGGGCACGGTGATCGATCGGGAATGCGGGCATGCCAGGAAGCCCGTCACAAACGCAAAAAAAGGCCTGCGCAAGCCAATCGCGTGATGGTTCAAAGCGCCATTGCTTGGGGCATCTAACGGATGCGAATGATTATTATTTTCACATATCCGGGCTGATTTGTCGCCAGGGTTGCGCATCAGCCGACGCAGGCGCTCGGGACTTTCGCACGCGCCATGCAGTGGCACCAAGCGACAGCCAGGGGTCGGCGGACTGGTGGCCGTTGATCACCACAATCTCGTGCCGCAGTGTGCTGACGAGCTGGTTGCGTTGTGCATCGACAGGGTGGCAGCCCAGGGGTGAATGCGCAGCACGGGACTTCGCAAACCGCGCAGCGCACCCGCCGCCGTCCGATGGCGCCTGGCTTTCAGGATGTGCTGCTTTCGTGCATGGCCGAGATGGCGCTGATGCCGTCGCTGTCGGTCGGCCGGTGGATGCGCACGGCGCGACGGGCGGCGCCTGTGTGAACCGAATCCGCAGCCCGCCCACGTAACCCCCGTTGCTTGCGGGACCGTAGCCACCACTGCCAGATGCCGACCCCGCACAGCAGGGCGACTGCCAAGCCGCCGACGGCTGCCAGTGCACGCCCCGCCCAGCCGAGCGCTTTGCCTGTGTGCACCGGGTATTGCCACATGAGAAAACGATCGCTTGCCTGACCGCTGTCGTAGCCAGTCAGGCCACGCAGCGTGCCGCTGCGGTCGTCGATGAACACCTGCTCGGAGCGCACCCGCCAGGCGCTCTTTCGGAAGCCCGGCTCCTTGAACGCGACGCGGTAGACACCTTGACCGGCCACGTGGCTCAAGTACCAGGGCTGGAACGCCGCGGCGGCGGCCGGCAGCTGGGCGCGAGCGCGTTCGATCGCGTCGACGGCGCTCAGCGTCAGGCTGCGATCGGAGGATGCGTTGCCAGCCGCCGGGGTCTTCACAAGCACGCTCAGCGGCGGTGGCGTGAGCGTCGCCACCCAGCCGACGATGGGTTTGAACACTTCGTTGGCAAGGTTCAGATAAACGCCGGTGAACGCGAACGCGAACGCCAGTGGCAATGTCCAGAGGCCAACGGCGCGGTGCACGTCGTGCGCGAGGCGGTAGCCAGCCGCATCGCGCTTGATCCGCCAGGACGGCGACCAGCGCAGCCAAAAGCGTTTGATTTCCAGCCACATGCCAGCGCGCGGTGCGGCCGGCCCGAGCAAGTCCTTCGCCTTCTTCGGCATCTGGGGCAGGCTCAAAAACAGCCCCATCAACGACAGCCCGAGCCAGCCCAGCGCCGCGCCGCCGAGCAGCCAGTTGCCCCAGCGGCCCGGCAGGGTCAGCGTTCGGTGCAGCCGGTTGACGAGCGGCAACGCATGCACGCGGTCGAACACCCACGCGCCCCATAGGCGTTTGCCGAGAATCTGGCCCGTGACCGGATCGATGAAAACGCGGTTGTAGCTGAGCGGCTCGCTTGCGTCGCCCGTGCCCGGTCGGGCGGCCACCTGCGCCTGCACCGAATGCCCGAGCCGCTGGTCGAGCAACAGCAGGGAGACGCGCAGCCGCGGATCGCTCGCTTCGATGCGTGCGATGAGTTGGTCGGCGTCGAGCGGCGTGCCCGTTTCCTGCGCTTCGAACAACGCCGGGTTGATCCAGTCGTCGAGCTCGTGCTCGAACGCGAGCAGGCTGCCCGTGAGCCCGCTGAGCAGCAGCAGCACGGCCAGCAGTAGACCGCACCAACGATGCAGCCGTCGAACGACATGGCGCATCACACCCATCGCGTTTAGAACTTGGCGGTCAGCTCGACCTGCAGCGTGCGCCCGGCGCCCGGCAGGATCAGGTTGTCGACGCTGCCATGGCCAGAGACGTAGTACTTGCGATCGAACAGGTTCTTCAGATTCACCTGCAGCTCGTAGCGCCCGGTCTGGTAGCTGGCCGCCAGGTCCGCCGTCAGGTAGCCTGGCAGCGTGACCAAATTGCTGACCGAGGCGAAGCGCGCGGCCGTGTAGTTCACGCCGCCGCCGAGCCGAAAGCCTTCGCCGACGTCTTTCATCAGCCAGGCAAAGCCCGAGTGGCGCGGCGTGAGTGAAGATGCCTTGCCTTCCACCGCGATCGGCTCACCCACCGGCAGTTGCAGCCCACGCACGGTGGCCAGCGACTTGGTGATGCGGCCGTCCAGATACGCATAACCGGCGTTCACGTCCCAACGCCCCGGCAGCGCGCCGGCCAGCGCAAGCTCGAGGCCATTGGTGCGCTGGGTGCCGATGTTGATCTGCCGCGCCGGGTTGTCGGGGTCGCTGTTCTTGATGCCCGATCGCTCCAGGTTGAACAGCGCGCCGGTCATGCTCAACGCGCCGTCCAGCAGATCGATCTTGGCGCCGATCTCCTTGTTCACGGTGATCTCGGGCGCGTTGTCGGCGGTGCCGGCCGACAGCGCAAACGATTCGGCCGACGGCTGAAACGAGCGGCTGTAGGAGACGTAGTAGGACTGCGCATTGGTCGGCTGCCAGATCAGGCCCGCGCGCGGGCTGAACTTGCGGTCCGTGCGCGACAGCGGCGCGAGCTTGCGTTCGTACGAGGTGTCCTGGTCGAACACGTCATAGCGCACGCCGACCAGCGCCTTCCACTGCGGTGCCAGCGTGATCTGGTCCTGTGCGTAGAGCGCGGCGGTCTTGAACGTGGTGTTGTTCGGGATCGCGCCGTCGGCCAGATAGCTGGCCTGCGGGATCGGCGGCGGCACGCCTGTCGGGTTCAGGATACTGACCCGGTCGTAGCCGTTGGCTGACGACGCCGACTGCGCGCGCTTGTCCTGCTTGCCGAATTCGGCGCCGATCAGCCATTCCTGCTTGAAGCCGCCGAGCTGGTGACGCCAGGACAGATCGGTCTGGTTGAACAGCGATTCCTCGTCGCGCAGGATGAAGCCGCGCGTGCGCCCGACCGTAAGGTTCACCGGATCGGTGGTGCCACTCGGCAGCGTGTTGTAGCGGTCGAGTTCGTATTTGGAATAGCGCGTGATGTTGCGCAGGCTCAACGCGTCGTTGAAGCGGTGGTTCAGCGTGGCGGTGTAGGACTGCACGTGGGTGGTGGTGCTGTCGTCGCGCTTGGCCCTCGACGAGCCGTAGTAGGTGCCGATCGGCATATCGACCGGCCGCCCGTTCAACGCCGGGATGCCGAAGTCCGTGATGCGCTGGTCGTACGCGTAGGTGGTTTGCAGCAGCAGATCAGTCTGCGCGCTGAACTTGAAGCCGAGCGATGGCGCGATCTGATAGCGGTCGATGAAACCCTGATCGCGGTAGCTGCCGGACTTCTCTCGCGCGGCGTTCAGCCGGAACGCGGCGATTTCACCGATCGGTGTGTTCACATCGGTCGTGGCCCGTTTGAAGTCGTAGCTGCCCAGGCCCAGAGAGACCGTGCCGAAGGTGCGCGCGAAGTCCGGCGTCTTCGTCACGCGATTGATCAGCCCGCCCGATGAGCCGCGGCCGTACAGCACGGCGGCCGGGCCTTTCAGCACTTCGATGCGTTCCACGTTCGACAGGTCGCGGAAGTACAGCGCGTCGTCGCGCACGCCGTCGATGAACTGGTCGGAGATCGCGCTGAAGCCGCGGATGAACACCTGGTCGCGCTGGCCGTCGCCGCTGCCGAGCGCCACGCCGGGCACGTTGCGCAGCGCGTCCTGCATTGATGTCGCGCCCTGGTCTTCCAGCAACTGCTCGGGCACGACGTTGACGGCCTGCGGGATGTCGCGCAGCGGCGCGTTGGTTTTGGTGGCCGATGTGGTGGCGGCGGGCGCGTAGCCGGCGTCTTGCTGCGTCCGGACGTTGACCTGCGGCAGCGTGTTGCTGGCGCTTTGTGCGTGGGCGGATGTGCCCAATGCGGCGAAGGCCAGGGCGAGCAGCTGCTGTCGGCGAGGTCGGACGTGCGGCGGGTGATAGCGAAGGATCATGGAAGCTTAAATCGTCGAAAAAGAAGAAAGAACAAGAATCGGGGGAGCGCAGTCGGTGCCTTGGATGGGCCACCGACGGCCGAAGTCGAGGCGCGGAATTCAGGACACTGGCACGGCCTCCGCTGCCCCGTCCGGCTGCAACTGCGCGAGCGCCCGCTTCAGCCCGGCCGTGCTCGGCGTCTCCATGAACACGCAGCGCTTGCCGGTGCGCTTGCAGTGCTCCTTCACGCGCCAGTACGCGTTGTGGCTGATACAGCCGGTCTGGCAGATCACGAGGTCGGCGGCGGACAGCGTGGCTTCGAGCCGGGCGCTGCTGTCCTCCAGTCCGCCGTCGTGGTGCAGGAACCTGCCGCCGACTTTCTCGACGATGTGGCGGTACAGCGGCACCGCTGCGATGCGGCCACCAACGCACAGCACGGCCTGCGCATCGAAGCGGTTTTCTGCGGCGGACGACACATCCGCGCCGATGGCGTCTGCATCCGAAGGTTCGCCGATCGATTGCCGATGCACTTGCTGCCATTCGGCCCGCTCAGTCGCCAGCGCATCGGCCCGGCGCGTCTGGTTTTCTGCCGACTGACGAAGCTGCAGCACGCTGCGTTCGAGCGCGTGAATGCGCTCGGCCTGTTGCTGGTTTTGCTGCGTCAACAGCGTGCGCGCCTGCAGGCTGGGCACGGCCGCCTCGAGCGTCTGTAGCTCGAGGCGCAGGCGCTGGATGTCGGCGTCGCGCGCATGCAGTTGCACGCGCAGTTGCGCGATCTGCATGGCCTGCACTTCGGCACGCCGTGCATGCTCAGCCGCGTGGCGTGTGCTGCGTTGCTGCACCACGCCGAGTTCGCGTGCGAGCACCGCGTTTTCCTCCAGCATCGCCTCGAAGCGCTGCAGATCGACGCGCACGGCCATACCGGCCTGATGCTGCAGCATGTGCACTTCACTGAGCACGCGGTGCTCGAGCGTTGATGCACAGCGTGCATGCGTCAGCACCGCCCACAGCGGCCCGGCCACGTCTTGCGTGCGGAGTGCCTGGTCCCACCAGGCGGCCAATGCTTCCGTCGTCTTGAGCGTTGCAACTTGCCGCAACGCAATCAGGTAGCGGCGGTCGAGTTCGCGCTGAATCGCCTCAGCGATCGGCGTGCGCTGCTTCGAGTCGTTCACGGCGCCGCAATGCAGTTCGTAGTCTTTGGCCACCGCCGCCCCGCCCAGCACCTTGTTCAAGAGCCGGCGCAGTGCACCAATGGGCAGGCAGACGCCGATCACCGGGCAATGCGCACTGGCGTCGAGCTCCCAGAGCCGACGGCGCCGCGATCCGTGGCTGGCAAGTTGGCGATCGCCGAGCGTGGCGTTTTGCTTGGCCGTCGAAGCCTGCGGCGGCGCTTGCGCAACCGGTGCTTGGCTCATGCCAGCGACGGCTTGGCGGACGACGGCTTCAAGCGGGTTGGCGGCCGATTGGCACATGACGTACTCCGGATTGGTTCATGGGTCGAGTCGCGAAAGCGGGTCTGCGGGCGGTCAACCGCATTGCTGCCTGCATCGATGCGCCGTGGCGGCCTTCGAGCCGTTTGAACGGCAGCCATTGCATCGTGTGGGGGCCGCACGGAGCAGCGGCGGCGCAGGCGCTGCGCAACCCCGTCGCCGGCGGGCATTGCAACGGCGCGGTCATAGCGCATGGGGTCGCTGAATCGGCTACTGCGTGGGGGCCGTCGCGCCGTGCGCGCAGCGGTGGGATGCGAACGTTCACTGCGCTGGTGAGCGCGGACACCTCATGGGGCTTGTCGGCAGGAAACATCGTGGCAGTCGTGTGCGGTTAAAGGGCACGGCTGGCGATGCGGCTGGCATGTGCAAAAGGGAACGAGGCAAACGGAAGAAAGCGCTACTTGGTCAGAATCAACTTTCCGAGTGCGGTGCGGCGCAGCCGGTAGAGCGCGCCGTCGTGTTCGATCTCGATCTCGCTGGCTGCGCCGAGCAGTTGCTGGCTCGACACGCGTGGGATCGCACTGGGCGAGCCGCCCGCCACCGGCGGGCCAGGCCCCAATGCGCTGGCCATAAGCGGCCCCACAAGCTGCGATGCAGGCGTCTGGTCGTCGGTGCTGGAATCGATCGGCATGACAAGAGTGTAATGCGAATCGTTCTCATTACTAAAGATTCCGGGAACTGCGCACTCGGTGTGGCGGTGCCCGCGCTTTTGCTACGCTTGGACTTGGTGCGGTCCGGCACCGCGCACGCCCTATCCCGCCCCGTTCTGTTTGCCGGGTGCGCTTTGATCAAGCCGTGGGTGGGACCAACCACCGCACGCATTCGGCCGATTTGTTCGGCCGAGGCAGAAGCGAATGCTGGTTGTACATAGCGAAAAAGAAGCCGAAGCACCTGTGCTGTCTGCAACTATCGCTATGTTTTATGAAGCAAACTGCCAACCAGTTCGATGCAGCGCTGCATCGCTTCCGGCCCGGCCGTACCCTGCTTGAACAGCGCATACAGCTGCAGCATCGCTTCGTCGCTCGGCGTGCTGGCAAACGTCTTGGACTTGACGATCCTCTCGTCGAAGCGGCGCTGCAATGCGTCGGCTGGATCTTCATGCGCGCAGCCGCTCGTTGTCGATGCCCAGCGCGCCGATGGCCCGCAGCAGCAGCACCTGCGCCGGGAATTCGAACACTTGCTCCGGCGGCAGCCAGGCTTTGGGCACGCGCGCCGTGCAGGCGCTCACCACCAGCGCGATCACGACCGATGCCAGCGTCCATCCCCGCGGCAACCCCTGCAGCAACAAGGCAAGCAACGCGCCGACTGCGATCGCGATCCGATGCGCAGGCCAGCGCCGCAGCGCGCTCACGTAGAGCGCGCCGACGCCCACGCCGCCCGCCAACCACACGGCCGAGACGAGTTCGGCGTCGCCGGTCTTGACCGTCGCCAGCAGGATCGAAGGCCGCGTGAGCACGCCGGTCAGGATCGGCATGGTGAGGAGGGCGGCGGTGGAGCGGTCGGGCCCCTGGAGCGGTTTCGATGCACCGCTGCGCCGGACCCATGAATCGGCGTGCCGGGTGCATGAATGAACCCCTTGTGGGTTGGCTACAGTCAGCCTCAACCCGATGCGCACCGTCTTGAATCCCACTTCCCATGCGTCCCGCTCCCCCGGTGCGCTCGAAGTCGCGCTGCTGGCCAGCGTGTTCGTGGTGGCGGCGTGCGGGCTGGTCTATGAACTCGCAGCCGGCGCGCTAGCGTCCTACCTGCTCGGCGACTCGGTGCTGCAGTTTTCGACCATCATCGGCACGTACCTGTTCGCGATGGGTGCGGGCTCGTGGTTGTCACGCTTTCTGGACCGGCAGTTGCCCGCGCATTTCTTGCGCATCGAGCTGATGGTGGCGCTGCTGGGCGGACTGCTGCCGACGCTGCTGTTTCTGGTGCATGGGTTTTTGCCGGGTGCGTTTCAACTGCTGCTGTACGGGCTGGTGTTCGCGGTCGGCGTGCTGGTGGGGCTGGAGATTCCGCTGGTGATGCGGATGTTGAAGCGCCAGGTCGAATTGAAGGACCTGGTCTCTCAGGTGCTGACGTTTGACTACCTGGGTGCTTTGGCGGTGTCGATCGCGTTTCCTCTGGTGCTGGTGCCGCAGTTGGGATTGATCCGCACCGGCCTTGCGTTCGGTCTGATGAACACGGCGGTGGCTTGCTGGGCGCTCTGGTTGTTCCGGAATGAGCTGCGCGGGCTGATGGCGCACACGGCGGCTTGCGGGTTGACGATTGTTGTGCTCACAGCCGCTTTTGCCGGGGCCGAGCGGATCAGCTCATTGGCCGAAGACCGGTTCTATCAAGACCCGATCCAGTTCAGCGCCACGTCACCGTACCAACGCATCGTGGTCACGAACGGCCGCGCGGGTCACCGCCTGTTCTTGAACGGCAACCTGCAGTTCGCCGAGCGCGATGAATACCGTTATCACGAAGCACTCGTGCATCCCGCGATGGCTGCGTTCGGCCCGGATGGGCAGGGTGCGAAGCGCATCGCCGTGCTCGGCGGTGGCGACGGCATGGCGGTGCGCGAGTTGTTGAAGTACCCGGCCGCCCTGCACATCACACTGGTGGAACTGGACCCAGCCATGACGCGCATTTTTTCGGAAGCGCCAGCGCTGGTTGCGTTGAACGGCGGCGCGCTGAATTCCGCGAAGGTCGAGGTGGTCAACGCGGATGCGTTCACCTGGCTGGAACGCACGCAGGACGTGTTCGATCTGATCGTGGTCGACTTCCCCGACCCGACGAATTTCTCAATCGGCAAGCTCTATACCAATTCGTTCTATGCGCTGCTGGATCAGCACCTGTCGGCAAGCGGCTATGCGGTGATCCAGACGACCTCGCCGCTGGTCGCGCGGCAAAGCTTCTGGACCGTGGTGCAGACGATCGAGTCGGTGGGCCTGCGCGCCACGCCCTATCACGCGCATGTGCCGAGTTTTGGTGAATGGGGCTTCGTGATTGCAAGCCGCCGGCCGTATCGGCTGCCGGACCGATTGCCCGATGCGTTGCGTTTTTTGACACCGCAGACGTTGCCGCTGCTGTTCGACTTTCCGGCCGACATGGCGCGCGTACCGGTCGAGGTGAATCGGTTGTCGAACCAAGTGCTGGTCACCACTTACGAGCGCGAATGGGGACGGGTCACGCATTGACGCTCTCGCGCCGCCATCTGCTGGGCGCGGGCGCCGCGTTCGCTTTGAGCGGCTGCCGCGATGGGCCGCCGCATGCGGTCGAAGGCGGCTTTGTCGGCCCTAGCGTAGAGCGCGGCCATCGGTTGCGGCAGCAGGCGGTTGACACACCGCGCGGCAGGCCGCGCAAGGTCCACACGCTGATCGCAGGCGGCGGCGTCGCAGGGCTGGCCGCAGCGCGCGCACTGCGGCTTGCAGGCATCGACGACTTCGCGCTGCTCGAACTCGAAGAAACAGCCGGTGGCAACAGCCGCGGCTCCGCAGTCCACGGCTTCAAGTGCCCGCTCGGCGCGCACTATCTGCCGCTGCCTGGAGACGATGCCACCGAGGTGCAGGACCTGCTTGAAGAACTCGGCCTGAGGCAGCGTATCGCGGGGCGCTGGCAATACGACGAACGGCACCTGTGCCACAGCCCGCAGGAGCGGCTGTTCTATCGCGGCGAATGGCAGGAGGGCTTGCTTCCGATGCACGGCGTGTCCGTTGCCACGCTGCGCGAGTACCGCCGTTTCGCAAGCGCGGTGCAGGACTTGCAAATGGCTGCGCGTTTCACGATTCCTACGTCAAAAGCGCCGCTGGCGCCCGTGCTGAAAGCGCTGGACGCTATCGTTTTTGAGTCATGGCTGAATGAGCAAGGTCTGGTGGATGCAGACCTGCGTTGGTTCCTCGACTACTGCTGCCGCGATGATTTCGGTGCGGGCATCGCGCAGGTGTCGGCATGGGCCGGCATCCACTACTTTGCAAGCCGGCACGGCTTTTCGGTACCTGGTGACGACAGCAGCCACGATGCCCAGCATGACGGTGTGCTGACCTGGCCCCAGGGCAACGGCTGGCTCACCGATCGGCTTGCCGCGCCACTGCAGGGTCGGCTGCACACGGGCCGGGTGGTGCAACGCATCGATGCATCCGGCCGCAGCGGCGTCACGGTCGATGCGTTCAATGCGAACACGCAATCGGTCGAACGGTGGCATGCCGCGCATTGCATCGTGGCGCTGCCGCTGTTCATCGCTGCGCGTGTCGTGCAAGACCCATCCGCTGTATTGACTGCTGCGGCCGCGCAGTTGCATTACGCACCCTGGCTGGTGTCGAACATCCACGTCGATGCCGCGCTCGCTGACCGCCCCGGCGCGCCGCCGAGTTGGGACAACGTGATCCACGATTCGTCCGCGCTTGGCTATGTCGATGCGATGCATCAGAGCCTGCGCAGCGTGCCGGGCTCGACCGTGCTCACGCACTATCACGCCTTGCTCGCGACCCAGCCAGACCCAGCCACCGCGCGCCGCACGCTGCTGGAAAAACCCTGGAGCCACTGGCGCGATTTCGTGCTGACCGACCTGGACGTGCCGCACCCGGATCTGCGCGCCAAAGCCACCCGCATCGACGTCACGCGCTGGGCGCATGCGATGAGCACGCCGGTGCCGGGGGTGCGCTGCAACGCCGCATTGACCGCGCTGCAGAATCCGCCCGCTGGCACTCGCCTGCAGTTCGCGCACAGCGACCTGTCGGGCTATTCGATCTTTGAGGAAGCGTTTGCGCAGGGGCATCGGGCGGGGCTGGCAGTGGCAGCGTCTTCGCATACGTAGAGCTTGCGCACGTGGCGGGCAAACGTCGGATCGCCGCGCATCGAAAGTTGTCGTTGCGAGACACGTTTCGTGCCGTCATAGGGTATCCCGGCTTGCCATGCGAAGCGCCGCATCTCACAATGATTTCGGCCGTGCATGCCGCCGACCAGCGAACCCGGCAACCGGGCCGCACAACAACAAATCGAGACCCAGGAGCATTACATGCCGATTGGCAATATTTCGCGTAACCGCTGCTTGCTGCTGATGGCAGCGACCACGTTGCTGCTCGGCGCCTGCAGCGACGGCGGCAGCGATGCGCCCACCGTGCGCGAGACCGCATACGGCCGCATTGCAGGCATCGACGATTCATCGGCCTCAGGCACTTACGCGTGGAAAGGCATCCGCTTCGCCAAGGCCCCGGTCGGCGACTTGCGCTGGAAGGCGCCCGTGGATCCGGATCGGTCCGATGCAACGGCAGACGCCAAGCAGTTCGGCAACGCCTGCGTGCAATACGGCCGCATCTACGGGCCCGGCTCGAACAACCGGTACGACGCGACCATCGGCAGCACACTGAATAAGGCGGTCGGCAGTGAAGATTGTTTGTTCCTGAACGTCTGGCGGCCAGCGGGCGATGCAACCAAGCTGCCAGTGATCGTGTTCATCCACGGCGGCAGCAACGTGTCCGGTTACACGGCGGATCCGGTCTATGACGGCGCAACGCTTGCGAAGACCGCGAACGCGGTGGTCGTTACGGCCAACTACCGGCTCGGCATCTTCGGCTGGTTGAGCCTGTCGCAGTTGCAGGACGGATCCAGCGCGGCGAATGATTCGGGCAACTTCGCCATTCTGGACAACATCAAGGCGCTGCAGTACGTGCAGAAGAACATTGCGAGCTTCGGCGGCGATCCAGGCAACGTCACGGTGATGGGCCAGTCGGCCGGTGCGATCGATGTGTATGCGCTGCAGACCTCACCGATTGTGATGAGCGCGAACCCGAAGCTCATGCACAAGGTGGTGCCGCTCAGCGGTGGGCTCTCGCTCGCGAGCAACTTGCCGCCCGGCAGCTTTCCGACGCTGAACACGGCAGCGGTGGCGCAGGCACAGGGCAATGCGATGCTGAACAACTTGCTGATTGCCGACGGGCTGGCAAGCGATGCCGCTTCTGCCCAGGCCTATACGGCGAGCCGCACGCCTGCGCAGACCGCAGCCTATCTGCGCGGCAAAGACCCCGCTGTGCTGCTGACTGTCTTGTTGACGAAGCTCGCACCGCTCGGGCTGTCCGCCTCCGGGCCGATTCCCGAAGGCACGGTGGTACCGGTTGATCCGATTGCACAGATCAGAGCCGGCAACTATCTGAAGGTGCCGGTGCTGGCTGGGAATACGCGGGACGAGGCCAAGCTGTTCCCGACGTTTCTTGCGCTCGCACCCGCACTCGGCGGCGTCAGCGGGCGTCTCGTGACGGACGCGCAGTTGTTCGACATTCAGTTCAACTACCAGCCCGATGCCGCGCCGCAGATCGCGGTCCAGCAGTGGATTCCTTCCGTCTATCTGCCGGTGGACCGGCCGGTGACGGGCTTCAACGCGCGCACCGAGTTCTTCAACGCGTTGTTCTTCGGTGCCAGCCGCGACAACATTCTGAATGCGCTCAAGTCGCAGCAGAACGACGTCTGGTACTACCGCTTCGACTGGGACGAAGAGCCCGCACCCTGGAACGACATCTACGGCGCCGCGCATGTATTCGATCTGCCGTTCGTGTTCGGCAACTTCGGGCCTTCGTTGTTTTCTAACGTGATTGCAAGCAGTGCGAACCGGGGCGGGCGGCTCTCGCTGTCCGACGCGATGATGCGGAGCATCGGTGCGTTTGCAAAGAACAGCGATCCGAACAACGCGGCGCTCGGCGTGAACTGGCCGACCTGGCCCGCGAAGCTGCTCTTCGACGCGACGTTGAACGAAAAGCGGATCTCGGTGCAGTAATCGGTGACTGGTGGACGGCGCAGGTTCGCAATGTCTGCGAACCTGCGCCGTCCAGTTCGACCGTCCGTTCCAGCAACCGACATCGAACGCGGATGCGCGAGCCTCGCGAAATCACCGAGCCGCAGATCACATGCTTGCAGTAACCTCGCCTTGCTTCCTGGCGTTCACGTTCCATCTGCCTTTCCCCAATTCTGGAGAGTTCCAAAATGGCGTTTAAGACCCGTGCACCCGTCTTTGTCACGCTGCTTGCGTCGACCTTGTTCGGCATCACCGCCTGCAGTGACGGCGACAGCAACAACAACGACGATGTCATCGCGCGCAATGCGTGCGAGTTTCCGAGCGACGCCGGCGGTGTCGTCGTCGGCTCCGGCAACCCCGGGGACCCGTCGCTGCCGGAGCCGTCGTCGGGCTACCGCACCGGCAAGAAGGTCGTCACGGCGCGCAGCTACATGGTGGTGACCGCAAACCCGCTTGCAACCAAGGCCGGCTGCGACGTGTTGAAAGACGGCGGCAGCGCAGCCGATGCGGCCGTGGCCGTGCAGATGGTGCTGGGCCTGGTCGAGCCGCAATCCTCAGGCATCGGCGGCGGTGCGTTCCTGATGCATTACGACGCGAAGACGAAGAAGGTGCAGGCCTACGACGGCCGAGAGACCGCGCCGGCTGCCGCCACCGAGAACTACCTGCGCTACGTGGGCGACACCGCCACGTCCGGCGCGGTGCTACCCAACGCACGCTCCAGCGGCCGCGCGATCGGCACGCCCGGCGCAGTGCGCATGTTGGAGCTGGTGCACAAAGACCACGGCAGCAAGCGTTGGGTTGGCCTGTTCGACCCGGCCATCAAGATTGCGACAGACGGGTTCCGCATCGGCGGGCGCATGGCGGATGCGATCTCGGACGCAGCCGACAACCTGAAGCGCGACGCTGAAGCCGCTGCGTATTTTCTGAACGCAGACGGCAGCCCCCGAGCGCTCGGCAGCACCATCAAGAACCCGGACTATGCAAGCTCGCTGCAGTTGATTGCGCAAAACGGCGCCGATGCCTTGCACACCGGCGCGCTCGCGCAGGCGATCGTTGCCAAGATCGGCATCACCGGCAGCGCCAACAACGGCGGCCCGATCACACCAGGCCTGACCACGCTGGCCGACTTGGCCAACTACCAGCCGAAGCGGCGCGACGCGGTCTGCAGCACGTACCGCACCAGCTACACCGTCTGCGGCATGCCGCCGCCCTCTTCTGGTGGCATTGCAGTCGCGCAGATCCTGGGCATTTTAGAGAATTACAACCTTGCGCCGCTGGCGCCGACCGCGATCGATCTTGAAGGCGGCAAGCCAACCGTGCAGGGTGTGCATCTGGTCAGCGAAGCGGAACGGTTGGCCTATGCGGACCGCAACCTGTATGTGGCCGACACGGACTTCGTGCCGTTGCCGGGCAACGGCATTTCCTCGCTGCTCGACAAGAACTACTTGAAGCAGCGTGCGTCGTTGATCTCCCTGACCAGGAGCCTGGGCACCGCGCAACCCGGCACGTTTGCGACCACGCGATCGCTGGGCATCGGTGCGCCGATCGCTGAGAACGGTACCAGCCACGTGAGCATCGTGGACCGGGACGGCAACGCCGTGGCCATGACGACCACCGTGGAGAGCTCGCTCGGTTCCTATCACTTCACGCGCGGCTTCATCCTGAACAACCAGCTGACCGATTTTTCATCGGCGCCGGTCGATGCAACCGGCTTGCCCGTCGCGAACCGTGTGCAGCCGTTGAAGCGCCCACGCAGTTCGATGGCGCCGACGCTGGTGCTGCGCAACAACGCGAGCGACGCTGCACGACCAGACCTGCTGATGGCAACCGGCTCGCCGGGTGGCTCCACCATCATCCAGTTCGTTGCCAAGACGGTGGTCGGCGTGCTCGACTGGGGGCTGAATGCGCAACAGGCCACGTCGATGGTGAACTTCGGCTCGGCCAACGGCCCCACCACCAATGTCGGCGGCGAGCATCCGAATGTGAACGTGGCCAACAGCGGCAACGACGACCCGCTGGTCGCCGGCCTGCGCGCAATCGGCCACACGGTGAGCACCGCTTCGCAGTCAAGCGGCGTCAGCACCATCGTGCGTGGCACCCTGAGCAGCCAGACCGCACTGCAAGGCGGTGCCGATCCGCGGCGCGAGGGCGTGGTGCTTGGCGACACATATCAGCCAGCGGCAGGCGCAGTGTTCACGCTGTTCAACGGCAACTGAGCGCACGCATCGGCTGCCCAGCCAAGCGAGCTGACTACCCCCTTGGTGGGTATGCGGCCTGATGGCAGCGTCTTTCGTCCTCACTGGCGAAGTCCGCTGCTGCCCTTTTTTGCAACGGTTCGCAGCGCCGCCAGCCCTGCCGTGAGGCTCGGCAGCCGGCCGTGAATTGATTCGGTGACGGACGCTGGCTGATTTCGATCGAGGCCCGCTGTAGCAGCTCGCCCAATCCAGCTTGACGCTGCATTGTCCTTGCCGACAAGATGCGTTGTCGGCAGCCCGCAGCCCGTCGCCTGCAAAGCGGGCCAAGCCCTTCTCGTTGACCAGAGACCTCGATTGATGATCAAGCACATCGACACCCGCGACCTCGTTGCTGGCCTGGCTCTGATCGCCGTCGGCCTGTTCGTCGCGCTGTATGCGTCCAACCATTACCGGATGGGCGATGCGGCGCGCATGGGCCCAGGCTTCTTCCCCACGGCGTTGGGCTGGATCCTTGCCGGCCTGGGGCTCATCGTCGTGCTGTTTTCGTTTCGGCGCACGGTGCATGCGTTCGAGCCGCCGCCGTTCGCGCTGCGGCCGTTTCTCGCGGTGCTGCTGGCGATTCTTGCGTTTGGCTTGCTGATCGAGCGGATCGGCTTGGTACCCACCGCGCTCGTCATGACCGTGATTGCCGCGTTTGCCAACAGCAACTTCCACCTCGGCCGCGCGTTGCTGCTGGGTGTGTTCCTGGCGGGTTTGTCCTGGCTGATCTTCTCGGTCGGCCTGCAGATGACCTTGCCGGCTTTCAACTTCCCGGGGTGAAGCGATGGACCTGTTCTCGACCTTCGCCGCCAACTTCACGCTCGGCTTTCACGAAGCGGTATCGCTGTCGAATCTCTGGTACTGCTTTCTCGGCGTGTTCCTGGGCTGCCTGGTCGGCGTGCTGCCGGGGCTGGGCGCGCTGATCGCGATCTCGCTGCTGCTGCCGATCACTTATCACCTGCCGCCTTCCGGTGCGCTGATCATGCTCGCCGGCGTTTACTTCGGCGCCGACTACGGAGGCGGCACGTGTTCCATCCTGCTGGGGGTGCCGGGGCACGCGGCGGCGGCGATCGACGTGCTGGACGGCTTTCCGATGGCCAAGCAGGGCCGCGGCGGCGTCGCGCTGTTCATGAAGTGCATCGCATCGTTCTGGGGTTCGGCCGTGGGCATCGTCTTGTTGATGCTGTTCGCACCCGTGTTGTCCGAGTTCGCGTTCAACTTCGGGCCGTCGGAATACAGCGCGCTGATGCTGCTGGGCCTGATCGCGGCATCCACCGTGGGCCAGGGCTCGCCAATCAAGGGCGTGGCGATGATGATCCTGGGTCTGATCCTGGGGCTGGTCGGCACCGACGTGAACAGTGGCGTCGCGCGCTTCAGCTTCGACGTCCCGGAGCTGACCGACGGCTTCAGCCTGGTGGCGGTCGCGATGGGGTTGTTCGCCGTCACCGAAGTCATCAAGAGCGCCAACACCTCGCGCATGGCGCCGCCGCAGCAGAGCTTCACGCTGCGCGACCAGATGCCGACGAAAGAGGACTGGCGCCGCTCCATCCCCGCGATGCTCCGGGGCTCCGCGCTGGGGTCGTTCTTCGGCGGCCTGCCGGGCACCAGCGGCGGCATGGCGACGTTTCTGTCGTATGCGATGGAAAAACGCATTTCCAAGCACCCGGAGCAGTTCGGCAAGGGCGCGATCGAAGGCATTGCCGGCCCGGAAGCCTGCAACAACGCGGGCGTTGGCACCTCGTTCATCCCGACCTTGACGCTGGGCATCCCCGGCGACGCGATCATGGCGCTGATGCTGGCGGCGCTGATCATCCAGGGCATCCAGCCCGGCCCGCAGGTGCTGACCAGTCACCCCGAATTGTTCTGGGGCCTGATCGTGTCTTTCTGGATCGGCAACATCTTCCTGGTGATCCTGAACATCCCGCTGATCGGCATGTGGGTGCGGCTGCTGTCGATTCCGTACCCGCTGCTGTTCCCGGCCATCGTGCTGTTTACCTGCATCGGTGTCTACAGCACCAACAACAATGCGTTCGATGTCTACGTGCTGCTGGGCATCGGGCTGGTCGGATTTTTGATGCTGCTGGTGCGCTTCGAGGTGGTGCCGATCCTGCTCGGCCTTGTGCTCGGGCCGATGCTCGAGGAGAACTTCCGCCGCGCGCTGCTGCTGTCACGCGGAGACTTCCATATATTCATCGACCGGCCGATCACCGCGACCGCCCTGGGTGTCTGCGTGCTGATGGTGGTGGGCTCGGTCTGGGGCTACTTGCGACGGCGTCCGCGTGCCGAAGCGCAGCCGGAGTCGAAGGCGGCCGATGCCTGAGGGTCTCCAGACGATCCGCATCGCGGCCTGAACGACTGCCACGAGCACACGACCGTGTGCATCACGGTCGTGTCACACAACGCAGCGACAGTCCCCGCATCGAGCGCCACATCCGGTGCGCTCAAGAGCGAAGGAGATGTCATGCGAAACCATGGGTTGATGGATCCGATCCGGTACAGTCTTTTGCAGAAGACCGCCGGTGCCTGGCTGGGCTCGACCACGCTGCCCGCTGCGTTGCTGGCGGGTCGCGGTGCGGTCGCCCAGACCCTTGCTGCGCCCGCCACACCTGCCGCGATCGCACCCGACGGCGCCCGACCGCAGTGGCCCGATGAGCTGCCCTTCGGCAGTGCGGCGGGTGACCGTGCCATGGTCAAACCGGGTGAAAGATCGCTGAAGTCCTGAAAGCGCTGCAAGCCGTCGACCCCATGGTCTGGCTGAGTGCCGACGTGCGCAATTGCGCCGAGCACCACGGCGCGCCAGCGCGCGCAGTTCCACCAGGTTCAAGCCGTTCCCGGAGTTCGTCACCGGCCCGCCAAACGCAGGCAGCTTCGGCCCGAATGCGCAGAACAACCCGTTCGGGCCCCAACAGGTCTCTCGGAACGCGCCGAAGGTGCAGAACACCACGCCGTTTGCTGGCCTGCAGTGCTGCGGGCAGATCGAAATCGACGCAACCTCGCGTGCGTTCAAGGTCGTATCAAAGGACCTGAAGCCGCAGCGAAGCCGACGTGTAGCCGATCGTTGTGCACGCTTGGGTCTTCGAGCCCCATTTTGTTTCGCCCGTTTCAGCGCTTGCGGTTGTCAAGAAACTTTCACATGCGGTGGCTAACGTGCCGCCATTGGTTCTTCAACTTTGCGACATCAACCACCTCATGAGTACAACCCAAACCCTCGACAAGACCTTCTCCCGCCGCCGCGTGATGCAACTGCTGACCGGTGCCCCGCTGCTGCCGATCGCTTCCGCTTCGCCGTTGTTCATCGCGTTGTCCGCCTGCGGCAGCGGTGGTGGCGAGGCGGCGGGGGTGACCGTCAAGTCAACCCACTTTCAGGCGATGGCTGCGCCGACGTTGGCGAACCCGCAAATGATGGCGACCACCACCGTCGGCTCCAGCCTGGCGGCCAACTACAGCGACGGCAGCAGCCAGACCTTTGCGCTGAAATACGAGCCGTTCTTCATCACCGGCGCCACCGTGCCGGACGGCAACGGTGGCAGCGTTGTCGCGGGCAGCTATTGGGACATCTTCAACCAGCCGATCCGTGATGCGAGTGCGCCGGACCAGCGTCAGTTCTTCTCGGACGGGCCCGACGGCATGTCGCTGTTGAAGCTGGCGAACCCGACCGTTGCCGGCATCAAGGGCAACACCGTGTTCGCAGTGGTGCAGTTCGAATACACCTCGCAGGATGTGTCGGGCAAGTCGAAGTACGGTCAGCTGCCATCACCGATCGCGGTGCTGACGCTGGATCAGGACCAGGCCACCGGCCAGCTGAGCCTCGTCAAATATCACAACGTCGATACCCGCAGCGTCAACGGCCTGTGGATCACCTGCGGCGCGAGCTTGTCGCCGTGGAACACACACCTGTCGAGCGAAGAATACGAGCCCGATGCATTTGCTGCCAGCAACGCCCAGATGGCCGCATTCAGCACCGCGCTGTATGGCAACCCGAGCACCGCGAACCCGTATCACTATGGCCACCTGCCCGAAGTCACGGTGCAGCCGGACGGCACCGGCACCATCGTGAAGCACTACGGCATGGGCCGCATCTCCCATGAGCTGGTCGCGGTGCTGCCCGACGAGCGCACGGTGTTGATGGGCGACGATGCGACGAATGGCGGTGCCTTCCTGTTCATCGCGGATCGGGCGCGCGATCTTTCCAGCGGCACGCTGTACGTTGGCAAGTGGAACCAGACGTCCGGCACCGGCCCGGGCGCAGCCACGTGGTCGTGGATCAAGCTCGGCCGTGCGAACAGCGCCGACATCCGCAAGCTGGTCGACAGCGGCATCAAGCCCGCCGACATCATGGAAGTGAAGACGACCGACCCTGGCGACGCGTCGTTCACGAAGATTCCGTATGCGGGCAAGTTCAACTGGGTCAAGGTCAAGCCCGGCATGGAGCAGGCCGCGTGTTTTCTGAAGACGCACCGTTACGCCGCGCTGAAAGGCGGCAGCCTGGGCTTCACCAAGTGGGAAGGCACGACGTTCAACGCAAGGGACAAGATCGCCTACATCGCAATGTCGCGCATCGAGTCGACCATGCTGAACGGCTCCGGTGACGTGAAGGTGGAAGGGCCGTATTCGGGCGCCGTCTATGCGCAGAATTTGCGCAGTGGCCAGAAGGATTCGGCGGGCAACGCGATCGACAGCGATTGGGTGCCTGTCGACATAGCGGCCGTGCCTGCGCTGATCAGCGAAGACTTCGGCGGCGGCAAGTTCAAAGGGCAGGGCGCGTTGGGCAACTTCGCCAATCCAGACAAGATCGCAACACCGGACAACCTCAAATATTCCGAGCGTCTGCGCACCTTGTTCATCGGCGAAGACAGCAACACGCACGTGAACAACTTCCTGTGGGCCTACAACGTGGATGACCAGTCGGTGAAGCGCCTGCTGTCCTGCCCGGCCGGCGCGGAGTCGACCGGCCTGCACGCAGTCGACGATGTGAACGGCTTCACCTACATCATGAGCAACTTTCAGCACGCGGGCGATTGGGATTCGCCGCTGCATGATGTGGTGAAGCCCACGCTCGATCCGCTGATCCGCGCGAACTACCAGGACAAGTACGGCGCGGCGGTGGGCTATCTCACGGGGTTCGCGACACCGGCTTGACGGGCGGGTGCGCGGCGCACAGCGATCACGCAGCTTCATCGCGCACCTCAGCCAGACACGGCGATCACGACACCGGTTTCCTCCACGCCTGCCACCGCCGGGTCTCCGACCCGCAATCCTGCGGCCGGCTTGGCAAAGCCGACCAGTCGCAAGCCGCATGGCAATTCCAGGCCGACTTCGCCGCCTGCCGCATCTTCGTCTGCCACGCGCGCGATGCGGCCCGCAAGTGCATTCCGGCCAGCCTTGCTTTTGAACGCTGCGCCGACCTGCACCGCCGTGGCCTTGCACAGCGCGAGCACCGGGTGGCCAGGGCGCAGGTCCAGCAGTTGTGCGCTCTCGTGCGTGATGCGCGAAAACAGTGTGCTGCCGTCGGACAATGCGAGCGCGACCCGGACCACTGTGCCGTGCGGGGTCAGTGCAGCCACCGCACACGGCAGGTGGTTGCGCATGCTGGTGCGCAAGCCCAGTGCGGCCAGCCCGGGCATGCGAGGCGTGCCGCCTTCCTCGAAGTCGAGTTGGGCCAGCACTTGCTGGCGCGTTTCGAGCAGCCGATCGAACGTGCGCAGCAGCCGGTGGCCGGCCGGCGTCAATTGCGCGCCGCCGCCACCCGCGCCACCCACCGCTTTTTCGACCAGCACCGCTGCGGCCAGATTGCCCAGCGTCTCGATCGCCTGCCACGCGGCTTTGTAGCTGACACCGGCGCCGCGCGCTGCTTCCGAGATCGATCCGGCCGCGTCGAGCCGCCGCAAGATGTCGATGCGCTTGTCGGTCGCGTCGTGCCCGAGCGCTTCGGACCATTGCGGTGCTTTGCGTTTCATGTGCGGCATTGTCGTATTCAACCTTGGCAAGGCAATCGCTACACTCGCTATTCCATTTTTGAATAGCGTAGGTCTTGATCGTGGTTTTCATTCGCGCAATACTGCTGATTACGGCAAGCCTTGCAGGCGCCGTGCACGCCGGAGAAGTCAGCGTGGCGGTGGCCGCCAACTTCACAACGCCGATGCAAAAAATCGCCGCCGCGTTCGAGCAAGACACCGGGCACCGCGCGAACCTTGCGTTCGGCTCCACGGGCAAGTTCTACGCGCAGATCAAGAACGGCGCGCCGTTCCAGTTGCTGCTGGCCGCCGACGACGACACGCCAGCTCGGCTGGAACAGGAAGGTTTGAGCGTTGCCGGCACCCGCTTCACCTACGCAATCGGCAAGCTCGCGTTGTGGAGCAAGCAGCCCGGCGTGGTCGATGCGCAGGGCAACGTGCTGCGCAACGCAGCGTTTGACCACATCGCACTTGCCGACCCGAAGCTCGCGCCTTACGGCAAAGCCGCTGTGCAGACGTTGACGACACTTGGCCTGCACGATGCGTTGCGCGCCAAATTCGTGCTCGGCGAAAACATCGGCCAGGCCTATCAGTTCGTTGCGACCGGCAACGCGATGCTGGGCTTCGTCGCGCTGTCGCAGGTATTCGCTGACGGGCGCATCACGCAAGGCTCGGCCTGGATTGTTCCGCCCGCAATGCATGAACCCATTCGGCAAGATGCACTGGTGCTGGATAAAGGCAAGGACAACGTTGCCGCCACTGCGCTGATGCAGTACCTGCGCAGTGACAAAGCGCGCGCCATCATCCGCGGTTACGGCTACGACCTCTGATTTTTGTCGATGTTTGAATAGCCCATGCCGTTCGACGACGATGCCCTGCAGGCGATCGGGCTGACCCTCAAGCTCGCAAGCCTCACCACCGTGCTGCTGCTGGCCATCGCAACGCCACTGGCTTGGTGGCTCGCGCGGTCGTGCTCACGCTGGCGCGCGCCGATCAGTGCGTTGCTGACGTTGCCGCTGGTGCTGCCCCCGACGGTGCTGGGGTTTTATCTGCTGATCGCGTTCGGGCCGCAAGGTGCGGTTGGCCGGCTTACCGAGTCGCTTGGCTGGGGGCTGCTGTCGTTCACATTCACCGGCCTCGTGATCGGCTCGGTCATCTTCTCTTTGCCGTTTGCGGTGCTGCCGATCCTGCATGCGTTCGAATCGATCGGCGAGCGGCCGATGGAAGTCGCGGCCACCTTGCGCGCAAGCCCACTCGATGCGTTTTTCACCGTTGCGCTGCCGCTGGCGTACCCAGGGCTGCTGACGGCCGCCATCCTGAGCTTCGCGCACACGGTCGGCGAATTCGGCGTGGTGCTGATGATCGGCGGCAACATCGCGGGCCGCACGCGCGTGGTGTCGACCCAGATCTATGGGTACGTCGAAGCCATGGCGTACACGCAAGCGCACTGGCTCGCGGGCGGCATGGTGGTGTTTTCGTTTCTGGTGCTGCTGGGGTTGACGCTGCTGCGGCGGCGTGGCGGCGGTGGTGCCATGCCGTGAAGCAAGACGACGGCAATAGGGTCCGGCTGACGCTGCCGCGTGCGCAGTTTGATCTCGCGGTCGATGTCGTGCTGCCGCCGCACGGCATCACCGTGCTGTTCGGCGCTTCCGGCTCGGGCAAGACGAGCCTGCTGCGCTGCGTGGCGGGGCTGGAGTGCGCTGCGCCTGGCTACGTGCGCATCGGCGATCAGGTCTGGCAAGACGATGCGACGGGCACGTTCATGCCGACTTGGCGGCGCCCGCTTGGAGTTGTGTTCCAGGAGGCCAGCCTGTTCGAGCATCGGGACGTGCGCGGCAATCTTGAATATGGCCTGCGCCGCTTGCGGGACCGGCGCAATGCCGCCGCGCTCGATGAGGCGATCGAGCTGCTTGGCATCGGCACGCTGCTGAAGCGCCGCGTCGGCCAGTTGTCGGGTGGTGAGCGGCAGCGCGTGGCGATCGCGCGTGCGTTGGCGACGCGGCCCCGGCTGCTGCTGCTCGATGAGCCGCTGGCCGCACTCGACCGGCCGCGCCGTCAAGAAATCTTGCCGTGGCTCGAGCGCCTGCGCGACGAGTCGAAAGTGCCGATGCTCTATGTCACGCATTCGGCCGACGAGGTGGCGCGGCTCGCCGATCACTTGGTCGTGCTGGAGCAGGGCCGGGTCCGGGCGGCCGGGCGGCCGGTGGATGTGTTCGCGGCTGTGGATCAGCCCATCGTGGTCGGGGAAGACACGGGTGCGCTGCTGGACGGTATGGTTGCCGAGCGCGATGCGCAGTGGCATTTGGTGCGCGTCGAACTAAGCAGCGGTGTGAGCTTGTGGGTGCGCGATCAGAACCTGGCGCTGGGCAAGGCCGTGCGGCTGCGCATCCTGGCACGCGACGTGAGCCTGACGACTGCCGAGCCGCAGCAGACCAGCATTCAGAACCTGCTGCGCTGCACCGTGCAGACCATTGCGGCCGACGCCGTGCACCTCTCGCAGGCGCTGGTGCGTCTCCATTGTGGGGCGTTCGTCGTGCTTGCGCGGATCACGGCGAAGTCGGTAGCAGAGCTTGAGTTGCGCGAAGGCTCTCCCGTCTGGGCTCAGGTCAAGTCGGTCGCCATCATCGAATAGCAGAGAGCAGCGCCCTACTTCCAGGCAAACGTCGGCTGCTCGAAATGGGCCACACGGGTGGCGCGCCCTTCGAGGCAAAGCTCGCGGAACTGATACAGGATCGCTGCCGTTGGCGCCGCGATCCAGCTGTCGCCGACCGGCATTTTGAGCACGGGATGCGCGCTGCCTTCAAGTGACTCCAGCACCGGCGCGTCGGTGCGCAGGAACTCATCGATCGGGATGCGGTGGATGCTCGCCACCTCGGCCGCGTTCGGCGTCAACACGCGCGCGGCGCCGGCCCAGACAACCACCGGCGTGATCACGAAGCCTGAGCGCGTCACGAAATCGTCGAGCCGGCCGAGCACGCAGCCTTCGCTATTTTCATCAAGCTGCAACGCGACCTCCTCAGCCAGTTCGCGCAGCGCCGCTGTCTCTGGCGACTCGCCCGGCTCGAGCCGGCCGCCTGGCAGCGCCCACTGGCCTGCATGGTTGCGTAAGGTGGCCGAGCGGCGCGTGAGGATCAGCGCGGCCGCCCCGCTCCAACCGTGCGCGGGCGCTGCCATGCCGGGCAGCTCGGCACCGCAGCCTTCATCGACGACGGCGATCACGACCGCCGCATGCTGCCGGTTTTCGGTGCTCTGCGCGCGCACATCGAACGCGCGCAAATGGGCTTCGATGCGGCGCTTCAGTTCGTCATCACGGTGCATCAAGTGAAATCCAGCGTAGGCGAGTTTGCTACATGGTTTGTAGCTACAAACGATTGCAGCGACTGCGCCCATGGCCTGAAAAGCATCAAATCATCGATGCGTTGACGTTGGTTGTTTGGCACTGCTGCTGCCTCACCGCTCACCACTTGTTGCGCAACGCACGCAGCTTCAAGAAAACCGTCTTTGCATCGACTTGATCCGGCAGGTCCGGAAACGTCTCTCGCAACTTCTCGATCACGCGCGGGCTGCCGAGGCGCAGGAAGGTGTTGAATTCCTTTTCCTGCGCCAGCGTGGTCACGATCGATGTGGCTGGGTCTTGTCCTTCGACTTTTGACAGCAGCGCTTCCGCCGCCGCATTGCCCGGCTCGCGGTCCAGCGTGAACTTCAGGTTGTTCTCGATGTAGTCGTGACCCGGATAGATCTGCGTGTTGTCCGGCAACTGCGCAAGCTGATCGACAAATGTTTGATACAGCGCGGCCGGATCGCCGCCGTTGTGGCAGTTGCCGGCGCCCGCGTTGAACAGCGTATCGCCCGAGAACAGCGCGGGCTGCTCGGTGTGCGAGCGCAGGCAGATGTGGCAGAACGTGTGGCCGGGCGTGTCCAGGCATTCGAGCTCCACGGTTTTGCCGACCTTCACAATGTCGCCCGCTTTCAAGCCCCGGTCCACGCCCCGGATCTTTGCGCCTGCCTTCTCGTGCGCAAGCAGCTTGGCGCCGGTGGCTGCGATCACCGCGTCGTTGCCGCCCGTGTGATCATGGTGCTCATGCGTGTTGAGCACCTGCGTGATCTGCCACCCTTTGGCCTTCGCCGCGTTCAAACACTTCTCGTGATCGAGCGGATCGATGGCGAGTGCCTCGCCGGTATCGGGACATGCGATCAGATAGTTGTAGTTGCGGTAGGCGTTGCCGGTCCAGATGCGTTCGATGAGCATGATGAGGGTCCTTTGAAATGGATAAGGCGGCTGGCCAATTCGTTCGAGGGGCGCAAGGAGGCACTGGCCAGTAAAACAGCGCAGTGGATTGATCTGAATCGGCCCATGCCGCGGCTGTGCCAGGCCAACCGCAATGAACAACCCCTAAAACGCGAATCCACCGCGCCGACGGACTTCTTCGGATGCGGAGCCGACCAGCAACTGCGCCAGCAGCCGGGCGTGCTCCGGGCGTTCAGCGTTGCTGCAGATGCCCAGCGTGTAGTCGGTGGCCAACTCGAACTCGAGCGGCAGGGCGCCGACCAGTTCGACTCCGTTTGTGTAGTTGATCTCAGTGATCTGGGTGCAGCCGATCGCGCGGGCATCGGGGTCGCATTTGGCAAGTTCCCCCATGGCGGTCGCGCCGTTCGGAAAGCGGCGCAGCGTGGATGCAGCCTGCTGGTCCAAGCCGAGCGCCTTCAGCACGTTCATGAAGTGAATGCCGGCGGTGGCGCGGTCCGGATCGGGGAAGTAGATGGCCGATGCGTTGCCCAAGGCGCTGGCCAGTTCATCGCGATTGCCAATCGGCGGATGCGGCGCACCGGCCGGCACGGCGACACCGGTTTTGACCAGGCCCAGCGACTGCGCACTGCCGGCGACGACGTGGCCTGAGGCGATCAGTTGGGCGATCAGCGGCTTGGTCAGGATCAGCAGATCGCAGCGAGCCCCGGCCAGCAGTTCGTCCCGCATCACTCCCACGGCGTTGAAGGTGCCGTCAATGCGCGTGCCGGTCGCGCGCTCGAATTCTGGTGCCACGGCCTTGACCACGGCTGCGGCTGCGCCGCCACTGAGTACATTCATCGTTGCGTTTTCCTTGTCGGCTTTCAAGCGGGCTGCTGTTGCGCCCAGACCATCAAATTGTCTGCCGTAAACGGCATCGACCGGACCCGCACGCCCGTCGCTGCGAAAACGGCATTGCCAATCGCTGCGGCGGTGGGCCCTGCCGCGCATTCGCCAGCGCCCAATGAGGGGCTGTCCGGGCGATCGAGCAGGCTGATCTCCACCACAGGCACATCACGGAAACCCAGGATGGGATAAGACGCCCAATCGGTCGACTGGACCTCGTGCCCATCCCACTGTGCCGATTCGCACAGCGTCCAGCTTGCGGCTTGCACGGCGCCGCCTTCAAGCTGATTGCGCGCGCCGTCCGGGTGCACCACGCGGCCCATGTCGGCAGCAATCCAGAGGCGACGCAGTTGCACGGTGTGCTGCACCACCACGTCGGCGACCACCGCGCACCAGGCGCTGCTGTTCTTGTACCGCGCAAAGGCCAGCCCACGGCCTTCGCCTTCGACCGTGCCTGCCGCGCGCCAGCCAGCCCAGTCGGAGCAGCGCGCGACTTCCTCCAGCACCGCCACCGCGCGCTTATGTTCGGCATGTGGCAAATGTCGCAAGCGAAACGCGAGCGGATCGACGCCCAAGCTGCTGGCAATCTCATCCATGAACGATTCGGCTGCAAACACGTTCACATGCGCGCCGAGCGAGCGCAGCGCTGATACGCGCAGCGGCATGGTCAGCACCCGGTGGTTCACGACGTGCAGTGCGTCGATGGCATAAGGCGGCACAGCATTGCGCTCTGCGCCGCCGCCCACGGCCAGCGCCGCATTCACGGCAAGCGGCACCGGCGCGGGTATAGCAGTCTGCCAGGCGCCGAGCAGCGCAGGCGTTGCGCCGCGGCCCGGCCGTGTGCCATGGCCCTGGCTCCAGACTTGCTGGGACCAAGAAGCGATGCGACCTTGCGCGTCGAGTTCGGCAGCGATCTCGACCAACATGGCGGGTGCCAGCGGCGCATGGCCCATCTCGGCGTGGCGCGACCACTGCACGCGCACCGGCAAGCCAGGCACCTGCTGCGCCAGCCAGGCGGCATCGAACGCAACATCGTCGGCGCCGTTGTGGCCATAGCAGCCAGCCGCTTCGACGTGCGAGACCGTGACACGATTCGGATCGATCCCGAACGCGAGCGCCAGATCGCGCCGCAGATTGAAGATGCCCTGGCTGTGGCTGCGAACGTCGAGCATGCGGTCGTTCGCATCCGCGCCATCCCATTGAGCAATCGCGCAGCACAAACCAATCGACGCATGCTGCAGCCAAGGCCGGTGATATTCGGCACGCCAGCAGCGCAGCGGGTTGTCGTCCCCGGCAAACGATGAGTTGGCTCGCCAATCAAGGACGATGGTGGTCTCTACCGGCTGCGCTTTCAGCCATACGGGCGTTGCGTGCGCCGCAGCCACGGACGCCGCAGTGCGCCAGACCGCATCGCCCGCAGCCATCTTTTCTACGGTGCGGGCTGCGCTTTCCAGCGCGCCTTCCGAATGGGCGAGCACGCCGAACAGCAAACCGTCGCGCACCACCAGGAAAATGTCATCCAGCACGCGCAACGACTGCAGCAGCCGAGCCGCGCCAGCCTCGTCGACATCGGCCTTCAACGTGTTGGGGCGAAACACGCTGCCATGCAGCATGCCGGGCAGTTGCAGATCGCTGATGTATTCAAATTCACCGAATACTTTGGCCGCGATGTCAGGGCGTGGGCTGGACGAGGCGACTGAGGTGACCTTGTCCATAGGCGCCTCAGGCGCGATCGCGATCCGGCTCGCGAACACCGTGGCGTCCACGAGATCCGCGTAGCCGGCGATGGTGTCAGCCGCTGAAAATACACCGCCCTTTAACTTCACGACATCGTTGGGCACCGCGCATCGAAGCGCCATCGCCGCACGACAGGTTTCGCGCAGATAGACCGCTGCAGCGCGGAGTGCGGCGCCCGAATGCTGCACCGACAAACTGCCCGAGGTGACGGCCTCATCCGGGCTGCACCGCGTGCTGGCCGGCACCATCACGATGCGCTCCGCCGGCAACGCGAGCGCCTGCGCAACGATCAGCCGCAGTGCGTGCGAGATTCCCTGGCCCAGATCAACCTTGCCCGAGAACGCGCGCACCATGCCGTCGGGCCGAACGTCGAGCCACTGCCCGAGTCGGGGGTGACGCTGGATTGCTTCAGGCAGATCAGCAGGCAGCTCGCAACCGGACTTCATCACACCGTTCCGGCCACCTTGCCGATCGCGCGAATGACGCGGTTGTGTACGCCGCAGCGGCACAGGTTGCCTTGCAGCGCGGCTTGAATCTGCTGCCGATCGGGCTGCGGGTTGCGCTTGAGTAGGATCGCAGCCGCCATCAACAGGCCGCTGGTGCAAAAGCCGCACTGCAGGGCTTGTTCCCCGATGAACGCCGTCTGCAACGGGTGCGGCTTGGTGCGGCTGCCAAGGCCCTCCAACGTCGTCACGCGTTTGCCCGCGACGGTCCAAAGTGGGGTGTTGCAAGCTGGGGTGGCCACGTCGTCGATTGCCACCGTGCAGGCCCCGCATTGGCCGAGCCCGCAGCCGAAGCGGGTGGCGCACAGTTGCCGATCGTTGCGCAGCCAGTCGAGCAAGGTCCGATCGGGGTCGACGGCTGCGTCGACCGGCGCACCGTTCAGCTCGAACCGGACGCGGACGGTGGCTCGCGGCATGGCCGAATCAGTCCGGCTTCAAGTTCGCCGTCTTGACGACCGCAGCCCACTTGTCGATGTCGGCATTCAGGAACTGACCGAACTGGGCCGACGTCATGGACATCGGCTGGGCCCCCTGCTTGGCCCAGAGTGTGCGCACCTGGGGTTCGGCGACGATCCGGCGAACCGCTGTGTTCAGGCGCTCAACGACTTCCGGCGGCGTGCCCTTCGGCGCCATCAGGCCCAGCCAGATGGTGGCTTCGTAGCCGGGGACCGTTTTTGCCACGGTCGGCAGATCGGGCAGGTTGACGGAAGGCTCGGTGCCTGTGGTTGCCAAGCCGCGCACCTTGCCCGCCCGTGCGAATTCGGACATCGTGGTCTCTGCGTCGAACATCATCTGCACCTGCCCACCCAGCACATCGTTTCTGGCGCCCGAACTGCCCTTGTACGGCACATGCGTGATCTCGACGCCCGCCAGGTGCTTGAACAACTCGCCCGCCATGTGATATGGCGTGCCGTTGCCGGACGAAGCGTAGTTGAGCCGGCCGGGCTCGGCTTTGGCCAGGGCGATCAACTCCGCCACGGTCTTGGCTGGCACGGACGGATGCACCACCAGAAGCAGGTCGGATGCGTTGATCGGCGCGATCGGCACGAAGTCGGTCATCAGCTTGAACGGCTTGCTGGGCAGCAGCGATTCGTTGACGGTGTGGGTGTTCGACATCAGCAGCAGCGTGTAGCCATCGGGGGCCGCCTTGGCCGCCAGATCGGTGCCGATGATCGAGCCGGCTCCCGGCTTGTTGTCAACGATGAAGGGCTGTTTGAACTCGTCCTGCAGGCGCTGTGCGAGGAAGCGCGCGTAGTTGTCGGCCGGCCCGCCGGTGGCGAACGGCACGATGATGCGCACGGTGCGATTCGGATAGTCCGTCTGAGCGAACGCGGTGCTGGCGGTCAACACCAGTGCTGCCGCAGCGAGCCGAAGAAAGACCGATCGAGTGGGGGTCATTGCAAGTCTCCTGGCTGTGTTCTGTTCACTGACCGCGGTGGTCATTCGACCTTCCCGATGCGCTGCACCAGTGCGGCCATCGCTTTGGCGTCTTGTTGCACGAAGCGGTCGAACTCGGTGGCGTCCTGAAACTGAAACGAAGTGCCGGCGGCAGCAAGCGCTGCGACCGCACGCGGGTCCTGCGCAGCGGCCACGGCGGCTTTCTCAAGCAATTGCTGCACGGCGAGCGGGGTGTCGGCCGGCACGAACAGGCCCGCCCATTGCGAATAGCGCACTGGCACACCCAGCTCGCTCAGACTCGGCACGTCTGGCAGTGCAGCGAGCCGCCCTTCACCCCAATGTGCGAGTGCCCTGAGCTTGCCGGCCTGAATCTGCGCCAGCACGCTGGCCGGACCGGTCGACAACGCATCGATCTGCCCGGACAGCAAAGCGAGAATGGCCGGCCCGGCACCGGTGTAGGGCACATGCAGCATCGATGTGGAAGTTGCTGCCTTCAACTGCTCCATCGGCACATGCATGGTGCCGTAGTTGCCCGAGGAGCCGAACGACAGTTCGCGCTTGCCCGTCTGCCCACCCGACTTGGCGTCGGCGATGAATTCGGCATAGCTTTTCCAGGGGCTGTCGGCGCGCACCACTAAGACGGTCGGATCGGCCGTGAACCGCGCGATCGGTTTGAGTTGGTCAACGCGGAACATCTGCGCGCGGTTCAGCACCTTGTCGGCTTCCGGTAGCACCACCACCGACGACAGCGCGAGCAGCACGGTGTAGCCGTCGGGCTTCGCACGCGCGACCTGCCCCATGCCGATTCCGCCGCCCGCGCCCGGCTTGTTCTCGATCACGATCGCCTGGTTCAACTGGCGCGACATCGCTTCGGCCACCGGGCGGCCAACCGTGTCTGCTACGCCGCCCGGCGGGAACGGCACCACCATGGTGATCGGTCGATTCGGGTAGGCCTCCTGCGCTTGTGCCTGCGCAGTGAATGCGACCAGCGAGGCGATGGCAAGCCACGCGCAACGCACAAATGAAAGTTTGCTTTTCATGGGATCTCGATTGAATTGATCGACCAGTGCACCAGCGTGGACCACGCGCGCACAAACGTTGGCAGCAAGCGCTCAGCCAGCCGCTGCAGCAAATCGGTTTTCGATCGAACCGATGCCGTCCGCCTCGATCTTCACCACGTCACCCGGCTTCAGATAGCGCGGCGGTGAAAACCCCATGCCGACGCCGGCCGGTGTGCCGGTTGCGATCACATCGCCCGGGTACAGCGTGATGCCACGTGAGATGGTTTCGATCAGGGTCGGGATATCGAAGATCATGTTGTCGATCGGGCCATCTTGTCGCAGCTCTCCGTTGACCCAGCAACGCACGCGGGACTTGTTGATGTCGAGTGCATCCGCTGTCACGATCCACGGGCCCATCGGGCAGAACGTGTCGAACGATTTGCCCAGGTCCCATTGCTGATGCCGCATCTGCACATCGCGTGCCGTCACGTCGTTGACGAGGGTGTAGCCGAACACATGCCGCATCGCATCAGCACGCGCGATGTTCTTGCCGCCGACGCCGATGATCACGGTCAACTCGGCTTCGTAGTCGATCTGCTGGGACACGCTGGACAGCGGCAACTGCACGTCGTCGCCTGGCCCGATCACACACTCGGGCGCTTTGGTGAACACGATCGGCCAGGACTGAGGATCGGCGCTGTTGTCCTTGAACACGGACGCCTGCAGTTCCTTCGCATGTGCATGGTAGTTGCGCCCGACACACCACAGATTGCGCCGCGGCAAGGGCAGAGGTGCTTCAAGCCGGACTGAGCTCAGCGCCAACGCGTTGGCAGCGCGCCCCGGCAAGGCCTGCCCGGCGACCACCGCTTCGATCAGCGGCTGCGCGCCGCGCTGCGTCTGCTCAGCCGGCAGCTCGAACGGCGTGATGTGCTGGCCGCCTTCCGATACTTCGCCGACACAACGTTTGCCGTCGTGGATAAAAGTTGCAATGCGCAATTGAGGTCTCCTGCAGATGCGGCTTGTTGCGCCGCTCAGATGATTCGGTGTGCTTTGGTTGGCTTGGCGCTCGGTGCGAATGCGCAAGGCGTCAGACTCTGCACATGATGCCATGAGCCTGACGCCGATCGAGTCCGCGCAGCGTCGCGATCGAACCTGCGATGCAATGGCGTTGCAGCAGAGGACTGACGCCTGAATCTCAAAGCTACAGTGACGAACCCCACATCAATCGGAAGACCGAACATGCCTCTTAAGTCCACTGTCGTCGTTCTTGTTGCTGCCTTGGCTGCGTTCGGCGTATCAGCACAGGCGCCAAACGCGTCCCGACTCGATGAAGTCATCGAATCCGGCCGGCTCAAGGTCTGCACGCCGGGCGACTACAAACCCTTCAGCTTTCAAAAAACCGATGGTGGCTTTGAAGGACTTGACATCGACTTGGTCAACGCAGCAGCAAAGTCGCTCGGTGTCGAAGTCGAGATGGTGAAGACCGCGTGGCCGAAGCTGATGCAGGATTTCATCGACAAGTGCGATGTCGCCGTGGGCGGTATCTCAGTCTCCACCGATCGTGCCAAGACCGCGTTCTTCACGACCGCCTATATGGTCAACGGCAAGGCGCCGATCACGAAATGCGAGAACGTGGCGAAGTTCCAGACCGTGGCCGATATCGACAAGCCGGAAGTGACGGTGATCGAGAATCCGGGTGGCAGCAACGAACGCTTTGCCCGAGCGAACTTCAAGCAGGCGAAGATCGTGATCTTTCCCGACAACGTGACGATCTTCGATGAGATTTTGAAGGGCAATGCGGACGTGATGATCAGTGAATCCGTCGAGACCATCCTGCAGCAGAAGTTGCGGCCGGGTCTGTGCGCAGTGAACCCGGAGAAGCCGCTGCAGTACGGCGAGATGGCATGGCTGCTGCCGCGTGGCGATGCGGCGATGAAAGGTTGGTTCGACACCTGGCTGCATCTGGCGAAGGCATCGGGGAGCTACGACGCCATCGCGCAGAAGTGGCTCCGCTGATCGCGGTCCGGGCCGCCGATCTACTCGCTCGCCAAGTCGGCAGCTACTTCACTGAAGAGAACGCCGTCGGCTGCAAAAACGCGTTGTCGAATGCGCTGATCAGCATGCCGTTCTCCTCCGTCTTGGCGCGCTTTTCAAGCCATTCCGGGTCGCTTGTGAACACCGCCCATTTCTGTTCGCGCTCGGCCATCGATTCCCACGCCAGCAGATAGATCAAGTCATGGCTCGAGCCGCCGATCGCCGGGATCCAGAAGCCTGCCTGGCGGATTCCGAGGCGTTGGAAGATCGGCAGCGTGACTTGCTCGAAACGCTTGAGCAGATCGGGCATGCGGCCGGGCATGGCGTGATAGATGCGTTGTTCGTAGATCATGGAGTTTGTGTGCATTTCATGGGTCGGTGATGCTCGTCCGAACGCGGGGTGGCAAAAGGCCAGGCAACAAAACATTGTGCGTCAGCAGGCCATCCCATCAACCACTGAATATCGCCGCGCGCCACCGAGTATCGCAACGCAGTCCCAGGGACGATGCTTTTGGTTTTGGGCCGGCGCCGGCCATTGCTGCCGCAGCGAGGCAAGTGCATCGACGCTGCATCAGGTACACGCGATGCCAAAGGGCCAAGCCGTTGCTCTCAATCCGATCCCTGTGCGCCTGCGACCACCGTCGTCGACTCCGACACGGAAGCGCGGCCGGTGCTGACCGAACTGCAGCAACTGCAACTCCAGCTGAAGCAGGCGCACTGGAACGTGTCTGGCACCTTGTTCTACCCACTGCATCTGCTGCTGCAGGAACACTAGGAAGGCGCCGCCAAGTACGCCGATCGGGTGGCCGAGCGGTTGCAGGCAATCGGCGTCTCATCCGACGGTCGTGCCAACACGATCATCCGCACTTCGAAGATCCCGGAAATCCAGGGCGGCTTCTTCGACGACGCACAGGTGCTGCTCTGGTTCACCCGCCACTACAAGACGGTGAGTGACCAGATCGGCCAGGGCATCAAGGCCACCAACGACAGCGACCCGACCACATCGAATCTGCTGCAGGAAGTGCAAGGGGTGATCGACAAGTACCAGTGGCAGGTGCGCGCCCACACGCAGAGCACGCCAACCGATCCGAACCATGGCGCGGACCTGAACAAGGGCCAGTCAATCGACCCGGCCGGTGCGGCCTCACAAGCGTCGCAGTCTGCATCCCCATGGTTTGCTGCATCGCAATCGTCGAAATAGTTGGCTACCGACATCGGCCGTCCAGCAGCGTCGCAGGGGTGGCATGATCATGTGGGCACGACGTCGATTTGCCCAAAGTTCGAAGCCGCTGCAGAGCGGCTGGATCGAGACCGCCCAAAGGCTGCCGCCACTACTGGCGCGGCACGTTGGCTGGTCGACTGAAGGTGCTGCCGTATAGTGAGTTTGCGCAGTCAGGGCGGCAGAGACGGCCCGGCAACCGCGCATTCTTTTTCCCCCGTTCCATAGTTCAAGGAGACAACATGTTCAAACACGCATCGATTGCAGCCGCCGTGCTCGCAATGGCGGCGCTGCCAGCCGTCACAGTCGCGGCCGAGCCGGCCCCGGCCCCGGCCCCGGCCGCACCGCCTGCCCCCTCGTGGGCGCAAGGCCGCGGCGGTGAGATGGCCACGTCCACCCTGGCACCCGTGCCAGGCAAGATGACGAAGACGCCGGCTGACCAGATTCCCATCGACAAGCTCAAGGTGCCGAACGGCTTCAAGATGGAAGTCTGGGCCACCGGCATGCCGGGCGCGCGGGCGATGGTGCGTGGCGACAGCGGCAAGATCTACATCGGCACGCGTGCCATCGGCCGGGTCTATGAGGTGACCGACAAGGACGGCGAACGCACCAACCGTGTGGTGGTCGACAAGCTCACGCAGCCGGCCGGTGTGGAGCTGTCGAAGGACGGCGCGCTCTATGTGGTGGCGATCGACAAAGTGTTGCGCTTCGACGGCATCGAAAAAAATCCGGATGTGCAACCGGTCGACATGACGGCCGCCTTCAACCTGCCGCCCGAACAGCACCACGCCTGGAAGTACATCAAGTTCGGCCCGGACGGCAAGTTGTACGTGCCGTTCGGCGCACCTTGCAACATCTGTGAGCCACCCGCTGAGTACGCGCAGATTCGCCGCTACAACGCGGACGGCTCCGGCATGGAAGTGGTTGCACGCGGCGTGCGCAACACGCAAGGTTTCGACTGGCATCCGCAGACCAAAGAGATGTGGTTTACCGACCATGGCCGTGACTGGATCGGCGACAACATGCCGGAAGACGAGCTGAACCGGATGGCCAAGGACGGCAACAACTACGGCTTTCCGACCTGTCATGCAGGCGGCATTGCAGACCCAGACATCAAAAAGGCCAACCCGTGTGACGGCGTGACTTTGCCCGTCACCACGATGGGCCCGCACGCCGCCGTGATGGGCGCGCATTTCTATACCGGCAGCATGTTCCCCGATGCGTACAAGAACGTGCTGTTCGTCGCACGCAAGGGTTCCTGGAACCGCACGCAGAAGTACGGCTATGACGTGGTCACGGTCAGCACCGATGCAGAAGGCAAGAACCCCAAGGTCTCGCCGTTCGTGAGCTTTTTGAACGCAGCCGACAACACCTTCGTCGGCCGGCCGACCTACTTTCTGCAAATGCCGGATGGGTCGATGCTGCTGTCGGATGAGCAGCTCGGCGCGATCTATCGCATTTCTTATGCGCCGCAGTCGGCTTCCAAGTAACCTGCCGTCGCGTTGGCAGGCGGTGGCCTGGGTCGCTGCCTGCTGGCTGTTGATTGCGCCTGGGATGGCTCAGGCCGAGCCACCGGTCGACCTGCTCGCAAAATGCGCGGCATGCCACGGGCCGGGCGGCAATGCCACGGTGCCGCAGTTCCCGTCGATCGCCGCACAGCCTGCGACCTTCATCGAGAACCAACTCGTGATCATGCGCGAAGGCCTGCGCGACGTGCCACAGATGAAGGAAATCGTCGACGGCATGACGGACGAGCAGATTGTCGAACTTTCGAAGCACTTCGCAGCGCAACCCGCCAAGCCAGTCGTCGTGGCGGCTGCGCTTGACAAGGCCAAGCTGGGTGCCCAGATTGCGGGCGCGCGGCTTTGTGCGACCTGCCACTTGGCCGACTACTCCGGTCAGCAGCAGGTGCCACGCATCGGCGGGCAGAACGAGCCGTACCTGTTCGAATCGATGAAGGCGTTCCGCGACCACCCCGGGCCGGGCCGCGACACCATCATGGCGTCCACGCTGCGCGGGCTGACCGACACCGACTTGGCCGGCCTTGCGAACTACCTCGCAAGTTTCGAGAAGAAGCCCTGAGCCGAACGCTTCTGCGCAGTTGAGCAAGGTACAAAGCACCACCCTTCAAGGTTTGCAGCCGGCACGGCCAGCTCCAGCAGGGGCCACGGAGCTGGCTTCGCCAGTCCGTAGGCGCCGCCCCCGATGTGGGGGAAGGCGAAAGCCGACCGAAGGGAGCAAAGCCTGGGGGAGAGCTAACTCAACGCATGCCCTTGCGCGTTGACATACAGCGCATAGATCGACGTGCTGCCGCACATGAACAGGCGGTTGCGTTTGGTGCCGCCGAAGCATAGGTTGGCGATCACTTCCGGAGTGTGGATGAACGCGATCGGTGTGCCATCGGGAGCATGCACGCGCACGCCGTTGGTGTCCGGGCCGCCCCAGCCCCAGCTGCACCAGACGTTGCCTTCCGTGTCGCAGCGAATGCCGTCGGAAAAGCCCGGTGCGAAATCGGCGAACACTTTTCCGTTCGTCAGTTTCTGGTCGCTCACGTCGAACACGATCACGTTGGCGGCGTACTCAGACCCGTCGGTGGCGCCGGTATCGGCCACATAGCACTTCTTGAAGTCCGGTGAAAAGCAGATTCCGTTGGGCCGGCGCATCGTTCCTTCCGCGGCAATCGTGACGTTGCCGGACTTGTCGATGCGGTAGACCCGCGTGGGCAACTCGAACTCGGCTTTGTGCCCTTCGTAGGCACCCATGATCCCGTAGCCCGGATCGGTGAACCAGATCGAGCCGTCGGGATGCGCGGCCGCATCATTCGGCGCGTTGAGTTTCTTGCCGTCGAAGCCGTCACAAAGGATCGTCCAGGTGCCATCGTATTCACGCCGGCGCACGCGGCGCGTGTCGTGTTCCAGCGCGATCAGGCGGCCCACGTTGTCGCGGCTGTGACCGTTCGAATATCCGGACTCATTTTGATAGGTGCTGACATGGCCGTCGTCTTCGGTCCAGCGCAGCACGCGGTGGTTCGGGATGTCGCTCCACAGCAGGCACCCCCAGTCGCCCATCCAGACCGGCCCTTCGCACCAAAGTGCAGCGTCGCTGCCTGTGCCGTGCCAGATGCGCTGCAACGTCGAATTGCCCTGCTTGCCCATGAAGCGCTTGTCCAGCACTTCGAACGCGGGCTCGGGGTACATGACCGGATCGGCGCCGGTCCAGTCGCGATCCCGGCCGAACTTGTCGGTGCTGGCGGCGAACGCGCTGCCCAGCGGCACGGCGGCAGCTGCCGCTGCAACTGTCGAAGCGAGGAAGCCGCGGCGGCGCAGGTCGGTTGCGGGCGGGTGGCCAGCAGGCAGTGATTCTGCGCCGGGCGTGAACTCAGATGGGCTTGTGTGTTTCATGTCTCGAATCCTTTTTTCTCGTTGGTGATCCGTCGGAACTTGTGTTCTTTCCTGATGCCACGCTGGCCCTGCCAACTGCGCGTTCGCCACGTGCCAAGGGACAGCATGCATGCGACGGGTCACGCTACGCCTGGCCTGCAGCGCTGTCAATCAGGTCTTCGCATGCGTCGGTTACTGGTCGGCACAGGCGCCAAGCTGCCCGAATCCTTGGCGCCACCCGTGGCCGAACGTAGGATGCCACCATCGACCGTTGCTCCAGACCTTGAAAGACTGGTTCGACGCCTTCATCACATCTCCGGGCGCCACAGCCGACCCCCATGAGGCCGAGCATCTGCTGCAGCTCGCCACGGCCGTCATGCTGGTGGACGTGATGCGCGCCGATGCGAGTTTTCGAACCGGTGAATGTGAACTGGTGCGGACGGTACTGGTCGAAAACTTTGCGCTGACCGACGACGAAGCAGCGCGCCTTGCAGAACTGGAGGAGACCACGGCCAGCCAGGCGACCGATCTGTTCGGCTCCACCTCCCGCATCAACGATCACTTCGACATGCCACAGAATCTGCGCATGGTCGAGCAGATGTGGCGCGTCGCCCATGCCGACCGGACTGTGAGCAACCGCGAGCGGCACGTCATGTGGCGCATTGCCGACCTGCTGCATGTGCCGCAAGGTGCGTACGTGTATACGGGCACAACAAGATGCGGAGTGGGCTGATTCATCAACGCCGCCATGGCGGAAAGCGATGGGAGTCGAACCCACCCGCCGCGGTTTGAAACGCGCAGCTCACCGGTTTTGAAGACCGGGCGCTCCACCGGGAACGATCGCCTTCCGTGGCTGCGAAGGTAGCACGGGGCGGGCCGAATGGTGGTTCAGCCGACTGGCCGGCGATGGGTACCGTCAAAGTGGGTGAAGCCGGCTTGGTCCATGAATTCAAGCACTTGCACGCTCAGGTTGCGGCCGATGCCGGAAGCATCGCGGAAGGCGGCGGTGTCGAAGCTGCCGGTGTCGGATTCGGCCGCCAGACGAGCGGTGAGCATTACAAGTTCGGCGACCGTCTCCGGCAGGTAGTACCGGTTTGGCGCAACCCGCAACAGCCTGCCCAGATCGCTTGCGCGCTGCAGAAATTGCAGCAAGACTGGCAGCTCCAGCGCAAGCTGCGGGGCCAGATCGCCGACGATCGGCGCGCGCAGCCCGGCAACTTGCAGTAGGGCCGCAATGCGCTTCAGCAATTCGTCATCAGCAGGCGCAAGCACTGGCCGATGTCCGGCCAGCCGCACGCGCAGCCCGGTGCGCTGCACTGCATCTTCGCCAATCAATGCAAGCAAGGCCGCCCGCAGCAGCGAGCGCGGCAGTTCGCGCTGCTGGCGTTGCAAGTTCGTGAGCAGTACGGGCTCGGTAGGCCCCAGGCTGTCCGGTGTCTGTTGGTGATAGTCAGCCAGCGCCGCCTGAACGTGTCCGCGCAGTGTCTGCCAGTGCGCCAAGCTCAGCAGGCGACGTGGCGCGTCTCGGCTGGCCTGTGCGATGTGGTGCGCGGTCAGAGCAGACAGCACGGACGCCAGCACCACAGCGTCGAGATTCCAGGCCTGGGCGAAGCGGTCGATATCGATGCCGCTGACCTGCCGCTCGATCAGCGCCTGCAGTGCTGCCGTTGGCGTTGGCAGGGCGAGCGCGGTGAGCTGCAGCAGCCGCATGCCTCGATCGCGCACGCGCGGCGGGGCGAACGGATCGAGCACGCGCCCACCGCCAACCGTGCGCTGGTGCGCCGCATCGCGCAGGATGAAGCGGTCGCCGTGCAGCGCACCGATGGGCTGGTCAAGCGACAGGTGCGCATACCCGATCTGGCCCGGTGCGATCGTGCGCGCGGGAACCGCTGCATCGTCACCATGAACGCCGAGCGGCGAGACACGCACGCCGACTGCAGCAGCGCCGATGTGCAGCTGCAGGCCGGCGCGCTCGGCTAGTGCGTCGGGCTCGGTAGCCAACCACTTCACTTCCGCATCGAGCCGCTTCGTTGGTGCATGCAATGCGGGTGTGACCACCCAATCGCCACGCACCGGCAGCGCATGCCGCAGGTCACTGCCGGCAAGGTTCAATGAGCATCGCTCGCCGATGGTGGCCTGCTCAGCTTCCCTGCCTTGTGCATGAATGCCGCGCACGCGCACCGTGATACCGGCGGGTGAGAAGGTCACCGCATCACCGATGCGCACGGTGCCCGACAGCACCGCGCCAGTCACGACCCGGCCAGCACCGGCCAATGTGAAGCTGCGGTCGACGGCCAGCCGAAAGCCTGTGGCTGATTCCGTCCGCGTGGAGGAGCAGCGTGCAGCTTGGGTCAAGCATTCGCGCAGCGCCGGCAGGCCAGTGCCGTTGGTGGTGACCAGAGGAAAGAGCAGCGCGTTGTGAAATGGGCCTGGCGCGAGCAACTGCTCCACTTCGGCCTGCGCCTGCGCCAGCTGCTCTGGCCCGACCCGATCGATCTTGGTCAACGCAACCACCGCTTGCGGCACCCCCAGCAGTTCGAGGATCGCTAGGTGTTCGCGTGTCTGCGGCATCGGCCCGTCGTCGGCCGCAATCACGATCAGTGCCAGATCAATGCACGCCACCCCTGCAAGCATGTTGCGCACGAAGCGTTCATGGCCCGGCACGTCGATGAAACCGACGGGTGTACCGGCGCCGAAGTCCGCATACGCAAAGCCCAGATCGATCGACATGCCGCGGCGTTTTTCTTCTGCGAGGCGGTCCGTATCGACCAGTGTCAAGGCGCGCACCAAGCTGGTCTTGCCGTGGTCGACGTGGCCGGCAGTGGCGATGTTCACGGCGTGTCGGCTGAAGTGTCTGGGCTGGCTCCCATCAGTTGTGCGGTGAATGCGGTTTCATCTTCCAGGCAGCGCAGATCGAGCAGCAATGTGCCGTCCGAGATGCGGCCGATCACCGGCTGCGGCAAGGCGCGCAGGTCAGCTGCCAGCGCATCCAGTGCGCGGCCCGATTGGCGCTTGGTAACACCAGCCGGTGTCAGCCGCAGCGCATGGCTGGGCAGCAGATCGACCGGCATCGCGCCGCTGCCGATCTGGCTTTGCACCGGATGCGTGTCGACATCGGCACGCGTGCCGGCCCAGGCGGCCAATGCTGCCTGCAGCCGCCGTGCCAGCGCTTCGATCTCAACGGCGGAGCGGGTCAACAGCCGCAGCGCAGGCAGGGTTTGGGCAAGCCGGTCGGGGTCATTGTGCAGTTGCAGCACCGCGCCGAGTGCTGCCAATGTCAGCTTGTCACAGCGCAGCGCACGCTTGAGCGGGTCTTTCTTCAGCCGCGCAATCAGATCAGCACGGCCAACGATGATCCCGGCCTGCGGGCCACCGAGCAGCTTGTCACCACTGAAGGTGACCAGGTCCGCGCCGGCGGCCAGTGCAACGGCGGGCAGCGGCTCACGCGGCAAGCCGTGGGTGCCCAGGTCAACCAGCGCGCCGCTGCCCAGGTCGATCACGAACGGCAGGCCTTTGTCGCGGCACAGCGCCGCGAGCTCACGTTCCGATGCCGCAGCGGTGAATCCTTCGATCTGGTAGTTGCTGGTGTGGACCTTGAGCACCAACGCAGTCCGCGGGCCGATGGCGTCCGCGAAATCGTGCAGGTGCGTGCGGTTCGTGGTGCCGACTTCGACCAGCCGGCAACCGGCGGCCTGCATGAGTTCGGGTAACCGGAATGCGCCGCCGATCTCGACCAGTTCACCGCGGGAGACGATCACTTCGCGCCGCCGTGCCAGCGCACCGAGCACGAGCAGCAGCGCTGCCGCGTTGTTGTTCACGACGGTGGCGGCTGCAGCGCCAGTCAGCTGCTGCAGCAACGCTTCGACGTGGTCATCACGATCGCCGCGGCGGCCAGTGGCCAAATCGAATTCGAGATTGGTGGCGCCGCGGGCGACCTGCCCAATTGCATCGAGTGCCTGCGGCGGCAGTGGCGCGCGGCCGAGGTTGGTATGGAGCACGGTGCCGGTCAGGTTGAAGACCGCGCGCATCGAAGGTTGCGCCATGTGGTGCAGCCGTGCTTCGACGGCTGAAAGAAACGAATCGTCGTCAGCCGCCGCGCTGTGTGCGTCGGCTCTGGGTGCTGCATCGACTGTTATGGATGCACGCTGCTGTGCCAGTTCAGCGCGCACTGCCTCCAGCACCATCGACCGACCATCGCGCACCACCAGTGCGGCAATGGCCGGCCTGCCGAGCACCTTGTCGACACTCGGCAAGCATGCCGCTGAACCATCGCTCATGGCTGGCTGGCGCAGCTGGCCAGTTGAGCGCGCGCTGCGTCAAGCTGCGCTGATGCGCCGCAAGATCTCCGGCAATGCGGCGTCGGCCAACGCACGCAATTCATCGTCCGTCCGGTCCTGGATCGGATGCGCGACGAACACCATCGCCGGGTCGAACCCGAGCGATTTCGACTGCAGTGCTGCTGCCTGCACGAATTCGGTCGATGCAACGCCGACCCCTGCCACGCCACGACTCTCAAGTTCCGCGATGTCATGCATACAGCACGACGTGCAGGACCCTCAGTCGGCCAGGCCTTCGACCACGACACCACATTCGGCCGCGATCTGCTGGCTCAAAGCCGTTGGCGCCGGGCGCGTGAATGTCGGTTTTCGGTAGCGTTTGACTTCGATGCCCTGGCCGGTGAGCTGTTCGGCGATGCGGTCGAGGAACACGTTGCCGCGCGACTTGGAAATGTCGAGGATGCCGACTGTGACGTCTTTCAACGAGGCGGGCCGCGTCGCCGTGGCACGTGCTGCTGCGCTGCGTTCGGACGTTGGGTCCAGCAACACTATGGGTTCGATGGGATTCATGTTCATGCTTCGTTGATCTCCTTGGTGACAGGGGTCGAGCCGGTCGGGCCCGATGCGGCCCAGCCTGCGATGACTGCAGAAAACAATCCAGCGTTTCCGCCCGCGCGCACGATCAACAGGCCGCCGGGCCGGAACTTGGGCACCTGCTTGCCGGCCATCGCAGCCGGCAGTCCTTCGGCAATGCCATCGACGCCTGCGATCATCGCATCGGCCGGGGTCAGCAGCAACCGCTCGAGTTCTTCGCGCAGCCTCGTCTTCGACCAGCCCGCCTGGGTGAACACGCGGCAATGCTCGGGCGACACCACAAGCAGCGCGTCGCCCGCCATCGCAAGTTTCGGGTGGTCGACCGCACGCAGGCACATGGCGAAGCTCTTGGCCAACGATTCCGGCGTGCGCGACTTCTGATCGACGACGCCCTGCACGCCTTCACCGGCGAACAAGGTGACGGTGGAAGCGCCGCGTTTGAATCCGCGCTCCATCGACAACGTCTCCCACTCGTCGAATTCATTTTCGGCAAAACAGAAGCTGTATTTGCCTGGCGTGCCGAGCGTGGAGCGATCGAGCTCACCCGGCCGCCCGCCGCCGACATTGCGCACCACCAGCTGCAGGGCGCGGCCGATCGTTGCGTTGGCGCGGTGGCCCTGGCCCAATGCATTCATGCCCGCGTTCAGGCCGATCCTTGGCGCAACGGCACCGTTCACGATCACGACGGGACCAGCGAACATCGTCGTGCACAGCACGCCGTGCATGCCGAATTCATCGATCAGCGCGGCCTCGACTGCGGCCAGCACGACGGGCAGATACTCAGGCTTGCAACCGGCCATCACCGCGTTCACCGCGACCTTTTCCACGCTGCAGGGCGCCAGGTCTGGCGGCATCAGGCCAATCACTTCATCTGGCCGCCGGGTGGTGCCTTGCCGCAGCATGCGCAGGACCCGTTCCGGCGTTGGTGGCACGACCGGCAGGCCGTCGCTCCAGCCGCGTTCGTAGCAGGCTTCGATCGGGTCTTCGATGTCACCGATTTCAATATGCCGTGCCTGCAGGCCGTGGTCGCCAAAGCGCAACTCGAGCTTTTCTGGCATGCCGGGATCGAGCGTTTTCGATGCGCAGCCGGGGCGCAGTTCGGGCAGCTTGGCGCCCAGATCGGGCAAGCCCGTGATGCGCTGCCAGTCGCCGCGATGCCAGCCGTAGGTGCGTTCGACTTCGCGGCCGTCCTGCATGCGAATCAACGTGGGCACGAACTCGACTTGCAGGCGGTAGGAGCGTTCCAGCGTGTCGTCACGCAACACGCCCGAGATGCCGACCGCATAGTCCTCGTCGCCTTGCACGATCACCGCAAGCGGCTGGCCGGCTTCGTCGAGCTCGCGCAGCAATGGCTCGACCAATACGCAGGTCGGGCAGTCGCGTTTGGCGATCACGATCAGGCCATCGGTCAAAGAGTTCATCGATTGACAGGTTGAGTCGGTCTGCGGGCGGTACGTGGCAGCTTGCACGCGCTCTGCTGGTGGCGCTGTCCGCTGCGGGACATCCGGGGTTGCGTCATCGAACCCACGATACTCCATTCACCAACAACGGAATCAGGGAGACCCGCATGATCATCGTCCACCACCTGAACGACTCGCGTTCGCAACGCGTGTTGTGGCTGCTTGAAGAACTCGAGTTGCCTTATGAGATTCGCCAATATCAGCGCGACGAGAAAACCCGATTGGCACCGCCGGAACTGAAGGCAGTGCATCCGCTGGGCAAGTCGCCGGTGCTCGAAGACGACGGCCGCATCGTGATCGAGTCCGGGGCGATCGTCGACTATCTGATCCGCCGACATGGCAATGGGCGCCTTGAGCCGAAGCGCGGTACGGACGAGTTCGAGGCTTACAACCAATGGCTGCATTACGCTGAAGGCTCGGCCATGCTGCCGCTGATGCTGCGTCTCTACGTCGGTCGGCTTGGCGAGGAAGCTGGTGCGCCGCTGAAGCCGCGCATCGACAGCGAGATTGCCAACCACCTGGGCTACGTTGATCAAGCGTTGAAAGGCCGTGAATGGCTGGTCGGCAACGAGCTGACTGGCGCCGACATCCAGATGAGCTTCGTCGGCGAAGCCGCACGCGGCGCCCGAGCGGAGTATCCGAACATGAATACGTGGGTACAGCGTTTTCAAGCACGGCCGGCATACCAACGTGCGTTGAAGCGCGGCGGACCCTACGCGTTTGCGGCTTGACCGAAGTCAAACCCATCAAAGCGCATTGCAGGCATAGTGGATGTCCTGCCTGCAACGATCGGACCGAGTGAGTCGGCAAATCATTGTGTCGGGGGTTCGAGTTGGGTCGGCCATGGGGTTGGCCAGTTCAATCATTTTTTCAACCAAAGAGGTTTTTATGAGCAGCACAAGACGCGTTTTCCTCTCCACCGCAGCGATTGCGGGTTGCGCCACCATTTGCGGCACGGCGTTCGCAGCCACCGGTGGCCCGATGCTCGATGAGAGCGACCCGCAGGCCAAGGCGCTCGGCTACGTGGCCGATGCAAGCAAGGCCGATACAGCGAAGTTTCCGAAGTACGAAAAAGGCCAGCACTGCGCGAGCTGCGCGTTGTACCAAGGCAAGGAGAGCGACCCGGCCGCGCCCTGTGCGCTGTTCGCCGGCAAGCAGGTGGCAGGACCCGGCTGGTGCAGCGCCTGGTCGAAAAAGGCATGATGCAAAAAGCGTGAGTCTGTCGGAGTCTCAGGCCACTGCAGCCAACGCAGGGGCCACCGACGCAAGGCCCGAGATCGGTCGATGAAACCAAAAGACGCGACCTTCAAGGGCAACAAGCAGTCGTTGCCCACCAAGGTCTGCGTGCAGTGCGGCCGTCCGATGACTTGGCGCAAGCGGTGGGCAGCGAACTGGGATGAGGTCAAGTACTGCTCGGACGCGTGCCGGGCCAAGCGATCGGAAGCAAAAGCTTGATCGAAGGGCAACGGGTCTTGCCTTCCGGTTGCCCCGGTGATTGCAGTGAGGATGAACGGCCGGTGGATGCATCAGGAGTGAAGCACCACCGACCGAATGCAAAGCACCAGTTGCTTGGCCGGGCGTGCCTGGGCTGCGAATAGACGCGCCCGCTCTTGGCCGACACTGCTACGCTGATGCGCCATGAGCAAGACCACCGCTTCCACCATCTCGACCGATGACGCCCGCCACGACGCACGCGCGGTCGGCTCCCGCGCGCCTTACGTTCCGCAGATTCGCCGCTATCAAGACTGGCTGGCCGGGCAGCGTGGGCTGAACTTCGACAGCTACGACGCGCTGTGGCAGTGGTCCGTGACGGACCCGGGTGCGTTCTGGCACAGCATCTGGGATTACTTCGATCTGCAGTCGCCGCTGCCCGTCAGCGTGGCGCTGGCCGATGCGCGCATGCCGGGCGCCAGCTGGTTTCCCGGCGTGCGGCTCAACTACGCACAGCGCGTGTTTCAGCATGTGGCGCCCGCGCATGCAGCCGGGTTGCCAGCGGTGGTCAGTCGCAACGAGCGCGGGTTGCACCGCGAGTTGTCCTGGCCTGAGTTGCGCGGCCAGGTCGCGTCCCTGGCGCTGCATCTGCGCGCACAGGGTGTGCAGCCCGGCGACCGCGTGGTGGCGTATCTGCCGAATGTGCCGGAGACGATGATCGCGCTTTTGGCCTGTGCCAGCATCGGCGCGGTCTGGAGCGTTTGTGCGCCGGACATGGGCACGAACGCGGTGCTCGACCGCTTTGCGCAGATTGAGCCGAAGGTGCTGATCGGCTGCGACGGCGCGCATTACAACGGGCGCGATCTCGACCGGACCGCCGTATTGGCTGAGTTGCGCGCCAAGCTGCCCACGCTCGAACATGCGATCCTGGTGGGCAACCTCGACGTTACCAAAAAAATAGCTGGATGGGCAGACTTCGCGGGCGCCTGTAGCCGAAATGATGCAGAAACCGAGCGGTTCGAGCCGTTGCCCGTGCCGTTCGACCATCCGATCTGGATCGTCTATTCCAGCGGCACCACTGGCTTGCCGAAGGCGATCGTGCATGGGCACGGCGGCACCGTGCTGGTCGGCTTGGCGCAGGGCGCGCTGCAGCAGGACATCGGCTGCAGCTACGACGAAAACTCGTTCGGCGAGCGCTATCACTGGTACAGCTCCACGGGCTGGATCATGTGGAACAGCCAGATTTCGGGGCTGCTCGCAGGCGCCACCTGCTGCATCTTCGATGGCAACCCGGCCGCGCGCAGAGCGGGCGCGGATCAGCCCGACTGGACGACGCTGTGGCGCTTTGCAGCCGAGACCGGTGTGACGTGGTTCGGCGCCGGTGCGGCGTTCTATGCGAACTGCATGAAGGCCGGCGTGGACTTGAGCGCTTGTGGCGATCTGACCCGGGTGCGTGCGCTGGGCAGCACCGGTTCGCCGCTTGCGCCCGACGTGCAACGTTGGGGCACCCGGCAGTTCGCACGAATCGGCACGCCGGAGATCTGGTGGTGCAACATCTCGGGCGGTACCGACTTCATCGCCGCCGTTGCGACGGGCAACCCGGAGCTGCCGCAAGTCGTCGGTCAGATGCAATGCCGCGGCCTGGGCTGCGCGTTGGAAGCGTGGAACGAGCAGGGTGCGCCCGTGGTGGATGAGGTGGGTGAGCTGGTGCTGACGCAACCCTTGCCGTCGATGCCGCTGCGCTTCTGGGGCGATGCGGACAACGCGCGTTATCTGTCGAGCTACTTCGACATGTACCCCGGCGTCTGGCGGCACGGCGACTGGGTCAAGGTGGGTGCCGACGGCGGCTGCACGATCTACGGCCGCAGCGACGCGACGATCAACCGGCATGGTCTGCGCATGGGCACGAGCGAGCTGTACTCGGCGATCGAGGCACTGCCCGAAGTGCTCGACTCGATGGTGGTCGATCTCGAATATCTGGGCCGCGAAAGCTACATGCCGCTGTTCGTGGTGCTGCGCGAAGGCTTGACGCTCGATGCGTTGCTCCTGGCCCGTATCCACGGCGCGGTTCGCGATGCGTTGTCGCCGCGCTTTTTGCCGGATGAGACGTTTCAGGTGGCCGAGATCCCGCGCACCATCTCCGGCAAGAAGCAGGAGCTGCCGATCAAGAAGTTGCTGCTCGGCCAGCCGATCGAGAAGGTCGTGAACCGGGAGGCGATGGCGAACCCGGCTTGTCTGGATTGGTACGTCGCGTTTGCGGATCGGCACCTGAAGAAAACCGCCGTCAAGCCCACTGCCTGAGCGCTCGGCTCGAATAGCTACTAAGTTAATAGCTAACAATGTACGATACGCTTGAGGTTAAGCGCATTCTGGCTGTGAAGTCAGGCCGCTGTGGACGACCGGTGGCGCACCTCGTGTTGACCTTGGGTTTGCTGCTGGCCACACTGCTGCAGCCGGCCATGGCCGCCCAAGACGAAGGCACACTGACGATCGGCTCGAAGCGCTTCACCGAGTCCTATGTGCTTGCAGAAATCCTCGCACAGACCGTTGCGCCGCAGTTGCAACGACGACCGCAGATCAAACAGGGGCTTGGCAACACGGCGATCGTCTATGAGGCGTTGCGGTCTGGCGCGATCGATCTATACCCTGAGTACACCGGCACCATCGCCAACGAACTGCTGAAGCTCAGCGGAACGAGTTCGCTCACAGCGATCAACGAAGGGCTTGCTCCGCTCGGGCTTGCAGCAGCCGTGCCACTGGGCTTCAACGACGGCTATGCGCTGGCGATGCGTGCTGCAGACGCCGAGGCGCGCGGCGTGCGGAATTTATCGGATCTGGCGCGACACCCAGAGCTGAAACTCGGCTTGTCGAACGAATTCATCGGCCGAGCGGACGGCTGGCGAGGGTTGAAAGATCGCTACCGGCTGCCGCAGCAGCCGATCGGCCTTGACCACGGCTTGGCCTATGACGCCGTGGGCAACAAGCAAGTCGACGTGATCGACATTTATACGACGGACGCGAAGATCGATCGGCTCGGCCTCACGGTGCTCGAGGACGATCTGACCTATTTCCCGCGTTACGACGCGGTGGTGCTGTACCGCGCGGACGTGCCACGGCGCTTCCCGAACGCCTGGGCAGCGTTGCAGCAAAAACTGCAAGGCCGCATCGACGAAGCCAGCATGATTGCGATGAATGCGCGGGCCGAACTCGACGGAGTCGCATTCGACGTCATTGCGCGAGACTGGCTGGCGACGGCTGAAGCACCCGGCGTGGTGGCCGCTTCGAGCGTGGGTGTGGCCGGCGCGGCGTCGACGGTGGCTGCTGCATCGACTGCGGAGGCGGCAGCCAGCTTCGCTGCTGGTACCGCTGTCGGCGTGGGTGCGGCGCGTACCGCACTGGCAGTGGCAGCGGCGTCACCCGATCCGTCTGCACGCGGCTTTTGGGGCAAGCTGTTCGGGCCGGATTTGGCGCGGTTGACCTGGCAGCATCTGATGCTGGTGGTGGTGTCGGTCGGGATCGCGGCGCTGATTGCAATTCCGCTAGGCATTGCCGTGTTCCGGCATCCGCGCACGCGCGCGGTCGTGGTGGGCGCCACGGGCTTGTTGCAGACGGTGCCGTCGCTCGCGCTGCTTGCCGTGTTGATCTGGCTGCTCAGCGCGATCGGCACAGTGCCGGCGCTGGTCGCGCTGACGCTTTATTCGCTGCTGCCAATCCTGCGCAACACGACGACCGGGCTGGCGACCGTCCCGGCTGGGCTTGTGATGGCGGCCAAGGCGCTGGGCCTGACGCAGCGCCAGAGCATGCAGGAAATCCAGCTGCCGCTCGCACTGCCAACCGTGATTGCCGGGGTGCGCACGGCCACCTCGATTGCGATCGGTACCGCGACGATCGCCGCATTCATCGGCGCAGGAGGTTATGGCGAGCGCATCGTTACCGGCTTGGCGTTAAACGACGGGCAGTTGCTGCTGGCCGGCGCGTTGCCAGCGGCGCTGCTAGCGCTGTTGAGCGAGGCGGTGTTCGAACTTGTCGAGCGCACGCTGGTCTGGCAGCCGGCGCGATAGAAGCGTTGCACGCCTGGCGCATGGCCGCGACACGCTGGGCACAAGGGCGGCGTGCACGGGGTTGTGGCTTCATGCATGCATCGCCTGTGCAGCAAGGCAGTCCGACTTGGTGCAGCCCGCTACGGCGATGTGAGACCGCAGGCCATGGCGGAAGTCCATGGCAACAAACGCTCATTGTTTGCTTGCTTGTTGAACGTGAATGCGAAGGCAGCCGTGGCGGCGGGTGACTGAACTGACAGGTGAAGTGGGTCGAGTCGCCGTCGGGATGACGGTGTATGCGCCACATAAAGGCCATATGACGCTTCCTGACTTGGCGTGAACCGACTACAGCGCGTCTCTCGATCGCCAGATGCAGATGTGCTCTCGTTGAGGTCAACAACCAAGCGCGATGCAGCGACTGGGCTGAGCATCGGCGTTGGGGCGATTGCTGGGAAACGCCGTGCTGAAAAACGATGTCAGGAAATGCGAATTCGGCGATCGACAGGCGTAGGCTTTCCAGAGTCGGCTCAAGCGCTTCCAGCTTTGTTTGATCAACCAACCCCGATCGATTGCGAGGGCGCAGACAAGCGTTGACTCAGAGACGAAAACAAAAAAGCCCTCTACAGGAGAGGGCTTTCAAGTCGACCTGACCTGACGTTGGGATCAGGTCATTGTCGAGCGTTCGACCGGTCGGTCGACGATGTGACTTGCAGATCAGTAACCGCGACCACCACCGCCGCCGCCGCCATATCCACCGCCGCCGCCGCCACTACGGCCACCGCCGCCGCCGCCGTATCCACCGCCGCCGCCACTGCCGCCACCGCCGTAGCCACCACCACCACTGCCACCGCCGCCGTAGCCACCGCCACCACCAGTACGTGGCGGACGAGCTTCCATCGGACGGGCTTCATTGACGACCAAGCCACGGCCACCAAACGATTGGCCATTCATGCCACCGATTGCAGCCTGAGCTTCGGCATCGCTGCCCATCTCGACGAAACCAAAGCCTTTGGAACGGCCGGTATCCCGCTCCATCATGACCTTGGCACTGGCGACTGCTCCGTACTGGCTAAACGCCTGTTGCAGATCTTCGTCGCGGAATGAATACGGCAAATTGCCTACGTAAAGTTTACTGCCCATCTGTGGGACTCCTGAAAAAACAAAGAAGCGATGGAGTCCAATTGAGCGCTATCCACAAACCATTCATTGATGACGACTGACTTCAAAGAAGCGAAACTGAATCTGGCACCGCGAAACATGTACATCTGAAAACTGATCTCGTCCGTACCCGTTCATTATGCGTGAATCCGCGCGATTTCGGAACAGCCTTAACGCCTGTTCGATCAGGATTTGCCCGAATACCGGGGCGGTATTGTGGTGTCTACACCGCACTTTTGCGCGCAATCGATAAAATCGTCCCTGGTCGTCGATATGACCGCAAAAAAAGAATTCGGTACTTGTCGGTCTGGGTTGTGTCTTGTGCGGTGATTTGCGTACTCATCGTCACGCTTCGTTCCGTCTCTTCTCCCATGTCGCTGCAAGCATTTCCATGCTTCCTGTGGAGCCGCTGTCATTTGCACGGCCTGTGCTTTTGCCTCAGTCCGATAGATAGTGCGCGGTCACGCTGACCCGCGGCGGGTTAGGGGAGACAAGAGCAAAAGAACAACGAAAGAAGTATTTTCATGATCTATCCCCGCAATTTCGACGTCATCGTGGTGGGTGGCGGCCACGCTGGCACCGAGGCGGCACTCGCAGCAGCACGTATGGGCGCCAGCACATTGCTGTTGTCGCACAGCCTGGAGACGCTTGGCCAGATGAGCTGCAATCCTTCAATAGGTGGCATCGGCAAGGGGCATCTGGTCAGGGAGATCGACGCGCTCGGCGGAGCGATGGCTCTGGCGACCGATGAGGCAGGCATTCAGTTCCGAATCTTGAATGCGTCCAAGGGGCCGGCTGTTCGGGCCACCCGTGCACAGGCCGATCGGGTGCTGTACCGCGCAGCAATTCGGCGGCGGCTCGAGACACAGCCAAATCTTTGGCTGTTTCAACAGGCGGTTGATGATTTGCTTGTACAAGGCGATCAGGTGCTGGGTGTGGTGACGCAGGCCGGTATTGAATTTCATGCTTGTACCGTCGTGCTGACTGCGGGCACGTTCCTGGACGGCAAAATCCACGTCGGACTGGCCAACCACTCGGCTGGCCGGGCCGGGGACCCGTCGGCCGTGACGTTGTCGGCGCGTTTGAAAGAACTGCAATTGCCGCAGGGCCGGCTGAAGACCGGGACGCCCCCTCGGTTGGATGGTCGGACCATTGATTTCGCCCGGTGTACGGAGCAGCCTGGAGACGGCATGCCGGGCGGTGCAATGGCCGCGATGCCCGTGTTCAGCTTCATGGGTCATGCACGGATGCATCCAGGTCAGTTGCCCTGCTGGATCACGCAGACCAATGCACACACGCACGAGATCATTCGCAGCGGTTTCGACCGAAGCCCGATGTTCACCGGCAAGATAGAAGGGGTGGGCCCACGCTATTGTCCTAGTGTGGAGGACAAGGTGAATCGGTTTGCTGGCAAGGACAGCCATCAGATTTTTCTGGAACCTGAAGGATTGAGCACGCATGAGTTCTATCCGAACGGCATCAGCACAAGCCTTCCGTTCGATGTGCAATACGCGCTGGTGCGTTCGATCGAGGGGCTGGAAGAAGCACATATCACGCGCCCGGGGTATGCAATTGAGTATGACTTCTTTGATCCCCGCAACCTGAAGTCGAGCTTCGAGACGAAGTCGATCCAGGGCTTATTCTTTGCCGGTCAGATCAACGGGACCACAGGGTACGAGGAAGCGGCTGCTCAAGGACTCCATGCAGGTATCAACGCGGTGCTGAAGGGGCGGGGTGAGCAATCCTGGGTGCCAAAACGCGATCAGGCCTATCTTGGCGTTCTGGTCGATGACCTCGTCACACAGGGCGTGACCGAGCCATACCGGATGTTTACCAGCCGCGCCGAGTTCAGATTGCAGCTTCGCGAAGACAACGCCGACGCGCGTCTGACCGAAGAAGGGCGGCGGCTTGGACTGATCGACGATGCGCAGTGGGGCAATTTCAATCGCAAGCGCGATGCTGTTTCACGTGAAACAGCGAGGCTTGCGTCGACTTGGATCTCGCCCAAAAATGCCGACACCGCTCGGGTGGAGGAGGTGCTCGGTCGTTCGATCGAGCGGGAATACAGCTTGGGTGAACTGCTGCGTCGACCGTCCGTAGGCTATGAAGCGCTGCTCACACTGACTCCGAAAACAACTTCAACGCTCAGCGATGTTTCACGTGAAACGTTGGGCGATCTTTATTCCGTCGTTGTCGAGCAACTGGAGATTTCCGCAAAGTATTCGGGTTATGTCCAACGGCAAAACGATGAAGTGGCGCGTGCAGCTCGGTTCGATGACCTCGCATTGCCATCAGGATTTGATTATGCGCAAGTTGCATCCATCAGCTATGAAGCGCGTCAAACACTACAAAAGCATCAGCCACAGACGGTTGGACAAGCCGCACGAATCCCTGGTGTAACGCCGGCCACCGTGTCGCTGTTGCTGGTGCACTTGAAGCGACGAGGCGGATTGTCGTCCCTCAACACCGCGGCAGCTGCAAACATCAATGTGCGTTCGTACGCGATCGGCGAAATTGGCTGAATTAAAGCTGGCGTTGCAGCGCGCAGCGGACGCGTTACAGCTTGCTGTTGATGAAACGGCGGTCGAGCGACTGTTGGCGTACCTCGCATTGCTTCAGAAATGGAACAAGATCTATAACCTCACGGCGGTGCGCAACGAGCACGCCATGCTTTCACACCATTTGTATGACTGCATGGCGACGGTGAAACCAGTGCGACAAAAGCTCGCATTAAGCCCGTCCGTACCGGCTCAGCCAAAGTCGTCTATCCAAGTGCTGGATGTTGGTGCGGGTGCCGGACTGCCGGGCGTGGTGCTGGCCATCTGTGAGCCACGCCTGCAAATCTGCTGCATTGATGCGGTTGAGAAAAAGACAGCCTTTCTGCGTCAAGTGGTTGCGGGACTCCAGCTTCCCAATTTGCAGGCGGTGCACGGCCGTGTCGAGCAGCATCACGCTGCGTACCCGTCGTCAAAGTTCGCCCTCATCACGGCCAGAGCATTCTCATCGCTTGTCCAGTTCGTGGAACTTACCGCACCATTGCTCTCGGAAGAGGGCCACTGGATGGCGATGAAAGCACGTGATCCAGCCTCAGAGATTGCTGAGTTGCCATCCAGCATCGATGTGTTTCACGTGGAACATCTTGAAGTGCCAGAGCTGGACGCGGCGCGCTGCTTGGTCTGGATGAAGCACCGGGGCTGAATCCTGCGGGATCGCCGCAGGCGTCGACCCGTGGAGCCGCATCGTAAACTCGGCAGCAACATCTGAACCGCTGCCCCAATGAAGTCATCGCTGCCACCCCAATCGCTTATCACGTACATGGCAGGGCGTGCCTGATGACGCGGATTTTTTGCGTCGCCAATCAGAAGGGTGGAGTCGGCAAGACAACCACCGCCGTCAATCTGGCGGCCGGTCTCGCAAAACTTGGCAAGCGTGTGTTGCTGATCGACCTTGATCCGCAGGGCAATGCGACGATGGGCTCGGGCATCGACAAGCGATCGCTGGAGACGTCGATCTACGACGTGTTGCTTGAGTCATCCACCCTCAATCAGGCGCGACTGCGCAGCGAAGCAGGGGGATACGACGTGGTCGGTGCGAATCGCGATCTGGCGGGCGCCGAGTTGGAATTGGTGGACGTCCCGCGTCGGGAAGCACGCTTGCGTATTGCCGTGCGCGCCGAGACGCGCGAAGACGACTTCGTACTGATCGATTGCCCACCTGCGCTGTCGTTGCTTACCCTCAACGGTCTGTGTTCGGCCCATGGTGTGATCGTACCGATGCAGTGTGAATACTTTGCGCTGGAGGGACTGACCGATCTGGTCAACACGATCAAGCAGGTGCATGCGCGCATGAATCCGGACTTGAAGCTGATCGGTTTGCTGCGCGTCATGTTCGATCCGCGCATCACGCTGCAGCAGCAGGTCAGCGAACAACTCAAGACGCACTTTGGCAACAAGGTGTTTGACACCGTGATTCCGCGCAACGTGCGATTGGCGGAGGCACCAAGCTACGGATTGCCCGGCGTGATCTTCGATCCTTCTGCCAAGGGAAGCCAGGCGTTTCTGACCTTTGCACAGGAACTGATCGACCGCGGCGATCTGCTATGAATTACGCGATTTCTTTTTGATGGCGCAATTGCCGCGCTGACACACCCACGACAAACTCAATCCGGATGGTTACGACAAAGAAATCGAAAGGCCTTGGGCGCGGTCTGGAAGCGTTGCTCGGGCCACGCATGCCACAGCCGTTCATTCAGGACGAGAAGCCCAGTGCGGCGGGCACGCCGAGCGTGCTGCGGCTTGACCAGATGGTTGCGGGCGCCTACCAACCGCGAACGCGAATGGACGAAGGTGCCCTGTACGAGCTAGCGGAGAGCATCAAGGCGCAGGGTGTGTTGCAGCCGGTGCTGGTGCGCCAGTTGACCGCTGGCGAGCACCGCGGCAAATACGAAATCATTGCGGGTGAACGGCGCTTTCGGGCGGCGGGTTTGGCAGGTCTTGCGGAGATTCCGGTGCTGGTGCGCAGCGTCTCCGATGAGGACGCCGCTGCGATGGCGTTGATCGAAAACATTCAGCGCGAGGAGCTGAATCCGCTGGAGCAGGCGCAGGGCCTGCATCGGCTGGTCACCGAATTTGGCCATACGCACGAACAAGCTGCCCAGGCGGTTGGTCGCTCGCGCAGTGCCACCAGCAACCTGCTGCGTTTGCTGCAGCTGACCGAGCCGGTGCAGACCATGCTGATGGCCGGCGATCTCGACATGGGGCATGCGCGCGCCTTGCTGGGTCTGAAGCAAGCACAGCAGATCACGGCAGCGAACCAAATCGCAGGCAGAAAGCTGTCGGTGCGCGAGGCCGAAAGTCTGGTGAAGAAACTCGACGCCGAGTCCAATCTCCCTGCATCGCCCAAGCCCCAACCGGAAAAGTCGCAGGATCTGAAGCGAGTGGAAGAAGCGTTGTCCGACCTGCTCGCCGCGCAGGTGGAGATCCGTGTCAAGAAGCGCTTCAAACGGGGTGGCCGCATGCAGGAGTCGGGCGAACTCACGATTCAGTTCGGATCGCTTGAGGAAATCAATGGGCTAATTGAAAAACTGTCGCACAGCACACCGAAGTAGCTGCGCAATGCCGCTCAGGTGCTGGCGCTGGGTCGCTTCGGCTAGAGGCCCATAAAAAAACCTCCCGAAGGAGGTTTCTCAGCGATCACCAAAGTGATGCTCTTATTGACCAATCTTCAGGACACCACCACGGCCCAGCCCGCCTTTGACCTCTTGCGCTTTGTAGCTGCGCAGCGAAACAACCATGCTGTTGTAAGCGTCAACAAAAGCGGCGACCGTGGCTTTGCCCTCGGGGGTGCGGGAAAAACCGCCCAGGCCCGCTGCAGCGCCACCGCCGAAGGCGCCCAGTGCAGCCCCGTAATTGGTCGCTGTTGCATTGCCCTCGGAGATGCCGATCTGTACCGACGAGCGGATGTCGAACAAGCTCAACGTCACGACCGACGCCTTGCTTTCCAGCGCGCCGGCCACAGCGCCAAAGCCGCGACCGAGTAGACCACCCAGCCCCGCCGCCAGTTTGCCGGTCGAATCGTTGTCCACGATGATCGACGGCTCCATGAAGTAGTCGGCTGCCACGCGCTGGCCACTCTGCTGTCTGGAGCCCGCCCGAAACTCGCCAGAATTGCGCTGCTTGTCAGTGATCGCCGTCAACCGGCTGTCCGTGCGGGAGTTGCCGATTGCAGTAATCACGAAGCAGTTGGACTGCTGCACGGCAAGCCGCAGCAAGGGTTCGATTGACGTCACCTTGGTGGCTGCGCCAAAGCTGGCATACCACTCCTTGCCGCGGCCATCGTCCACCGCCAGAGTGCCCAAAGGCGCGTCGCAGCGCTCCAGCGTCGAACTGGCGCCCGCACTGGTGCTGCCAGCCGCAGCGCCGGTCACAGACGTCGGGCTCGTGCCGGTGCTAAGCAGACCACCCGCGCCGGGCATCCCAGCGCAACCAACCAGTGTCAGGCTGCAGGCCAAGGCGCTCCAGCGCATCGTAGAGGGAATGATATTCATCATGGACAAGATTGGTTTGGAGAGAAAAGTGAATGGACGATGCGGAAAGCATGAATGAGTGATCAGCGGTAGTACCAGCCGGAAGGCCCCCAGGTGGAGTAATAAACATACCCAGTCTGCCAGTAACCGTACCAACCCGCGCGACGCAAGTTGACCCACTGTTGATAGTCGGCCTGGTTCTGCTGCTTGGCAGCGCTGGCCTCACGCAGGAGCTTGGCCGATTGCTTGTCGCCGCGGCCTGCGGCCATGGACAGCCACTTCTCGGCTTCCTGTGGATCTGAGCCCATTTCTTCCAGGCCCATCAAGTAAAAGCGGCCCAACGCGGCCTGGGCTTTCAGATTGCCGCGTTCACCAGCGCGGCGCATCCACTCAATCGCTTGGTAGCTGTTCTGGGTGACGCCGTCGCCGCGGAAGTAGCGGAGCCCCAGATCGTAGGCGGCACGGGGATCCCTTTCGGCCATTGCCGTCAGCGCCATCAGTTGGCGCGTTTCCTCAGGGTTGTCGTCACGCGCCGCGTCGAAGGTGGCACTGCTGCGGGAGCGGTCCGAGCAGCCTTGCCCGTCGCAAATACGGATCAGGGCGGGTTGGCCAGGTGATGCGGGCGCAGCAGTTTGCGCACATGCAGCAAGCGCCAATGTCAACACGGCGGCGAAGTAACGAATCAAGCACATGTTTGAAGAACTACGACAATGTGGCTGTACGTCCGACGAGCGCAAGAACGCTACCGGGGTGAAGATGCGAACCCGTCCAACTCGGCGGAGTCATTTGACTTACATGACAAAGATTTTGCCTGGATTCATGATGTTGTCCGGGTCCAGTGCGCGCTTGATGGTGCGCATCATGTCGACCCCGCCACTGCCGGCTTCAGTCAGAAGAAAGTCCATCTTGTGCAACCCGATGCCGTGCTCACCGGTGCAGGTGCCTTCCAAGCGCAGTGCACGCGAGACGAGCTGAAAGTTCAACCTCTCGGCGGTCGCTCGCTCCTCGGTCGATTCCGGATCGAGCAGATAGCCGAAGTGAAAGTTGCCGTCACCCACGTGCCCAACCAGGAAATACGGAATGCCGCTGGCCTCGACTTCCGCCACTGAGTCGAGCAAACAGTCGGCCAGCCGTGAGATCGGCACGCAGGTGTCGGTCGAGATGACTTTGCAGCCAGGCCGCGATTGCACCGCAGCGAAATAAGTGTTGTGCCGCGCAGCCCACAGCCGCGTGCGTTCTTCCGGCGTCTCAGCCCATTCAAAGGCGGTGCCTTGGTGCTCGGCCGCGATCTCCTGTACGGTGGCGGCTTGCTCTTTCACGCTGTTGGGCGAGCCGTGAAACTCCATCAACAGCAACGGCTCAGGCCGCAGCGTGAGTTTCGAATGCGCGTTCACCATGCGCACCGTGTTGTGATCCAGTAGTTCCACCCGCGCGATCGGCACGCCCATCTGAATGATCTGAATGGTGGTGCGCACCGCCGCCTCGATGCTTGGGAATGAGCAAATTGCGGCCGACACCGCTTCCGGCAGCGGATAGATCTTCACGGTAACTTCCGTGATGATGCCCAGCGTGCCTTCGCTGCCGACCATCAGACGTGTCAGGTCGTAGCCCGCGCTCGACTTCTTCGCGCGGGACCCCGTGCGGATGACCTCACCGCTGGCCGTCACGACTTCGAGCGCCAGCACGTTCTCGCGCATCGTGCCGTAGCGCACGGCATTGGTCCCGCTCGCGCGAGTTGCGCACATGCCGCCCAGCGATGCATCGGCCCCAGGGTCGATCGGAAAGAACAGACCAGTGCTCTTGATTTCTTCGTTGAGCGCCTTGCGCGTGACGCCGGGCTGCAGCGTGACGGTCAGGTCATCTGCGTTCACCGACAGCACGCGGTTCATGCGTGCGACGTCGATGCTGATGCCGCCTTGCACTGCCAGCAGATGGCCTTCGAGCGAAGAGCCGGCGCCAAACGGGATAACCGGCACCTTGTACTTCGCAGCCAGCTTGACTGCGTCTGCCACGTCCTGCGTGCTTTCGGCAAACACCACCGCAGCAGGCGGCGGCACCTCGAACGACGACTCGTCGCGGCCGTGTTGCTCGCGCACCGACCGCGCGGTCGAGCATCGTTCGGCAAACCGGCTTTTCAACGCGTCAAGCAGCGCCTGCGGCACAGCGCGTTGGTTGACTTCGGGCAGCAGATGCGTGGGGCGGGTGGGTGCGTTCATGAGGCCGATACAGCAAGGAAATATGACGTCGATTCGTTGTGCGGTGAGGGCGTCAACGCCGCATCGATCGCTTAATAAAGCAGGACGATCAGTGTAAGCCGCATGGGCGAAAACGGCAAAGGCGCGAAGGCGCTGCGCGGGGCAGTCCAAGCCGGGCACCAACTTATGGCCCAACCGACCCTAAAACGAGTCTGAAGGTCGGGGCTTCGGCCGACTGCTTGAACGAGGTGCTTCTCATAAGATAGTCGGTTGATCCAGGCAGTCGCAACTGCCAAGAACCACATCTTCTCCTCCCTGTACTTCGAAAGAATCATGACCCAACGCAAGCGCTACCACGGCCTCGATGTGGACACCCAGCTGGCCCGCTTCATCGACGACGACATGTTGCCTGCAATCGGCGTTGCGCCGGATACTTTCTGGCGCGGCTTTGACCAAATCACAAGCGAATTGGCGCCGCAAAATCTTGCATTGCTGGCCGAGCGCGACCGGCTGCAGACCGAGCTCGACGACTGGCACCGTGCGCACCCCGGACCACTGAAAAGCGATGAGGAAACCGCAAGCTACCGCCGGCACCTTGAGTCGATCGGCTATCTGGTGCCGGAGCCGGCCAATGTGGCTGCCACCACCGCCAATGTGGACGACGAACTCGCGCTGCAAGCCGGCCCGCAACTCGTCGTGCCCATCCTGAACGCACGCTATTCATTAAACGCCGCAAACGCACGCTGGGGGTCGCTGTACGACGCGCTCTACGGCACCGATGCAATTGATGAAGCCAACGGTGCCGACCGCGGCAGCAACGGCCGCTACAACGTGGTGCGCGGTGCGCTGGTGATCGACTATGCGCGCAAGTTTCTGGACTCAGTCGCGCCGCTTGCAAACGGCTCGCACGCGGACGCCACGAAGTACCAAATCGAGCACGGCAAGCTGGTCGTCGCGTTGAAAAGCAGCGGCTCTTCGCAACTGGTCGACCCAGCCGTATTCGTCGGCTATCAAGGCAAGGCGGAAGCGCCGTCGTCGGTCTTGCTGCGCCACAACGGGCTGCACGTGGACATCGTGATCGATTACGCGACGCCGATCGGCGCAGGCGATGCGGCCGGGGTGTCCGACGTGGTGCTGGAAGCCGCGCTCTCCACGATTCTCGACCTTGAAGATTCGATCGCTGCGGTGGATGCCGAAGACAAGACGCTTGCTTATCGCAACTGGCTCGGCATCCAGCAGGGCACGTTGACCGAATCGGTCAGCAAGGGCGGCAAGACCTTCACGCGCGAGTTGAACCCGGACCGCATCTACACGGCGCCTGAGGGCAGTGGTGAGGTGCGTTTGCACGGCCGCTCGCTGATGTTCCTGCGCAATGTCGGCCACTTGATGACGAATCCCGCGATTCTTTATGACGGGGACAAGGAGATCCCCGAAGGCATCATGGACGCGGTGATCTCCACCGCGATCGCCACCATCGATGTGAACGGCAAAGGCAAAGAGGGCCTGCGCAACTCCCGTAAGGGCTCCGTCTACATCGTCAAGCCGAAGATGCATGGGCCGAAGGAAGTCGCGTTTGCGGTCGATCTGTTTGCGCGCGTCGAGAAACTGCTGGGCCTGCCGGAGAACACCGTCAAGCTCGGCATCATGGACGAGGAGCGCCGCACCAGCGTGAACCTGCGCGCCTGCATCGATGCGGCCAAAGCCCGCGTGGCGTTTATCAACACCGGCTTTCTCGATCGCACCGGCGATGAGATGCACACCGCGATGTACGGGGGGCCGATGATCCGCAAGGGCGCGATGAAAGCCAGCAAATGGATCGCGGCGTACGAGCGCAACAACGTTCTAGTCGGCCTGACCTGCGGACTGCGCGGTCGCGCCCAGATCGGCAAGGGCATGTGGGCGATGCCGGACCTGATGGCTTCGATGCTGAAAGAGAAGATCGCGCAACCCAAAGCCGGTGCCAACACCGCCTGGGTCCCAAGCCCGACCGCGGCCACGTTGCACGCGTTGCACTATCACCAAGTCAACGTCGCCGAGGTGCAAAAAGAGCTGGAACAAACCGACAGCAAATCAACGCGCGAGCAGATCCTGCATGACCTGCTGCAGTTCCCGGTGGTCGCCAAGCCGGACTGGTCAGCTGCCGACATCCAGCAGGAAGTCGACAACAACGCTCAGGGCATCCTCGGTTACGTAGTGCGCTGGATCGATGCGGGCATCGGCTGCTCGAAGGTGCCTGACATCCACAACGTCGGCCTGATGGAAGACCGCGCCACGTTGCGCATTTCCAGCCAGCACATCGCGAACTGGCTGGTGCACGGCATCGTGACGAAGGAACAGGTCAATGAGACGTTCCAGCGCATGGCGGCCGTGGTGGACAAGCAGAACGCGGGCGATTCGACGTACCAGCCGATGGCGGGGCACTTCGATACTTCAGCTGCGTATCAGGCCGCGCTTGATCTGGTATTTAAGGGACTGGAGCAGCCGAGCGGCTACACCGAGCCGCTGCTGCATGCGTGGCGGTTGAAGGTGAAAACTGACCAAGCCTGAAGTGGCATCACCAGACGCTTTGAATCGCAGAAGGTCGACTTCTCGTGAAAAACGGGCAAGGCTCGCGTCTATTAATCAAAGTTTGCTATGACTTTTGATCAACCTGCGATGGTGATCCAAAATATCGGCTGTTCATTGCACCCGCCCAGTCGCCATCGAACACCAAGTCGCAGCTCAGTGCGATCTGGTCGTCACCACTCAGGTCCAGTTCGCCCACTTTACGAAACCGTTCGTCTTTAAAAGCCGCCGTCAACCGCTTGAGCAACGCTTGCTTGTAGGCGGTGTCCAGATTGCCAGCCAGGTGCGTGCCCTTCGTTTCCAGCACCACCACCTGGTTTGATCCGGCGTTGTGGGCCAAGCCGAAGACGAAGTCGGGGTACACCTTGTTGCGCTTCCAGCCCTGCAAGGCGTACTGGGCCTTGGCCACATTGCGGTGCCACCAGCGCAGCGCCGCTTGCTCATCCAGATAGCCGCAAAACGTCGCTTCGAACTCATTTAAATCCGAGGTTTTCAGCGTCGGGGCCAGCAGGCTCTTTTCCATATCGCTGATCTGGTCCGTGCGAATCAGCTTGCGCGGTTTTCCAGCAAGCTCCAATTGCCATTCGTGCGGCAGCTCGTAGTCGGTGCGGTCGGCACGCAACCGAAATTCGATGTGCCCCGTGGCGACCGACCGATCGAATACGGTCTGCGCCAGCCGGTCGCGTTCGGCCTCCAGGTCGATGCGTAACCGCTCGATCAATGAGGCCGTAGAGCCTGCCAGCACCACTTCGGCCCAAGTGTCTGAAAGCCGATCGATAACCGCCTGTACCCAGGACCACACATGCCATGCGTTGGGCACCACGTCGAGCAGCGCACGCACCACGCGCACCCGGTCCAATGCAGCGGGCGCGTCATCCGTTGCTTTTGCAGTCGAGCGCGACGGCGCACTTTCCAGCAACGACAAGTCGAGTTCGAACTGCCCACCGCGCTCTGCCAGCATGCCAGGCGCCCAGCCCTGCGCCAGACCAGCAACGTTCAGGTCGTGCCAGTCGATGCGGGACAACACGTCGCTCTCATAGACCAGTTCGCGCCGCTGCACGGAGCTCGCTGCCGCTGAAGGGCTCAAGCGTTCCACCCAGGTCACCTTCGGCAAAAAGATGCGCAGCGCTGCCAGCCCGGGTCGGCGTTTGAGTGTCACCACTTGCCCGATCGGCTGGTCGCCCGGCTCGCCTTTGACCGCCAGCGCCAGGTCGCCCATGCCCTCAGACTCCAGCGACTGCTTGATGGCGTCCACCACCGCGCCCGTCTTTGCGTCGTTGCACAGCACGAAACACGCATCCAGCGCAGCGTGCCCTGTCTTGGTCACTTGCGGCTGCCGCAAGATGCGCCCCACAAGCTGCGTCATCGCGCCCGTATTGCGGCCCGCTGCAAGCGCGCACAGCACGTAAGCAAACGGGCAGTCCCAGCCTTCTTGCAGTGCCTGCTTGGTGATGATGGCGCGCACCTCGCAGGTGCTGGCCAGCAGGTCGATGTTCTCGGGCTGTTTCAGGTCGTCTTGCGCCGACGTCTTCACCGCAATTTGCCGGTCGGTGAATCCCATTTGCAGCAGATACGCTTTGGCATCTTCCGCGTGGATGAAGCCCGCGTCGCGCAGATCGGCTCCGGTGCGCTCCACCTGCACCAGCAGGATCGGCCTGATGTAGCGTGCCGTCTCGCTGCGCAGCACATCGGCGGTTTGCTGCAGGGTGTCCAGTTGCTGCACGGCGGCCGCCAGGCAACTCTGCCAATCGGTCCATTGCCGCACCTCCACGTGGATCGGCAGCTTGATCATGTTGGCTTCGTCTAGGTCGGTGCCGCGAATGTCAACCAGGATGTTGGAGCCATTCGCCACTGCCTTCTTGCCGCTGCTGCTGCCACCACGGCTGGCCACCCGCGGCGTGGCCGACAGCTCCAGCAAAAACGAAGGGTTGAACCCGTCCAACGTGCGCAGCGCGTTTTCGGTATAGCCGTGGTGGCCTTCATCGATCACCACCATCGGCCGCAGCAGGCGCAGCACGTTGCCCAGCGAGCTTTTGACAATGCTGCCCTTCTGCGCCCGCGCGCCTTCCTGCGGCTGGCCCCACGGTGCATACACATCCAGGTTGGGCACCCGTCGCAGCAATTCCCAGTGCGCTTCGATGTCGTCTTCGCGCGGCAAAAAGCCCAGCACGTTGCCGCGGTCGCGAAACACCTTGAGCGTTTCCCTGCTTTGAAGCGAGCGCGCTGCCGACTGCAGCATCAGCACCATCACGCACAGATGGCTCTCCACATCCATGCGCGACAACGGCGCCGTCTTCTCCAGCACCTTGACGCGCCCTGCGCCTGCGACGTTCAGGATTTGCCGATACGGATGGTCCCGGTCGCCCAGCGCCTTCAAGGTCTGCCGATAGATGGCGTCGTTCGGCACCACCCACAACACCATGCCGGTGCTGCGGCCCAAATAGCGGCTGAACACCTGCGCCACGCTGGCCGAAGCCAGCAGCGTCTTGCCGCCGCCAGTGGGCACCTTGAAGCACACGTTGGGCACCGGGCGCGCGGCGCCGTCGAAGCGGCTGGAATACGGCAACTGCGCAAAAGCCGGTGGCAGGTCGTTACGGTTTTTCAGTGCTTCCCAGGCCTTCTTCGGGAAATCCGCCGCCTCGCGGGCCACGTCCTCCATGCCTTCCATCGCCCGCAGCGTCTCCCCTTGCGCCTGCGCCAACGCCGCACGCTTTTTGAGCTCGTCGATGTAGCGGCCCAACTGCTCGAGCACCCTGGTTTGAAATGCTTTCAGCTGAACGCCGCCCACCGCCTCGACCCTGGCCGCGTGCCGGCGCGGTGCCCAGAACACCTGCCGGTCGCGTTCTATTTCATCGATGAACGGCTGGTGATCGACCGACTGCCAATGCACCACGTCCAGCCGGTGCAGCAACTGCAACCGGTCGAGCCGGTCGTGCAGCCGCGCCATGTCGCCCGCGTTCCATTCCGGCGCATCGATGGCCAGATCGATGTCCGAGTTGCCGCGGTACTGGCCCGGCCCGCGCGCGCGGGAGCCGAACAACCAAACTTGCTCGATGCCTGCCGCGCCCTCAAACACCGCACGCAGATCACGCCGCGTGTGCGGCGACAAACCGAAGTCGGCCGAGCTATCCACCGCTTCTTGCAACACCGCACTCATTCGTCAGCCCGCGCCTTGAGCGTCTGTAGCAATGCGTCGAACAACTGCACGCCGTTTGCGCGCACCACTGCCGCCACCTCGATGGCCAACGCTTCCTGGTACGTGTGCGAAGTCAGGTTGCGGTAGCGCCGCAGCTCCGACCAGCCGGCCTCATCCGTGATCAACTGATTTGCAAACGCGCGCGGCAGCACGGCAAAAGCCTCTTCGTTCACCGCTGCGCCGCGCACACGCAACCATCGATAGAGTGCTCGCCACCCCGTCTCGAACGTGAACTCGAAGCGCTGGATCAACGCATCGCGCACGATGTCGGTTTCGTTCTCAACCAGCACCTCATGCAGGCGCGCCAGCTCACGTTCGAACGATGCCAGCGCCAACTCGAAACGGGGTTTGCTCACGGCTCAACTCTCGCGGTACAGCGCAAACGGCAGCGGCGCGTAATCGATGCCGTGGTCTTTGAGTTGGCGGTTGCTCAAGTATTTGGCCGGCGCAAACATCAGATGGCCCTTCGGTGCATCGCGCTCGGCGTCGTGCTGCTTGCCCCAGTCGGCAAAGCCCTGCGCCGCCGACAGCGTCAGCGCCGCCTCAGGGCTTTTGAGGAAGTGCAATTCGGGCCGGTACAGCAGCCACACATGCCGGTCCAGCGCTTCACCCAAATACCAAGCGGGCGCCTTCCTTGGCAAGGGCTGCAGCGCGCCACCGGTTGCGGTGTAGAACAGCCACGCACCCAATGCGTCGAACGCAGGCAATTGCTCGCCGCTCAGCAGCTTGTCCAGATCGACCGCCTCGCCCAGCGTGCAGTAAGTGAACGTACCGCCCAGCCCCTGCGCGCGTTCGGAGATGCGCTTTTCACCTTCGACCCGCAGCACGCCGTCCTTGAGCTCGACGTTGATCTTGTCGAATCGCTTCTTGTTGGTTTGGCCCTGTTCGGCCAGGTCATCCAGCGCAAAGCCTTCTTTTGCTTTGATCGCCTCGACCTTGGCCAGCCATTCATCCGCCTTCTTGAACTGGGTGAACGTGATCTTTTCTTCGAGCAATGGCTCGCGCTGCGTGCCGACCCAGGCATACCCGTTGATGGCCCGGCGCACGCGTTCGGCTGTCAATGTGTCGGCGTAGTCCTCGCCTTCGACCAGGATGAATCGGCGTGTGCCTTGGTCTTTGGCGTTGGCGTTGAGGACGGCGTGAGCGGTGGTGCCGGAGCCGGCAAAGGAGTCGAGGATGAGGGCGTTTTCGTCGGCGCCGAGTTCCAACACACGCTCGATCAGCGCGACCGGTTTGGGCGTGATCGTTGCGTTGTCTTTGAGCAAGTCCATTTCGAGCAGCGTTTTCTTGGCGTCTTGCGTGTGGCCAACTTCGTCGTAGAACCAAATGGTCTGCGGGGTACGGCCTTGCTTGACCTCAGAAAGAAACCTCTTGATCGCCGGAATGTTGTTCCCGTCTTGGCCCCACCAAACCCGCTTGTCATCATGGAGCGCCCAAAGTTTCGACTCCTTGATTCCCCAATAGCGTCCTTCGGGCGGACCGTTCAGTTGGCGTCCGCTCGGCGTTCGCACGGCATAGCTGCCTTCGCTGTAAAAATTCCTGGCCGACACGTCAACTGGCTTCCAGGGTCCACGAGGGTCTTCGTCTGGGTTGGTGTAGCGAGCTTCCATCGCTTCCGTACGATCAAGCAACTTGGGGCGCCACTGGAGCTTGTCCTTGGCCACCACCATCACATAGTCGTGGTCCTCGCTAAAGAACTGAGCGCTGTTTTTAGGTGAATAGTTTTTCTGCCAAACACAAGACGCGACGAAGTTGTCCTCCCCAAAAATTTCATCCAACACCATCCGCGCCCGGTGCACTTCGTTGTCGTCCAGCGTGATCCAGATCGAGCCGCGCTCGCTGAGCAACTCGCGCAGCAACACCAGCCGCGGCCACATCATGCAAAGCCACTTGTCGTGCCGCAGCAGGTCTTCGCCGTCCACCGGGTTGTTGTTCAACCACTCTTTCATGATCGGGGAGTTGACGCCGTCGCTGTACACCCAGCCCTCATTGCCGGTGTTGTAAGGCGGGTCGATGAAGATCAGATCGACCGCGCCGGCATAGCGTGGCAGCAGGCTTTTAAGCGCCTGCAGGTTGTCGCCGTGAATCACCAAGTTGCCCCCCAGATCGGCCGGGCCAACGCCCTTGTCGGCCTGCGCCACCAGCGGCCGATACGGCACCGTCAGATGGTGGTTGTAGACGTACTCTTTGCCTTTGAAAACGATTTCGGGCATGGGCAGCAGACTCCAGGCAGACAAGCGGAACCGATGATTGTGGGGCATGGTTCGACACAGGCGCATTCGGTGGCAAATAGGCCTGAAGCACCCGCCGCATAATCATTTATCACTATATTTAACATAGCATTTGGGGACGTGAAGCTGCCGGCTTCGCCCGATCGGCTGCCGTCCGCACCCAGCGGGTCAAAAACGCATCGGGCCATCGCTGATCTTCTGCTGCCGGCCACAGGCCGTAGGCCACCTATTCCGCCCGGTTGCGCATCCAGTCCGCCGTCTGAAAAAACGACCGCTGCAGCCGCGCGCGCAGCTTCGCATCCATGCCGGTCTCCTGCATGGCTTGATCCATGCACGCCAGCCACTGGTCGCGCTCGGCGATGCCGATCGTGTGGCCGCCGATGCTTTGCGGCAGATGGCGTGCACGCAGCATCGGGTGGCCAAAGCGCTCTGTGTAGTGCTGCGGCCCACCCATCCAGCCGCACAAAAACCAGAACAAGCGCTGGCGCGCATTTTCCAGCGTGTTGCCATGCACCGAACGCAGCAGCGCATAGGCAGGCTTGAGGTCCATCAGGTCGTAAAAACGATCGACCAGCACGCGGACGCGGGCTTCACCGCCGATCCATGCATAGGGTGTCTCGAACTCGGGCTTCTCCTGAATTTGCATGATTTTGTGATGAGCGATCAAAGCGGTTTGGTCTGTGCGCTTGCCTACCCTGCTGAGTGCCCGGCGGCGTTGTGCAAGGGATTCTGGTGTTCTCCAAGGCAGCCCTGGAGAGTGAACTCGGCAACGTGGGCACGGCCGCAACGGTGTCGAACGCGGCATTTCATACAACGGGCAAGCGCCGCGCGAGCTGCCGATTCGCATCGGACAGCTGCTTTGGGCCGGCTCCCTGCACAGCAGCGCAGACCGCCATTTGAATCCAGTTGTGTCCGTGTCGCGTATAACAGGACAAGCGCCTGCTTCGGCGCTGCCGCGCTGTTGGCGGAATCCACAGAATGCTTTTTCAAACAACAACTTCCAATCTTTCTGGAGAAAAACCGATGAAGAAACTTCTTATTGCAGCCAGCGTCGTGACCCTGCTGAGCGCCTGTTCGGGCATGGGCGACATGATGGGCATGGACCACGACAAGATGGACCACAGCAAGATGGACCATAGCAAGATGTCCATGGACAAAGACAAGATGGCGATGGCCACTGGCAAGGAGTCGGTCGTGATGGTCGGCGGCGCACCGATGTACCCGACCAAGGACATCATTGACAACGCCGTCAACTCGAAAGACCACACCACGCTGGTCGCAGCCGTGAAAGCCGCTGGTCTGGTCGAGACGTTGAAAGGCCCGGGCCCGTTCACCGTGTTCGCGCCGACCAACGCCGCGTTCGACGCATTGCCAGCTGGCACTGTGGACACGTTGCTGAAGCCGCAGAACAAGCCAATGCTCGTCAAGATCCTGACCGCGCATGTGGTGCCGGGCCGGCTGGATGCAGCCGCACTGCAAAAGCAGATCATGGCTGGCGGTGGTCGCACCTCGCTGAAGACCGCAAGTGGCGACACCTTGGTGGTCTCAATGCGTGGCAATGACGTGATCGTGACCGACGAAAAGGGCGGCTCGGCCAAAGTGACGATCGCCAACGTCTACCAAAGCAACGGCGTGATCCACGTGGTTGACCACGTACTGGTGCCGAACTGATTGGTGAATTGGCAAAACGTCTGTTCGATCTGCTCACCCGCCTGCACAGCGGGGATCGGCTGGTCAGACGTACAACGGTTCCTGGGCCGATTCAGCGGTCAAAACATGAGTTGAGCGACTGACGAAGCGGCCGAATTGTTGAAATCAAGGCCCTTGGCTATTCTGTTCAACGGATGGCCACGGGCCTTTTGCTTTGCCGGGCATGAGACGGCCGCAGCAGGCCATTGTTGGTGGTGGTTATGACCTCGCGCGGTCTTCGTGCGCCACCACGAGCGGTGCGAGACCCGCTGCATTCGGTGTGCTGGGCGTCGGTACCATGCTCGGCTCTTCACCGCTGCCCTGTTCGCGCGTGGCACCGTCGGTCACTGCTGCATCGCCCGCCACTGGCACGTTGGCACTGGATGGATTGGACTGGCCCCGCGCCGCAATCTCGGCCGTAAGCCGAAACGCCCACCACAATGCGAGCGAGCCAAAAATCGCTGAGCCCAGCGCCTGACCTGCGAGCACGCCGATCGGCCCATACTGCGCGCCGTACCAGGCGAACGGGATCGTGCCGAGCGTCGCGCGTGCCCAGTTGAATCCAGTCGACAGCAGCGGCCGGCCCAGGTTGTTGAACGCCGTATTGGCAACGAACAGCGCACCCACGAAAAAGAAGCCACCAGCAATCCAAGAGCAGAACGCTCGGATCAGCGCCTCGGCCGGTCCTTCGGCCGAAAACGCCGATACCAACAGGCCCTGTGCGAGTGCCAGCACACCCCAGGCGATGCCGACCGAGATCACCATGAACTTGAGCGATGCCCAAAGCGCTTCGCGCACGCGGCCGTATTCGTGCGCGCCAAGGTTTTGCGCAAAGATCGGCCCGATCGCCCCGGACAGCGCAAAGATCAGCCCGAACGCAACCGGCGTCACGCGGTCGATCGTGGCTTGGCCCGCCACCGCTGCCGCGCCGAACTGCGCAATCGAATGGGTAACGAAGCCGACCGCCACCGGCGTCGCGAGATTCGTCATCACTGCGGGGCCTGCCACCGCGCTCAACCGCCGCACATGTGCGGCGAGCTGCGCGCGGTCGAACCGGCCAAGCAGCCGGTGCTTGAACACCACGCCGTACAGGCCGACTGCGAGCAGCACCACGCGCGCCGCCACCGCGACGATCGCTGCGCCGTCGAGCTTCAGACCCAGCACGAAGATGAAGACCGGATCGAGCACCAACGTGAAAATCGCTGCGCCCAGCGTCACGTTCATTGCCGAGCGTGCATCGCCGACCGAACGCAGCAGCGCACTGCACGCCATGCCGACGCCCAGCAGCGGCATCGAATGCACGGTGATCGACAGATAGCGCTCAGCCAGCCGCTCGGTCTCGCCGGTGGCGCCCAGAGCCGGCAGGATCAGATGCAGAAACGGCATCGTGCCGCTGCCCAGCACCGTGCAGATCACAGCCATCAGCAGCAAGCTCGACGTTGCCAGCACGCGCGCTTCGGCCATGCGTCCGCTGCCGATCGTGCGGGAAACCACCGCCGTGATGCCGATCGTCAAACCCACCGCGATGGATACGTGAAAAAACGCGACCACACCAGCAAAGCCCACCGCTGCAGCGATTGCTTTCTCGCCCAGCCGCGAAATATAGAACAGGTTGATCAGATCGACCGCGAATACCGCGACGAGTCCGATCGCGCCGGTCGCGGCCATCACGAACACATGGCGCAGCAGCGAGCCGGTGACGAAGCGCGCAGCTTGCGGCGCAGCGGGTTTAGCATTTGTCATGGGACGGGCGATTGTGCGCGCCCGTCGTCTGCCCATCTGCTGAACCACAGAAAGAAACCGACCCATGCCAGCCAAGAATGCGTTCTATGCCCAGTCCGGCGGCGTTACTGCCGTGATCAATTCGTCTGCCTGCGGCGTAATCGAGACCGCCCGCAAGCACCCGGACCGGATCGGTACCGTCTATGCGGGCAAGAACGGCATCATCGGCGCGCTGACCGAGGAGTTGATCGACACGGGAGCGGAGTCGGCCGACCACATCGCCGCGCTGCGCCACACGCCGTCCGGCGCGTTCGGCTCATGCCGCTACAAGCTCAAATCGCTGGAGACAAACCGGCGGGACTACGAGCGGCTGATCGAAGTCTTCAAGGCGCACGACATCGGCTATTTTTTCTACAACGGTGGCGGCGATTCGGCCGACACCTGCTTCAAGGTCAGCCAGTTGTCGCAGTCGATGGGCTACCCATTGCAGGCGATCCATGTGCCCAAGACGATCGACAACGACCTGCCACTGACCGATTGCTGCCCCGGCTTCGGCTCGGTCGCGAAGTACGTGGCGGTGTCGGTGCTCGAGGCCTCGTTCGACGTGCGCTCGATGGCGGCGAGCTCCACCAAAGTGTTCGTCCTCGAAGTGATGGGCCGGCATGCAGGCTGGATCGCCGCGGCCGGCGGGCTCGTTGAAGCGCACGGCATCCCGGTCGTGATCCTGTTTCCAGAAATCGAGTTTGACGAGAAGAAGTTCCTGTCCAAGGTCGATGCGATGGTGCGCCAGCACGGCTACTGCAGCGTCGTTGTGTCCGAAGGTTGCCATCACCCCGATGGCACGTTCCTGGCCGAACAAGGCACGCGCGACGCGTTCGGCCATGCGCAGCTCGGCGGCGCAGCACCCGTCGTTGCGCAGATGATGAAGCGCGCGCTGGGTTACAAGTTCCACTGGGCGGTGGCCGATTATCTGCAGCGCGCGGCGCGCCACATCGCCTCTGCCACCGATGAGAGCCAAGCTTATGCGCTCGGCCAGCGCGCTGTCGAACTCGCAGTCGAAGGCGCCAACGCAGTGATGCCGACGATCGAACGCACCAGCGACGAGCCGTATGAGTGGCGCATCGGCAGCGCGCCGCTGGAGAAGGTCGCGAACGTCGAGAAGACGATGCCGCGTGATTTCATCAGCGCTGACGGCTTCGGCATCACCGACGCCTGCCGGCGTTACCTGTCGCCGCTGATCCAGGGCGAGAATCCGCCGCAATACGACACCGATGGCCTGCCACGCTATGTGACGTTGAAGAACGACCTGATGCCGAAGAAGCTCGCCGCGTTCGAACTGGCTTGACCGACCTCGGTCGAAACGACACAGCTTGATTCATGGAAGACAGCGTTATTGGTGTTGCCGAACCCGCCTGGAGAACCTATTCTGGAGTCCTCGCATTTGGTAGCGCCTGTTGCCTGCTTCCGACTGCGATCCTTTCCGCAAACACGCTTGGAGGCGTTGCATGGACCATATCGCCAAGAGGTCATCCATTGTTGAGCCAGCGGATGAGACCGCTGCCGGCCAGCTTACGGCACACCTGCCCGTGTCCTCTGTGAACACGCGGCGGCACTTCATGCGGTCCACGGGCGGGTTGCTGGGCGCGGCTGCCACAGCAATGACAGCCACTGAGGCGCTTGCCCAAGCGGTCGCACCCACTGAAACGTCGGCTTCACCGCCGGCCATTCCCGACTCGATGAAAGCGCCCGGCGCACCGGTCGGCGACAAGCTCTACGGCGTGCCCTCGGAATACGAAGGCGACGTCATCCGCAACGTCCCAAAGGGGGCGGCGCAATACATTTCGGCGGCCAGCCGCACGCCGCTGGGCGATCTCGACGGCATCATCACGCCCAACGGGCTGTTCTATGAACGCCATCACGGCGGCGTGCCGGTTATCGATCCCGCTCAGCACCGCCTGATGCTGCATGGTCTGGTGAAGAAGCCGCTGCTGTTCACGGTCGCTGAACTAAGGCGCTTTCCCTCGGTTTCGCAAATCCACTTTCTCGAATGCTCGGGCAATCCGGTCTACACGAAACCTTACGGCAAGACCGCGTCGGACTTGGTGGGCCTGGTCAGTTGCGGCGAGTGGACCGGCGTGGCACTCAAGGTGCTGCTCGACGAGGCTGGCCTGATGCCGGAAGCCAAGTGGGTGATTGCCGAGGGTGCCGATGCGGCGGCCATGACGCGCAGCATTCCGCTCGAGAAATGTCTTGAGGACGCGATCGTCGTATATAGCCAGAACGGCGAGCGGCTGCGTCCTGAGCAGGGCTACCCGCTGCGCGTCCTGTTGCCGGGCTATGAAGGCAACATGAACGTCAAGTGGCTGCGGCGACTGAAGGTCACGGACGCGCCGGTGCACTCGCGCGAGGAAACGTCCAAATACACGGACCTGCTGCCAGACGGCAAGGCGCGCGAGTTCACCTATTACATGGAGGCGAAGTCGATCATCACCGAGCCGTCGGGCGAGCAGAAGATTCCCAGTCCTGGATTCGTCGAAATTCGGGGCATTGCCTGGAGCGGCCACGGCAAGATCACGCGCGTCGAGGTCTCGGTCGATGGCGGCCGCAACTGGAGCCAAGCCGCGCTGCAGACGCCCGTGCTCGACCGCGCGTTGACCCGCTTTCGCTATCCATGGCAGTGGGACGGAAAGCCTGCGATGATCATGAGCCGCGCTATCGACGAAACCGGCTACGTGCAGCCAACGTTCGAACAACTGACAGCCGAGCGCGGTGTCAATTCGTTCTATCACAACAATGCGATCCAGCCGTGGCGCGTGGCTGGCAGCGGTGAGGTGACCAATGGCAACAACTGATCGCTCGAAACGCGTCGGCGACGATGCGCGCGCCCTTGTGGCGTGCGCGGTGGCATTCGCTTTCGCGGCACCGGCAATCGCTCAGAGCCACTTTGGCTTCGGAAGGCCGGCGACAGCCGCGGAGACCGCGGCTTGGAACATCGACGTGGCGCCCGACGGCAGCAACCTGCCCCCTGGCCAAGGCAGCGTGGCGCGGGGGCGCGAAGTGTATGACGCGCAATGTGCCTCGTGCCATGGCGCGAAGGGCGAAGGCGGTTTGGGCGACAAGCTTGCCGGTGGCATGGGTACGCTGGCCACGCCCAAGCCTGTGAAAACCGTAGGCAGCTACTGGCCGTACGCGACCACACTATTCGACTACATCCGGCGCGCGATGCCGCTGACGGCACCGCAGTCACTGTCGAACGAGGATGTATATGCGGTCTCCGGTTATGTGTTGCACTTGAACGGCCTGGTGCCAGAGACGGCGACGCTCGATGCCAAGGGTTTGCTGGCCCTCAAAATGCCCAATCAAGACGGCTTTGTGAGTGACCCGCGGCCAGATGTGCGCAACGTCGACTGCAGGCAGAACTGCGGAAAGTGACCAACGGCCGTCGTGACATCCGCCTTCTGAGAATTACAACTGACGCCTTTGCTGCTTCTCCGGGCCGCTGAAAATGCAAACGCATGGAATGACTTGCAGTGCAATGGCACAGGTAGGTCTATGGTCCCGGATGATTCCTAACCTGTTTGACAAACATACGAGGATGGGAGGTTTGCCAATGTCGGAGCGCCTGGACGGGTGTCTTGTGATCCAGGGCCTTCTGCGGCAAGTGCTGGTTGTACAGCCAGACATAGCGATGCAGCGTCTTCTCAAGATCGTCGGCGCTGTGGAAGTGGGCGAGCGCAGCACCTGCGACAGCCGGCCATTGAAGCGCTCGACCATGCCGTTGGTCTGCGGCGACTTCGGCTTGGTCAGTCGGTGCTCGATGCCCAGGGCCTGGCACAGCGCATCAAACTCGTGCAGACCTGACTCCTCCCTGGCCTGCTTGCCAAACAGCCGGTCGGTGAACTCCCTGTCGTTTTCGGTCAACAAGGTCTTGACCTTCATCGGCGCGGCTTTGGCCACCGCATTGAGAAACGAGCGCGCCGCTGCCGCTGTCTTATGGCTTTTGATGGCTATGAACACTCAACGCGTGGCCCGGTCGATGGCCACGAACACGTAGCGGCGAGCCGTCTCATTGGCCATCTGCGGCAGGTACTTCAAATCGATGTGCAGGTAGCCCGGCTCGTAGGCCTTGAACGGCTTGAAGACGCTCGGCGTCTTGTCGGCTACCGGCAGCCTGGAGTGGCCGCGCCGGCGCAGCAGCCGGTCCAGCGCCGAGCGACTCATCTCGGGCTCGATGAACTCCTGAACGACCGCCAACAGGTCATCAAGGGGCAACAGCAGCTGTGTGCGCAGGTAGATCACCAGCTCTTCTTGCGCCGCGTTCAACGTCGTTCTGCAGTCGGTGCGCGGTGTGGCTGCGGTCGACCACCGAGTCACGCTGGCGCCATTTGCGGACCGTGTCGCGACTGACGCGGAATTGCTGGGCCAGCTCGTAGTCGCTGCCCGCAGCGCCCTGGATCGCCGCGCGCGTTGCCGGCGTGGTCGTCGCGTTCTTGTGCAAAGCAATCAGCGTGTCAGCTCCCGGGGATTCCATCCTGCCACGACGGCAGCGAGCACCTCGCGCCCCACCAGCAGGGGATGCTTGTTTTTTAGCAGGTAATCATCCGGGACTAAACAAATAGGAACAATTTCCTCGCTCATTCTGACGCCGGGCTAAATCAGCCCTTGAAGACGCGTTCAAACGTCGATATTCGCCGCCCGCAGCGCATTGGCTTCAATAAACTCCCGGCGCGGTTCGACCTCGTCGCCCATCAGCATCGTGAATACGGCATCGGCTGCGATCGCGTCGTCGACCTGCACGCGCAGCAAGCGGCGCACGGTAGGGTCCATCGTGGTTTCCCAAAGCTGCAACGCGTTCATCTCACCCAGGCCTTTGTACCGTTGCCGTGAGGTCGCCGACTCCGCCTGGGTGATGAGCCAGCGCATCGCTTGGCGGAAGTCGGTGACCTTTTCTTCCTTGGCGCGGTCGCCCTCGCCGCGCATGACCTTGGCGCCATCGCCCAGCAGACCATGAAAAGTGCTTGCGGCCTCAGCCAGCGCGGCGTAGTCGGCGCCGTGCACGAAATCCTGCGTGATCACGCTGCTCTTGACGTTGCCGTGGTGGCGTCGGCTGATGCGAAGGATCGGCTTGTCGGTGCGCACGTCGAACTCGCCGGCCACCTCGGCGCCGCTGCCGATCTCGAGCAGCTTGTGTTGCAGCGCAATTGCCGAGGCTTCCGCGTCGGGCACCGTGTCGAGGTTCAACGCCACCCCATCGGCAATCGCGCGCAATGCCTCGGTGTCCATGAACACACCCAACCGGTTGATAACGGCTTCCGCAAGCTGATGCTTGCGGGCGAGTTCAACCAAGGTATCGCCGCTGATGAGGTTGGCATCTGACGCGCTGCCTTCCGGCACGGCGGCCGTCAGCACACTCGCGTCCTTCAGCGCGATGCGCAGCAGAAATGCGTCGAGCGCACTCTGGTCCTTCAGGTACTGCTCTTCCTTGCCGACCTTGACTTTGTAGAGCGGCGGCTGCGCAATGTAGATGTGACCGCGCTCAACCAGTTCGGGCATCTGGCGGTAGAAGAACGTGAGCAGCAGGGTGCGGATGTGCGCGCCGTCCACGTCGGCATCCGTCATGATAATGATGCGGTGATAGCGCAGTTTGGCCACATTGAAGTCGTCTGCGCCCCCGCCACTGCCGCCGCCACCGGCCTTGCCGATGCCGGTGCCGAGTGCGGTGATCAGAATCAGGATCTCGTTGCTGGTCAGCAGCTTTTCATAGCGCGCTTTCTCGACGTTCAAAATCTTGCCGCGTAACGGCAGGATCGCCTGAAACTTGCGGTCACGGCCTTGCTTGGCGCTGCCGCCGGCGGAGTCGCCCTCCACCAGATAGATCTCGCACAGCGCGGGGTCTTTTTCCTGGCAGTCGGCCAGCTTGCCGGGCAGGCCCATGCCGTCAAGTACGCCTTTTCGGCGCGTCATCTCGCGCGCTTTGCGCGCGGCTTCCCGTGCACGGGCGGCGTCGACGATCTTGCCGCAGATGATCTTGGCGTCTTGCGGGCGTTCCTGCAGGTAGTCGCTGAGCAGTCGGCCCACGATGTCTTCGACCGGTGCACGCACTTCGCTCGACACCAGCTTGTCCTTGGTCTGGCTCGAGAATTTTGGCTCGGGCACTTTCACGCTCAGCACGCAGGTCAGGCCTTCGCGCATGTCGTCGCCGGTGACTTCGACCTTGGCTTTTTTCGCGAACTCGTTTTCTTCGATGTACTTGTTGATCACGCGCGTCATCGCGGCGCGCAGCCCTGTGAGGTGGGTGCCGCCGTCGCGCTGCGGGATGTTGTTGGTGAAGCAGAGCACGTTCTCGTTGTAGCCGCTGTTCCACTGCATCGCCACTTCCACGCCGATGTTCGTGCCCTGGTCACTCGCCTTGTCACCGACCGCGTGGAACGCGTTCGGGTGCAGCACCGTCTTGCCCTTGTTGATGTATTCAACGAAGCCTTTCACACCGCCGGCCCCGGAGAAATCGTCTTCCTTGCCGGAGCGTTCGTCCTTTAAGCGGATCTGCACGCCGTTGTTCAGGAAGCTGAGCTCGCGCAGCCGCTTGGACAAAATCTCGTAGTGAAAGTCGGCGTTCTGCTGAAAGATCTCGTCGTCGGGCAGGAAGTGGACTTCGGTGCCGCGCTTCTCGGTGTCGCCGAGGATCTGCATCGGCGACACCGCCACGCCGTCGATCTCTTCGATGATGCGGTTCTGCACGAAGCCTTTGCTGAACTCCAGCACGTGTACCTTGCCATTGCGCCGCACCGTCAGCCGCAGCATTTTGGACAGTGCGTTCACGCAGCTCACGCCCACGCCGTGCAGCCCGCCAGACACCTTGTAGCTGTTCTGGTTGAATTTGCCGCCCGCGTGCAGCTCGGTCAACGCGATCTCGGACGCCGAGCGTTTCGGCTCGTGCTTGTCGTCCATCTTGATGCCCGTAGGGATGCCGCGGCCGTTGTCCACCACGCTGACCGAGTTGTCGGTGTGGATCGTGACCTGGATGTCGTCGCAGTGACCGGCGAGCGCCTCATCGATCGAGTTGTCGACCACTTCAAACACCAGGTGATGCAGCCCGGTGCCGTCCGACGTGTCGCCGATGTACATGCCGGGGCGCTTCCTCACCGCTTCCAGGCCTTCGAGGATCTGGATCGCGCCTTCGCCGTACCCAGCCGATGCACCGGCTTGGTTGCTGTCGATCTTGGGCTGATAGTTGGAACTCGACGTTTCCGACGTACCAGGCGCTTCTGGCCCGTTGGCTTCAGGCAATTGGTCTTGCGGGTCGGGCGTGGGGTTTGCTTGGGTCATGTTCGCTCTGAGGGTTCGCAGCCGCGCCGCGTCGCAAGGAAAATGGATGAGGATCAGGTGAGGGCGATGACGGGTTTTACCAACCCTGAAAGCCGCCGAAACAACTAGATCCGCATCGGCATCACCACGTATTTGAATGCTGCGTTGTCGGGAATCGTGATCAGCGCGGAGCTGTTCGAATCGGCCAGTTGCAGGCTCACCATGTCCTGCTTCATGTTGCTCAAAACATCGATCAAGTAGGTCACGTTGAAGCCGATTTCGATCGGGTCGCCGCCGTAGTCGACGTCCAGCTCATCGACCGCTTCTTCCTGTTCGGAGTTGTTCGATGCAACGCGCAACGCACCGGGCTCGATGTTCAGTCGCACGCCTTTGAATTTTTCACTTGTCATGATCGCCGTGCGCTGCAGCGAGGCCAGCAGCGCGGCGCGGCCAAGCACGCACTGATTTTTGTGGTCCTTCGGGATCACACGGTTGTAGTCAGGGAACTTGCCTTCGACCAGTTTGGTGACCAGTTCAAGCTCGCCAAACGCAAACCGGGCCTGATTGCTGGAGAATTGCATCTCGATCGTGCCTTCTGCGTCGGACAACAGCCGCTGCAGTTCGAGCACGGTCTTGCGCGGCAGGATCACCTCCTGGCGGGCCGGCACTTCGACGTCGAGCTGCGCGGACACAAACGCGAGCCGGTGCCCATCGGTCGCGACCAGGCTGAGCTTGCTGCCTTCGGCGACGAATAAGATGCCGTTCAGGTAATAGCGGATGTCATGCACCGCCATCGCAAAAGAGACTTGATCGAGCAGCTCTTTCAAGACCTTTTGTGGCACGCCGAACGGCTCGCCGAAGCCAGCTGTCTGCTGCACCAGAGGGAAGTCCTCGGCTGGCAGCGATTGCAACGTGAATCGGCTTTTGCCGCCCTTGAGCAGCAGTTTGTTCTGCGCGGCTTCAAGCGCCACCATCTGGTCCGCCGGCATGGTGCGCAGGATATCGATCAGCTTGCGCGCGTTCACCGTAGTAGCGAAGTCGCCGTCATCGCCGCCGAGTTCGGCCGCAGTACGAATCTGGATCTCCAGATCGCTCGCAATTAGCTCGGTCATCGCGCCGCTTTTGCGCAGCAGCACATTTGCCAGGATCGGCATGGTGTGACGCCGCTCGACGATGCCTGCCACGGACTGCAAGGTGGTCAACAGCTTGTTCTGGGCCGCTTTCAAAACGATCATTTCCGCCTCAACTTAATTAATATCTGTTTGTGCTGGCGGCAGCGCTTCAGCACGCTCCGGCGGTCCGCAGGCGCCGCCTTTGGTCGGGGGTAGCCAAGAGCCGACCGAAGGAAGCGAAGGCTGGGGACGAACACCGCTAGCCTTTCAGCGTCTGCTCCAGCACATGCAGTTGCTGGTTGACTTCCGACAACTGCTGGCGCTCACCCGCAATTTTGCGCACCGCATGCAGCACCGTTGTGTGATCCCGCCCACCGAATAGCTCGCCGATCTCCGGCAAGCTCTTCTGCGTCAATTCTTTCGCCAGGTACATCGCAATCTGCCGTGGTCGCGCGATCGATGCGGGCCGCTTCTTGCTGTACATGTCGGCGACCTTGATCTTGTAGTAGTCGGCCACCGTCTTCTGGATGTTTTCGACGCTGATCTGCCGGTTCTGGATCGACAGCAGATCGCGCAGCGCCTCACGCGCCAGCAGGATCGAGATCTCTTTCTGATTGAAGCGTGAATAAGCGAGGATCTTGCGCAACGCGCCCTCGAGCTCGCGAACGTTGGAGCGCACGTTCTTCGCTACGAAGAACGCGACTTCCTCGGGCATCTCGGTGTGCTCGGCGCGTGCCTTGTTGATCAGAATGGCCACGCGCATTTCGAGTTCGGGCGGCTCGATCGCCACCGTCAGGCCCGAATCGAAGCGCGAAACCAAGCGCTCGTGAATGTCGGGCAGTCCCTTCGGATAGGTGTCGCTGGTCATCACGATGTGCGACTTCTTCGCAAGCAGCGCCTCGAATGCGTTGAAGAATTCTTCCTGCGTGCGCTCCTTGTTCGCAAAGAACTGCACGTCGTCAATCAGCAGCAAATCGAGCGAGTGGTAACGGGCCTTGAACTCGTCAAACGTCTTGCGTTGGTAGGCTTTAACCACATCTGAGACGAACTGCTCAGCGTGGATGTAGAGAACTTTCGCTTGCGGGTTGTCTGCAAGCAGCCGATTGCCCACCGCATGCACCAGATGCGTCTTGCCCAGACCCACACCGCCGTAGATGAAAAGCGGGTTGTACAACTGACCCGGCGTGCCTGCCACATGCATGGCCGCCGCCCGCGCCATTCGGTTGGCCGAGCCTTCCACCAGCGTGTCGAAAGTCAGCGCGGTATTGAGCCGCGTTCGCAGGTTGGCGGCGGCTTCGTCATCGGCCGCCGAAGGCCGAGGCGCGACCGCCTGCGGGCCAGCCGTGACAACCGTAACTTCTTGTTTTTGAACGTTTTCCCGCAGCGCCAGCGCCAATTCGAGTTGCACTGGCTGACCGTACAACATGCTCAACGTCGCAGCGATCCGGCCGCCGTACTGCGCGCGCACCCAATCGAGCTTAAAGCGGTTTGCCACCAGCAACGTAACGCGCGAGGCATCGCTGCCGACCTGAGCCGACAACGGCTTGATCCAGGTGTTGAATTGCTGCTCCGGCAGCTCCTGCGCAAGCTGCTCAACACAGGCCTGCCAGAGCTCCTGCCCCTCGGTGGTAATCGACATCGGCGGGTTGTGGATAGTTGGCAGCCGATTGTGCCATCGAATGGCCTTGCCAGTCGGGTTATCCACACCCCGCCCAAGCCGCCGATTAATGTGTCGGCAACGCCTGCGAATCCGCTGCAGAAATGTTGCCGCGCAGAAGTTTGCGATAATCGCGGGTTGCCCTCGTCAAGGCGGCGGGCTTGACGCCCTGAGTCAATGTGCCCGGTCTTGACCGAGCGACTTCCGCCAATAGGCGAATTGCAGGCAAATTGCACTACCGGTTTTTTTCGTAATCGCGAGCGGTCGGCGGTCCCTTGATTTCTTCTCCAGGATGTTTTTTCGATGAAGCGCACCTATCAACCTTCCAAAACCCGCCGCGCGCGGACGCACGGTTTTCTGGTCCGTATGAAGACACGCGGTGGGCGTGCCGTCATCAATGCGCGCCGTGCCAAGGGCCGCAAGCGGCTCGCGGTGCAGGCACCTCGCTGATTTCTTAAGTTCGACAAGGACAGCGGCAACGCATTGGCCCACTGCGGCGTGCCACCCATGCCGGTACAACGGTTGAAAACACGTGCGCAGTTCCAGGCGGTCATGCGCGACGGCGCAACGGTGTCACGAACGGCGCATTTCGCGCTGCATCGATTGCCGTTGTCGGCCGAATCCGAGGCAAGTGCCACGAACGAAACAGGCGCCGAGCCGATCGCTCGGCGGTTGTTTCCGCGCCTTGCGGTGCAGCATGCCTGGGTCGGTGCGATGGCACCGAAGCGCTGGGCGCGTCGGGCCGTCACACGCAATACCGTGAAACGCCAGGTCCACACGCTGTGTGAACAGTTTGAGCCGCGCCTGTGCGGCGCTGCGCATGTGGTGCGGTTGCGTGTGGCATTCGACCGAAAGCAGTTCGTCAGTGCAACGTCTGACGCGTTGAAGTCTGCGCTGCGCTCGGAGCTGCTGCAGTTGCTGAGCCGCCTGCCTGCTGTGCGTCCGGACGCGTTGTCGTGCTGATGCAGCGCTTGTTGCTGACCATGGTGCGTGGCTACCGGTTGCTGCTCAGCCCGATGCTGGGTTCGGCTTGCCGGTTTGAGCCGACTTGCTCGGTCTATGCGCTGGAAGCGCTGCAGCGTCATGGTGCGGGCGGCGGCAGTTATCTGACCCTGCGGCGCCTCGGGCGTTGTCATCCGTGGTGCGACGGCGGCTCTGATCCCGTGCCGTCTCGATGGTCGGTCCCGTTTCCCTCATTGCTTCGGCCCAGACGCGGCCGCGGTGGCAGCAGCCACTAACGACAGGTTTTCATGAACGACATCCGCCGCACCATTTTGTGGGTGATTTTCGGCTTCTCGTTGGTCCTGCTATGGGATCAATGGCAGGTTCACAACGGCCATCGCGCCACGTTTTTCCCGAGCACGCCGAAGCAAACGGCTGCGCCCGCGTCGGGTGCGGCGCCGAACGTCGCTCCGCCAGTGGCCGCGGTGCCAAGCGCCGTGCCGGCCCCGGTCGGTGCGGGCGCATTGCCGCCTGGCGTGGCGGGTGCGCAAGTTCCGATCGGCGCCAGTGCGGCGGCGCGTGAAGGCACGGCTGCCGCGCTGGAACAAGTCACCGTCACCACCGACGTCTATCGTCTGAAGTTCGATAGCGAAGGCGGCTCTCTGGTGCAGGCCGACCTGCTGAAGTTCGGCGACGGCGGTGACAAGGCCCGAGCCCTGACGCTGCTCGACCGCAGTCCAAACCGGATCTACCTTGCGCAGACCGGCTTGATTGCGGCCAATGGCGGCGCCGCACTGCCGACCCACAAGACACCGATGACCCTGATGCCGGGGCCGCGTGCGCTGGAGCCCGGCGCCGACAGCCTGACGGTGCGCTTTGAGTCCGAGGCCGTTGGCGGCGTCAAGCTGATCAAGTCCTGGACCATGCGGCGCGGGTCCTATGCGATCGATGCGCGCAGCGAAGTGATCAACGTCGGCAACGAACCGGTCTCCCCCCAGCTCTATCTGCAGTTGGTTCGCGACGGCAACAAGCCGCCCGGCGAATCCTCTTTTTATTCGACCTTCACCGGCCCTGCCGTCTATACAGACGCGAGCAAATACCACAAGCTCAGCTTCAAGGAAATCGAGGAAAACAAGGCTGAGTTCGACAAGCAGTCCACCAGCGGCTACGTCGCGATGGTGCAGCACTACTTCGCGAGCGCCTGGATCTTGCCGGCCGGCGTCACGCGCAGCCTGTTCGCGCGCAAGGTTGACACGAACCTGTACGCGGTCGGCATGATCGATTCGCTCGGCACCATCGCGCCGGGTGAGAGCAAGACGGTGGACGCCACGCTCTACACCGGCCCGCAGCTTGAGAAACGCCTTGAAGCGCTGGAGCCGGGGCTGGAGTTGGTGAAGGACTACGGCTGGCTCACGATCCTGGCCAAGCCGCTGTACTGGCTACTCGACAAGCTGCACGGTTTCCTGGGCAACTGGGGCTGGTCGATCGTCGCGCTCGTGGTGCTGCTGAAAGCCGCGTTCTATTGGTTGAACGCAAAGGCCTACGCGAGCATGGCCAAGATGAAGGCAATCAACCCGAAGATCACCGAGATGCGCGAGCGGCTGAAAGACAAGCCGCAGCAGATGCAGCAAGAGATGATGCGCATCTACCGCGAGGAAAAAGTCAATCCGATGGGCGGCTGCCTGCCGATCATGGTGCAGATGCCGGTGTTCATCGCGCTGTACTGGGTGCTGTCGTCCACGGTAGAGATGCGAGATGCGCCCTGGATCGGCTGGATCCATGACCTGTCCACGCCGGACCCGTATTACATCTTGCCGGTGGTGATGACGGCTACCTCGATGCTGCAGACCTGGCTGAACCCGAAACCGCCAGATCCCATGCAGGCCAAACTCATGTGGTACATGCCACTCGTGTTCGGCATCATGTTTTTTTTCTTCCCGTCGGGTCTGGTGCTCTACTGGATCACCAACAACATTTTGTCCATCACACAGCAGTGGGTGATTAACAAACGGCTCGGCGTGCTCGGCAAGTAGGGCAGCTGGGTATGGCAGGCGGTCTGCGATGAGCCGCGAGGCAGACGATCCGATCGCGGCGATCTCGACCGCGCCAGGCCGCGGCGCGGTCGGCATCGTGCGGATCTCTGGTCAGTCGCTCGATGGCTTGGCGCAGGCGCTCTGCGGCCGACCGCTGCTGCCGCGGGTCGCGACCTATCTTGCGTTTGCGGACAGCGACGGCCAGCCGATCGACCACGGCCTTGCGATATTTTTTCCCGCGCCGCATTCCTATACTGGCGAAGACGTGCTCGAACTGCAGGGCCACGGCGGCCCGGCCGTACTGCAGCTGCTGCTCGCGCGCGTATTGCAGGCTAGTGCAGCAGCAGCCAACGAACCGGACGCACCAGCAGCGTGGTCAGCCAAGGTGCGTCTTGCGCGCCCCGGGGAGTTCACCGAACGCGCATTTCTGAATGGCAAGCTCGATCTTGCGCAGGCCGAAGCCGTTGCCGATCTGATCGACGCCAGCACCGCGTCGGCTGCCCGCTCGGCCGCACGTTCGCTCGGCGGTGAGTTCTCACACCAGATCACGCAATTGCTGGACGCGCTCACGCAGCTGCGCATGCTGGTGGAGGCCACGCTCGACTTCCCGGAAGAAGAGGTCGACTTCCTGCAGGCCGCTGATGCGCAGGGCCAACTCGCGCGGCTGCGTGAACGCGTGGACAGCGTGCTGGCCACCGCGCGCCAGGGTGCGTTGCTGCGCGATGGCATCCGGATCGTGATCGCGGGCCAGCCCAACGTCGGCAAGAGTTCGCTGTTGAACGCGCTCGCAGGCGCTGAGCTCGCGATCGTCACCCCGGTGGCCGGCACCACGCGCGACAAGATCGCCACCACGATTGCGATTGAGGGCGTGCCGCTGCACGTGATCGACACCGCCGGCTTGCGCGACAGCAACGATGCGGTCGAACGCATCGGCATCGCGCGCGCCTGGGACGAAATCGCAAACGCCGATGCGGTGCTGCTGGTGCACGATGCAGCGCGGGCAGATGCTCCTGAATACATAGCTGAAGACGAAAGACTGGCAGGTGCCTTGGCCGAAAAAGTTTCAAAAAACGTGCCTCGTCTTGAAATCTGGAACAAGCTCGACATCGCGACCATGCAAGCCCCGCCGGGCGCGCTGGCGCTGTCGGCCACAGCCGGTACCGGCCTGGCCGAATTGCGCGCCGAACTTCTGAAGATCGCGGGCTGGCAGGCGACGCCCGAAGGGGTTTATCTGGCGCGCGCACGCCACGTGCAGGCGTTGCTCGAGGTCGCTGAGCGGCTGCGGCAGGCGCAGGAGCTGCTCGCCGATGCGGCGTCTGCCCCGCTGGAGCTGATCGCTGAAGAACTGCGGCAGGCGCAAGCCGCACTGTCCGAGATCACCGGAAGGTTCACGTCAGATGACTTGCTCGGGGTGATCTTTTCCCGCTTTTGCATCGGCAAGTGACCGGCGCTCCTGCCCGGCGACCGGCATGGGCTGCACGACTGTGAGCGAATGCGCAACGGCGCGCCTTTTGCCCACTGGCTCGGCGTTCGCGACTGACCCCGCTCAGTAAACTGCGCCGCCATAGGCCACCTTTGCACGTTCCCGTTGGCAGGCGGCCGAAATGCCTTTGATCCGCCGTCCACGGTGGGGCGCCCAAGGGCCCGGGAAAAAGAACCACAAAGAACCCACCAGAGAGCCTTCCCATGAGTTTTCTCAGCGTTTTGTTCGGTCGCAGCAAGCCCAGCAATGCTCGAACGGCCGCAGCCGATCCGGAGCGTATCGGTCAGCCGCGCGACGCAGCGGGCGGCGCAGTCACCGCCAAGTCCGCCTCGAGCTTGCCACTCGCCCCGCGCAGCGACGGCAAGACCGGTGTCGACGCCGAACGTGCCGATCGGCGTGAACGGCTCTACCGCGTCGTGCGTGAAGCGTTGATGCGCTGCGGCGTGCTGTCGGCCAGCTACAAGTTCAAGGTGCTGTCCACCGATGCGCGCGGCCTGCAGTTTTTGGTCATGCTCGACGTGGCCAGCGACACTGCGCAACTGATGCGGTTCAGCGAAATCGAAGCGATCATCCGCCAGACGGCAAAAGACCAGTACGACGTCGACGTGGTTGCGGTCTACTCGCGCGTGAATCCGCAACTTGCAGCGCGTGCGACGCAGATGCCGACGGCGGGATACGGCGAACCAGCGCATTCGCAGCGCCCGTTCGCTATGGCACCAGGGCCTGCCAGTACGCAGGCCGGCCACAGCGCGGCCAACCACCACGCCGAAGCGCTCGGTATTGGCCAGGCGGCGCTGCCGGCAGGCAGCAGCGTGTTTGGTCTGGGCAAGACCGCCGCGCCGGACAGCCGGTTCGATCCGATCCATGCCGATGAAGTCAATGCGTTCAAGCGCGCCCTGTCTGGCAATAACAGCCAGCCGGCGCCGGCCGATGGCGTTGTGCGCCGGTCCGGCGCGCGTCGTAAGCCGATCATCGACTTCGAAGACACCCAGGTGGTTGCTGCGAGGGGCGGCCGCCCGGATCTCGGCTTGAGCGCCACGCAGTACGGGGATCTGCAGTAGACAGCAGCCGACGCAGCAGTCGAGCGGCGGCTCAGTCGATGGACGGCTTGAGCGTCATCGGCTGAGCAGACCAAGTGGGGAAATCGGCGCTTGCGCGCCTGAAACCACGTTGCTGCTGAGTCGGCCAGATGGATGGGACGGTCGTGGTCGCCGTCTGCTTGCCCAGCAACGCGTCCTTCAATTGCAAATCGGCCGGGTCGCGGCCACGCCAGATCTGCATCGCCGCATTCAATACTTCGGAACCAGCAACAGTGCCGTGCACCTGGCGACCACTGGCGCGGAAGTTGGCACCCTGCTTGGGGTCGTTGTCGACCGTCAGCATGTCGACGGCCTTGAACTGTCGGAACTCGGCCAGCTCCTGTGTCGTTTGCAGCAGCGTCTGCGTGAGCCGCAGCGCTTCGGACGACTTCAGATTGCGCCCGATGCCGCGCATGAATGGCTGCGAAAGCTGATCCGATCCCACCGTGCGCAGCATCGCAAGGCTCAATTGCCCCGGCCCGGGTGCGGCCGGCACGGCTTGCACCGTATCGGCCTTGGCACCCACAAGATAGAGTCCCGCCGCGTAGACCTTCACGACGAACTTCCAGCGCACGCCAGCGCCGTGGAGCTCGAGCTTGCTGCCAGCGAGTTGCAACTGGTTGGGAAATACCACGCCATAGAGGTCGGTGCTTGCGGCCTGAGCCGTCAGCGCAACGGCAGACAGGACAGCGCGGGCGACGGTGCGCAACGCCATTCGTTTGATGAAATGTATGAGCGTTTCTTTCTCTTGAAGTGAGTTGGTCTGAAACCAAGTCCAGTCACGAGCGGGCACATGCCAAGTGCGCGACACAGACAGGGCGATGCCTGGCCGATCGGAGCGCACCCGGTAGTGCAATCGTTTCGTCTTGCGTTGTTAAACTGCCTCGCGGGTCAGGTCGCGCCAGCAGACTTATTTGGCAGAGTCGCAAAATCATGCACGACCCCCAACTTCCACGCAACTTAACCTCGCCCGTGATCACCGAACTCGAATTCAAGTCGCTGAGCGCGCAGGGCTTCAACCGCATCCCGTTGATGGTGGAAGCGTTTGCGGATCTGGAAACCCCGTTGTCGCTGTACTTGAAGCTTGCCCACGGCAAGCGGGCGGGTCGGCACAGCTTCCTGCTCGAATCGGTGGTCGGCGGCGAACGGTTCGGCCGCTACAGCTTCATCGGACTGCCAGCCGACACGCTGCTACGCGCCAGCGGCTTCGGCACGGATGCTCGCACCGAAGTTGTGAAAGGCGGCGCCGTGATAGAGACCGCGCACGGCAATCCGCTTGACTTCATCGCCGCCTACCAGGAGCGCTTCAAGGTCGCGCTGACCCCCGGGTTGCCGCGTTTTTGCGGCGGTCTGGCCGGCTACTTCGGCTACGACACGGTGCGCCACATCGAGAAAAAGCTTGGGAAAAGCTGTCCGCCCGATCCGCTCGGCTGCCCGGACATCGTGCTGCTGCAGTGCGAAGAACTGGCCGTGATCGACAACCTCTCCGGCAAGCTGTATCTGATCGTCTATGCCGATCCGCATCAAGCCGAGGCGTATCAAAACGCGCGCCGCCGCTTGCGCGAGTTACGCCAGCAATTGACGTATTCCGTCAGCGCGCCGGTGATCCGCCCGAGCCAGTCCTACCCAGCCGAACGCGACTTCGCCAAGGCCGACTACATCGCTGCGGTCGAACGCGCGAAAGAACTGATCGAAGCCGGCGAGTGCATGCAGGTGCAGATCGGTCAGCGCATCAAGAAGCGCTATACCGAGTCACCGTTGTCGCTGTACCGCGCGCTGCGTTCGTTGAACCCGAGCCCGTACATGTACTACTACGATTTCGGCGACTTCCATGTGGTCGGCGCGAGTCCCGAAATCCTCGTGCGGCAGGAAAAAGTCAGCGTGGACGGCAAGCCCGCCGAGAAGATCACGATCCGCCCACTGGCCGGCACACGCCCGCGCGGCGCCACGCCCGAAGCCGATGCGGCGGCCGAGGTCGAGCTTGTAAACGATCCGAAAGAGCGCGCCGAACACGTGATGCTGATCGACCTGGCGCGCAACGACATCGGCCGCATTGCAACCGTCGGCAGCGTCAGAGTCACGGAAGCGTTCGCGGTGGAACGCTACAGCCATGTGATGCACATCGTCAGCAACGTCGAAGGAATCCTGCAAGACGGCATGACGAACATCGATGTGTTGCGCGCCACCTTTCCCGCCGGCACACTGACCGGCGCGCCGAAGGTGCACGCGATGGAGTTGATCGACCAGTTCGAGCCCGTCAAGCGGGGCTTGTACGGCGGTGCCTGCGGCTACCTCAGCTATGCCGGTGACATGGACGTCGCGATCGCGATCCGCACCGGCGTCATCAAGGATCAGATGCTCTACGTGCAGGCGGCCGCCGGCGTGGTGGCCGACTCGGTGCCCGAACTCGAATGGAAAGAAACCGAAGCCAAAGCCCGCGCTTTGTTGCGTGCGGCGGAATTGGTGGAAGAGGGGCTGGAGTAGCGCCGCGATCGCGTATCTCGACAGGACGAGCTACTCGATTTTTTGTGTGTTGGCTGCCACACGTTCTGAGTAGCGGTTGAACCGCCAGGCCGTGCCTTGCTGCGTCACGCGGCGCCAGGTCGCGCGCTTTTCTGCCGGGCTCATCTCGGTCCAGCGCTGTACTTCGTCGAAGGTCCGGCCGCAACCCTTGCAGAGGTCGTCGCCCTGGGTGGTCGAGCAGATCGCGATGCAGGGTGTATCCGGCGTGGTTGCATACCAGTCGAGCCAGGCGCGGTGGGCCGCATCGGGCAGGGTGGCTTCGTCGGCCTCATCTTCGTGCGCATACACCATCAGCGCATAGACCTCGGCCAACGCGCGCGTCTCGGCTGGCAAGGTGATGCCGTCGGGCGACGGCTTGGCCATGCGCCAATGATTGATGGCGGCTTCGATGTCGGTGATGTGGATGCCGGCCATGATGGGTGTGCATGATGCAACGAAGCGCGTTCACATGATCGACTCGGGGCCTTCGCCGCAGCGGCGTTCGCCCTGGCTTGACGCATGGAACGCTCGAATGGTCCAATGAATCGATTGCTTTGCCAGAAGCCAGCCCCATTTTGCCAAAGGACCCGAACGCCATGGACCAGATCATCGTATATGTGGACGAAGCCGACCACGCTCGCCAGCAGATCGGGCCTCTGCGCCGTACCGGCGCAGGTCACAACGCCGCATTGGGTGTCCAGTCGACTCCAGCGGCTGCCACGCACTGGATTGTCGTGGCCTGCCCGCCGAAGCTGCCGCGCGATGCAAGCAAGTGGGTGTCGGCCGAATCGGTCGAAGGCTGGCGCCAGGACTGGGCGTCCGAGCTGTTCAACGAATTGCGGCCACTGTTCAACGCGCCCGGCGACAAACTGACCTGCGTGTTGGCCACCGGTGAGCTCGTCAAGCTGACCGATACGCTGATCGCCGAGCATGGCAATGGGCGGGTGCTCGATGCGCGTTGCCCCAAATACGGTGTCGATCTGGCGCCGGTCAGCAAGGACCAGAAGCCGCCCTCGAGCGGCTGGAAGTGGCAGATTCCGGCCGCGCTGGCGGGCCTTGGCGCGTTGTTGGTGCTCGGGGCCGAATAACGCGCGCGCTGCGTCCCGACAGCGCAAGCATCGCGCGGGCCCGGTGCTATCCTCCCCCGCCTATGAAGTTGATCCTCAAATGGCTGCTGTCGGCCGTCGCCTTGCTGGTGGTGGCCTACATCTATGCGGGTGGCGTGCAGGTGGCCGGCTTCGGCGCCGCGCTGCTGGCCGCATTTGTGATCGGGCTCATGAACATCATCGTGCGGCCGATTCTGGTGCTGCTGACCTTGCCGATCACGCTGGTCACGCTAGGCCTGTTTCTGTTCGTCATCAACGCGCTGATCTTCTGGTGGGCCGGTGAACTGCTTGGCGGCTTTCACGTGCAAGGCTTCGGCGCCGCACTGCTTGGCTCGCTGATTTACAGCGGGTTGAGCCTGATCATCGACTCAGCGCTCGAGCGCCTGTTCTCGCACGATTGACTGCACCTGGCGCAGCCGGGTGTCGATGATCGACGCTTCGATGTGCTCGGCGGGCGATCGGTTGCCGCCACCGGCCTGAGCCCGCACCACGTCTTGCGCGGCACGAAACCGGTCCACTGCAGCCGGGTAGTCGAACTGCGCCACGCGCGCTTCCGCCTCGGCTCGCAACGAACGCAACCGCTCGCCCTGCACGCCGCGCGCGGCCGCCAATTGCAGCCAGGCCGCCGCATCGCGCGGGTGCAGCGCGACCCAGGTCTGCAGCCGGTCGGCTGCCGCATCGGGCTGGCCAGCACGGCTCGACGCCTGCGCAAACAGCAGCAATTCCGGCCGCCGATCCAGCCGTTCGTCCTTCAGCAGGCTGACCGCAGCGGCCGCGTTGCCGTCGGCCAGTTCGACTTCCGCCGTCAGCAGCCGACGCAGCCGCGCAGCGGCGGGGTCGGATTTCACCAACAAGCCGAGCGGCTCCAGCAGCGCTCGCGCCGCGCGCACGTCCCGCAAGCGCAGATTCGCCAGCACCGCTGCATACAGCGCGCCGGTCTGCTGCGCGGCGTCCTTGCGGCCGAACGTGCTGCCAGAGACTTCTGCGACGTAGCTGCGCAAGACATCCACGCCCGGATCGGTCAGCACGCGCGAGCGTGCGGTGGCCATGGCGTGTTCGAGCGTCATCGGCGGCGCCTGGGTGTTCATGCCCGCCTGGGTCTCGCGGTTTTGCATGTCTGCGATGCGCTCGGTCGTCAACGGGTGGGACCTGAGATACGGAAATGAGCCGTTGTCGTTGATGCGGCTCGCGGTCTGCAGCTTGCCGAACATCGATGCGAAACCGCGCGGATCGAAGCCGGCCTGGCTCGACACGCCGAAACCCACCCGGTCCGCCTCCCGCTCCATGTCGCGCGAGAAATTCAATTGCGTCTGTGCGGCCACCGCGCTGCCGCCGACGATCATTGCGTTGGCCGCCGCCGGGCTGCGGCTGGCCGCCAGGATGCCCAGCAGCATCGCGCCGATCAACAGCGGCGTGGTGCGGCCCTGGTTGGCGATCAGCCGCACGATGTGCCGCTGCGTCACGTGGGACAACTCATGCGCAAGGACGGATGCGAGTTCGTCCTTGCTCGTCACGATGTTGATGAGTCCGGTGTTCACGCCCAGAAAACCCCCCGGCAGCGCGAACGCGTTGACCCCCCGGTCGCGCAGCAGCATGACCTCCCAGGCAAAGCGCTCGGCCAACTCGGGCGACAGGTCCCCGCGCGCGCGCGCCGCGGCCATCAAGGGCTGCCAGATGCCCTGCACGTATTCGGCCAACACCGGGTCGTCCAGATAGTCGGGATCGCGGTAGATTTCTTTGGCGATGCGCTCGCCAATGCGCAATTCGGCTGCAAGCGACATCTCCGCGCCGTCGCCCAGCGAAGGCAACTGGGCGGCGGCCGGGAGTGCGGAAGTCAGGCAGATTGCTATCGATATGGCAGCAACAAGTGAACGTCTTGCATGCGCCTTGGCAGCTTTTTTCATAAAAATGGTCTTAAAACGAATCGAGCGGCAGAGAGCCAATAAGGATCGGGGCGCCGGCTTGCTTGCTTTCTATGATGGGCAGGTTTGACTGGCCTGTGCGCCAATGCGTTCGCGCGCTTTTCATTGTCGCGCCGCCACCCGGATAAATGACGGAGCACCCTCAATGACCCAACAACCACAGCAATCCGCCCAACTCCTTACCCACTTCGACGCGCAAGGCCAGGCGCACATGGTCGACGTTGCGGCCAAGCCGGCCACGCACCGGGTCGCCAAAGCGCGCGGCCACATCGCGATGCAGCCCGCCACGCTTGCGCTGATCGAAGCCGGCACCGCCAAGAAAGGCGACGTGCTCGGCATCGCGCGCATTGCGGGCATCCAGGGCGCCAAGAAAACCAGCGAGCTGATCCCGCTGTGCCACCCGCTGGCGATCACACGGGTGGCGGTCGACCTCGAAATCAGCCGCAGCTTGGCGCTGCATGCATCGGGCGGCGACGCCGCAGCGTGCGGCGTCGTCTGCACCGCCACAGTGGAAACCGTCGGCCCGACCGGCGTCGAAATGGAAGCCCTGACCGCCGTGCAAATCGCGCTGCTGACCATCTACGACATGTGCAAGGCGGTGGACCGCGGCATGACGATCGGCAATGTGCACGTGCTGGAAAAGCATGGCGGCAAGTCGGGCAGCTACCGGGCGGGGTCGGACGCCGCTGCCGCGGGCTGATCGGTTCGCGCGGCCCACGCCGCTTCATCCGTCGGGAACGCCGCCTTGAACCGCGTTTGATAGCACCGCACCTCGTCCTCGCGCCCAAGCAACCGTGCACTGTCGATCAGCCGCTCGATCACGCGCGGCTCGGGGGAGAAGTGCAGCATCTGCTCGGCCATCGCATGTTGCTCGGCCGCGTTGGCCGGCGTCAACGGGGTGATCGTGAGCCGCGCAAACTCAATCGGGTTGGGGTGCAGCGTGGCGGCCTGCGCCAGGGCTTCGATCGGGTTCGCGCGCAGCGCGGGTGTGCGCTGCTCGGGCGGCAAATAGATCTGGCGCACGCGGCTGTAGTCGTAGGCGGCCAAGCCGCACATTGCTATTATCGTGATAGCAGAAAATGATTGAAGGATGGGCGCCCCAGCCGATTTTGATTGTATTGATGGTGCCCCGACCGACAGCGGGCGTGGCGCCCACCAGAGCACCCCGAGTGCGAGCCCGCAGGCCATCTGAAACGGTCCGTACCACAGTGGGTATTCCAGCAAGCTGTGCACGCCGATCACGGCCAGCAGCCCCCAGGCAAACTGGCGCGCCGCATCAATCTCGCGCCACGGCCGTGCGCGCAGCACGAGCACCACCACCAGGCCGCAGACGGCCAACGCCACCGGCAGACCCAACTCCACCGCCAGCTGCAGTGGCAGGTTGTGTGCGTTGTCCAGGATGTCACAAAAGCGTGGGCCACCGTACAGGTGGATGAAGTGCGCGTAGTCGAGCTCGTTCAGGCCCCACCCCAGCCACGGCTTCAAAGCGATCAGCTCAAGCACGTTGCTCCAGAGCACCATCCGGCTCGCGCAAGGCTGCGCGCCGTGGGCGAGCCGCGCAAACGGCCCGTACTGGTTCGGATCCAGCCCGGCCAGCGTCGGCAGCAGCAAGGCGCCGGCGGCGTAAGCAATCAGCGCAGGCAGCAACACGCTGCGACCGCCAAGCCAGCGCGTTGCAGGGCCCGACGCTGCACCGCTGCGCCGCCGCTGCCGATGCCACCACCACCCCAGCGCCCCGATCATCAGCAACTGCACGAATCCGGTGCGCGAGGCGGTGGCCGCATTGCCGAGCGCCAGCAGCAGCGCCGCGGGTACGGCGAGCCGGTGTCCGACATCACCAACGGAGTTCCCCGATGCGATGGATGTGGTGGTCAGTTCAACCGATGTCTGCGTCGGCGACGGTGACGTGTGTGGGGCAGCTTTGCGGTCGCGTTGCCGTTTGCCGTGCGATGTCAGACGCGCTGAAGCGCGGTCGGCAGACATCACCAGCAACCACCACAGCGCCACCAGGCCGATGTTCAGCAACGACGCCAGCTGATTGCGCTGCCGCAGATTGCCGAACGCTTCGCCCACCGGCGCAATGTTCAGCCACGGGAAAAAGCCAGCCGCGCCGCCAAAGTACTGCAGCAGCCCGATCACACTGCTGAGCAGCGCCGCGATCAGCAGCGCCCATGCAATGGCGGCCCAAAAACGCGGCTGCCGCCCGATGCCCGCGCAGATCGCGACAGCCAATGCAGCGCCCAGCCACGGCAGGCTTTCCCGCAAGTCGCCCCACCAATGCACGGCCGTGCCCCAGGCCGCCAGCCCCATCGCCGCGCTTGCCATAGCCAACGCCAACGAACCATACCGATGCGGCGCTGCAAACAGCGCGAGCACACCGCAGCAAAGCCAGGCGAACAGCAGCGGCTGCACCGCCGCGCTCGGGCCGGCGGCGAACGGGTTCAGCCAGGGCAGCGCAATGACCAAGCCGACCGTCAAGCCGGCCACGAGCGGGGCCATTGGGTCTGGCAGGCGGGTGGAGGCAGCAGCAATCATCGAACGGGAATGGAGCAAGCTGTTTCTCTAGCGAATGGGCAGAGGCAAGGCTTGCGAGTTTCGCCGCTCTCGAATCGGCCAAAAACATCGGGGCGCCCGTGCACACCGCGCTGGAATTGCGCGCCAGTTCATTTCAAAACCAAGCCGTTCGAGCGCGTGCCCGCCAACTCGGCAACGCTCAATACTGCGTGATCGGCAAGCCGACGCGCAAACCATCGAGATTGCTGGTCAGCGGTATCTGGCAACTCAGTCGGCTGCCGGGTTCCCGCGGCGCTGCAGCGAAGTCGAGCATCTCGGACTCTTCGCTGGTGATCGGCGGCAACAGGCCAAGCCATGCTGGTTCGATCAGTACATGGCAAGTCGCACAAGTCAGCATGCCGCCGCAGTCGGCTTTGACACCGTCGATGTCGGCGTCGACGGCCGCCTGCATCAGGCTCATGCCGGGCTTTGCCTGAACGGCTTGCTCGTGCGGCTGCGCATCGGAACCCTGGGAAATGAAGTGAATCGTGATCATCAGGTGCGGCCGAAATACTCTCGGCATTCAAATTCGTGCTGGTCTTCGGCTGCGGCGTGGCGCTGCAGTTCCGAGCGTTTGATTTGCTCGAAATAGTCGATGAACGCAGGGCCGAACGCGTCACGCAACACGTGGCTTTGCTTCATTGCGTTCAATGCATCGCCAAGATTGGCGGGCAATCTTGCGGCATCGGCGCCGTACGGGTTTTCGGTGGCTTTCGGCGCAGACAGCTTGCGTTCGATGCCGTCCAGGCCGGCGTGGATTTGCGACGCGATGTAGAGATACGGGTTGGCAGCTGATTCGCCCAGCCGGTTTTCGATGCGCGTGCCGTCGTCGCCGCAGTCCCCGATCACGCGCAGCATGGCGCCGCGGTTGTCGCGGCCCCAAAGCACCGCCTGGGGCGACAACGCGTTCGGCCGAAACCGACCATAGCCGTTGATGGTCGGCGTGCAGAACACGGTCATCGCGCGGGCATGTTCGAGCAGGCCGGCCAGGTAATGCTCGCCAAACTCAGACAACATATGGGCCGCATCGAGCGCGGTGCTGCCAGCAGCAGGCGCGTCGCGTCGGAACGCGTTGCGGCCGTCCTGCAAGTCGATCAACGACTGATGCAGATGCCAGCCGCTTGACATCACGTTCGGAAACGGCGGCCGGCACATGAACGTTGCGTGGTAGCCCGCGCGGCGCAGCGCCATCTTCACCCCGTTTCGGAACAGCACCATCTGGTCGGCCGCCGTCAGCGCATCGGTCGCGTCGAACACCGCTTCGACCTGGCTCGGCCCCATCTCGATTTCGAGCGACTGCAGTGGCAGGCCCAACCCTTGCGAGGTGCGTTGGACGGTGCGAAGGGCGTCTTCGGCCTGGTCGAAATGGGACTCGGCCAGCAGGTGATGGCCCGGATGGATCATGCTGACTACGGGCGGCTCCGCCGGCCACGCAGCGCGTCGCGGATCGAGCGCGGCGGCCGTGGATTCGACCCGGTAGATGTGGAATTCAACCTCCAAGCCGCAGCGCAGGCCGAAGCCGGCCGCCTGCAGCCGTTGCAACGCCCGCTGCAGCACGCGGCGCGTGTCGAGCTCGACCGGCTGCCCATTGCAGAACCACGGCTGCGCACGCATCCAGCCCGTGCCATCGGTCCAGGGCAGCGCGACGAAACTCTGCGGGTCGGGCAACAGCATCAGGTTGTTGGCTTGGCCGAACCCCGGCAACGCATCGGTGCCGTCGGGTTCGAACACGCGATACGCGGTGCGATCCGAGGTGTCTTTCAGCATCAACGTGCTGACCATGCCGATGCCTTCGCGCAGCGCACGCTCGACCGCGGACGCGACCAACGTCTTGCCGCGGGTCGCGCCATGCAGATCGCACCAGACGATGCGCACCAGCTCGATGCCGCCGTTGCGGATCGCGCCGAGTGTCGTCTGCAGGGCCTGCTCGCGCGCCTCGTCGTGCACGCCGCATCGCTCGGCGAAACACGTCATGCGGATGCTGCGGTCGATGGCTCGTGCGACGGGCGCTGCACGGCCCACGGCGCGCCGTCGATCCGTGTCTGCACCTGCTGCAGCCACCAGGTGCTCCAGGTGCCGGCAGGCGCCACGCCGTCCACCGTGTCGGGCCCGTGCATCTGTGCGGCCAGCGCGGGATCAGCGACGCCCGGTGCGGTACCGCCCGCCTGCACCGACTCGATCGCTTTCAGCAGCATCCGGCGATTGGCCATGATGACCTTGTCGCTGGTGCCCAGGTGTTCGCGCGTGCGGTCCTGGATCGCGCCCATGCTCTCCACCGCCCATTGATCGTGCACGTTGATGTCTTCTTCGCCCATGCCGAGGAACGTGCTGGTGCGCTGTTCTTCCGCATTGAAGCCCCAATCGTTTGCGCGGCCGGACTTCGGGATGTAGAGCGGCGGCGGGATGAATTGCGTGCGCTGATTGCGCATTGCGGTGCGATCGACGGGCTGCGCGAAGCTCGTGAAAAACGCATACCAGTAGGTGTGCGTGTCGTCGACCGGCACATGCATCTGCGTGATCGTCAGCGTCTCGGACAGCGGGATCACGAACGTACTCGGGAAGATTTCCTGCGTGATGCGCACATGGGTCAGCGCGTCGGTCATCGGACGCAGCGCGGTCAGCTTGAGGCCCCACGGCGTCGGCTCGAAGCTGATGTCCGGGCGATGAAACTCCCGCATGATCCGCGTCATCGGCCACCGCTCGCCGTCGACCTTGCCGACGCTCGCGCTGCGAAATTGCTTGCCAGCCGCGTTGCCGCCGATCTCGTCCAGCGGCGCATCGTTCAGGAACCGATGCAGGAAAGAAGGATGCGCCGGATCGATGCCGACTTCGAACGCCTGCAGCCAGTTGCAATGCCACATGCCCTTGAACGCAAACGTGTGCGTCGCCGGCGCATCGAAGCAGTCGAAGCTCGGGAACGGTGGCTCCTTGCCCAGCTCACCGAGCCACGCGAACAAGACGCCGCTGCGCTCGATCACCGGGTAGTGGCGCTGGCGAACCCGTTCGCACAACTTGCTGCCGACCGGCTCGGCGGGGGTTTCCATGCAACGTCCCTCGGCGTCGAACTTCCAGCCGTGAAACGGACAGCGCAGGCCGTCGCCCTCATGCCGGCCGAACGACAGGTCGGCGCCGCGGTGCGGACAGTCGCGGTCGAGCAGACCCCAGCGGCCTTGTGCATCGCGGAACAACACCAGGTCCTGCCCGAGCAGCCGCACGGCCTTGACCGGGCGCTGCGCCATCGACGGCACCAGAACCGGATCGAACTCATCGGCCAACGCAGCCGGTTGCCAATAACTTCGCAGCACGGCGCCGCAGGCGGTTCCGGGCCCGGCGCGGGTCAGCAGTTCATTTTGTTGTGCATTCATCGCGGGTCTGCCTCGGCAAATGATGGAAGGCGGGGTGACGGACGATGCGGCGGCACGACCCGATCCGAAGCCCCGGAATCAACGGCATGAGACCGTCCGCACGGCAGTCGTCCCCGTGTGGATTTAGGCAGGCATGGTCTGCGCCACCAGTCAACCTCGCCCCTTCAACGCATCGCGCATTCGAAATGCTTCGTCAGCTCGAACACGTTGCAGCTTGCGCCGTTATTCAGCCGGCTTGTCTGACAGCGCTTTGAGGTTTGCCTGCAGCTCGGCGCTCATCGGCACGTTCAGATTGACGCCCTTCAGTGGAATCGGCGACTGGAACCATTTTTTATACAGCTTGTCGAACTCGCCGCTCTTGATGAGCGCGGCAATCGTTGTGTCCACCAGTGCCTTGAACGCGGGGTCGTCCCGACGCAACATGATGGCGTAGGGTTCCACTTGAAGCGCTTCGCCGACCACTGCCAGATCGCCCGGGTTGGCAGCATTCGCCTTGAGACCGTAGAGCAGGATGTCGTCCATCGCAAAGGCGTCGGCGCGCCCGCTCGACACGAGCAGCGCCGCCTCGTTATGGTCTCTGGCCGAAATCAGATCGATGTTGAGATCCTTGTCCCGGTTGACTTGGCGCATCACCAGCAAATTGGTGGTTCCGGTGGTGGAGACCACCTTCTTCCCTTTCAAGTCGGCCAGCCCTTTGATGGGGGACCCGGCCTTCACCATGAAGCGCGTGCCGGTGTAGAAGTAGTTGGTTGCAAACGCAACTTCCTTGCCGCGCTCGACGTTGTTGGTGGTCGATCCGCACTCGATATCGATGGTGCCGTTTTGCAGCAGCGGCATCCGGTTTTGTGAGGTGACGGCTTGCGTTTTCACCTGCAGATTGCTGCGCCCGGTGGCCTTTTTCACCTCGTCCACGACACGGTTGCAAATCTCCCAGCCAAAGCCCACGGGTTTGAGGCCATCGCCGAGATAAGAAAACGGGATCGAGGTCTCACGATAGCCAATCGTGATGGCGTCGGATGCCTTGACTTTTTCAAGCGTCCCGGACGCCGGCTGCGCGTGAGCGGAGAACAGACAGGAAGTGCACAACAACGCGGTCGCCGAGATGGATGAAGAAAGATTCATGGGCCGAAACCTTTGATTCAGATGGGTGGGTGAACAAGAACTGGCAAACCTGGAGATCTCGCATCCAAAAGGTGGATCAAGACCCAGCATCGTTTCATAAAGTGGTTTTTATGAAACCGCAGGCTAACAGCAGCCCAGCCGCGCGACAAGGCTTACGCCCAAGGATTGCGTCGTCGATACGGTTCGGCTCCCGCACTTGCAAGGCTTGACAGTGGTCTTCACACGTTCAAGTACACCGGCGGCTCGGCCGTCAGCCCGCGTTTGAATCCGTGCGCTTTCGCACCGACCAGGACCTCTTCCGGGCCCGCTGCAACGCCAACCAGCGCCTGCGTCGCCACGTCCTCAGGCGTTTTCGACCGCGGAGATGAAGATGTCATCGAACGTCTTGACCCACGGAAATGCAGGCGGATGGCCGGCCACGGCGGTCAGCTTGATGACCTGCTGGGCCGAAGCGGGCAGTGCGGCGAACGTGGCCGCGGCAGCAAGCGCAGCGGTGGCGATCAAGGTGCGGCGAAGCATCATGGGGCACTCCTGGTTTTGGTGGGGAGAAGCGGTGCGCCGGCTGGCGCGGGAAAGCATGACGGCGCGGATGCCGCTTTCCATGAAGCGAAGCAGCATGGCGTGCGCGGCGGGGTCGTTGGCCCGGGCCTGGCCGCACGACAGCCGCTCAATGCGCGCATCGCTCATGTGGTTGACCAACGCGCCAAGGGTGAACTGATGGCACCAGACCACGTCGGTCCGCGCGGCACCGGGCAGCGCTTCGACCAGTGCGTCGATGAATGCATGCGCCATCGGGTCGAAATGGTCGGTCAGCACCTGGTCCGTCTCGGGCCAGTGCAGCAGCAATTCGCGCGCGACCAGCAGCGCATGGAACTCGCCTTCGGGGCTTGCGCGCATCCGCAGCACCGGCTTGACAAACGCTTGCACGATCAGCTTCAATCGTCCCGCGCGCAGCGGCGTGGTGGCTGCCAAGTGCAGTGCTGCCAGTCGTTCGTCGATCGTGCGGCTCCAGGCCGCGAAGATCGCCTGGAACAGCGCCTGCTTCGGCCCCAAGTAGTAGCCGACCAGCGCGAGCGGCACGTCGACTTCGTCGGCGATCTGGCGGATCGACACCGCGTCGTAGCCATGCAGCGCAAACAGCTTTTCGGCCGCCAGCAAGATGCTGCGCCGACGATCCCGCACCCCCGGATCGGTAACGCGGGGTGCAGTGGTCGGTGAGCCGAGCGTCTGTTGGCGGGATTGAACGTTTGTACAAAAGCGCTGTGCACCCGTACAAACACATGGCCGCACAGGCGACATCGATGCCCGACCACACACTTTGCGCTCGCCCACACAACGCAACGACGCGGTGCGTCGACCTATGGTCTTCAACGCGGCGGGCGGGTTCGGCCTGCTTTCGATTTGCTGTGGACGTGGGGACCCGCTGCTGGTGGAAAGCACGCCTTGATCGCATCGGTCAACGCCTGCCGGCTGTGCTGGCGCCGCTCGAGGATGCCGACCCGGCGCTTCACATCGACCTGCGGCAACGGCACCAGCCGCAGCGACTTGTCGCGCGCCCACTGCACGTGCGCCAGCTGCGGCACGATCGACACGCCAAAGCCTTGGCGTACCAGCGCGATGATCGCTTCGACCGAATTGAGTTCCATGCCTTCGCGCGCGGTGACGCCGGCTTGGTCGAGCGCCTGTGCCACCAGATGCCCAGTCCAGGCCTGTCGGTCGAAGCGCAAGAACGGGCATTCGGCAAGCATCTGATGCGGATCGGCCGGCAGGGCGAAGTGTGGTCGACGCGGCACGATCAGCACCATCGGCTCGTCGTACAGCGCGGTCCACGTCAGATGCGACACCAGCGGCATGGGCGGCTGCGTGACGATCGCGGCATCGAGCTCGCCGCGTTCGACCCGCTGCGCGAAATCGGCTGAGAGCCCAGCGAGCAGCTTGACTTCGAGCAGCGGGTGCTCGCGCATCAGCATGAGGAGCCCGTCGGCGAACGCGCCCATCAGCGCCGATACCAACGCACCCATCACGAGCTTGCCAGCCAGCCGTTCGCCGTCTGCGCGCGCAGCCAGAGCTTCGTAACGCGCGACCAGATCGGTCACCGGTGCAACCAGTTCGCGGCCGGCCGTGTTGAACACGACCGCCCGTGCGCTGCGATCGAACAGCGGCTGGCGCAGTTCGTCTTCGAGCGCACGAATCTGCAGCCCCACGGCAGCGGCTGTAAGGCCGATTTGCTTGCCCGCTGCCGCAAAGCTGCCGCACTGCGCCACGCTCAGAAACGTCTTGAGTGTTCGAATCGACGGCATGGTGAGGGGCCCCTGAAAGACGCGTGTTGCGCCGCTGTTCACATCTCGCAAGCATTCAGCGCGCCGTCGATGCTAAACAAATCCTTGCGCTCATCACAAAAACTACTGGCTTTTGCTTTGCAGTGAGGTTGCTTACGATGTCGATGCAATGAGCAACACATCCCCCACTTCAGCAAGCCCAGGGACGTCCTCCTACCCCTTGAACGTCAAGGTGTGGCGCGGCCGCGCACAAGGCGCGTTCAGCGACTATCAGGTGCCGCGCCAGGCGAGCCAGACCGTGCTCGACGTGGTGACCTACATCCAGCGCCACCTGGAGCCGTCGCTTGGCTATCGGTTTGCGTGCCGCGTCGGCATGTGCGGGTCGTGCGCGATGACGGTGAACGGAAAGGCCCGCTGGAGCTGCCGCACGCATGTGTCGAAGGTGGTGGATGAACAAGGCTCGATCGAGATCGCGCCGCTTGCCAACCTGCCGGTGGTCAAGGACCTGGTCTGCGACATGAGCACGTTCTTCGACAAGTGGGCCGGCGCGAAAGGCCAGTTCAAAGGCACCGCCACGCGGCACGAAACGTTCGCCAAAGTCTCGCCCGCATCGCCCGAGCGCGCGGCCGCCAACGCCGGCATCGAATGCATCGGCTGCGCGGTCTGCTATGCGTCGTGCGACGTGGTGGGCTGGCGCCCGGACTACCTCGGTCCGGCTGCGCTGAACCGGGCCTGGACATTGGTCAACGACGTGCGCGATGTGCAACAAACCGAGCGGCTGCGCGCGGTCGCGGGCGATGCCGGCTGCCACAGCTGCCACACGCAAGGGTCATGCACCGAGCGCTGCCCCAAACATCTGTCGCCGACGTTCTCGATTGCGGGCTTGAAGCGGCGCGTGGCCAAGGCAGCTGTGCGAGGTGAGCTGTGACGAGCGGCAGCCTGGCCATTGCGGAAGCGAAGCGCTGGTACTGGCAGCGCATCAGCGCGATGGTGCTTGCGGTCTGCGTGCTTGTGCACCTTGCAGTGATCATCTACGCGGTGCGCGGCGGCTTGAGCGCTGCCGAGATTTTGGGCCGCACACACGGCAGCTGGAGCTTCGGGTTGTTCTACGCGGTGTTTGTGGTGGCCTGCGCGGTGCACGTGCCGATCGGGCTGGCCAACATTGCACGCGAATGGTGGGGCATGGGCCCAAACACGGCCCTGTGGGCGGCGCGTGCGTTCGGCCTGTTGCTGCTGGTCGCGGGTCTGCGTGCGATCTGGGCCGTGGTCGCACCGGCGGGTTTTGGAACATGACGATGAGCACCCCAACAACCACAGCAACACCGCCGGTCCAGCGCACCGGTGCCCGCGCGCATGGCCATCCGGCCTGGTGGGCGTTTCTGATGCACCGGCTGTCGGGCCTCGCGCTCGGGTTGTTCTTGCCACTGCATTTTTGGGCACTCGGGCAGGCGCTCAACGGTGCCGCGCAACTCGATGGATTTCTGCATTTCGCCGATCGCGGCTTGTTCAAGCTCGCCGAGTGGGGCCTGGTTGTGCTGCTGGCCCTGCATATGGCCGGCGGCGTGCGGCTGCTGCTGATCGAGTTTGGCACTGCATCGGGCCTGCGCAAGGATTTGATTGCGGTCGCAGCCGGATTCGCGCTGGCGACAGGCCTTGCGTTCGCGCTTGCGCTGGTGATTTAAGACGAATAGATTGATTGGCCCGAAGACGAACAACGACAACGAGGAGACAAACAACATGAACCATAAAACCCAACCCCAGCGGTCACTGCGTCGCACCGTACTGACCGCAATGGCCGCTGCGGCAGCGCTTGCACTGAGCGGGCCGGCTGCTGCGCAGGAGGCGTGGCCGAACAAGTCGGTCAAGATCATCGTGCCGTTCTCCCCAGGCGGCTCGACCGACGTGGTCGCGCGCATCATCGGACAGAAGCTGTCGCTGCTCTGGAAGGAGCCGGTGGTGATCGAGAACCGCTCCGGCGCGGGCGGCAACGTCGGCGCCGAAGTGACGGCAAAAGCGCCGCCCGACGGCTACACCTTGCTGATGGCGTCCGGCAGCATTCCGACGATCAACCCGCTGATCTACAAGAACATGGCGTTCGATCCGAGGAAGGATCTCGCGGCGATCACCAACGTGGCGAGCGGCCCGATGCTGGTGGTGGTGCCGGAGAGTTCGTCGATTCATTCGATCAAGGAGCTGATCGCGCTGGCCAAAAGCAAACCAGGCACGCTCAACTTCGGCTCGGCAGGCATCGGCAGTCAGGTGCATATGGCCGGCGAAAGCTTCGCCGATGCGGCCGGCATCGACATCATGCACGTGCCGTACAAGGGCGAATCGGTGGCCTATACCGACCTGATTGGCAACCAGGTGCAGCTGATGGTGGGCAACATCGCGGCTGCGCAGGCGTTGCTCGGCGGTGGCCGGCTGCGCGCGCTGGCCGTCACCAGCAAGGAGCGCACGCAGCAGCTGCCCGATGTGCCGACCCTGGCTGAAAGCGGCTTGCCCGGTTTTGAGAACACCGGTTGGTTCGGCCTGTTCGCACCCGCCGGCACGCCGCCCGCGGTGCTTGCAAAGGTTCAGCAGGACACGGCCAAGGTGCTGGGCGACAGCCAGACGAAGCAACAGCTGGCGGTGCTCGGCTTCACTCCGGTCGGCGACAGCACGGCGGACTTCGAACGTGCGATGGACAGCGAAGCCAAGCGCTGGGCCGCGGTGGTCAAAAACCGCAAGATCCAGACCAACTGAAAGTGCCCATGAAGATCGATCTGCAGGCGGTGGAAGACGCTGCCAAAGAGCTCTACATCCGTGCGCTGAAGGTGCTGCCGCCGGACATCAAGCAAGGCTTTGCGCAACTGCAGTCGAGCGAGTCGGGCAGCACCGCAAAAAGCGTGTTGGCCACGATGGTGCGCAACATTGCCGTGGCTGAGGGCACCGACAACCTGCTGTGCCAGGACACCGGCGTGCCGATCTACAACCTCGTGCTCGGCCGCGGCATTGAAGTCGATGGGCACGCGCTGAAGCAGGCGGTGCGCCGCGGCTGCGAACGCGCCACGCGCGAATACCCGCTGCGCAGTTCGGTCGTGCATCCGCTCACGCGCAAGAACGAGCACTCCTCCTGCGGCATCGAGGTGCCGGTGATCCATATCGACTTCAGTGAGGTGCCCAACGAGTTGACGATCGAGATGATCCCGAAGGGCAGCGGTTCCGAGAACAACTCGTTTCTGAAGATGGCGATTCCGGCCGAGGGCATCGATGCGATCAAGACGTTTGTGATCGACTGCGTGCTTGCGGCAGGTGGCAAGACCTGTCCGCCGACGATCGTGGGCGTGGGGCTGGGCGGCACGTCCGACTTGTCGGTCGCACTCGCCAAGCGCGCAGCAACACGGCCGCTGGGCAGCCGCTGTGCTGACCCGGATGGTGCGGCGCTTGAAGAGCAGCTATCGACAGCCGTCAATCAACTTGGTGTCGGCCCGCAAGGCCTCGGCGGCGATTCGACTGCGTTTGCGGTGCAGATCGAACTGGCCGCGACGCACATCACGATGAACCCGATCGCCGTCAACATGCAGTGCCATTCGGCGCGGCGTGCGCGTGCCACGTTCACGCCGGATGGCGTGGCTTACGGGTTTTAGTTTCATGACCCATCACGAACTCACCATGCCGGTGACCGAGGAACAGGCGCGCGCGCTGAAAGTCAACGACACGGTGACCCTGCAGCACCGCCTGTTCGGCATCCGCGACGCCACGCAGATCCACATGTTCGATCGTGGCCGCAAGGCACGGTTCGACCTGCGCGGCCACGCGGTGATCCATACCGCGCCGAACGTGCGCAAGGTGGAGCCGAGTGCAGCGCACCCGGCCGGCTATGAGCCGGTCTGCATCGGCACCACCACGTCGGACCGCATGGAGCGTTTCACGCGGCCATTGATGGCGCAGTACGGCGTGCGGTTCATCGTCGGCAAGGGGGGCATGCGTGAATCGTCCGCGCAGGCATTCAAGGACCTTGGTGGCGCGTATCTGGCCATCATCGGTGGCACGGCGGCGCTGGAGACCACCTGGATCGAGCAGATCGAGGACGTCGACATGGACGACCTGAACCCCGAATCGCTCTGGCAATTTCGCATCCGCGATTTCGGGCCGCTGCTGGTCGCGATGGACAGTCATGGGAGCAGCCTTTATGACGGCGTGCGCGACGAAGCGCAGTCGCGCCGTGCGGCCGTGCTGGAAAGCCTTGGTGTGAAGGCTTGACGGCCAGAGCCGACCTTCCTTCTAGCGGGCAAGCCGTTGACCGCTTTCCTCGAATCGCCAGCACGAGGACCAGCCCTGTTTTAAGTAAAGAAATGGCGATACGCGCTCGTCCCGACTGCAAAGTTCGCTATCAAAAAAATACCAATGACTGACACCTCCATTCAACGGCTAGAAACCGACATCCTGATCCTCGGCTCCGGTGGTGCCGGCCTGTTCGCCGCACTGCATGCGCACCAGGCGGACCCGTCGCTCAAGATCACGATCGCAGTCAAAGGCCTGCTCGGCAAATGCGGCTGCACGCGCATGGTGCAGGGCGGCTACAACGTCGCGCTGGCGCCGGGTGATTCGGTCGAACGCCACTTCATGGACACGATCGAAGGCAGCAAGTGGCTGTCCGAGCAGGACCTGGCGTGGACGTTGGTGAGCACCGCGGTCGAGCGCGTGCGCGAGCTGGAGAACGAGCTGGGCTGCTTCTTCGATCGCAACCCGGACGGCTCGATCCACCAAAAAGCGTTTGCGGGCCAGACGTTCGACCGCACCGTGCACAAAGGCGACCTGACCGGCATCGAAATCATCAACCGGTTGTCCGAGCAGGTCTGGGCGCGCGGCATCGACCGGCTTGAGGAGCATCGCGCGGTTGAGTTGATCAAGACCGCAGACGGCAGCGCAATCGCGGGTGTGTTGATGATCGACATCCGCAGCGGCGGCTTCACGTTCGTGCAGGCCAAGGCGGTGCTGCTGGCCACCGGCGGCGGCCCGACCATGTACAAGTACCACACGCCGTCCGGGGACAAGACTTGCGACGGCCTTGCAATGGCGTTGCGTGCGGGGCTGCCGATGCGCGACATGGAGATGGTGCAGTTCCACCCGACTGGCCTGCTCGCGGGCAGCGGCACGCGCATGACCGGCACCGTGCTTGAAGAAGGTTTGCGTGGCGCGGGCGGTTACTTGCTGAACGGCGACGAGCAGCGATTCATGGAGAGCTACGACCCGCGGGCCGAACGCGCCACGCGCGACATCGTCTCGCGCTCGATTTATTCCGAGATGCGCGCGGGCCGCACCTCACCCAACGGCGGCGTCTATCTGAAGATGGCGCACCTCGGGCCGGACAAGGTGCGCCAGCAGTTCAAGGGCATGGTCGAACGCTGCGGTGACTGCGGCTTCGATCTCGCAGGCGGCTTGGTCGAAGTGGTGCCGACCGCGCATTACATGATGGGCGGCGTCGTGTTTCAGGCCGATTGCCGCACCGAACTGCACGGCCTGTTCGCCGCCGGCGAGGACACCGGTGGCGTGCACGGCGCGAACCGGCTCGGCGGCAACGGCGTGGCGAACTCCACCGTGTTCGGCGGTATCGCGGGCGACCGCATGGCGGACTGGGTGCAGCGCGAAGGCGCCTTGCGCACGCCCGATGAGGCGGCGCTTCAGGCAAGCGTGGCCGCGCACCTGGCGCCATTCGAACTGCCCGGCGGCGATCTCGAGCCGATTCGCGAAGCGTTGTTCGATTGCATGTGGCAAGACGTCGGCATCCTGCGCGATGCGGCAGGCTTGGGGCGCGCGCTGCAGCGGCTCGACGAACTCGACGCACAGCTCGCGCGCACCGGCGTGGTCGACGGTGACCGCGGCTTCAACCTGAGCTGGCACGACTGGCTCAATCTGCAAAGCCTGATCGCGGTCAGCCGCGTGATCGCTACGTCGGCGCTGGCGCGGGAAGACTCGCGCGGCGCGCACTTTCGTGAAGACTTTCCAAAAACGGGCGACCTGCCGGGCTCGACCTACATCGTTGTGCAGCAACGCGGCGATGCGCTCGAGATGCGACGCGAGCCAGTGCGGTTCACGCGCGTGGCGCCGGGACAGACGATCCTGGAAGAAGCGGCCGTGGCGATGGCTTGAGCGTGGCCTGCGCGGTCGGCCGTTGCGGCGATGGCATAAGTCCGCTGTGTATTGATTGCAGGGCGATCGATGTCGCTCGAGCACGGTCGCCGGTCCGAAAAAAATAGAAGAACGACAACGACCCACAACAGGAGACAAACGATGCGTGCTTTCACCCGGCCCGGATTTGCCTATTTCAGCCATCGAGGAGGCGCAAAGAAGTCAGCGCCATCCATTGTTCTCGGCGTTGCCCTGCTCGCTGCAACGCTCAGCGGCAACGCACAGCCCGCCTATCCCGATCGACCGATCACGCTGGTCGTGCCGTTCAGCGCGGGCGGGGACGCCGACACGGCTGCGCGCAATCTTGCCGCGGCGGCGCAGACCGCAATGGATCAGCCGATCATCGTGACGAACCGGCCCGGTGCGGGCGGCGCGATCGGCTCGAACGTGGTGCGCAGTGCAAAGCCCGACGGCTACACGCTGCTGCTCGGCCGCGTCGGCTCTCAAGTCGTGCTGCCGGCGCTGCAGAACCCACCGCCGTATCAGTTCAACGACTTCACGATGCTCGGCGTGCTGGAGCTGAACCCGGTGGTCTGCGCGGTGCGCAGCGACTCGGCGAATCACAGCATGAAGGACCTGGTCGACAACTTGCGCGCGCAACCGGGCAAGCTCAACTACAGCACCACCGGCCCGGCCACGATCCTGAACTTTGCGCCGCAGGTGCTGTTCGATGTGCTGGCGCTTGGCAAGGATGCGGCGCAGCCGATCGTCTACAAAGGCGGCAGCGAAGCGGCGCTTGCGCTGATGGCGGGCGACGTGGACTTCAGCTGCGGCAACCTGACCTCGATGATCGGCAACATCGCAGGCGGCCGGCTGCGTGCGTTGCTCACGACGACACCGCAGCGCACCATCGATCTGCCGCAAGTGCCGACCGCGCGCGAAGCCGGTTACCCGCAGCTTGAATCCATCATCGGCTGGAGCGCGCTGTACGGCCCGCCGGGACTGCCGACGGAAGTGATGGCGCGCTGGGCACCGGTGCTGGCCGAACTCGCCGACAACCCGCAATGGAAGGGCGCGACCGAGAAAGCCGGCAGCATTCCATATCTGCTGAAGCCTGGGGAAGCCGAGCCGTTCGCTGCCGTGCAGTTCGAGGTCTACCAGCGGCTGGGCCGACTGTTGCAGATCGAGTTGAAATAGCGGGACGCTTGGCGCACGCTGCTGTGCTTTTCACCAAACGACGAACGAGCCATTCACCCAAGCACATGACCAAAAGCACTTCATCCCAGCGCGGTTGCGACGCCCTGCTGCAGGCACTGCAATGCGCGGGCGTGCAGAAGATCTTCACGTTGTCGGGCAACCACATCATGCCGATATTCGATGCAGCGTTCGGTGCCGGCATGCCGCTGATCCACACACGGCATGAGGCGGCCGCCGTGCACATGGCCGATGCGCATGCGCGCATCACCGGCAGCGTCGGCGTCGCGCTGGTCACCGGCGGGCCGGGGCATGCGAATGCGGTGTCCGCGCTCTACACCGCGCAGATGGCCGAGGCGTCGGTCGTGCTGCTGTCGGGCCATGCGCCGAATGCGCAGCTTGGCAAGGGCGCGTTTCAGGAAATGCGGCAGGCCGAAATGGCCGCGCCGGTCTGCAAGGCAGCCTGGGTCTGCGCAAGCGCCGACGCGGTGGCTGGCGATCTGGCGCGGGCTGTTTCTCTGGCCCACTCCGGCCGGCCCGGGCCGGTGCATTTGAGTCTGCCAACCGATGTGCTCGACAACCGGGTGCAGCGAGAACAGCCGCTGAGTGCGGATGCGTTCGAGCCAACCGCCATGCCGCTGCCTACCGAAGTCGCCGACCGCCTGTTGCATGCCCTGGCCGACGCACGCCGCCCGTTGGTGCTGGCCGGCCCGTCTTGCATGACCCGGCCCGGCCGCGCACGGCTCGCCGCGCTCCAAGACGCGCTCGGCGTGCCGGTCGTCGGCATGGACAGCCCGCGGGGCATCGCCGACCCGCGGCTCGGTGCGTTTGCGCAGGTGCTCGCGCAAGCCGACTGCATCGTGCTGCTCGGCAAGCGGCTCGACTTCACGCTCAAGTTCGGGCAGGCGCCTGCGATTGCTGCCGATGCGGTGCTGCATCAAGTCGATGCGGACGAGAGCGAACTGAGCCGCAGCCGCCGTGCGCTGGGTGCGCGGCTCAAGCAGACCGCGCTGGCCGATGTCGGATCGGCGCTCGATGCGTTGATGAGCCGTGCGGGCCTATCCTGCTCAGGCAAACCCAACCGCGCGTGGCTCGATGAAGTCGAAAGCGCCATCGCGTGGCGACCACCCGCCTGGGACACCGCCACGTCAAAGCAGCCCGGCCGGCTGCACCCGGTTCAGATGCTCAGACCGTTGCAGGCGCTGCTGAGCAGCCATCCCGATTCGGTCTTGATCTGCGACGGCGGCGAGATCGGCCAGTGGGCCAGCGCCTGCCTCGATGCGCCGCACCGCGTCATCAACGGCGTGGCCGGCGCCATCGGCGCGGGTCTGCCGTATGCACTGGCCGCGCGCTGTGCGGTGCCGGACGCGCCGGTGGTGGCGGTGATGGGCGACGGCACGGTCGGCTTTCACATCGCCGAGTTCGACACTGCGGCGCGTTACGAATTGCCGTTCATCGCAGTGGTCGGCAACGACGCTCGCTGGAATGCCGAGTACCAGATTCAGCTCCGCGAGTACGGCGCCGATCGATTGATCGGCTGCGAACTGCAGCCGGCGCGCTATCACGCAGTCGCCGAAGCGTTTGGTGGCTACGGCGAGCAGATCGATGACGCAGCGAACATGGCCCGCGCGGTACAACGCGCGCAGGCCAGCGCGCTGCCAGCGTGCTTGAACGTGATGATCGAAGGCCTGGCCGCACCGACCCTTCAGCGCTGAACGCCGCACACCAAGCGCTGGCGCGGGCCGGGCCACATGGGGATTAGCGAACTGCCCTGGGCGACGTTGCTGGCTGCGGCGTTCATCGTCACGCTCGGCTACACCGTCTACGGCCTGACCGGCTTCGGCGCGTCGATCGTTGCATTGCCGCTGCTCGCGCACTTTTTCCCGCTGCGCTTTGCGGTGCCATTGATGCTGGTGTTCGACCTGGGTGCCGGGTTGTTGCTGGGCCTGCGCAACCACCGGTTGGTGGACCGCGACGAACTGTTGCGCCTGGCGCCGTGGCTGCTGACGGGCATGGCCGTCGGCATCACATTGCTGGTGAAAGTGCCTGAGCGGTGGCTGCTGTTGGTCCTCGGCGGCTTCGTGTTTTTGTTCGCGTGCTGGAGCTTGCTGAACCGGTCGCAACCGCGCACCGCCGCGCGCCGCTGGGCGGTGCCTGCCGGTCTTGCCGGCGGTGCATTCACCGCGCTGTACGGCACCGGCGGGCCGATCTACACGATCTATCTCGCGCGCCGCATCTTGGACAAGAACGTGCTGCGCGCAAGCATCGGCGGGCTGATCTTCGGCACCGCACTGGTCCGCCTTGCGCTGTTCACAGGCAGCGGTTTTTATCAGCAACCGGGCTTGTTGCCACTGGCTGCGCTGTTGATGCCTGCTGCACTGATCGGGTTTTTTGCGGGGAGCTGGCTGCATGCACGGTTGCCCGTGCACCGCGCGCTGCAGGCGGTGTGGTTGCTGCTGATTGCCAGCGGCGTGAGCCTGTTGATACGGGGCGCGACGCTGGCCTGAGTTTGGCGCCGTGTGGCGGCCCCACAGCATCAGGAGGCCGCGACACGATCCACAAATGGCGAACTAAGGGTTAACCCGCTGCATAAGAATTCATATAGATCATATAGTTGACTTTGCCGGGCAGCGATGTGGTTCATGAGCCCTTGAGACAAGCGTTCGCAGTCCGTTCCACCCGTTTTTCCCACTTCTGCTTGAAAGACCCACCCCATGATTCACTGCGTACTGCACGACCCCGATGACAGCGTCGCCGTCATCGTCACCGAAGGCATCAAGGCCGGCCAGAAGCTGACCGCGTTGATCTTGGATGAAGACCGCACGATCGAGATTCCGTGCAAGGCGGACATCCCGCTCGGCCACAAGGTCGCGATGAAGGATCTGGCCGTGGGCGACACCGTGATCAAGTACGGCGTCGACATCGGCAAGGTCGTGAAAGCAGTGGCCACAGGCGAACACGCCCACGTGCACAACATCAAGACAAAACGCTGGTGATTCAGCGCGCCCCCACCTTCAAGGAACTCTCATGACCAACAGCATCATCAGCAAAGACACGACCTTCTGGGGTTACAAGCGCGAAAACGGCCGGGTCGGCGTGCGCAACCATGTGATCATCCTGCCGCTCGACGACCTGTCGAACTCGGCTTCCGAAGCGGTGGCCCACAACGTCAAGGGCACGATGGCGATCCCGCACCCGTACGGCCGGCTGCAGTTCGGCGCCGACCTGGATCTGCACTTCGCGACGCTGATCGGCGCGGGCTGCAATCCGAACGTCGCTGCGGTGGTGGTGATCGGCATCGAAGACAGCTGGACGCAGAAAGTGGTCGACGGCATCGCCAAGACCGGCAAGCCGGTGATCGGCTTCGGCATCGAAGGCCACGGCGACCACGAGACGATCATGAAAGCCTCCAAGGCCGCCAAGGAATACGTGCAGCATGCAACCGAGTTGCAGCGCGTTGAATGCCCGATCAGCGACCTCTGGGTATCGACCAAATGCGGCGAATCGGACACCACATCGGGTTGCGGCTCGAACCCCACGGTGGGCAACGCATTCGACAAGCTGCATCCGCTGGGCACCACGCTCGTATTCGGTGAAACGTCCGAGATCACCGGCGGTGAAAAGATCGTTGCCGCGCGCTGCAAGGACGACAAGGTCCGCGCCGACTTCATGAAGATGTTCGACCGCTACCAGGCCATGATCGAACGCAACAAGACGACCGATTTGTCCGACTCGCAGCCGACCAAAGGCAACATCGCGGGTGGCCTGACCACCATCGAAGAAAAAGCGATGGGCAACATCCAGAAAATCGGCAAGAAGTGCACGGTCGACGGCGTGATCGACAAGGCCGAAGTGCCGTCCGGCCCGGGCCTGTGGTTCATGGACTCGTCGTCTGCCGCGGCCGAGATGGTGACGCTGTGCGCAGCCTCCGGCTTCGTCGTGCACTTCTTTCCTACCGGCCAGGGCAACGTGATCGGCAACGCGCTGGTGCCGGTCATCAAGATCTGCGCGAACCCACGCACGGTGCGCACGATGAGCGAGCACGTCGATGTGGATTGCTCTGGCCTGCTGCAGCGCGAACGCACGATGGACGAGACCGGTGACCAGTTGCTTGAGATGATGATGCGCACCATCAACGGCCGGCACACTGCGGCCGAAGCGCTGGGCCACCGCGAGTTCGTGATGACGCGCTTGTTCGAAAGCGCCTGAGCTGGCATTGCGCCGGATCGATCGGCGCTGGTTGGATTCAATCCGCCACGAGATCCGCACGCAATGTCCGCACGCGGTGGTCGATGTAGTAGCCGCCGAATTCGGTATAGCGCAGCAGCAACCGATGGCATTGACCACACTGCCACAGGTCGCACCGGTTGTATGGAAAGTACGCCGGTGCGATCGGTGCGTCGGGCGACTCGTAGCGGGTGCCTGCGGCGTGTTGTTCCTCGAACGTCGGCTCGGCCAGATCTGGATCGCGCAAGCTACCCAGCGGCGTCATCTGCACGGCCGGCCAGCGCTCGTCGCCCACGCTTTCCCAACCCGTGCAAGCACCCACCGGGCAGTCGCAGCGCGTGGCTGCATCGGCGCGTAGCGCGATTGCTTTCAACTCCCGCGCATCGTGAATTCGCTGCATAGCATTCCTTCTTCCGTTTTGCCTGACCAACGGCCCCGCAGCATCATGACGGCACCGACCCGAGCTTGGCCGCGCATTGTCCGTTGCCGCGCCGGCTTGCCACAGCGCTTGCTGCCCCCTTTGCTCGACCTGTCAACATCCCCATGAACAAAAAAATCGTCATTACCGAGTTCATGGACCTGCCCGCGGTCGAGTCGCTGCGCAGCGGCGGCTTCGACGTGGTCTACGACCCAAACCTGGTCGATGACCTGCCGCGGCTGATGCGCCAAGCGGCCGATGCCGATGCGGTGATCGTGCGTAACCGCACCCAGGTGCGTGGCGAGTTGCTTGCAGCCTTTGCGAAGGCCAAGGTGATCGGACGCCTGGGCGTGGGCCTGGACAACATTGACGTGCCGGCCTGCGAATCGCGCGGCCTACGCGTGATTCCTGCAACCGGTGCGAATGCGCTGGCGGTGGCCGAATACGTGGTCGCCACCGCGATGCTGCTGCTGCGCGGCGCCTACCAGGCCAGCGCACAGGTTGCCAACGGCGGCTGGCCGCGCAGCGCGTTGTCCAATGGGCGCGAGGCCGGCGGCAAGACGCTGGGCTTGGTCGGCTTTGGCGGTATCGGGCAGCTCAGCGCGAAGCTCGCCAACGGTCTGGGCATTCAGGTGATCTCCTCTGACCCGGTGCTGCCGGCCGATGCACCAGTCTGGCAGGCGCTGGGCGTGCGGCGGGTCGAGCTTGACGAGTTGCTCGGCGCAGCCGATATCGTCAGCCTGCACGTGCCGGCGACCGCGCAGACCAAGAACCTGCTGTCGGCCGAACGCATCGCACGCATGAAGCCCGGCGCCGTCGTCATCAACACCGCGCGCGGCGGCATCGCCGATGAAGCTGCCTTGGCCGATGCGATCCGCGGCGGGCGGCTCGGCGGGGCCGCCTTCGACGTATTCGAACCCGAGCCGCTGCCAGCCGGCAACGTCTGGGCCGACTGCCCGAACGTGATCCTCACACCGCACATCGCGGGCGTGACAGCCGAATCGAACACGCGCGTGTCAACGCTGATCGCGGCCGAGGTTGCGAAGGCGCTGGCGTAAATCGGCTCACTGGCCATACATCCTGAAAGAAGCTTCGATGACCAAGACCCTGGCTGAACTCGAACAACTCGTGCAACAAGCGTTGCAAGCGGCTGGGGCTTCCGCGCAGCAAGCCGAACCCACCGCGCGCGCGCTGGTCGCGGCCGAAGCGCAGGGCTTGGCCTCGCACGGCCTGTCGCGGGTGCCGATGTATGCGGGCCATCTGCGCGCCGGGCGCGTGGTTGGGGACGCAACGCCGCGGATCGTGGCCGACAACCCGGCCGCGCTGCTGGTCGATGCGCACGACGGGTTTGCGTTTCCTGCCTGCGCGTTGGCGGTGCAGACCGCGATCGAGCGCGCACACGAGTGCGGCATCGCCATCGGCGCGGTCACCAACAGCCATCACTTCGGCGTCGCTGCCTATCACCTGGGTCCGGTTGCGGACGCGGGTATGGTCGGTCTTGCGTTCGGCAATTCGCCCGCTGCCATGCCGGCGGCTGGCGGCCGGCGCGCGATCTTCGGCACCAATCCGATCGCAGCCGTGTTCCCACGCGCGAAGAACCGGGGCGGCGCCATCGTGATCGATCTGTCGCTGTCGGAAGTCGCACGCGGCAAGATCATGGTGGCCGCGAAGAAAGGCGAGGCGATCCCACTCGGCTGGGCGCTGGACAAGGATGGTTTGCCGACCACCGACGCCAAGGCCGCATTGGCCGGCTCCATGCTGCCGGTGGGCGGCACCAAGGGCGCCATGCTGGCACTGGTGGTGGAGCTGCTGGTGACCGCGCTGACCGGCGCGCACTTCGGCGCGGAGGCCGATTCGTTCTTCGAAGAAAAAGGCAACCAGCCACGCATCGGCCAGGCATTCATCGTGATCGATCCGGGCGCGTTGGCGGGCGGTGCCGTGTACGGCGAGCGGGTTGAGGCGCTGCTGACCGCGATGCTGCAGGACGAAGGCGTGCGCGTGCCGGGCTACCGGCGCGATGCGCTCGCGCAAAAGGCTGCACAGCAAGGGATCGACGTGCCGGAAGCGACGCTGGCGCCGGTGCTGGAGCTGGCTGCACACCATCGCGCTTGAGGAAGCGGGACGGGATGATTGGCAAGCGTGGTCGCTACTTCGAGCCAGCAGACAACCGATGGATCATCCACCTGCGCAGACAACTGCGTATTAGCTGCTTGACGCATGGGCTGTGGCTGCTGTAGTCGTTGAGAAATACAGGAATGGGCAGCGTTCAAGCGATGAACTTCAAGCACTGGAGCGCCCGGGTGCTCGGTGCGGCGCGTTGCTGGCGGCAACGATGCTGCTGGGTCGATCTCCCCCCTTTCCGGCTCTCAGTCGTTCTCAATCGCAATCCGCCGCGTGCGTGGTCGCTGAGCTCCAAAGAACTTGAATTGCTATGAATTTTATAGTTAGAAACGCTTGATGGACCAGCGCATCTGCGTGTTTTCATTCCAAAATCCATCGCTTTCGGTGTAGGTGGTCGTCCGCTTGGTCGCCGGTTGAAGACCATCAAACGTTTCGGCACGGCATGGTGCGCATCCCGCAATGGGAGTACTTGCGCAATGGCGCAGAACGCATTACGGTCAGCAAGTCGCTTTCCCTGCCGACCGGTCGAGGACTCAATTGAAACCGGCGCACAGCGCTTGCCGGAATCCGCATCTTGGAATTGACAACGTTTTCAGCGCACAGCGGCGTCTACGGATGGCGGCAATGGTTGCTGTCTTGGGTTTTATTGAGTCTTTTTTTGTTTGCCAGCACGTCTGCATTGGCAGCCCCGAACGGCGAAAAGCGCATGGCACTCGTGATCGGCAACGCCCGCTATCCGACCATGTCACTGACCAATCCGGAAAACGATGCGCGGGTGATGGCCTCCGCCTTGCGCCGGCTCGGCTTCGACGTGACCGAGAAAGTCAACCTCGGAGTCAAGGAATTTCGCAAAGTGTTGCGTGACTACGCGCGCAAGGTCGAGGCTGAAGAAGGCGCGAGCGTTTTCTACTACGCAGGCCACGGCGTGCAGATCGACGGGCGCAACTACTTGCTGCCGGTCGACATCAACCTGCGCGACGAATATGAGATCCGCGATGAAGGCGTGGACATCAACGAGTTGTATATCGGCCGGCTTGAGCGTGCGCGCAGCCAGGTGCGCATCGTGATTCTGGATGCCTGCCGCGACAACCCGTTCACCACGCAAAGCCGTGGCAGCCGCGGTGTCGGCGGCCTGGCCGAAATGGCCGCGCGCGGCGCGTTGATCGCATACGCCACGGCGCCTGGCGCCACCGCGGAAGACGGCCCACCAGGCACCAATAGCGTATTCACGCGCCACTTGGCCAAGGAGATGCTGACCGAAGGCGTCGAAGTCGAGCAGATGTTCAAGAACGTGCGCGTCAAAGTCATGCGGGATACGCAGGAGCGGCAGATCCCGTGGGTGAACACGTCGATGACGCGCAATTTCAGCTTCAACCCTGCGCTTGGCAATGGCGGGGACGATGAAGCGAAGCGTGAAGACCTTGCGCGCTTGCAGGCGCTGCTGGGCCAGCGTGAACGTGAGCAGAAGAAGCTGGAGGAGCAGCTGCAGCAGTTATCCAGACAATTGGCAGATAAGCAAAATGCAGTGCCCTCACCAGTGCAGGCGGCAGTGGCCAGACCGCAGAGCCCGCCAGCCGCTCCGCCGGCGACCGCCACGCTGCAACCCGATCGGCCGGCGCTGCAGGCACCTGCCGAGTTGCTCGAACCGCCGCCGCGTCCGTCCGCTGTAACGGCAAAGCAGATTCCGTCGCCGATCACGACACCAGACGCGAGCAACGCGGAAGCGATGCTGGCAGCGCGCAGCTATCAGGCCGCAAAGGCATGGATGGATCGCAACAGGTCGGAAGCAGCGCGTCCGCCAGTGACGCCAGCGCCGCCTGCAACCCTCACCACGACAAAGCCGGACCGACCGCGGCCGTCTGAATCCGGCGCGCAACTCGCGCTGTCCACCGAGCCTGTCGTCGTTCCGACGTCGGCTGGCGGACGTGCCGGCCGCTCGGAACGCTGTGTGGCGGTGTTGATTCGCGCCCAACTCGGTGAAACGCTACCGCCCGCTGACTTGGTTTTTCTGAAGAAGGAGTGCCACTGATGATGAACCTGACCTTGATCCATGCGCCCCATTCCACGCGCTCCTGTTGGCTCGCCGCTGCCGTTCTTGCAGCAGCAGCGCTGTCTGGTTGCGAGACCGCTCCCGGGCAGAGTGACCCAGGCGACGCCACATCAACGATGACGCGCGGCGCCGGTGCTGCAGCACCGGCTGCCCCAGCCGTTTCAGCCAACGCCGCAGCGCCGAAGGCTGCGGTGGCCGCTGCGCCACTGCCGGTCTTGCCGTTCGACGAAGCGGTGCTGGCGGCTGCCAACGCGCTGTTCAGCAATGTAAAGGTGGACCCCGGCGCAGTCGGACGCAGCGCGGCCAAGCTGCCGCTGGTCATCGATCCGCTGGTGGACGGCAACAGTGGTGTCCAGTCTGTCGCGACCGAGACGATGGAGCAGCGCATCACCGACCTGGTCAATTCCAAGTACGGCGACAAATTCAACCTGGAGCCGTTTTCCACCGCGAGCCTGGCCAGGGCACCGCTGCTGTTCATCGGCACGCTGACCGCGCTGGGCAACGACAACAAGCCGGGCCAGGACTGGCACCGAGTGTGCCTTGCGCTGGTGGACTTGCGCACCGGCATCATCGTCTCCAAAGGCTTTGCACGCGCCGCGAAGGACGGCGTGGACCTGACCCCCACCGCGTTCTTCCTGGACAGCCCAGCCTGGGCGCCGGACCCGGCGGTCAACGGCTACATCAAGACCTGCCAGGGCCCGAAAACCGGCGACCCGGTAAATGCCGCCTACTGGGACCGCATCATGGCCGCGGCGATGATCAACGACGGCATCAAAGCCTACAACGACGGCCACTACGATGAGGCTCTGGACCTGTACCGCGGCGTGATGCGCCAGCCCGGCGGCGACCAGCTGCGCGTCTACAACGGCATGTACCTGGCGGCCGCCAAGCTTGGCAAGAAGGATGAAGCGGCAGACGCGTTCACGCGCATCGTCGACTTTGGACTTGCGCAAAATCAGCTCGGCTTGAAGTTCCTGTTCCGCCCCGGGTCCACGCAGTTCCTGGCGAATCCACAGATCAGCGGGCCGTATCACATGTGGCTCGGCAAGGTCGCGCAGCGCACCGCGCAGCGCACCGCGTGCCTTGAGATCGACGGCCACACCAGCAAGACCGGCCCCGAGCCGATGAACGAGCGCCTTTCGTTGATGCGCGCGCAAACCATCGAGCGGCGCATTGATGCTGCTGCACCCACGCTTGCGCAACGCACCACCTCAGCCGGCAAGGGATCGAGTCAAACGATTTCAGGACTGGGCACAGACGACGCGCGTGATGCGCTGGATCGGCGGGTGGAATTCAAGGTGAGGGATTGCGCGTCCTGAAATCTCGGCGAAGGCGAGCCAACCTTGCCTTTGACCTCAACCGCGACGGTTGAATCCGCCGCAACGTCCGACAAGCCTGAGCGCGAGGTGGGCAACTTCCAGCAGAGGCCGCGGAACCGGCTTTGCCGGGCCGTAGGCGCCGCCCCCGGTGGGGGTAGGCGAGAGCCGACCGAAGGGGGCGAAGCCTGGGGTGGGTTCAAGCTAGCCGCCACGGAACTGCACGCGGCGATTCTCGGATGCGAACGGGTCGCTGCCATCGATCGGTTGCGCCTTGCCCATGCCGGCCGTGTGCAGCCGCCCAGCTTCGATGCCCTGCACCTGCACCAGGTAGCGCATGACGGTCTGCGCGCGGCGTTCGGACAACCGCTGGTTGTAATCGTCGGAGCCGGTCGCATCGGTATGGCCTTCGATCAGCACCTGCTGCGCGTTCGACAACAGCTTGATGCCCTGCGCGAGCGCATCGAGCTGCGGGCGCGCTTCAGGTGCAATGTCGGCTGAGTCGAATGCGAAGCGCACCGGCAGCGACACCGCCGTTGGGCCGGTAGCGGGTGAGGCGGCCACCGCATCCTGCGGGCTACTGGCATCCAGCAAGCGAATCGACCGCGTCTTCATCCGCGGCATGGCGGTGGCAGCACCCAGGATCTGCGCGACGTCCAGCGGATCGACGCGTTGGCCTTCGCGGTAATGCACAGCGGACGACTGCGCGAACGAAGCGCACGAAATCGCGGCGGCGATGGCGGCAAGCGTCAGTTGGCGAATGATCATGGCAGGCTCCTTCGGAATTGTGATTGGACTGCCACTGTGTTGCGCCCATTGCCGGTTCGGTTCAAGTTAATTTCGGAGATGGGGTGGCGCCGTTCATTCGCGATCGATCGTCCCCGCGCCGCTGATCGATCGAACCAGTTGCGGATTGCCCAGGAAGCGCACGCTGCCGCTGCCTGAAATGCTCGCTTGCAGATGCTCGGATGCGGCCAGCCGGACGTCCCCGCTCCCAGCAATCGAGACATCGGCGCTCCGGCAGGCCATGCCTGCCGTATCGACTGTGCCGGCCCCGTCGATTTCGATTCGCTGCAGGTCGGCTTGGCCCTGCGTGATCGAGAGGGTCCCCGAGCCGGGCAGGCGCAGCACCAGGTTCTGGACTTTCAGACGATCCATCCGAATATCGCCGCTGCCCGCCAGGCGCAGTGAGAGGCTATGGACCTCGAAAGGACCGAGGTGAACGTTGCCAGAACTTTGCAGTTCAAGCGTGCTCAAGGTCGGCATCTCAAGCCGCAACCGGATCGGCTCACGCGCCACAACGTTGCCCGGCGCAAAGCCAAGCACGAGCTGTCTTCCCCGCACTTCGCTTGTGATCTTGCGTAGGATCGCCGGCTCGGCCTCGATGATCAGCTGCTCTCGCAGTGACTGAACGATGTCCAGTTCACCTGCGGCGGTAAATATCACCTCGTCGAACCCGCCCACATGGCGGGTCTCCGTGGCCATCTGAGCAGCAGGGGAGGCAGTTGCAGCAGTGATCAACAACGACCCAGCGGACAGCAGCCAGAGGCGGCGGCCTCGATTCAATGCGGGCAGCTCGGTGTTCACCGAATTTCTCCTTCAAACCGAGGATGGGCAGTCGACCTATCGCGGCAATGCCGGGTTGACCATGACCGCTGGCGCATGGCGCACCAGGCACGTCGCGTTCAGCGTTTCGGCGACATACAGCGGCCGGCCATCGCGGTCGGTACCCGCGAGCTTGAGCGTGTAGCGCGAACCGTCGGGGGGCAGCGCGATGTCGTCTTCCTCGAACAGCAGCCGGCCATGCTGCCAGCAGCGCAGCCGATAGCCGTTCGCGCCCTTGTTCTTCGGGGGCGCCGAACGTTCGAGACTCGGCGCCGGCTCTTGAGTAACGGTCAAGGCGGCTGCTGCGCCGGTCGATGCCTGCAGCAGCGTAAGGCATAGCGCTGCCATCAGTGCCGATCCGCCGACTTGACAAGGCGCGGCTGCCGCGCAAAGGATTGGGCTATTTGGCTTGGACACGGAAAGTCTCCTGGGCGAAGGCGCCGGTGGTGGCTTGGTAGAAAGCGCGGCGAATCTGCTCGAGCGAACCCACGGCGAGCGGATCGAAGTCGGTGCCGAGCACGTTCTGCGGCAACTCAGGCGCCACATCACGGTCGGTCGCGAAGCAGGAAACCGTCTCCTGCACACCGCGCTCATTCATCAACAGTTGGAACCGCATCGTTCCCGGGACCAGCAGCGGCCGGCTGGCCGGAACCAGCGAATCGCGCACGAACCGGTTTGGGAAGAAGCGTGTGATCTTCGCGTTCTCATCCTGCAGGTAACAGTAGACGTGTGCGTCTCGACTGGGCTGCACGACGAGCGCAATCGGCTCGGCGCGCGCAAAGCGGGATTGATGGTTGGCGCTGGTCAAACCCAGCTTCAGGGCGCTTGCCGTGACTGCTTGCTGACTGGCGGACGGCACTGCCGTGGCCTGTTGCACAGCCTCGGGAGAGGATGCGGCGGCGGATGTAGCCGAAGCACGCACCGGTTCGGCGGGGCGCGGAATCTTCGAATGATCGGTGCTTAGATATTTCGTAAAAAACGCTTCGTCGAGCAGCGCCTCGCGGCTCATGCCGAGCGCCGCCCGGTAGTTCGAGATTGCCTCATCGAGCGCGGGACTGAATTCACCGTCGATCGGTCCGTCGTAATAGCCGCGCCGGCGCAACTGGTTCTGGAAATAGCCAATCAGCTCGACCCGGCTCGCGGCCATCGCGTAGTACCAGTCCGAAATCTCGCGCTTGATGTCGGCGTTGTTGGCTGGATCGGCGCCCAAGCACTGCCAGTACGGCGTCTTGGTCAGCTTGCCCATCAGCTCGATCACCGCGAGCTCGACCAGGCCGCGCAGCGCCTGCGCCTGGCCTTCGGACTTGGACAGCGTCATGCTGAAGTTGATACCCAGCTTGCTGTAGGCGGCGTCGGCGTCGATGCCCTTGCCCTGCCTCAGGATCACGACCGAATTGCGCGACGTGACCCCTGGCAGCACCGACAGATCCGAAGTGGAGAGCACGCTCAAATCCAGCCCCAGGATCGACGACGCAGCGTCGCGCGCGATGCCCAAACTGAGGAAAGATCCGAAGCCGCCGCCGGCATCCTTTTGATTGCGGATCACGTTCTCATCGAACTGCGAGACGGAGCCCTTGATGTCGTACGGCGGCACCACCTGATAAGCGCCCTGCCGTTGTGCCGACGCGAGAAAACTGATCGCGTTGGTCGCGTCTTTGCCGAACGCGTTGACACGAATCGCGCGGCTGCGCCGCGTCATGTCGGACACGGCGGTGATCAGCATGTCGCGCGTGCCGGCGTTGATTTTCTTGGTCTGGTCCAGGATGTCTTCGACCAGCATGCTGATGTCGCGCACGCCGTACTGGATCATCACGCCGTCCATGCAGCGCAGCCCGTCGGAAAAGCCTGTGATCGCGCGAAACGGTATCTGTTCGGGGCCGGTACGCGCGGTTTCGGTCTGCTCAACCGTTTCCTTGTGCGCGTCGAGTGTCGAGCAACCTGCCATGACCGCTGCGGCGAGCAGCGGCAGCGCGAGACGCCGCGTGCGACGTGTTATTGCAGATGCCATGGTGCGCTCCAGTTTGAAAATTATCGAAAATCTCAGCGACAACCGCCGGGGCCGATCAAGTTGATCGCGTTTGGCGCGAACACGAACACTTCGCGGGGTCCCGAGCCGATCCGGCCGCCGGTGTCGACGTTGCCGATGTTCTGGCTTCCGCATTGCGTCTTGTCGGTGCCGTCGCCGCCTTTGTTCGAATCGTCCGCGCGCTGGCGGGCCGCCTGTTTGACTTTTTCTTTTGCGATTTTTGCGCGGAAGCGGGTTTCGATGTCGAGCATTTCTTCGCCGGCGAAGCAATGCCCGCCTGCACCCAGCAGCAGCGCGGTGGCAAGTGCCTTGATCAACAGGGTTTTCATCGGATGCTTTCGTGGAGTGGTTGCGAGGTGAACCGAACGCCGCGGTCAGTAATGCACCGCGGCGTGGTTGGGGACAGGAAGAACTCCTGGACCTTCAGATCAGCGAGCCACACCGATGCGCTGCGTCGCCGTGGTCGCGATGCCGCCTGACGTATTGAATGCGCCGTTGACGTACACCGTCGAGTTCTTCAGCACGCCGTTGTTTTCCGCGCCGCCGATCGACTGCTTGGCTGTAGAGCCGAAACCGGCAGAGGTGTTGAACACGTTCAGCGCGGTAACGTGCGAGTTCAGAACCTTGCCGTTCTCGGTCGCGAAGCCGACTTTCTGGACGGCAGTGCTACCCAAGCCGGCAGAAAGGTTGTGCGCATTCACGACGCGGACCGATGAATTCTCGATGCGGCCGCTGCCAGACGTGTAGCCCAGGTATTGCTTCGCGCTTGAACCGAAGCCAGCCGCTGTGTTGGTCGCGCCGGTGACGTTCACAGTCGAGTGCCTGATCACGCTGTTGCCTTCGGCGACGCCGATGTTTTGCAGTGCGCTCGAGCCCAGCACTGCTGCGGTGTTGGCCACGCCGCTGGCGCTGATGCTGCTGTTGTCGATGGTGCCGGCCATGGCGCCCAGGGCGGACAGGCTCAGAGCAGCGACGAGGGTGGATTTGATGAAGGAAGTTTTCATGATGATCTCCGGACTTCAGGTTGAGGAAGGTTTCAGGGGTTGGTGACTTGCGAACTTGCTTGCCATCCGCTAATGGGTTGCGGCGGTTTGCAAAACGGTTCAGATTTTTTTTGCGGACTTCACTCAGACGTGCTTCTCTTTAGCGGCGCCGCGCCGCGACGTACGATGAAGCGCTCATGCCGCCCACCGTGTCCCACTCGCCGCCACGCCTGTTGAGCAGCTTGTTCGACCTGCTCGGCTCACTGATCAACCTCGGGTTGGTGCGCGCACCCACCGCCACAAGCCGTCGGCTGGAACGCTTCCTGGCCGCTGACGGCCAGCCGATTCCGCTGCGCACCGCAGGCAGTGAGCCGCCGCCGGTCGTGCTGGTGCACGGGCTGGGCTGCTCCCATCGGCATTGGTGGCCGGTCGCGCGCCGGCTTGCCAAGCAACATCGGGTGCTGGCCTGGGATGCACGCGGCCACGGCGCGTCCCACATCGCTAAAGGCGAGTCCATCACGCTTTCGCAACTCGGCCGCGACCTGGCCGCGCTGCTGGATCACTACCGGATCGAGCGCGCCGTGCTGGTCGGGCATTCCATGGGCGCGTTGACGGTGATGCAGTACCTGCAAGACCACGGAACCGGCCGGGTGCATGCGGTCTGTCTGGTCGATCAGTCGCCGCGCATCGTGACCGACGATGAATGGCGGCTCGGCCTGTTCGGCGGCTGCAGCGCGGCGATGCTGCAGGGAATCATCGAAGGGGCGCGTGGCGACTTGGCCGGCACCGTGCTCAGTCAGATCGATGCCGATGCCGGCGACTGGCTGCGCGAGCGGCTGGCAGCCGACGCGATGCTCGGACGCTGGTTGCGCGGCTGGCTGGCGCGCATGGAAGTGCGGCCGTTGCTCGACCTCGCCCAGTCATTGGCCCACGCTGACCTCCGGGAGTCGATCACACGGCTCGACGTGCCACTGCTGGTTGTGCTCGGTGGCAACAGTCCTCACTACGGCCGAGTGCCGCTTGCCGACTGGTATCGCAGTGTGGTGCCGCATGCCAGCATCAGCGTGTTCAAGCGCGCCGGGCACTCCCCGCACTACACGGAGCCCTGGCGGTTTGCGCGTGAGCTCCAGCAGTTCCTGGCGGACCACGCCTGAGCTTGTGCCGCCTTGCCGTCACATGACGCTATTTCTTGCGCCGTTCGATCGCTTGCCGAAGCATCCCCACCACCGACGCTTCGGTCGCCGCTTTGCCTGATATCACGACCACGACGCCCATATCCTGAACCACCGCGCCGGCGGACCAGCCGTCATCCGGCGCTGCCCAGCCCCGGCTCCCGATACCGGCCAAGAGCTTGAATCCCCGTACGCCTGAGGGCTCGGGAAAGTAGTTCGGGGGAACCACACTGACGCTTGCCCGCGCCGCATAGTCCTTGCTGTGCCAACTGCAGCCCAAACCGCCGGCAGCGTTTTCTCCCGGACCCACCGGGGCGCCGACCAAGGCCGTAATTTCCGCCACCGTGAAAAGTTTGCACTGCGGATTGGTTGCCGCCGGACCCTTGGCATCCCCGGTGATTTGGTCCTTCAGTTTGTTCGGGTCAACCGGTTGAGCGTTTGCGGATGCCGCAACCAGCGTCGCCAGGACGGCCGCTGTAGCTGTCGATGTTGCTATTGATTTGATGCAGGACATGATTCATTCCTTGGGTTGAGGACGCGGGGCCGGCTCGGACCGGTTTGGGAAGCTGCTGGGCCAATGGTTCGGATCACGCACCACACTGGCCCTGGGCATTCGGCTTGAAGCAGAAATCCGCCGTCAGGCTCGACGACTCCCACGGCACTTGCACGCGGTCGGTATCCTTCGCGACCGCGATGCGGACTTGCTTGAGCAGCTTTTCGATCGGCAGCCCGGGCGTCGCAATGCGTTCGAGCAAATGGCGCGTGTAGACGCTGTGGTCACTGCCCGCACCGTCCAGCGCGACACCGTTTGGCGCGGTCGAGAACGCGACCAGGGTGCCAACCGGCGCATCGACCGGCGCAAGGCCGCCAGGCGTGCTGCCGCGAAATTTGAGACGCCGGCCGTCGGGTCCGACCACCACACCGCCCGCGAACGGATTCACGCGACACGCATCGAGCATGACGATGTTTGCGCCGTGCTCGATCTGGGAGAGCCGATCGACCAGCTCGCCGACATCAGCGCCCTGGCGCGCCACGTCTTCAGGCGACTGTGGATCGACGTCGATCGGCAGCAGGTAATTGCGGCCTTTGACCTGCACGCCATGGCCCGCGTAGAACAGCATGCGCACCGCGCTCTTGGGCGCACGCAGCGAGAAGACGCGCAGTGCCTCGATCAACTCGCGCAGCGTGGTGTTCTCACGCAGGTTCACGTCGTAGCCAAGCTCGCGCAGGCTGGCGGCGACTGCGCGGGCGTCGCCGACCGGGTTCTTCAGCGGCGCCTGCTTGTAGGCGCCGTTGCCGATCACCAGCGCAATCCGATCGGTGTTCGCGGCGCCAGCACGTGTCGTAGCGGCCAGCGCGGCGAGCAGCGCAGGCAGCGCGCGGCGCGAGAGTTTTGTTTGCAGCAGCGTGGTCATGACGTGCGCCTTATTGATCAATCGCGCGACGGCACACCCGCCGACAACGCGGCCGACTGCACGAGCGGATTCGACTTCAGCTGTTCGAGCGCCGCCTGCTGCCGGCCTTCCGGCACGCGTACGTAGTAGTCACCCAACTGCCCCGGGCCGCCAGCCAACTTACCTTGCACCGACGCGAGCATGAGCCGCATGTCGACTTCTTTCGCTTCCGGCGCGAAGTTGATCTTGAGCAGCGGCCCTTCCTCGACCTGGGTTGCGCGCAGCGAACGGATCTCGGCCTCGTTCTCCTTCGCGCCGTACATCATGTCGAGGATCACGCCGCTTTGCACCGCAACGACCGCGAGGCCCGCCAATGCCATGGCCGGTCGCATGCCGAAATTTCCGAAGAACGCGCTGAGGCGCTCGGACAAGGTCGGCCGATCGCCCTGGATCAGTTGCATCGTGCGCGCCATCCCGATCGTCTCAGGCACGGCCGGCGCGTTCTCACGCACGCGCAGCTGCAGCGATTGATACCAGTCGACCTCCGCCCGTGCTTCGGGGTGCTCGGCGATATGACGCTCGACGAATGCACGATCCTCGCCTTCGAGCGTGCCATTCACGTAAAACGGCAGCAGTTCTTCAAAACGTTCGTCGTTCATGCGAGCGCTCCTTTGCCCGCGGGACTGGTGCCTTCGCGCACCAGCAGCCGTTCAAGGCACCCTTTGATCTTCTGCCGCGCATGAAAGAGCCGCGTCTTCACGGTGCCTTCCGGGCAGTGCTGCACGTCGGCGATCTCGGCAACAGACATGCCCTCGAAGAACACCAGGTGCATGCATTCGCGGTGCTCCTCAGACAGCCGCTCCATGCAGTGCTTGACGCCTTCGGCGCGCTGGCGCTCGGCCAGTTGCGCGAAGCCGTCAGGCGTATCGGACGCATGCGTTTCCGCAATGTCGTCCAGATCGCCGTGCACCTCATCAGGCCGGCGCGCGCGGTACACCATCAGCGCCTTGTTGCGCGCGATGCCGATCAGCCAGGTGCTGAACTGTGCGCCGCCGCGAAAGCGCTGCGGCTGCCGCCAGACCTCATACATCGTATCCACCAGAATCTCCTCGGCCCGCGCATGATCATTGACCATGTTCAGGATGTAGGCGAACACCTTGCGGCTGAACGCCTTGTACAACTCCTTGAAGGCGGACTGATCCTCCTTCGCGATTCGCGCAAGCAGCACGGTGACCCGTTCGTTGTCCATGAGCGGCGATTCCTTCTGACAGGATGACGGGCCCATGGTAGACCGCTGGCGCGAGGGCGCAATGGCGCGCTCGGCATTGGGTTGCGCGGAACGCAGGAAAGGTTCAAGGAAATTGGCACCGCCACTTCGTTGCTACCGTTGTGATAGCTGTATACGTAGTGTTTACAAGTGCCTAAGGCCAAAAACACCTAAAAATCCGGGCATGAGAGCGGCCCAGTGACCGCGGTTCGATGACCTGCTCAAACACCTGCTGCCGCCAGTGCCGTGGCACTCGGCAGCCCTTCGGTATCGCCCCGCACCTGAACCGCCTGCGCGCCGATCCAGGCGCCGCGGCGCGCGGCTTGCTCGGGCGTTTTTCCTTCGAGCAGGGCGCTGACCACGCCGACCGCGAAGCCATCGCCGGCACCCACCGTATCCACCACCCGTGCTACCGGGAACGCATCGACATGACCAGCTGCGTCGCGCGTCGCCCAATATGCGCCGTCGGCGCCGAGCTTCACGACGACCAGCTGCACCGCACCCCGCTGCAGATAAAAGCGCGCGATCGCCGTCGGATCGCTGGTGCCGCACAGCACCTGGCCTTCGGCCACGCCAGGCAGCACCCAGTCGGATTGGAATGCAAGCGCATTGAGCCGATCGGCCATGACAGCTTGCGTCGGCCACAGCGCGGGCCGCAGGTTCGGGTCGAATGAGACAGTGCGGCCAGCAGCCCGCATCAGCGCAATTGCGTGCTCACCGGCCGCATAGCAATTTGTGGATACGCCCGCATGAACGCCAGTCAGGTGCAGGTGGCGGGCCGACGTGAGCCAGCTCTTGTCGAGTTGAGACGCGTTCAACAGGCTGGCCGCCGAGCCGCGTCGGTAGTACTCGATCGGCGGATCTTCGCCAGCGATGGACCGGGCTTTGAGCATCATTCCGGTGCTGCCGCCAGCGTCGACCTGCACGTGGGTGCAGTCGATGCCTTCGGCCTGCATCACGCCAAGCACGTAGCGCCCGAATGAATCGGCGCCGACCCGACTGGCCCAGCCGACCGACAGGCCCAGGCGCGCCAGTCCGATCGCGACGTTGGTCTCCGCGCCGGCGGTGCTTTTATGAAAAGAGTTGACCGTATCGAGCGGGCCGGATTCATTCGCGATCAACAGCACCAGGGCTTCACCGAGCGTGACGACGTCAAGCGGATGTTCAGGGTATTGCGGGTGGTCCATCGGGTGCTGCTTTCTTCATGGCGGACGTCGATCCCCCAACATCGGCATCGATTCATTGTCACATCGGCGAACCGGCCCTGGGTAGGGTTTTTGCACAATGGGTGTTCGACTCGATGTAAGTCCGAACAACCAAAGGAAGAATGACTCATGAAAAAGCACCTGCTCGCCATTGCCTGCGCTTGCAGCCTGACTGCAGCCGGCGTGCAGCCGGCCATGGCGCAGACAAGCACTGACAAGCCCGGGATTTCCGACGACGTCGTCAAGATCGGCTTGATCCTCGACATGTCGGGGCTGTATGCCGACATCACCGGCGCCGGCTCGGTCGAGGCCGCGCGCATGGCGATTGCCGACTTCGGCGGCACCGTGCTGGGCAAGCCCATCGAGATGGTCTACATCGATCATCAGAACAAGGCCGACATCGCCGCCAGCAAGGCGCGTGAATGGTTCGACAGCGACAAGGTCGACGCGCTGATGGACGTGGCCGCCAGCGCACCCGCATTGGCCGTGGCATTGATCGCAAAAGAAAAGAACAAGATCGCCGTGTTCAACGGACCCGGCTCGGTGCGCCTGACCAACGAAGCCTGCACGCCGGTCACGATCCACTATGCGTACGACACTTATTCGCTGGCGAACGTCACGGGCCGCGCCGTCGTGCAAAACGGCGGCGACACCTGGTTCTTCATCACGGCCGACTATGCGTTCGGCCAGTCGCTGGAGAAGGACACCAGCGACGTGGTGAAAGCAGAAGGTGGCAAGGTGCTCGGCAACGTGCGGCATCCGATCAGTGCATCGGACTTCTCCTCGTACCTGCTGAGCGCGCAAGCGTCGGGCGCCAAGATCATCGGCTTGGCCAATTCCGGTGGCGACACCATCAATGCGATCAAGACTGCGCGCGAATTCGGCATGGGCCGTGACGGCAAGCAGTCGCTGGCCGGCCTGCTGGTCTACATCAACGACATCCACAGCCTGGGTCTTGCGCAGACGCAGGGCATGTACCTGACGGAAGGTTTCTATTGGGACCGGGACGATGCGTCGCGCCAATGGTCGCAGCGCTTCTTCAAAAAGATGAACAAGATGCCGAACATGAGCCAGGCTGGCGTCTATTCGGCCACGTTGCACTATCTGAACGCGGTGAAAGCGGTCGGCACCGATGCGACCGAGCCGGTGATGAAGCAGATGCGTGAGACACCGATCAACGACATGTACGCCAAGAACGGCCGCATCCGCGAAGACGGCCGCATGGTGCACGACATGTACCTGTTCCAGGTCAAGAAGCCGGAGGAATCGAAGGCCCCCTGGGACTACTACAACGTGAAGTCCACCGTGCCGGGCGACAAGGCGTTTCAGCCGCTGTCGGCCAGCACCTGCTCGCTCGTGAGTGCAGCGGCGAAGAAGTAGAGCCTTTGCTGCGGCCATGCAGGCGGGGAGGGCTCCACGCGCGTGACGCTACCCCGCAACTGCCGGGTCGATCGATATCACCGCGCGTCCGCGGCCTTTGCCGGCAAGCACCGTTTCGATGATCTGCGGCAGTGCATCGAACGGTTGCACGTTGGCAATCGCTGCGAGATGCCGTGGCCGCAGGTCGCTGCCCAGGCGCTGCCAGATGAGCGCGCGCTCGGGCACGTCGTTGTCGGAGTTGATGCCCAGCAGCCGCACGCCGCGCAGGATGAACGGCATCACGGTGGTGTTCAGCTCGAAGCCGGCCGCGTTGCCGATGCTTGCGATCACGCCGTCTTTTTGCACCGTGCGCGTCAGTGCAGCCAGCGGGGCGCCGCCGAGCGAATCGACCGCGCCGGCCCATAACGCGGATTCGAGCGCGCGCGTGCCGGTGGGCAGGCTGCTGCTGGCAATCACTTCCTTTGCACCCAGTGCGAGCAGATAGTCCGACTGCTCGAGTTTGGAAGTGGCCGCCACCACGTGATAGCCGCGCTGAGCCAGCAGATCGATGGCGATGCTGCCAACGCCGCCGGTCGCCCCGTTGACCAGCACCTTGCCGCGTTCGGGCGCCAGGCGGTTCGCCTCCATCGCGTCGATCGCCAACGCGGTTGTGTAGCCCGCGGTGCCGATCGTGATTGCATCGAGCAGGCTCATGCGCGGCGGCAGCTTGTTGACCCAGGCCGCCGGCGCCCGCGCGCGTGCAGCCCAGCCGCCATGCTGCGTCACGCCGAAGCCGTGGTTGTGCACGATCACGGCATCGCCGGGTGCAAAGCGCGGGTGGTAGGACCGTTCCACCACGCCGACCGCATCGATGCCAGAGATGCACGGAAAGCGGCGGATGATCTTGCCACGGCCGCTCGCGGCCAACGCATCCTTGTAGTTCACGCTCGAATACGCGACGCGGAGCAGCACATCGCCCGCATCGAGCTGCGCATCGGTCAGTGTCTCGAACGCACCGTGCACACCACGGCCTGCGTCCTCGCGCACCATGAAACAGCGGAACTGCCTTAGGTCGTCGGGGTGATTATTCATCGCGTTCTGCCTTGTCTGGATCGATCGCGCGGCGGCTGCGCCAAGCCTGCAGCGCAAGGTGATGCTGCTTACCACTGTTACCAACAGGTAAGGGCGCGCGACTGCCCGGCTGCGCGCCTCGCGTTCACATGGCTGCGGCACTAAAATGCTTTCGCATGAGCACTGCCGCCGCCCCCGCCGTTCCGCCTGCGGACATGAGCCCTTCTATTTCTTCGTCTTCGTTCAAGCAGCAGATGCTGCGCTCGCGCGAAGAAGCCATCGTAACAATCGCGAATCGCCTGCTTGCGCAAAAGGGGTTCGACGCGATGACCGTGGACGAAGTGGCCGCCGCCGTGGGCATTGCCAAGGCGAATCTGTTCCAGCATTTCCCGAGCAAGGAAGCATTGGCCACAGCAGCCATGGTGCGCGTGATGCGGCGCGCGCTCGACTTCTTGCAGCAGCAGATCGCGCCGCAAGACGCACCGGCCGACAAGCTGCGCAGCTTCGCGGTCTGGGCGATGCAATCGCAGCTTGACGGCGAGATGCCGTTGGTGCCGGGTCAGCGTTCCACGTTGCGCAACACATTGATGAACAGCACCGACTACGCGGCCACGCTCGACGATGTGAGCGACACCCTGCTCGGCTGGATCGCAGCAGCCCAGGCCGACGGCACACTGAATCCGATGCTGCCCGCACCAGTGGTGCTGCATTCGCTCTATGCACGTGCCTGCTGCCCAGTGGTGGACTACCTGAAGGCGCAAGGCGACATGAGCGACGCCGAGATCGTCGAGTATGTGCTGGCCGCCTGCTTCGACGGCCTGCGAGGCCGCTGACAGCGAAGGCTGGCGGCCTTCCACTGGTTCCGTTTTCGTCCGGCAGGCGCCGCCCCGGTAGGGGGTAGCCTAGAGCCGACCGAAGGGAGCGAAGGCTGGGGGCGCGACTACTCGGCAGTCCGAAATATGGGCGACAGAAGGTGCGCCGAAGAATGACCGAATGAGCTTGCTCGGGCGGCCCGTGGCTGGCTTTGAGGCCAACGCACACTCGCTTTTGCCTCGTCCTAACGCCGTCTTTAGCCAGTCGTACATGGACGTGGGGTTCATCCCCAGCGACTTGCACTGCGTCCGCCGGTTTCTCACCTTCTTTGACCCGACGCCGTACGAGCAACCCAAATGCTTCCAGCTTCAGTGGATCCCGGATTGAGCCGTGCGAGAAGTTTGCCAACACCCCCTACCTGAGCAAGCCGACGGCGACCGACTTCGAGCCCATCGGTCCCGGCAGTAAGGTGCACTTCATCAGTCTGGGTGACACCAACTCAGGGAGCTCTCCTGCAGTTCGTGACAGTCTCATCGTGATGTTCTGGCGATTGTCCATTCATCAGTGCACTCCCTGAATTGATCGGATGAGGGTCGGCCGCAGACATCGGCAACGACCGTCGTCACGCTTTACGCGATTCGAACACCAAACAGGTCGTCGTCGCATGTGCATAAAGTGTGCCGTCGGGGCCGTAAAGCCGCGCCTCGGCGGTCGCGAGCTGACGCCCGCAGTGAATGACGTTGCCTTCGGCCCGCACCCGCTGCAACTTGGGTGAAACCGCTCTGACGAAGTTGATGCTGAGCTCGGCCGTGGTGTAGCCACGCCCTGGCGGCAGCATGCTGTGGACCGAGCAGCCGAGCGCCGAATCAAGCAATGTCGCGACCCAGCCGCCGTGCACCGTGTTCAGCGGATTCAGGTGTTTCTCCAGCGGCGTGCCCTGGAACAGGGTATGGCCGGCACTGACTGAGAGCAACGTGAAATCGAGCGTTTTTGCAATCGCTGCGTAGGGCAGCTCTCCCACGAGCATCCCCTGCATGATTTGGAGGCCGCTCTTGCCTTCCACCTGCTCCGGCCGCGCCACGCCCGGCCCCGCCCCGGCGGAAAGCCTTTGCGCGACTTCTCGCTCTTCCGCAAGCCAGCGTTCCAGTTCGTTCGGTTGTGTCATGAGAATCCAATTGTTATGGTTGCTTATGCAATTATTGCAGATACAATCATAATCATGGAGCTCCCCGAAAAGCCGCAAGGCTGCACCAATTTCAAGCTGCGTCGGGTAACGCGCTTGGTCTCGCGCCACTACGACGCGCAGCTTGCCGCCAGTGGACTGAAGACAACCCAGTTCTCGTTGCTATCAATCGTGCTGGCACGCGGGCCGCTTCGTCCGGTCGATCTGTCCGAGGCGATGGACGTGGACGCATCGACCTTGACCCGCAATATGAAGCCGCTGGTCGAAGCAGGATGGCTGAGCTTGGGCGAAGGCGCGGATGCGCGTAGCCGGTCAGTCGCGATCACGGATGCTGGCCGCGCGAAGCACATGGAAGCCAAGGTGATGTGGCGTATCGCTCAGCGAAAGCTCAATGAGCTGTTTGGTGTGGAGCAAGTGGCTTCGCTGCATGCGTTGCTTGACCAGAGTCTGTTGCAGCTTCAACAAGGGGCGCTGCACGAATCTGCCCAGAACGAGGCCACATGAGCGCCGCATCATCATCTCCCTCCGGTGATGACTCGGGTTCGCTAGCGGCAGCAGCGACACCCGTCGCTGTGTTGCCATCGACCCAGCGCAGTTACGCCGTCTGGCTCGTGCTGCTAGCCGCTGGCGGTGCATTCGCGCTCACGATGGGCATGCGCCAGACGATGGGGCTGTTTCTCTCACCGATCAACACCGCAACCGGTTTGGGCGTCGGCTCGATCAGCCTGGCGTTCGCGTTCGGTCAGCTCTGGTGGGGCCTGACGCAGCCATTCGCGGGCGCGGCGGCCGAGCGCATCGGCACCGCGCGCGTAATCGCACTCGGCGTGCTGCTGGTCGCGCTTGGCACCGTCATCACGCCGTTCATGACGAGCACTGCGGGGCTGATCTTTGCGATCGGCGTGCTCGCTGCAGGTGGGGCGGGCATGGCTGGGCCGTCGGTGCTGATGAGTGCCACCACGCGGCTGGTGCCGCCCGAGCAGCGCGGCATCGCCACCGGCATCGTGAACGCGGGTGGCTCGTTCGGCCAGTTCATCTTCGCACCGGTTGCGATCGGCCTGACGGCGGCGGTCGGCTGGGCGAACGCGCTGCAGTGGCTCGGCGTGCTGATCTTGCTTGCGCTACCGGCTGCCTTTGTGCTCAAGGGCAACACGCGTGCGCTGGCCGTGCAGAGCGCCGCCCTGGCTGGCAAGGCGCCGCTCAGCGCGCGCGCGGCGATCCGGCAGGCGCTTGCGGAGCCGAGCTTCCGCTATCTCGCGGCCGGTTTCCTGGTCTGCGGCTTTCACGTTGCCTTCCTTGCCACGCACCTGCCAGGCGTGATCGCCGCCTGCGGCCTGCCGCCGAGCGTGGCGGGCGGGTCGCTCGCGTTGATCGGCCTGTTCAATATCGTCGGCAGCATTGCGATGGGTTGGGCGGTGGGACGCTGGCGCATGAAGTCGCTCCTGTCACTGCTGTATGCAGTGCGCGGGCTCGCGGTGCTTGCGTTCTTGCTCGCGCCGAAGACGCCGGCCGTGCTGTTCGTGTTCGCCGCAGTGATGGGGGTCACCTTCCTGTCGACAGTGCCGCCGACAGCGGGCCTGGTCGCGAAGCTATTCGGTCCGGCCAACATGGCAATGCTGTTCGGCATCGCCATGCTCGCGCACCAGGTCGGCGGTTTCTTCGGCGCGTTGCTGGGCGGCTATGTGTTCGAGACCACCGGCAGCTACGACATCGTCTGGTGGATCGACATCGTGCTGGCGGCTGGTGCCGCGCTTGTGAACCTGCCAATTCGTGAAGCTGCGCCGCGACTGGCACAGGTGGCCGCATGAGCGGGCCACAATCCGCCGCGCACGATCCGCGCACCCGCATGCTGCTGGAAGCGCCGATCGTGCCGACCTTGCTCAAGCTGGCGTTGCCGAACGTGCTGGTGATGCTCGCGCAAGCGTCGATCGGCCTCATCGAGACGTACTTCGTCGGCAAGCTCGGCGTCGAGGCACTGGCTGGCATGGCGCTGGTATTTCCGCTGGTGATGCTGATGCAGATGACTTCGGCCGGCGCAATGGGCGGCGGCATCGCATCGGCGATCGCCCGTTCGCTGGGTCGGCGCAATCGGCCGCAAGCGGATGCGCTGGTGCTGCATGCGGTGCTGATCGCGCTGGGTTTTGGCCTTGTGTTTTCTCTGGCGCTGTTGCTCGGCGGACGCTGGCTCTACACGCTGATGGGCGGGCAGGGCGTCGTGCTCGAAGCGGCCTTGACGTATTCGAACTGGGTGTTTGCCGGCGCGGTGCTGGTCTGGCTGTTCAACTCGCTCGCAGCGGTGATTCGCGGCACCGGCAACATGGTGCTGCCCGCGCAGGTGACGCTGGCCGGCGTGGTGCTGGTGGTGCCGCTGTCGCCGCTGCTGATCTTCGGCGCCGGGCCGGTGCCAGCGCTCGGCATTGCGGGCGGCGCGATCGCGCTGCTTACGTACTACTTTTTGGGCATTCTCGCGCTGACCGCATGGCTTGCGTCCCGGCATAGCCTGCTGCAGCCCAGGATCCGCGGAGTGCAGTTGCGCTGGGCGTTGTTCCGCGACATCCTGCGCATCGGGCTGATGGCGGCGATTGCTACCGTCAGCACCAACCTGTCGATTGGCATCGGGACCGCACTTGCCGGCCGCTTCGGTGCCGGTGCGATCGCGGGGTACGGTACCGGCGCGCGGCTCGAATACCTGATTGTTCCGCTGATGTTCGGCCTGGGTGCGCCGCTGCTCGCGATCGTCGGCACCTGCGTCGGCGCGGGCGACCGCGCAAGGGCGATGAAGGCGGCCTGGACCGGCGCTGCCATTGCGTTCGTGGTTGCCGAATCCATTGGGCTGCTTGCCGCCTGGGCACCTGAGCACTGGCTGCGATTGTTCGGCAACGAACCCGACATGCTGACCGCCGGCAGTCTTTACCTGCGCACGGTCGGGCCGTGCTATGGCCTGTTCGGCGTCGGGCTGGTGCTGTACTTCGCCTCGCAAGGGGCGGGGCGGCTTTACTGGCCGGTCATTGGCAACCTCATGCGGCTCGCACTCGCTGCCGGCGGCGGCTGGCTTGCGTTGCAGTGGGGCGGCGAACTGGCGCAGGTGTTCATGGCCCAGGGGCTGGCGCTGCTGGTGTATGGCACCGTGATCGCGCTGGCGATTGCGGGCGGCGTCTGGTTCGGACCGATCGGCTGGCCAGCCAGGACAGCCCGTCTGATGCAACGGCTGGAATCAACGGCATGACGTTGTGCCGAGAGGCAACAAAGGAGATCCGCATGGATGATCGCAAGGCAATCTTGGTCATCGGCGCCGGAGACGCCACGGGCGGCGCGATTGCACGGCGCTTTGCGCGCGAAGGCTACGTTGCCTGCGTGACGCGGCGCAGCGCCGACAAGCTGCAGCCACTCGTGGAGCGGATTCGCGCCGAGGGTGGCGAGGTGCATGCGTTCGGCAGCGATGCCCGCAAGGAGGAGCAGATGATCTTGCTGGTGGAGACGATCGAGCGCGAAATTGCGCCGATCGAGGTGGCGGTGTTCAACATCGGCGCCAACGTCCGCTTCGGCATCACCGAGACCACCGCCCGTGTCTACCAGAAGGTCTGGGAGATGGCCTGCTTCGGCGGTTTTTTGATGGGCCGCGAGACCGCGAAGGTGATGCTTGCACGCGGACACGGCACCATCATTTTCACCGGCGCCACCGCAAGCCTGCGCGGCCGCGAGGGCTTTGCCGCGTTTGCGAGCGCCAAGCACGCATTGCGCGCGCTGGCACAAAGCATGGCGCGCGAGCTTTGGCCGAAGAACATCCACGTCGCGCACACGATCATCGACGGCGCGATCGACACCGAGTGGATCCGCACCAACTTTCCCGAAAGATATGCCAACAAGGACGCGCAGGGCATCGTCGATCCGGACAGCATTGCCGAAGCCTACTGGCAGATCCACATGCAGCCGCGCGACGCCTGGTCGCATGAAACGGAGCTGCGGCCCTGGATGGAAGCCTGGTGACTGGCGCCTCAATCCAATCCCACTCCTCCGATCCGTTCCACCCAGCCTGAGAGGTGATTCATGAAGCCCGTGAACGTCGAGTTCCTGTTTGATTTCGGCAGCCCCAATGCCTACCTGTGCCACAAGCTGATTCCGGCTGTCATTGCGCGCACCGGCGCGACGTTTGAGTGCGTGCCGATCCTGCTGGGTGGCCTGTTCAAGCTCGCCAACAATCGTTCGCCGGCCGAAGCCTTCGCTGGCATCCCGAACAAGCGCGCCTATAACCAACTTGAGTTGCAGCGCTTCATTGCGAAGCACGACTTGAAGCACTTCCAGTTCAACCCATTTTTCCCGGTGAATACGCTGAAGATCATGCGCGGCGCGTGCGCGGCGCAGCAACTGAACTGCCTCGAACGATACATCGAGGTGGTCTATTCAGCGATGTGGGAAGACGGCAAGAACATGGACGACGTCGAGGTGATCCTTGCGGCATTGGCAGCGGGCGGCCTGAACGGCGAGAAGATCGTTGCGCTGTCGCAGGAGCCCGATGTGAAGAACCGGTTGCTGCAGAACACGCAGTCTGCACATGACCGCGGCGCGTTCGGCTCGCCATCCTTCCTGATCGGCGACGAGTTGTGGTTCGGCAAGGAACGGCTGCGCGATGTCGAAGAGGAAATCATGCGCGTCGCATCGGCATGACTGGCGGAGTGGTGATCAGGGTTGCTCGCACCGACCGAGCCCTGGCTCGTTCAGTTACTCAGCAGTCCGAAATATAGGCGACAGAAGGCGTGCCGAAGAATGATCGAACAAGGTGACGATTCTTCTGCACGTCATGCAGTTGTTGTTTGATGCGAAGCTCCAGCTTCTCGCCCGCTCGCAACGGACTGCGGGCAA
>JBBPYC010000060.1:0-12684 GCA_038200275.1 Burkholderiales bacterium
GCCTGCGCAGGGGTTGCGGCGGCGGGTTTGCCGACGCGGGTCGGTGCAGCCGGCTGGCTGCCCTACGGCCCGGCCGAGGTGCGCGTGCTGCAGCCGCGCAGCTCGGACAGTTTTGCGCGGGCGGTGGCCGAGTTTCTGCCAGCGCCGCCGGCGGGCGGCGCACTCGAGGTGCCTGGCTACAAGCGGATCGGGCCGGCACCAGTTGAGACAATGACTGGCCCGTCAACGCGTTCCGCTCTTAGCACCAAGCCACCCACGGCCTACACGCTGACTGCCGAGCGAAGCGGCGTGCCGGCCTGGCTTCTATTCGGCGTGGCGATGCAGGAGTCGCGTCTCGCCCTTGGCCGCGAAACCATTCCCTATCCGTGGACGCTGTGCGTTCGCGGTGCTGGCGAACGCTACGCCAGCTACGAAGACACCCTGGCGCGACTGAAGCGCCTGGTTGGTGCCGGCATCACGAACGTCGATTGCGGCGCCATGCAGGTCAACTGGCATTGGCATCAGGACAAGCTGCGCAGCTTCGAGCTCGCGCTTGATCCTTATCCGAATTTGGCTGTGGGCGCGCGCATCCTGCGCGGCCACTTCGCCGACACCGGCAATTGGTTCAGCGCGGTCGGGCTTTATCACACTGGCTCGGTGGCGCTGTATGAGCAACGTTCGCGTGCACGGCGCTACGCCAGTGGCGTGTTCGCTCGGCTGCACCGCTTGGGCGTCGATGTGCCCCGCGCGTGGTCTGCTCCGATCGGAGACCGCAATGCGTGAACGCCGCTTCATCGTGCAATCTGCAGTTACCAGCCTTAGGTCGAGCGCGCTGCTCTCAGTCGCGCTCGTCTGCACCGCCGCCACGACCGCGACTCAGCCCGACCAGCCGATTGAGTTGACCGTGATTCATGACAGCGGCCATGCGATACCGCTTGCCCCCTACCTTAGCTACCTCACGGCCGGCAGCGGCCAGCCTGGCGTGCTGCCGGACTTCCAGTTTCCGATCCTCGCCCGCATCACCGCAGGCGTGCTGACAAAAGAAGACATCGCTGTTTTCGAAGCCCGATGGCTGACCCAGCCGATGTTTGTGTTGGGCGCCGATCAGGCTTCCGCGCTCTGGCTCAGGCACAACCACGCACGTTTGAGTGGGATGGGCGCCTGGGGCGTCGTGATTGCCGCGCCTGATAAGGCATCGTTCAAAGCCTTGCAGCAATTTGCTGATGGCATTCCGCTCGCACCGTCGCAAGGTACCTGGCTTGAGGAACGACTCGCCGAGGCCGGCGTGAATGCGTATCCGGTACTGATCGGCACCGATGGCCGCGCTCGCCAGATCCTGAGTGACGACATGAGCAACGTTGGAGGCCGGCCGTGAAGGGGCATGCCGTTCTCGAAGCACTGTTGCGGCCTCCTGTCGAGCTGTGGAGCGTCGCGACTGCGTGGGCTGTCGCTGCGGTGGCGCTGCTCGCGCCCTGGTCGCTCATGATGCCGCCGCTGCTCGGATCGGTCGCTGCGGCAATTGCGGGGCTGTTCGGCGCCGTCCGGCTGGCGCAGGCCTTGCGCATCATTCGCTACCAAAAAGGTCTCAAGTTCTCGCGCGTCACACGCGTGGCGCCGCACAAGCTGCCGGTGCAACCTGATCTGTTGTACCTGGGTGAGGGCTTCGAGTGGACCCAGCAGCACACCCAGCGCAAGCGCGACGCGCAGCGCAAGGACGCGCAGGAGTTCGTGCGGCCAAGCCGGCGCGAACTGGCGCTCGGACGTCTCGGTGAACGACTGTCCGGACCGATGCAACGCCTGCTGCTCCTTGGCGGACCGCTCAATCCGCTGCTGCCTTACGTGGATCTTGGCGGCACCCCGATCCTGCACGGCACGGGTTGTCTGGAAGAGGCACCAGTCAGCCTGCGCCAGTCCGCGCGCACCGGCCACCTGCTGGTCAAGGGCACCACCCGGGTCGGTAAAACGCGCTTCCTCGAAATGCTGGCGACCCAGGACATCCATGCCGGTCACGTCACGATCGTGATCGATCCGAAAGGCGATGCCGACCTGATGCTGCGGTTGTACGCCGAGGCCGAACGCGCGGGACGGCTCGATCAGTTCTACCTGTTTCACCTCGGCTATCCGGACATCAGCGCGCGCTACAACGGCATCGGCAACTTCTCGCGCATCACCGAGGTGGCCGCGCGCGCGACCAACGCGCTGCCGTCGGCCGGCAACTCGGCCGCGTTCAAGGAGTTCTCCTGGCGCTTCACCAACATCGTGGCGCAGGCGCAGGTGGCGCTCGGACGCATTCCGACCTACGACACCCTGCTGCGCGACGTGACCGGCATCGACCCACTGTTCATGGACTACGCGCAGATGGTGTTCCACGTGCAGGCTGCGAAAGGCAGGCACGTGGACTACCGGGAGCGCCTGGAAACGCTCGAGTCGCAGGTGCTGGCCAAGAAGGCGCCGGTGCCGCGCAGCCTGTCCGATCGCAGTGCCGACCTGGTCGCGATGTTCCTGTTGATCCGGGAGTCCCGGATCGAGGACAAGGTGCTGACCGGCATGGCCGCTGCCGTGAGCTACGAGCGCTCCTTCTACGAAAAAATCGTTGCCTCGCTCGGGCCCTTCCTGGAGAAGCTGACTTCGGGCGCCGTCGGCAAGTTGATCAGCCCCGACTACTTCGATCCAGACGACGACCGGCCGATCTTCGACTGGATGACTGTGATCCGGCAAGGCGGCATCGTCTACGCAGGCCTGGATGCGTTGTCGGACTCGGTCGTCTCTTCGGCGGTCGGCAACTCCATGCTGGCCGACCTGGTGTCGGTCGGCGGCAAGCTCTACAAGAGCGGTGTCGATCCGCACCGGGAGGACGGCAAGCTGGTGCTGCCGACGGTGTGCTGCCACTTCGACGAGGTCAACGAAATCTGCGGGCCCGAGTTCGTGCCGATGGTCAACAAGCTGGGCGGATCCGGGTTTCGGATCACGGCTTACACGCAGTCGATTTTTGACCTGGAGGCCAAGGTTGGCGACAAGGCCAAGGCGGGCCAGATCCTGGACAACTTCAATCACCTGGTGATGTTCCGGGTGCGCTCGACCGCGACTGCAAAGCTGCTGGCCGATCAGGTGCCGGAAGTCGACGTGCTGCACCTGACGCCGATGTCCGGGGTCACGGATACCGCCGCGCAGGGCACAGGTGTGGACTTCACGAGTCGCAACGACGACATCGTGACCACCACCAAGGTGCCGATGATCGAAGCGGCGGACATTCTCGAGCTGCCGCAGGGGCAGGCCTTCGCGCTGCTCGAAGGCAACCGGCGCTTCAAGATTCGGGTGCCGCTGCCGGATACGACGGGTGACCCGTTCGTGCCCGAGTCGCTGCGCAAGGTCGCGCTGGACATGAAGCAGCGCTACCGCACGAGCGAGAAGTGGGCGGCACAGACCGACTGGCTCGGACTCCATCCGCTGGGCGGGAATGCATCCGGCCTGATCGACACCACGCTCGCAGCGGCGCCCACCAGCGCCGAGGCAGACGATGACCTCGAGCGTGAAGCGTCGGACCACGACGACGCGACACTGGCCGACACCGCGGTGCTCGGCAACGTGATGGGGCACAGCTTGTGAGCACCCTTGCCGCTCACGCGCCAATCCGGCCGCATACGCGCGGGCCGCTCGAACTGGTGGTCGAGATCGTGCTCGGCCTGATGTTCGTCGCGCTGTTCGCCTGGTTCATCGGCCTTGCGATCGAGATCGGCGGCAGCTTCACGATCTGGAAGCACAAAGGGGTTGCGCACGCGCAGACGCTGGTGCAGCAGGACCTGCGTTACATCGCAGCAGCGCCGCGCAGCCTGCTGATCGAGGACACCGTCGGCTTCTCACAGCAGTTGCTCGATTGGGTCGAGGCGCCCTACCGGCGCCTGGGGGTCATCAACTGGTACTTGCGTCATCACGACCACAACGGTGCTGCGACCCCGCCTGTGGCCAACGCTGGCGCCGGCATCGAGCAACTGTCGCGCGGGCTGGGCCGCGCAACGACGGCCGTCAGCGGCACGTTAAGCCGCTGGCTGGTGCTGTCGATGTTTGTCGCCCAGGACGTGCTGCTCAGGCTTTCCGTGGCGCTGTTCGCGCTGCCCGCGTTCGTGCTCGCTTGCTTGGTCGGAACGGTCGATGGTCTGGTGCGGCGCGATCTCCGGCGCTGGGGCGGTGGTCGCGAAAGCTCGTTCGTCTATCACCACGCCAAGCGCTACACGGTCTGGTCGTTGACCGGTGGCTTCGCGCTCTATTTGAGTTGGCCGTTTGGCGGCTTCAATCCCGCCTACATGGTGCTGGTGTTCACCGTGCTGGTGGCTGCGACCTTGTCGACCACCGTCGCGGCCTTCAAGAAATACGTCTGACTGCAGGAGCAACGCATGCGCACGCCCTCTTTGTTCCCACAGACTGCGCCGCGCCGTTTGGGTGCAACGACGCCGGGCGCCCGCGCGCGCCGCGCCTGGCTGCTCGCGCTGTTGGCCAGCGCGGCCGCAGTCGCCCATGCCGACGACGAGACCGAGCGCGAAATGCTCGCGCGGATTGCAGCCGAGTTGCAGCAGGTGCAGGCGATGGTGACCGAAGCCGCGCGCAGTGCGCCACCGACAGCACGCATCAAGTTTCGCTACGACTGGCTGCAGCGCGACCTACAGATGCTGCGCGACGGCGTGCAGCAGCACGTGGATGCGCCGCGCCAGCCACGCCTGGTGCCGCCGCTGCGCGGCGACTACCGGAACTGAAATCGAGCGAATGGCACACGCCCGCATGAACAGCGAAATGGCAACCGGCTTCACGGCCGGCTCAGGGGTCGATCCGCAGCTGATCAAGGTCATGGTGATGACCATCGCCAGCGGCGTGATCCTGCTGGTGTTCGCCTGGTTCGTGTTGCAGCTGATGGTTGCCTACAAAGACGAACGCCTCAAGGCTGCGGAGGCTTTCTGGGGGGCGCTGAAGGCAACGGTCATCTTGATCGTGCTGTTCACTTTCCTCGCCCTGCTTTGAACAAGCGCAGCCAAATTTACTTCGAAGGAGTTTGCAAATGAATCAGCGTCTCGAACACTTGCGGGCCTGGGCCCGGCGCGCCGATCGCGGCGCGCGGACTTTGATGTTGGCACCGGCGGTCATGCTTTTGAGCAGTGCGGCCTGGGCCGAACTGCCAACCATGCCAACGCCGTCCGGTGGCGGCATCGGCGGCGCCACGCCCGCCCAGGGCGACTGGCTCGGCACGATGGGCGCGTGGTTCAAAGCAGGCATCACGATCCTCGCGCTGATCCTGGTCGCGCTGGGTTTCATCTACGTGATCATGGGCGCACTGGGCAAATGGCGCGCGTACTCGATGGGCCGGGCCGAGATGGCCGACCTGAAGGAGTACTTCATCATGGGTTCGGTGCTGGCGGTGTTCCTGGTGCTGATCGCCACCTACGCACTGTCCACGCTAACCTGACGCGCGGCGTTGGCAACCGATCTTCGCGACAGCCCCAAGCATGGACCCGCAACACGGCCTGGCCGACGCATCGGAATCGGCGCGTGCCCGAGCGCCGGTGACCGATCGTGTGAACGTCGAGCCCTCGATCCTGAACGGTATGACGTTTACCGAGGCGAAGGTCATTGCCGGCTTGTCGCTCGCACTGTTTTTTGCGATCGGGGGGCTGATTTTTGCGGTGACGCGGGTCTGGCAGGCGCTGTTGTTGTTGGCGGTGTTCGGGCCGGCCACGGTGCTGTGGTTCAGTTCGACCTACTTGCAGCGCATCAAGCGCGGTCGACCCGATGGCTACTACTCGCAGGCGATTCACCTGTGGCTGTCCGAGCACAGCCTGGCCAAGCCGCAATTCATCCGGCATCACGGGCACTGGGATCTGGGGCGCACGCTCGACTTCTCGCTGGTGAGTCCGTTTCGACCGTCGGCGGACGATGCCGATCACAGCGGCACCTCGCAACACTGAGTCGCAATGAACGGTTCTGACCAATACATTGACGCACTGGCATCCGAGCGCCGGCACAACGGCTTCCTGCGCTGGCTGATCGTCGGCGTCATGGCGTTCGGCGCAATCGGCCTATGGTTCACGAACCAGCTGCCCAAGAACATCGATCTGCACATCGCGCCGGACATCAAGGCCGGCGACACGGTGCGAGTCGTGGGGGGCGAGTCGCAGGTGCCTCCGGTCAACGTCTACGGCTTCGCCTACTACATCTGGCAGCAGATCAACCGGTGGCAGGCCGATGGCTCCAAGGACTACGGCCAGCAGATCTACACCTTCCAGAGCTACCTCACGCCGGGCTGCCAGGCGCAGCTGACCGCCGACATGGACAACCGTTACAAGGCCGGCGAGCTGCGCCTGCGTACGCGGCATATCTCGGAGATTCCCGGGTTCGCGTTCGCGAGCAACCGCGTGATCGCCGACGGCACCACAGCCTGGACCGTGCTGCTGGACATGCAGGTGATGGAGAGCTATCGCGGCCAGCCCGTCAAGGACACGTTCGTGCGTTATCCGCTGCGCGTGGTGCGCTTCGACGTCGACCGGGAGCGCAACCCGTGGCGGCTCGCGCTCGATTGCTACGGGTCGCTGCGTCCTGAGCGGCTCGATGAGAACGAGTTGCGCGCTGCACGCGCCAAGACCGTGGCACCCACCGGGCGGCCGTTGCCGAGTGGGATCGAGCCGTCCGCGCTGCCAAGCGCTGCTCCGCTCGGCCCAAACGACACCGGACCACTGCAGCCGCAACCTTGATGGAGCCACTCATGCATCGCCTGCCAACCACCCTCCGGGTCGCCGCCGTCGCTCTTGTTGCCTGCGCTCTGACCGGTGCGGAGGCGCTCGCGCAGGAAGTGCGCAACCTGAACCTCTCGAACGTGCCGCCGGACCTGATCCGTGACGACGCGCCGCCGAGCCCGTCGCTCGCGCCAGGCAACGGGGGTGCAGCGCGCCAGGCAAACCCGGCGCCGGTGGATCTTGGGGAAAGGCCCGTCGCCTATCAGCCGATGCCTGATGCCTCGTCGGCGACCGGACCGGCGATGACCCCGGCCCGCCGCGCCGCACAGGCTGCGCAGACTGCACAGGGCGCCCGCGTTGGCAATGTGCGCCGCGTCAATCCAGCGGGTTCGGGCGCCGGTGCCGAGCGCGCAGTGTTCACCCGCGAGCCGATCCGGGTGGCGCTGCCGGTCGGACGTGAGCGGCTCATCACGCTGCCGGCACCGGCGGCGCTGCACGTGCCCGAGGACATCGAATCGGTGATGCGGCTCGAAGTGATCGACCGCACCATCTACGCCCGTGCGCTGGTGCCGTTCACCCCGCTGCGCATCGTGGCCCAACTGATCGATTCGGGTCAGCAGGTGCCACTCGACCTGGAGGCTTCGACGGCCACTGCTGGTGCAACCAGCGAGCTGGAGGTATCGGTCGTCGATCCGGTTGTCACGTCTTCAGCCGCGCCGACCAGCTCGCTGACAGCGGGAACCGAGGGCGACGTCACCGGCAAGGACAAGGATGCCGACATGGTGGAGTTGACCCGCCATGCGGCGCGCCAGCTGTATGCGCCGCGGCGGCTGGCCTGGGGGACGCCCAATGTGCATCAGGTCGCCCTTGAGACGGCGCCGGTCACCGCCTTGATGCGCGGCGTCGACGTGGAAACCGTGCCGCTCGGGCAATGGAAGTCGGGCTCGCTCTACGTCACGGCGCTGCGCGTGACCAACCGCTCGCGCTTGCCCGTGGAGCTGCCGCTCGACAACCTGCGCGGACGCTGGCTTGCGGCAACCGCGCAACACGGCCGGCTCGGTCCGCGCGGGTCGGAGATTGACACCACCGCGATCTACCTGGTCTGTGACCGGTCGTTCGAGGCCTGCCACTAAGCCGAGGAACCCGCCATGGCCGCCAAAAGCAACAAGATCGTTCCCCTGCTGGCGTTCGCCCTGCTCGCGATCGTCGGCACCATCCTGTTCCAGCAGTTCTTTGGGTCGTCGCAGCCCAAGCCGGGAGCACCGCTCAAGGAAGTGCCATCGGCCATCCCGAAAACCACCAAGGGTGCCGATGCCGACACCGCCGAGGAAACCCTGAAACAGGTCGCAGCAAGTAACAAGCTGCTCAGGGATCGGATCGAACTCGTCATCGACGACAACAAAAAGCTGAACGAGCAGAACGCGCGACTATCGCGCTCGCGCGGTTCAGGCGCCGATCCGGCCCAGGGCACCGGCGGCCAGAGCCCTGGCAACCAAGGCGCGGTAAGCACACGACGACCGCCCGGCACGACCACTGCCACAACCACCGCTGCGACTGACTCGCCGTCGACTACTGATGTGTTCACTGGAGCGATTTCAAGCGCGACAGATGCAGTGGAGAAGTTGATCGATGCCAGCCCGTTCCAGAAGGAGAAGGACGCGGCCCGTCGAAAGGACGCACAGGATCAGGCAGCAACCGCGGCATCGATTCCCGATGGCGTCGTGCGCTACAAGCTGCTGCCGCCGATGGGCTATACGGCGCAGACCACCAAGGGCGGTCCGGGCAATCCTGGCAATGCATCCGGTGCGCCAATCACACGCTTTGTGCGCACAACTCACGTCGAGAACGACTCAGCCAATATGGGCGCCGGTACGGGCCCGGCAGCGCACGCCGCGCAGCAGGCGGCGGCCAAGCCACAGAGCGTTCCCTACTTCACGATCCCCGAGAACGCGACGCTGGCCGGCGTGACCTCGATGTCCAGCTTGATCGGCCGGGTGCCGGTCGACGGACGGGTCACCGATCCGATGCAGTTCAAGGCAATCGTCGGGCGCGACAACCTTGCAGCCAACGGCTTCGAGATGCCGGATGACCTGGCCGGCATGATCGTGACCGGCATCGCGATCGGCGACATGGCACTGTCCTGTTCGGAGGGCAAGGTGCGCAGCATCACGTTCGTCTTCAATGACGGCTCGATTCGCACGGTTTCGACCCGGCGCGGCCGTGGCCAAGTCGGCGGCGGCTCGGCTGGCGCTGGCAGCACGATCTCAGGGGTCGGCCAGGACCTGGGCTACATCTCCGACGAGCACGGCAACCCGTGCATCCCGGGCAAGTTCGTCACCAACGCCGCGAGCTACCTGACCGACATCGTCGCCGCCAAGAGCCTCGGCGTCGCGGCCAAGGCTTACTCCGAAGCCGAGCGCACGGTCAGCACCAATCTGGTCGGCGGCTACACGTCGTCCGTCACCGGCAGCCAGAACCGTTTCGCGCTCGGCGCGGCGGCGTCGGGCGCGGCCGACGAACTCTCCAGCTGGCTGCTCGCGCGCCTGAAGAACAGCTTTGACGCCGTGGTCACGCCCTCGGGCCAGCGGTTGGTGGTGCATCTGGATCAGGAGATCCAGCTCGATAAGGCCCCCAACGCCAGAAAACTCGTCTACCGCACGCAAGGCGACCCCCAAGTCGCAAGAGGAGCACGTTATGGGCTTGAATGATCGCTTGACCCACCGAGTGCGCGCCTGTGCGGCATGGCCGCCCTTAGTCACCCTCGCTGCCTGTATGGCTGGCCTGGCAGGCTGCTCGGTGATTGCGAACCGCGAGTCACCACTCGACGACGTGACGCGCGGCAGCCCGACCGTGGTGGACCTCTACCGCAGCAAGACCGGCAGCGCCGCAGGCATCGCGAGCGGCGGCGACAACATCATTCAACCCAAGCTGCGCAAGCAGCAGGACTCGCCCAGGCAACTGCTGCGTACTCAGGCCGGTGCGCGCCCGGTCGCCGACGGGGACGGCGACACCCGGCGCTACTGGTCGGCGCTGGAGCCGATGCGCCAGCGCTTCGCGCGCGTACCCAATCCCGATCTGGTGATGGTGGTCTATCCGCACTTGGCCCGCGGCCAGTATCCGGTGCCGGGCTATGTCACCGTGTTCCCGATGTACGAGCAGGCCCAGTACGCATTGCCGGGCGAGGTCGCTGACGACCTGCTCGACGGTCGTGCGCTGCACTCGCGTGAGGGCCGCTGACATGGCGCTGCTCAATGACCTGTTCGGCCTGAAGCTGGGCCTGGCACCGGCTGGCGCTGGCAAAACACCCGGCGACTCGACCTCGCGCCAGCATCCGACGAATGCGAACCCGGTCCGGCGTCCCGAGTCGATCGCACAGCGCCGCCGTCTTGCCATGCGGCCGCCCTCGTTCACCGACATGCTCCCATACGTGCGCTATCGCGAGGACGAGCAAGTGTTTGTGCTCAAGGATGGTTCCACGCTGGGAGCTTTGTTCGAGTTGGGCGCGATACCGACCGAAGCGCAGCCCATGAGCTATCTGGTGGACCGGGCCAACAAGGTGCAGGAGGTGCTGCAGGCGATTCCCGAGCGCGACGGGTCGCCTTGGGTGGTCCAGTTCTTCCTGAACGATGACCGCAACATCGACGGGCTGAACGAGCAGCTGCGCGACTACATCGCAACGCAGCACGCGGCGTATCCAGAGCGCGCGAAGGCGATCCTCGAATCGCCCTACACCCACGCGGTGCTGGACTCGTTTCGGGAGCACCTGGCGCTGGTATCGCGGCCGGAAGGACTGTTCGTCGACACCGAGGTCACCGGCCAGACCTGGCGCGGCCAGCTGCGGCGGGTGCGCTGCTGCATCTACCGGCGCTTCGGCAACCTCAGCGACGACCCAACACCGGCCAACGTCCAGATGGAATCGATGGCGGTGTCGCTCGAAGCGACATTGGCCGAAGCTGGCGTCAGCGTCCGGCGCTGCCACGGCCGCGACCTGTACGAGTGGCTGCTGCCGTTCTTCAACCGCAAGGTGCCGTGGGCGGAGACCGCTGCCGACCTGCTGCGCCAGGCGCCCTACCCCGGTGACGCGCCGCCCGTCGGCGACCTGGAAAGCGCAGGCCAGACCTCGGCCCCGATCATGGGTTGGGATCTGGCCGATCTGCTCAATCTGACGCCGCCCAAGAGCGACCTGGACGCCGGCTTGTTCGAGTTCGACGGCATGCCGGTCAAGGCGTTGACTCTGCAGAGCCTGCGCAAGCAGCCGGGAATCGGCCATTTCTCAGCCGAGTTGCAAAACGGCAAGGATCGCTACGCGCGCTTCGACCGGCTGCCGGCCGGCTGCATGCTCTCGATCTCCATCACGGTGGAGTCGCAGCACAAGCTGGAGCGCCACATCGAGCACGTGCGCGACGCCTCGCGCGCCAAGACCGCCGCCGCCTACGAGACGCACAAGGAATGCGAGATGGTGCTGGCCCGCATGATCGATGGCGACCGGCTCTATCCGATGATGATGACGCTCTACATCACCGGCGGCAATCACGCCGAGATCGACGCTGCGATCTCCGAGACCAATGCGCTGCTGGTGCCGACCGGGCTGCGCTTCATCGATCCCAAGCAGGATCTGGTGCCGCTCGACGCGTTCATGCGCGGCTTGCCATTCAACTTTGATCCGGCGTTTGACAACCGCAGCATGCGGCGCGGCCGCCTGACGTTTGCCAGCCAGATCGCGGCACTGCTGCCGGTCTATGGCCGCGCCCGCGGCACGCGCCACCCCGGCATGTGGTTCTGGAATCGGGGCGGAGAACCCCTGTGGCTCGACCCCTTGAACAAGCGCGATCGCAAGAAGAACGCGCACTTGCTCGCGCTCGGGCCGACCGGCGCGGGCAAGTCGGCCACGCTCAACTATATGGCGATGCTGACGATGGCCGTGCATCGCCCACGCCTGGTGATCGCGGACGCGGGTCGCTCGTTTCAGTTGCTGCTGGAATATTTCAGCAAGCACGGCCTGACCACACACAGCGTCACGCTGACCAGCAACGCGGATGTGTCGTTGCCGCCGTTCTTCCACGCCTGCCGGCTGCTGCAGGACCCGGACGTGATGGAGTCCTATCACGCCGCGGAGCAACAGGCCAGGAGCAACGCCGGCGTGGTCGATGACGAGCACATGGACGACTTGCTGGCCAATGCGCCCACGCTGGTGGATCTAGATTTGCCGAAGGCCCCAACTACTGCTGGTGCCACACCCGCCGATGCGTCGGTCGAAGACGACGACGACGAGGAAGAAGAAAAACGCGACCTGCTCGGCGAGATGCTGATCGCCGCGATCATGATGATCACGGGCGGCGAGAACAGCGAAGTCGAGCGCATGTCGCGCGCAGACCGGTATCTGGTTTCGCGCGCCATCATCCGGTCGGCCGTCAAGGCCCGCGACGCGGGCAAGGCGCACCCGCTGACGCAGGACATCGCGATCGAGCTGATGTCGATGCAGGCCGACCTCACGCTGTCGGTCAATCGCCGCGCCCGCGCCGAGGAAATGGGCCAGTCAATGATGAGCTTCACGCAAGGCCTGCGCGGCAAGCTGTTCAACCGGCCGGGCATGGACTGGCCGGACGTGGACGTGACGTTGGTCGAGATGGGCACGCTCACCAAGGACGGCTACAACGACGCGCTGGCAGTCGCCTATACCAGCCTGATCGACTCGGTGCAGTCGCGCGGCGAGCGCGCGCAGCACGAGGATCGGCCGCTGGTGTTCCTGACCGACGAAGGCCACCTGATCACGACCAACGATCTGTTGGGGCCCAAGCTTGCCAAGGGCACCAAGATGTGGCGCAAGCTGAACATGTGGTTCTGGCTGGCGACCCAGAACCTGAAGGATTTCCCCGATTCGATGGACCGCGTGCTGTCGATGTGCGAGTACTGGATGCTGCTGACCATGGACAAGGACGAGATCGAGCAGGTCTCGCGCTTTCGGTCGCTCACCCCGGAGCAGCGCCAC
>JBBPYC010000061.1:0-16657 GCA_038200275.1 Burkholderiales bacterium
GTGGCCAGTGCCGTCCACGCCTCGGGCGTGAACGCGCGGCTGTCGAGTTCGATGAAGCGGTCGTCCGCAATCTTGCGGTTCACCAGCCGCCACGGATTGCCAAGCAGGTAGCCGGCCGAGACCAGCCAATCGAACAGCGCCGACAACACGCCCAGCGCATAGCGCCGGCTGCCCGCCGACAGCGGCCCTTTGAACGGTGTCCAGCCCGGCTGACCCCGCACGGCATAGCGCAGCGATACCCAGTCCTCGGGCGGATGCTCCAGAAACGTCAGATAGCCCAGGCAGTCATCCCCATTCACCCACGACAGCGGCTTGCGCCGCTCCAGCAGCGCCCAGGCCATCAGCCGCTCGGCTTCCTTGCGGTAAGCACGTGCGGTCGCCGCACTGCCGGCCTTGGCAGCGATCCAGGCATCGATTGCTTCGCGGTCTGTGCTGGCTGCGGTGCCGGCCGTCGTGGCGACGGCGCGGTTGCTGCCGGCGCCAGCGGTTGCACTTGGTTGGTCGGGCTGCAGATGCAGCACAACGTCGCTTGACTCTGCGGCATCGACCTGCGGGCCGAACGCATCGGCCACCCGAAGCCGCTGCGGCACCGATGCTGGCGGCAGCAGTGCGGCCAAATACGCAGCGAGTCGGTCGGCCTTCGTCCGGCCCACCCCGGGCATCGAGCGCCACCAGCGACCGCCACGCGCCACGGCAAGGCGCACGTCATCAAGCGTGACCCAGCCGGCCGCGATGAAGCGTTTGGCCGTCGCTTCTTCGAACCACCCAGCGATCGCATCGGTTGGCTGCGGCGACTCGGCTGCGGTGCGCTCCAGCTCGAACAACAATGCAAGCTGACGATCAAGCAGCCGCCGGTTGCGATCCGTCTTGCGGTCGGCTGGGAACGCCTCGGCATACAACGCCTGCAGCTCGGCTTGACTCCAGTCCTCCAGGCCGTTGGCTTCGGCCCAGGTATCAATCGTTGGCGGCTCCGCGTCAGCATCAGAGCTGGGTGCATCGTGGCCGGCAGCACCTCCTACTGCCGGGATCACAACGCCGATCAGCCGCCAGCGGCGATCGCCTCGTCGACGCGCCAGTGCGCGCAGCCGCCCAACGACCAAGCGATGTGCAGTGATGGCGCTGGCCGCATGGTCGATGGCCAGATAGCGGCGTGCGGAGTCCACCCGGTCGAGACCCTGCGCGATCGCACGCAGGTAGGCGAAGTGGTGCAGGCCCAGACGCAACGTACCAGCTGCTTCATCAGCGCTGTGCAAGTGTGTCGGTTTCCATTGAAGATGGCCACTCCTTCCGTCTGAGTTGGCCATTCCTATCCGTTGCCACAGTGCCGTCGCCAAGGACGTGTCCTCCGAACAACCGGATTCAGTACAGCGCGTCGTTGCCGTAGCGGCGGGCGCGACAGTCAGTATTTCCGCTTGAGCTGGCCTGACCGAGCAAATCACTGCTCGAAGCTGGCCTCACGTCGCCGTGAACTTGTGCGCATGCGCTCTGCGAGATCCGACGTACTGTTGGACACGTGAAGACTCTGCAACTGACCGTTGGCACGGTCGCCGTCTGCAACAACGACCGGCTGGTCGTTATCTGCGAGTTCGCGCCAACCGGCATCCGGGTGCGCGACCTGGCCACCGGCGAGATTGGCATAGCCACGGCTTCGCAGCTGTCGGCGCCGAAGGATCCGACGCACGAGCGTCTGGCTTCCAGACAGGACGCCGCCCTCACCCATTGCACGGCGCGACAGTGGCAGCGAGCCAAGCAGCGCGAGGCGCTGGTCGTCGCGGTCCTGACGCGAGACGGACCGATCCTTGCCAATCTTGCCGCTGCTGCACAGCAGTACAACGTCAGCGCACGCAGCCTGCGTCGCTGGATCGGGCTGTACCGGCAATGGCCCAGCCCATCGGCCTTGCTCAGCTCGACGTGGGGCAACCAGCGGGGCAGCCGCAGACTCGAGCCGAGCGTCGAGGCCCTCATCAGCCAAGCCGTCGATGCCCTCTTCCTGACCCGGCCGAAGGCAACCTGCCAGGTCGTGTTCGAGGAGGTGCAGCGGCGCTGCACGCAGTGCGGCGTCCGCACACCGAGCTTGAACGCGGTGATCCGCCGCATCAAGGCACTTGACCCGTGGATCGTGGCACGCCATCAACTGGGTCGCGAGGAGGCGCTGCGGCAGGTTGGCCCGAAGCCGGGCTCGCTGGAAGCCAGCGCGCCGCTCGCCATTGTGCAGATCGACCATACCTTGGTCGACTTGCACGTGGTCGATGAGGTGCACCGCAAGAGTATCGGTCGCCCGTGGATCACCCTTGCAATCGACGTGGCGAGTCGCTGCGTGCTCGGCTTTCACCTGTCGCTGGAGGCCCCGAGCACCGCGTCGGTGGCTGCGTGTATCGCACATGCCTGTTTGCCAAAAGAGCGTTGGCTGGCCGCCAGAGGGATCGACGCACAGTGGCCGTTGTGGGGCCTGCCCCAACGGCTACACGCGGACAATGCCCGCGAATTCAAGACCGATGCGCTGGCCAAGGGCTGCGCCCAGTGGAACATCGAGATGGTCTGGCGGCCGCTGGGCAAGCCGCACTACGGCGGCCACATAGAACGGCTGATCGGCACCTTGATGGGTCGCGTGCATCTGCTGCCCGGCACGACCCAGGCCAACCCGGTCAAGCGGGGCCGCTACCCCGCCGAGGCAGCGGCCCGGCTGACGTTGGCCGAACTCGAACGCTGGATCGCGTTGGAGCTCTGCGAGCGCTACCACTTGAGCGTGCATCGGAGGCTGCGAACAGCGCCGATCCATGCCTGGCAGGACTGGTTTGCGCAGCGCGGCGGCGCTGCGGCCATCCCTGATGATGCGCAGCGGTTTTGGTTGAGCTTCATGCCGATTGTGTATCGCAAGCTGCAGCGCAGCGGTCTGCACTTCTCCGGTATCCGCTACTGGGACAACGTGCTGCCAACGATTGCACGACTGGGTGGCACGATTCTGCTGCGCTACGACCCGAGCGATCTGTCGCGGCTGTTCGCGCTGGACGGCAACGGCCGCTACTGGCCGATACCGTACGCCGACCTCCGTCAGCCTGCGATTACGTTGGCCGAGGCGAAGGCGGCGATCGCCGCGCACGGCCACAGCGAGCGCGCTCGGCGCCAGGAGTATCGAGTGTTCGAGGGCGTGCTCAAACAACGCGAAGTCGTCAAAGCCGCCGCACACCACAGCAAGCTCGCTCGCCGGACCCAGCAGCGCAATCTCGAGGCAATGCGCCCAACGGCAGCCGAGGCCGGCTCTGCGGCAGCTGCCGATGTGGACTACAGCCAACCAGCCGTCGAGTACCCGGTAGAGATCTGGCAGGAGCGTTAATGGCGTCGGCATTTGCGCATCTGAACACCACGGCTCGAGAACAGGCAGAACTGGGCGACGACGAACGGATACGCGCGATCTATGGTGCGCGCTGGATCCCGCACCCACGTGCCCAGCACGCGCTCGATCGCCTGAACTTTCTGTTCGACTACCCGAGATGTGCGCGCATGCAGTGCTTGCTGATCTACGGCGACAGCGGTATCGGCAAGACGATGGTGTTGGAGAAGTTCCTGCGCGACCACCCGCCGTCGTTCGATCGGCAGGCCGGTATCGAGCATATTCCAGTGCTCGCGGTGCAGATGCCCGCAGCCCCGGATGAGAAACGGTTCTATGCGCAACTGCTCGCCGCAATCGGCGCGCCCAGCGCGTTCGATGAGAGGTTGCACCGGATCGAGGCTCGCTGTCTGCGCCTGTTGAAGGCGCTGCGTCCCCAGCTCATCGTGATCGACGAGGTTCATCATCTGCTCGCGGGAAGCGCGCGCGAGCAGCGCCGGGCGCTGAATCTGCTGAAGTTCCTGGCCAACGAACTGCGGGTCAGTATGGTGACGATCGGCACGGGCGACGCGCTGACGGCGATGCAGACCGATCTTCAGATCGCCAGCCGCTTCGAGCCGCTGCATCTGCCGCGCTGGACACCGAGCGAGGAAATGCGCGGGTTCCTTGCGGCCTATGTCAAGGGGTTGCCGCTGCGTGAGCCTTCGGAAATCACCGATCAGGCGAGCGTCAGCCTGCTGCTCGCGCGTAGCGCAGGCATCACCGGGCGGATCACGTTGACGGTTTCCCGGGCCGCGGAGTTGGCCATTCGCAAAGGCGAGGAGTCGATCAGCGCGCAGTGGCTCGAGCAGGCCAGCCGCGTGCTGGATCTGGCGCCCCTACCTGCATGAATACGGTCGCGCCGCTGCCGATCGTCGTGCCACGGCTGGCGGGCGAAGCCCTCGGTTCCTGGCTGTCGCGCGTCGGCGCTGTCTATGACCTCGACGCGCATCGGTTGCTGGACGTATGGATCGGGCCAACGCCGAAGGTTCCGCGGCAGCAACGAATGAGTGTGGAAACACGGTTGACACCGCACCAAATCCCAAGCGTTGCGCACGCACTGCGGGTACTGGCAGGCGAGATCGAGCCGCTTCCTGGGTCGCCGAAGGATTGGCTGCTGCAAAGCGACACTGACATCGCGGTGTGTCCACACTGCCTGATTGATGATGATCAACGAGGGCGAGTTCGCCATCGGCGCGTCGGTTGGACCCAGGCCTGGCGGACGACCTGCGAGACGCATCGAAAGCCGTTGATTCATCTACCGGAGTGGGCGACGGAAGACGTGCGGGCCTGGACATACACGAGTGTCTCGCAACGTACAGCGCTGGGACGACTGGCGCTGCCACCGCGCCGCCCCTCCCGAAACGATGCGTCGCGTTCGCCGATAAGCATTGCAATCGACGCAGTGCGCCAAATCGAGAGCGCCGTCGGCTCGGCACTCGCCGGCCGCAGCCCACGCCGAGCCGAATGGGGCGGCTTGGATGCGAAGGCGTTTCTACGCGTCGTGCGTGACGTGACGAGCTTTGTGTTGACGAACTTCGGCGACCGCCTGTGGGCGCCGATCTGCACGACGGATCTACGGCGCTTCACGGACCCTGCGCCCGCGCCGGCCCGGTGCTTTGCCAGGCCACGAAGCTATCGACTGCACGCCCAGGGAAAGCCCGTCGATCTCGTCTGGGCAGGCAATGTGGGCCTGAGGCGCTGCGCGCTGTTCTGGACACGCGAGCTGATGCACGCGCGCACGTTGCGCCCTTGGCTGGAAAAGGTGTTGAAGAACGACCGCATCAAGCGGCAGACGCTGATTCTGCAGCGGCAAACCAATGAAGGGCTTACCTGGCTCGCCAATCGCATGCGTAACTGGCCTGAGGAATACCAGCGCCACTGGTGGGCGGGGATGCGCCGGCTCACCCACCCATAGCCCAGCCCGCTCAGCAGTTGGCCTTCTTCAACGGAACGAGTGGACAACTCAAACGGAAACCGACACTGATCAAGCACACAAGAAGCAACGGAGGTGCTTCGTCGTGCAGTCACCTGATGATCAGCAATCGATCTGGCCTCTTCTTGTTCCACTTTTCAACCACCACCAATGAAAGACTTCATCCCTATGCAAACCCGCCGACTCTTCGCACTGCTCCCGCTGGCGTTCGTAGCGCTTGCGCATGCCCACTCAGCAACGCCAGCCAATCCGGATGACGCGGCGATAGACAAAGCAGTGAGAACCACGCGCGATGCTATCCAGCAAGCGGTGTTAGCCAATGACGCCGAACGGCTGCAGGCGCTCTATACATCCGAGTTCACCCACACGCACGGCTCAGGCAAGGTCGATGGCCGCGCCCCGCGCATCGTCAGCCTGCTGACTGCCGACCCGACGGTTGAGATGGCACCGATCGCCAACTGGGAGCTGGCCAATTACAGCGGGCACACTGCAGTCGTCCGCGGAACGGCACCGATCCTGAACAAGAAGGAAAACCAGTACTACCAGTTCCGCTGGATTCAGGTTTATGTCAATGGCGGTGAGGGCTGGAAGATGGCAGCAAGCCAGGCGACTCGGCTGTCCACGGCTCCGGTGCCAGCCGATGACGCAGCAGCGGTGCCCTTGCGCCAGTTGAGTGCGAAACCGGCGGCTTCACCAGCCAGCAGTGCTCGCTGAGCTCAGCGTGTAGCGATTGCAGCAGCCTGGGCGTCCAGGCTGTCCGCAACGGCCTTGGCGTTGATCAAAACCTGGGGCGGCTTGTCCGTGTCGTACGACGTTGATTTGCCAGCAGCCTCGTGCATCGCCGCGTTGAGTTTTTTGGTCTACGTTGTGATCAAGCTCCGTCCACACTAGTGCAGTCGTCCGCACTGCACCAGCAGGTTGCCTGACGCTGACTTGGGCTGGGTTCTATCGCCTAGTTCGACAGCCAGTCGCTACAGCAGTAACCCACGGTGCTTCGTAGCTGATACCCACGCCTTCGTTTCCTGCTGCTTTGCGCGTTTCCCGCTGCCTGGTCTTCTTCTGCCCCATGACCCCCTCGTCTGCATCGCCCGTGTCCCCGTTCGATCGACCTCCCGCTTCCACCGCCCGCACGCTCGCCGTGGCCGTCGTGGTCGGCTTGCTGCATGCCGCCGTGCTCTGGGGCCTGCAACAGGGCTTGATCCAGCGCCCTCTGGAGGTTGAGGAACCCGTCGTCGTACTGGCCGAGTTGTTGAGCCCGCCACTGCCAACGCCACCTGCCGCAGCGGCGACCATTGCGGCGGCAGTATCGCCTGTCGTCGTTGCAGCAGCTATACCTCCTCCTCCCGCCGAGCCACCTCCTCCTCCTCCTCCTCCGCCACCACCACCGCCGCCGCCGCTGCCGCCACCGCCGCTTCCCGTGCCAGAGCCCGAGCCAGAGACACCACCTCCACCTCCACCTCCACCTCTACCTCCACCTCCACCACCACCACCGCCACCGCCACCGCCACCGCCACCGCCACCGAAGCCAACGCCGCCCAAGCCGCCTGCGCCTAGACCGCGGCCGTCACGCGCGCCAGCGCCGAAGCCGGCGCCGCAAGCGCCTGCAGTTAAAGAGGCCGAGCCACCGGCGCCGGCAGCTGCGCCCGCGCCTGCGCCAGTCGCACCTCCCGCACCTGCGGCGCCGCCTGCCCCTGTGGCGGCGCCCACGCCCGCACCCGTGGCAGCGCCGAAGGTCGAGCTGCCGTCGAGTAACGCGGCCTACCTGCAAAACCCGCCGCCGGCCTACCCGTCGATGAGCAAGCGTCTGGGCGAGCAAGGCAAGGTGATCGTGCGCGTGCTGATCGGCACCGATGGCCGCGCGGCGAACGCCGAGATCGGGCGCTCCAGCGGCTACGACCGACTCGACCGCACCGCGCTGGAGACCGCGCTGCGCTGGCGCTACGTGCCGGGCAAGCGCGGCGGCGTGGCAGAAGCCATGTGGTTCAACGTGCCGATCAACTTCGTCCTTGAATAGTCGCGGCGCACCTCGCCTTTCCTCTCTCCTCACTGCATTGCAACAAGGTCAATCTCCATGGAATCGCAATTCGGCCTGGTCCACCTCTGGTCCCAAGGCGACGTCATCACCAAGATCACGGCCGTGCTGCTGCTGATCATGTCCATCATGTCGTGGTGCGTGATCGTGCTCAAGACGATCGATGTGTTGAAGTACCGGCGGCTGGCGCGCCGCTCCAACCAGTTCTGGCGCAGCACGGACTTCGCCGCCGGGCTCGACAACCTGGGCGGTGGTCCCGGCAATCCATTTCGACTGCTGGCGCTGGAAGGCCGGGAAGCGGCCGTACACCACCGCAATGCGAAGGCGCAACTGCACGACAGCCTGGACGCGAGCGACTGGGTCACACGCTCGTTGCGCAACGCGATCGACGAATTCACCGCGCGGCTGCAGTCGGGCCTGGCAATCCTGGCCTCGGTTGGCTCAACGGCCCCATTCGTCGGGCTGTTCGGCACCGTCTGGGGCATCTACCACGCACTGCTGGCGATCGGTGTGGCCGGCGCGGCGACGATCGACAAGGTGGCTGGCCCGATCGGTGAGGCGTTGATCATGACTGCGTTCGGGCTGGTGGTCGCGATTCCGGCCGTGCTGGGCTACAACGCGCTGGTGCGTGGCAACAAGTCGGTATTGGGCCGGCTTAACAGCTTTGCGTTCGACCTGCGCGCGCTGCTGGTGACCGGCGCGCGCATCACGGCTGGCGGAGAGACGCCGTTCGACCACACCGGCGCGCCGAACGTGCGGCCGCTCAAGAAAGACTGACTGTCATGGCCTTCGGAACGCAGGACGACACCGATGAGGTGATGAACGAGATCAACATGACGCCGATGGTCGACGTCATGCTGGTGCTGCTGATCATCTTCATCATCACCGTGCCGGTGCTGAAGCACGCAGTCAACATCGAACTGCCGGCCGCGAGCAACGTGCGCGAAATTGACAAGCCGGAGACCGTGCAGCTCACGGTGGACGCGCAAGGCAGCTATTTCTGGAACGGGGAATTGGTGGCCGACTCGGTGCTGGCCATGCGGCTCGAACAACTGGCACAGGCCCAGCCGCAGCCCGCTTTGCACATCCGCGGTGACAAGGACGTGCGGTACGAGCGCATCGCGCAGGCCATGGCGATGGCACAGCGAGCGGGCGTGCGCCGACTCGGCTTCGTGACGGAGCCGGTCCCCCTGTAGTACTAGGGGTTTGGGGAGCAACGGAACACCTAACCCACCTGAGCCACAGCATGGTTTGATTTGTAGTCACATCAGCACTACAATCGAGGCCCCAAACGGATCCGAGGCAAGCCACCATGCGCACCGCCGATACCTATGTACGCGCCCGCATCGACACCGACACCAAGGAGCGCGCCGCTGAGGCGCTCGAAGCCATGGGGTTGTCGATCTCGGACGCCATTCGGTTGCTGATGCTTCGCGTCGCCGATGAGCGCCGGCTGCCCTTCGATGTGAAGGTGCCGAACGCCACCACGCGCAAGGCCATCGCCGAGCTTGAAGCCGGGAAGGCCAAGCGGTTTGCCAGCGTGGACGCGCTGATGGCAGACCTGCATGCGGGGAATTGACCGGGCCACCGCATTCAAACGCGATTACAAGCGCGAAGCCAGAGGCCAGCACCGGGCGTCGCTGGATAACGCATTGCAGCCCGTTCTGGTGGCCTTGGCCACCGATCAGCCGCTTGATACCAAGCACCGCGACCATGATCTGGGCGGCGATTGGGCGGGCTACCGTGAGTGCCACCTCAAACCCGACCTGCTGCTGATCTACCGAAAGTCGGAGGCCGATACCCTCAGACTGGCGCGGCTTGGCTCGCATAGCGAGCTGTTCGGGTGAGCGAGTGGTGGAGGGGGCGACCGTCTAAAAAAAGCGTTTTGCTTGGCAACGTCCAGCACTGAACGCACGGGTGCTGCCGCAGCACAGGATCCCTATCGATCCGCTATGCGTCGTCGGTCACAAAACCCCCTTACCGATCAACTGCTTAGCCTCGATGCGATTTCGAGGGGCTGATTTGCCATCCAAAAATCGCGCGGATGATAAGAATAATTATCATCCCGCCGATTTGACGTTTTGCGAGCTGGCGCGGCGGGGCCATTCTCTGTGTCTGCACCGACGACACCAGTCTTCCCTTCGACATGGGGTCTGAGTAGCCATGGAGCAGAAAACCTACATCACGCAACCAAAGCGGCGAGCGGTGATCTTTGCTCGGTAGTCAAGATCACCGTCCTGATCGTGAATCACGACGCGGACAGGCTCCGCACCTTCATCGCGGCAGTCGATGACGCCTTCAGCGACGCAGTGAAGCCGATATCGACGCTTTTCCCGATGCCGCGATGGGCTGGGGACAAAATGTTCATCGACATCAACGCGGTCACGGTCACGGTCCTGCCCAATTGATCTGCACGACAGAACAGGAGAACGCCAGTGCCCATTCATCTCTGCGACGCTTGCGGAACGTCCTTTCCCGACAGCGAAACCGCGCCCGACAGCTGCCCGATCTGCGAGGATGAGCGTCAGTACGTCCCCGCCAGCGGACAGTCTTGGACCACGACCGAAAACCTCGCAGCGACTCATTCGAACCTTTGGAGGCGGCATGAGCCGAACCTGTTCGAGATCAGAACCCAGCCTGGTTTTGGTATCGGCCAACGCGCGTTCCTGATCAGGACGCCCAAAGGCAACATCCTGTGGGATTGCATCGCCTTGCTCGATCCGGCGACCGAGGAGATTATCCGTGGGCTTGGCGGCATCGACGCTATCGCCATCTCGCATCCGCATTACTACACCACGATGCAGGACTGGGCGCGGGCTTTCGATGCGTCTGTCCATCTTCATGCGCTCGACCGCGAATGGGTCATGCGGCCGGACGAGAAACTTAAGTTCTGGGAGGGCGACAGTCTTGAGATCGGCGACGGTCTCACACTGCTACGGCTTGGCGGGCATTTCGCCGGTGGCACTGTGTTGCATTGGCGGGAAGGCGCGGAAGGCCGCGGTGCGTTACTAAGCGGAGACATCGTGCAGGTCGCTGCGGACAACAGCCGCGTTTCCTTCATGTGGAGCTACCCCAACATGCTGCCGCTCGCGGCCGCCACAGTGAAGCGCATGGGTGACGCGCTGGAGCTGTGGGATTTCGACCGCATTTATGGCGCCTTTAGTGGCAAGACCGTGCCTTCGGGTGCGAAACAGGCCGTCGGACGATCCGTGTCGCGATACGTCGAACTGCTTGAAGGCAAACAGGCCTGAACCGACACCAAGCCTTAAGACTACAGGGGCCATATCCTCGGCAAGGACGCGGTCGGGTTCTGTCGCGATGAGCGCGGGCAGGTAAGGTCAGCCGAGAAAGTTTGACTGTCCGAAGATGATCGAAGCGCTGCGCCGGGTGGCCCAGCGCCTGCACGACCCGCTGGAGGTGATGTGGGTGTGCGTGCGGTGGTACGCGGCCTCCCCGCTGGGCTTTCGCCAGATCGAGGAGATCAGGGGCGAGTGCGGAGTCTTCGTCGGTCACTCCACGCTGCACCGCTGGTGGATCAGAATCTCGCCGATGCTGGCGGTTGGCACAAGTTGGCGAATGGACGAGACTTACGTCAAGGTCGGCGGCCAGTGGAAGTACCTGTACCGCGCGGTCGACAAGGACGGCGACACGATCGACAAGAGTGGCCCCAACACGGCCGCCGTCGTGAGCATCCAGGCCGACAGCGGCCTAGCCATCGAGACGCGTAAATCGAAGCACCCCAATAACCTCGTCGAGCAAGACCACCGGGCCATCAAACGGATCACCCGTTCGATGCTAGGATTCAAAAGGTTTCGCTGCGCACGTATCCTGCTCGCCGGCATCGAAACGATGCACATGATTCGTGAGGGCCAGCTCGGCGCGATCAACGACCAAGCCTCGTCACCAACGAATCAGTTTTACTCGCTGGCCTTTTGATCGAGTCTGGCCTCGCGGCTTCGCTTGGTCGCACCGCCTTATTGCGGCAGAACCCGTCGCCTGCCAGTGCTCACCGTGTAGGACGAGCGATGCAGGCCTTTGGCGCAACAAGCGGCTTGACGGCTCCCAGGCGCACCCGTTACCCTCAGTTCGATCGTTTGTATCCAACAATCGCCGGCGGCCCAGTTGGCATTCCTTCAAGGAGTCAATGACTATGAGCGGTTCCACATCCATCGGCAATGACAAGCGACAAGGCGATGAGGGGATCGACGCACCGCCGAGCGACAAATCGACCCTGTCGCCCGGCGACGAGGCATTACCCGGCACGGTCGGCACAGGCGAAAACGCGTGCCGCTGCTGCGGCGGTTCCGGAAAAATGGACGATGGCACCGAATGCAAGGAGTGCAGCGGTACTGGCAAGGTAAATGTGGCGATAGGCGGCGCCTGAACGGCATCTGCTCGACGGCGCGCATGGCGCAGGTGCACCACCCGAAAATCCCCAAAGCACTCGGGCAGATCGCGCCCGGGACTGCTGGCTCAGCCGTGTTTGCACCGTTCGTGGCCGGCGAAGTGGTGGAATATGGCTGTTGTGTGTTCACGGTGAGCACTTAGCCTGCTGAGCTTGCCAGCCACATACCGCCGAGCGAGACTGAGGCAAGTTACTACCGACATCTTGCTCAGCAGGCCTCAATGAGACCCGGGGCAGTTCACCCCTGGCTGTCTTCATGGGCGCAGTGCCACTCTTTCTCTGCTTCCTGACGTGCTACGAGCGGCGCCTTGCAGACCGCCCATCGGCAGGCCGCGCCCCACAACGCCGAGGAAGCGCAGCGCGTCATCATCATCAACGTCGGTGAAGATCGGAAGGCGCTTCATTTGCATGAGAGCGACTGGAGGCTGGTACAAAAGTGCGCACACCCCCATAGACACGTTGTACAAAAAATAGCGGCTTCGACCGGACGATTGAACAGGACTTACGCCGACGCATCAATGCGCTGTCGAGCTACAGCAGTCGAAGCCGAACACGAAAAGCGGGCACACCCCTGCAACTCGATGATGGGCATTCCTTAATTCCTCTCCTTCATCTGCCATGGATGGTGTTCAGCTCCCCCTCCTGATCGGTTTCGTGATCATGTCGATCAGCTCGCTGCTGTTGTATGCCACGGCACCAAGGATCCGGTGCTGCGACACCACACGTACTTCCACTCGACCGTCCCGTTCATCGCGGCAACAGCGTACCTTGCGATGTATCTGGGCACCGGCGTGCTGTCCATCAACAACGAGACGGTGTTCATCGCTCGCTATGTCGACTGGACCTTCACCACGCCGCTGCTGCTCGCAGGGCTTGCGCAGACCGCCTTGCACGAGCACGGCAAGTCCAGCGGCTTCATGGTCTCGTTGATCACGCTCGACGTGATCATGATCATCACCGGGCTGCTGTCGGCGCTGAGCCTTGGCGGCGGGCCAGGCACCGGCGGCGTTGCGCACTGGGTCTGGTATCTGTGGTCGTGCTGTGCATTTCTCGGCGTGCTGTACCTGCTGTGGTCGCCGCTGAAAGCGATCAGCGCGCGTCAGGCTGGGGCGATGGACGGCGTCTACCGCAGCAACCTGGTATTCCTGACCATCGTCTGGTTGTTCTACCCAGTCGTCTTTCTGATCGGCCCGCAAGGCATCAAGCTCACGGACGCGGTGACCAACGTCTGGCTGATCCTGGTCTTGGACGTCATTGCGAAGGTGGTCTATGGGTTCGCAGCGAGTGCGCAGTTCAAGCGCGTGGCGGAGGAGTCCAGCGTGCCGGCCCGCCGGACATCGGCGTCACCATTGACCGCTGGAGTACGGTAACGGGCCATGACCGCTGTCGGCATTCGTCGATCCGGACGAAGCGTCGGCGGTCCGCTGCTTGGGCTCGCGGTTGGCTTGTTACTCACACTGACTGAGCCGCGTCTGCAAGCCGCCGCATCGGTGCTGCTGGTCATGCTGCTCGGCATCTCGCACGGTGCGAGCGACCATGCACTGGCCGCCGACGTGTGGCGAGCCCGCATCGGACGCTGCTGGCTGGCGGTATTCGTTGCGCTTTATCTGTTGCTCGGCGCGATCGTCTTCCTGCTGTGGCAATACGCGCCTCAATCCATGTTGGCTCCATTCCTCGCGGTGTCGGCGTGGCACTTCAGCGCTGACGGCTCCGATGGCAATACTGGAACTGCTGGCAGTCTGCAGACGGCACCTGACCGGGCAGCGCGCGTCGCCTACGGCTTGCTGCCGATCGCCGGACCCGCGTTGCTCCACACAGGCGAACTCGGTAGGCTGCTCGCACCGCTGTTGTCATCGGAGGAAGACACGCAGGCTTTTGCTTCTGCGCTGGTGCCAGTAGCGGGGTTTGCCGTCATCGCGCTGCTGGTCGCGGTGCAACGGCTTGCAAAGGCGGGCCGTACTGAGGGCGTACTCAAGCTGGCGGCCGTTGCGGTCATGACCATCGGCCTGCCGCCACTGGTCGGCTTTGCCATCTACTTCTGTTTTATTCACGCGCGTAAGGAAATGCAGCAACGCTGTCGGCTGTTGAGCTGCAGCATCACCGCCTACCACGCGAGGTTCGTGCCCACCATCGTGGGCGGTGTGGCCTGCATTGCAGCTGCCTGCTGGCTGCTGCCAACGGCGACGTCGGCGCTGATCGCCGGGCTCGCTGCGCTGACCTTTCCGCACATGCTGTTGGTGCCGAGCGCGTCGCGCTGACGGCTGCAACACCAGGCCGAGCCAGCGAAAGCGCAGCCAGTGACCACGCTTCGTTTGGCTCGGAGATTGCCAGCGCCTTCAAAGTCAGGTGAGGCGCAGCACTGCTGGGCATGCTGACTGCCTGAAGGTGCCGCCGGCAACCGCCGGCAACTTCCCTGACATCTCAACCAGGATTCCTCATGAAAACATTTCTTTTGGCAGCCGCTTGCGCTGCGCTTTTGGGCGCGACAGGCATCGCCAGCGCGCAGCCGACTGGACCCGGCACGGGACCGTCCGGGGCCAGTGGGGCGGGCACGATGAGCGATTCCAATAAACCTGGGCAGCGAGGCATGAGCGACGACAAAGCCATGCCATCAGGTATGAGCGACCCCAGCAAATCATCCGGTGCAATGGATGGTTCAAGCGCGCCGAACTCGGCAGGCAGTCCGATGACCACTCCCGGAGCCAGCGGCTCCACAGGCTCCAGCGGCATGACAAGCCCAGGCACCACGCCGGGCATGCCAAGCAGCCCCAACCAAGGTGCAACTCCTGGTGCCGGTGGCGCGTCCAGTCAAGGCGACAAGGCGATAACCAACCCCTCGGGCAGCAGCGGGTCGTCCATGAGCAAATGAGGGGATGCGGCACGAAGGCGGGCGTAGGTCTTATGAGTGCATCTGAATTTGTGCCGCGCTCGAGATTCGCAGATGATTGCCTCATGCCGATTGAGCTGCTGCGAAAACTCACCGACCAAATACTGCCTTGCTGGATTGATGACCCGGTTGCGGTAGACAATCTGCGCCTGCTGCGCGCAGCCGAGCTGGTTGCCATGATCGTTGCGTCTTCACCGGAATCCGCTATGTCGGATGCACCGAGCCCACGTGCTCATGTGCTGGCGATTACTCAAAAGGGCAGGCTTGTTGCATCAGCTCGCGGCCCAGTCTCGCTTGATTCTCTGCTCGCCGAACAGCTTTCTGGGCAGCACGGGGAAGTGATCCTCGCGCAGCAGTGCGAGCCAAATGATTAGGCCTAAAGCGCTTTCATAAACTTGCCGCATGTAATCGGTGCGTGTCCAGCGTGTTGATGCGCTCGGCGCCCCCTCCTTTTTGCTTGGCGCCAGCCCATGTGCCGGCTGGCTATGCGGGACGATGTCGCACCCGTGTGCGAACCTGACGCTTTCTCACGACAAGCGCATGTCGAGCAGCCGCAGATAAGGCGCCAGACACGCCGGCATCCCACACAATGCCGCCATGAATCTGGCCGCGTCTTCTGATCCCACCCTCATCGGTCTACTTGACCGCATCGCAGCGCAGGATCACGCAGCGCTCAAGTCCTTGTACGAGCAGACCGCGCCGCGTCTGTACGGACTTGCATTGCGCGTGGTCGGTCAGCGTGAGGCAGCGGAAGACGTGCTACAGGAAGCGTTCTTGACGATCTGGCGCTCGGCCGGGGACTACCGCGCGACCTTGAGCCCTCCGACGGCCTGGCTGGCGCTGATCGTACGTAGCCGCGCGTTGGATTGCCTGCGTCGGCTTGACGCCAGCGGAAGCCGTGTAACGCAGGAACTGGACGAACACCTGTCCGCCGTGCTGGAAAGTGAAGCACCCGACCCCATGGCGCAGGCGCATGCCAGCGAGCAGGCTACGGCGCTGCATCGTTGCCTCGGCCAGCTCGACCATCGACAGCGTGAGGTGATCAGCGCTGCCTACCTGCGTGACCTGAGCCACAGCGAATTGGCGACCCAGTTGCAGCTGCCATTGGGCACGGTGAAGACCTGGATCCGGCGCGGCTTGGAGCAGCTGCGCGGCTGTCTGGCGCACTTGGCCTGAAGCGCCGCACGAGCACTGCTTGGCATTTCTGATGCGTCTGTTCGATCATCCGCAACTGCTCGACCAACTGGCGGCCGCCTATGCGCTCGGCAGCCTGCGGCACGGCGCGCGGCGTCGCTTCGAATCGTTGGCGCGCACACATGCACCGGTGCAGGCGGCTGCCTTGTTGTGGCAGGGGCGACTGGCCGGGCTGACCGAATTGCTGCCGTCCGTCACGCCGGATGCCACAGTCTGGCAACGCATCGACAACCTGGTGCGCGCCGATCTGGAACAGCGCGCGCAGCAAGCGGCCCAAGTCGCGGTCGAACCGGAGTCGTCTCACCGCAGTACGGGTTGGCGCAGCCTGGCACTGTGGCAAACGCTGGCGTTCGGCGGCATCTTGGCGACTGTGGTGGTCGTGCTCAACACCGGCCAGTTGGAGGACCGCTACCGCGCGACCGTCACCGATCTACAAAACCGGCTCACTGCCGCGCCGGCAATCGAATACGTGGCGGTTTTGTCAGGCAAGCGGGCAGGGGCTTCCATCCTGGTCCAGTTCGATCCAAAAAACCGTCGGCTCACACTCAAGCAGGTCGGCTCGCTCAATGTGGCGTCCAACAAGTCATTGCAGCTTTGGGCATTGCCGCCGGGGCAGTCACCGCGCTCCCTCGGCGTACTGGGCGCTACGCCGGTGCAGCGGATCGATGCAAGCCAGAGCGCTGTCACCGATGTACCGACGCTGGCCATTAGTCTGGAGCCGCTTGGCGGCGTGCCGAGCGAGCGGGGCCCCACCGGGCCGGTGCTTTATCAGGGCGCGTGGTTGCAGACGGTGCTGTAGCAAAAGCAGGGATGCACTCATTGCTTCAGGGGGGTCA
>JBBPYC010000062.1:0-13353 GCA_038200275.1 Burkholderiales bacterium
GCAGCAACGGCAACAGCACCGCCAGAAACAACAGGCCGTGCACAAGGCCAGCCGCGACGCCCAGCAGCAGACTGGTCCCGCCGATCAACGAAAACAGCAGAAAGTAGAAAAATGAGATCAGCCAGCCGAACAGCACATAGAGCATGAAGCCAAGCAGAGTCGCGCTCGCGCGCCGGCCGGTGAAGCAAGTGCCGAGCAAGAGCGGGAAATTCAGGCGCGACCAGCCCATGTTCTGCGCGGCCAAAGTCAGGGCGATCAGCACGGCGGTGGCGATCAGGCCCCAGGCCAGCACATGCAGGATTTCGGTCGCAACGGCGTTCATGCAGACCCCATGTTCATGACGAAGAAGAAGTTGCTGGTTCGGCGCGGTCCAGCGCCAGCGCCGCGGCGATAAGACCGGCGTGGCTGAAGGCCTGCGGAAAGTTGCCGCGCAGCGCGAAGCTTTCATCGTCCAGCTCTTCGGCACAGAGACCGACCGGATTCGCAAGTTTGAGCAAACGCTCGAACAGTTCGCGTGCTTCGCCGGTGCGGCCCAGGTCCGCCAGGCACTGCACTCGCCAGAAGCAGCAGATGACGAACAGGTTCTCGCAGCCGGCCACGCCGTCGTAGCCGGGGCCGGGCGGGTAGCGGTACAACAAACCGTCCACCCCAAGCTGGCGCTCGATGTGCGCAAGCGTGCCGAGCATCCTGGGGTCGTCGGCAGCAAGGTAGCCCATGCGCGGGATCAACAGCAGGCTCGCGTCGGCGTCCCGGCCGCCGTAGTAGCCGACGTAGCTGTTCAGCCCGGCGTCGAAGCCGTGCTGGTCGATGTCGAGCCGCAGCGCTTCACGTTCGCGGCGCAGATGTTCCACATCGACCGGCAAGCCGATCTGTTCGTGCAAGGCGAGCGCCCGGTCCAGCGCGGTCCAGCACATCAGCTTGGAGTAGGTGTTGTGGCGCGGTCCGGATTGAATTTCCCAAAGGCTCGCATCGGGCTTGAGCCACTGGCCGGCCGCAGTGCGCGCGAAGCCGGCGACGACGCATTGCTCATACACGTCCAGGCGACCTCCGCGCTGCACGAAATCATGGGCTGCCAGCAGCACTTCGCCATAGACGTCGAGCTGCAGTTGGGTGCTGGCCGAGTTGCCGATCCGCACCCGGCCGACGCCACGCCAGCCGCGCAGGTGCGGCAACTCGCGCTGGCGCAGCGCCGCTTGCCCATAGACATCGTAGAGCGGCTCGAGCCGCGGCTGCGTGACGCGCGTTGCGTGCAGCAGCCAGCAATAGCGGTAGTCCCAGTTGCGCTTGCTTTGCGTGCTCTCGGGAAGCGAGGTCGTGCCCGCTCCCGCAATCGCGCCGGACAGTGAATAGGTCAGCAGTTTGAGCGCGAGGCAACTGCGCACCACCGCATCGCGCCAGGGACCGTCGTAACTGCAGCCGGCAGACCATTTGCACCACCAGTCGAGGGTCGTGGCCAGGCGCTGTTCGATCGCCGCACCGAGCGGAGCGAGCACCGCTATCTCGTGCCCGCTGGCGCTGAGCGACGCTTCGCGCTGTTCGCCCGAGCGCAAGTGTTCGACCGCTTCGAGCGTGGCCGCCACTGTGCTCGTAAACGCGAAGTTCGAGAGCAGATGGAAGTTGACCGAGCCGAGCGTGCATTGCCAGCCGAGCCGGCCGCGGGAGGCGAGCCGCTGCAGCTTCTTCGCGTAGCCGGGCTGCGGCCGATAGTTGGCATGAATCTCGACTTCGCCCGCGGTGCAACGCGCGATGCGGATCACCTCGTGCTCGGGCGCCATGTCGTGCTGGTCGCGCACGTCGCCGCCATCGACTGCTATGCAGTCGGTCAACTCGAGCACGTCGCGCCGGCAGTGGAAGGTCGTTCGCAGCACGTTGCTGCCATCGAGGTAGGCACGTTCAATGCGCAGGATGTCGCGCGGCGTGATCGCGAAGCGGCCGCCGCGCTCCTGGTCAAGCAGTGCGGCGAACCTCGAAGGGCCGGAGAAATCGGGCAGGCAAAACCAGTCGATCGAGCCATGTGAAGACACCAGCGCCAGCGTCTTGCAGTTGCCGATCGCGGCGTAATCGCCGATGCCGGGATCCGCCGATGACGTTTGCTGCTCACGAATCGGCTGATTCTGTTGCCGACTGGCCTGCGACCGGCCGCAGCTCAAAGACGATGAAAAGGCGCTTAGGCCGTCGTCGTGCGTGCGGCCCGGAACGCCTCGCCCGCGGTCCAGATCGATGCGGCGAGCAGCACCACGTCCTTGATCAGGAACTGGCCGATCGGGCCGGACAGATACGGAAAGCCCATGCCTTCCTGCCAAGCGCCGGGCGTGCTCAGTATGAACGTCAAGGTCGTGATGAACGTGACGATCGCTGCGCAACTGCCGATGCCGGAAGCACGCGCTGAAAACGGACGTAGCGCGATCAGCACGCCGATCGTGATCTCGACGATGCCGAGCGCCGTCGCAAAACCCCGCTCGCCCAACATGTTGTAGGCCCAGGACAACAGCGGACTATGCATCACCAGCGGCGCAATGCCCTTGGCTTCATAGGCGGTGAACTTCATGAAGCCGAACCACAAGAAGATCAGCACCAGCGACCAGCGCAAGGCCGGGCCGCCGTACTGCAGGAGAGGGTCGCGCCCGGTGGGCGCCAGCGTCGAGTTGGTTGCCATGGGAGTCGTATCGGGTTCGAGTTAACGGGTGAGGAAAGAATGCGAATCGAATGTTCGCAAGAGTTGGCGGAGCGGCGGCACGACAGCCGCGTGCCGCCACCCTACCGGCCTGGGGTCTAGAACACGACCAGCCCTTGCGGCCGCGTTGCCGGCGGCACCGGAACCGGCAGCGGTAGCGGCGTGCCCGGCTGGCTCAATGTGCCGTCGGCCGCGATGTTCAAGACGTGGATGTAGTTGCCTGCCGTCACTGTGTTGTCCAACGCATTGACCCGGTTGCCGACCACGTACAGGAACTTCTCATCCGGCGACAACGCGGGTTCGTACGGCGTGCTGGTGACCTGCATGAAGGAATCGGGACCGCGGTCGTTCAGAAACAGCGGGCCCGGCAACTTCAGCAGCAGATGCTGTTTTTCCACCGGCTGCAGCGGATCGGCGTTGTCGTAGAACGAGACGCTGTTGTCGATGTTGTTCACGGTGTAGATGCGCGCGCCGCTGGCCGTCGGCCGAATCCAGCAGAGCTCCAGGCCTGAATTGGGCACCGCGCGCACGAAGGTCAAGGCGCCGGTAGTGCCGTCGAAGGTATAGACGCCCATCTGCTTCCGGGTCACGAAGCCGACGTACAGGATGTTGCGCGACGGGTGCTGGTTCATGCCCAGCGGCAGCGGCGGCGCGGCGCCGGCGGGCAGCGCCATCGGCGAACTCGGCGGCTGCGTCAGCGTGCCGTCCGCGTTGATCTTGAACGACCGCAGCGAACCGATGCCGGGCTGCGCCAGCGGCGCAAGGAAGTCCAGGCCGAACAGCAGGGTGCCGTCGTTCGAGGCCAGCACCTGTGATGGGAAACTGTTTTTGATGACCGGCACGGTCGAATTCGGAATCGGCGTCAGCTTGCCGCTGGGCTCGATCGTGAAGCCGGCGTAGTTCGGACTGTCGCCATTCGGCAATTGGTCCGCATCGCCGTTGCTGTTCACGACGTACAGCCGATTGCCTGCGATCGTGAGGCTGACCGGACTGCGGCCGCCGGATGGAAACGGCGAGCCGGGCACCTGTCGCAGCTGGCCATCATCGGCGACGTCGAACACGGCGACCGTGTTGCTGCCGGAGTTGGCTGCGTACAGGCGCTTCTTGTCGCGGCTGGCCAGCAGCGGGTAGTCGCGATCGTTCGGACCCAGTTTGGCGGCGGTCGGATTGTTCAGGCCCTTGCCGCTGGTCAGGAACGGGCTGCCGGCCAGCGGCGTCAGGGTGCCGTCGGCGGCGCGGGAATAAGCCAGGACCGAGTTCTGCCCCGGCTCCAGCCGGTTGCTCTCGACGTACAGCACGTTCTTGACGGCGCCGGTGCTGGTGAAGTTGTTGTTGTTGCCGCTGTCGCCGCCGCCACCGCCACCGCCGCCGCAAGCGGTCATGCTCACGGCCATGAACAATGCTGCGGCAGTTGCCAAGGCGGTGCGCCTGGAGGGTCGAATTTTCATTGGGTGGCTCCACTTGTTCTTTAGTTCGTTTGGGTTGTGCCCGGCCATGAGTCAGGCACAACCCAATTTATCGGAGTCAAACAGTTGGATGCGTACGCTGCCGAACACAACGGGTTCGTGAGTCGGTGGGTCGGTGTTTACATGGGGTACGAAGACCGGATGCCCTGCATCTGCCGAGTAATGAAGTGGTTTTGCTTGCCGTTGAAGTGGTACAAGCGTCGAAAGAGACAGCACAGGTACGCCCCATGATTGACGCGCAACTGAACCAGCTCATCGCCATGCTGCCGCAGCCGGCTTGGCAGCGCATCGATTGCGCGGCCACGATCGTTTCAGCGGTGTCGGGCGACGTCCTCATCGATCCGGGCGAAGCGATCGTCGACGTCTACTTCCCGCTTGACGCTGTCGCTTCGCTCGAGCAAGTCATCAGCGACGACGTCGACGACCACGCGTCGAGCCCGGGCGTCGCACTGGTTGGCAACGAAGGCATCGTCAGCATCGAGGCCTTAATGGGCGCTGAGACCTCGATCAATCGAGCGACAGTGCGGATCGGCGGGCGATTTGTTCGCATCAGCGCGGCGACGCTGGTCGAGGAGTTTGCGAGAGCCGGCGTTCTTCACCGACTCGTGCTTCGCTGCGCTGACGCGCTGATGGGGCAGTCGTATGCGATCGGCGCCTGCGAGCGCGTCCATACGGTTCGGCAACGGCTTGTTCGCTGGCTGTTGATGTTTGCCGATCGCGTTCCGGGGGGCGGCATCCGGCTCACACAGGACACGCTTTCACAACTGCTCGCAGTTCGACGATCGAGTGTTTCAGCTGCTGCTAGCGAGTTGCAAAATGAGGCGCTCATTGCCTATCAGCGCGGAATCATCACCATCGTTGATCGGCACCGTCTCGAGGCGGGTGCCTGTACCTGCTATCAAGAGATCAAGGCGCGCCACTCGGATTCGTCTTGACCGGGATTTCGGTCGGCGACAACAGCTATGCGCGCTAGCGCACAGACGAGGCCGCCCAGGGGATTCATACTTCTCCGGTTCGTCAAACTCCTTTCCGACTTCTCATCGATGCCCTCCGCTCTCACTGCTCTTGAGATCCCGGCCAACTCGCCGCTGTCTCGCGCCTCGGAGCCGCTCGCTACTGACATCGGCGCCGTCGCTGACGCCGAGTCGTTCGCTGCCGTCTTGTTCGCTAGTAGAAATGTCTGGCTCGATAGTGAGAGTTCAGCCGACCGGCATGCGTGACCGCACGCCGGCACGCACGTTCTTCTGCCGTGTTTGCGACAAGCCGAAAGGCATGTGGGCCTATTGTTTACAGGAAGATGCTCTCATGCGTTTTGTAGGCATCGTCAAATTCAGGTAAAGCCTGAATCCGCGGGAACTGTTTCTGCGTGGATAGGCAGGTCTGCCCTTCTTGGGTGGATTTTGTGTCCAGTTCAACCCACAACTTCAAGGTAACGCCAGATGAAACTCTCCAAACTTCCCGTCCAAACCGGCCTGGCTGCGCTTTGCGCAGTCGCCGTCGGAGGCGCGTTCGCAAGCAGTCACCGCGAAGCGCCCTTCATCAGCGGACAGCCTCAAGTCGACGGCACGGACCTCTACATGTTCCGCAGCTATGAGACGGGCCGTCAGGACTTCGTGACGATCCTGGCGGACTACCAGCCGTTCCAGGATCCGCAGGGCGGCCCGAACTTCTTCATGTTCAACGAGAACGCGCTTTACGAAATTCACCTCGACAACAACGGCGATGGTGTGGAAGACCTGACGTTTCAGTTCAGGTTCAAGAACACCTCAAAGTCGACAGCGCTGCCCGTTGGCGGCAAGTCCGTCAAGATTCCGCTGATCAACAGCGGCGTGGTCGACTCGGTGAACGCTGCGACATTGAACGTCCGCGAGACCTTCACCATCGACGTCGTGCGCGGAACGCGCCGAAGCGCCGGCAAGGCAGCTGTGCTGAATGCAGCCAACGGTCAAGCCCAATTCGACAAGCCGGCGGACAACATTGGCGACAAGACCTTTGGCGGTCCGACAGGGTATGCGGCCTACGCCAACCAGCACGTCTACTCGGTCAACATTCCTGGATGCGCGACACCGGGCCGCGTCTTTGTGGGTCAGCGCAAGGAACCCTTCTTTATCGCGGTCGGCAAGATCTTCGATCTCTTCAACCTCGATCCACTGGGCCCGCAAAGCGCCGGCAACAACAACGACCTGGAAGCCAAGAACATCAGCACGCTGGCTATGGAGCTGCCCATTTCGTGCGTGACCACTGCGGGCGAGCCCGTCATCGGCGCCTTCACCACGGCCAGCCTGCGGCAGGCCAGGTTGATCGACGGTTCACCCAAGACGGGTCTGAATCGCACCACGCTTGAAGGGGGCGCCTGGACGCAGGTGTCTCGTGTAGGCATGCCACTGGTCAACGAGGTGGTCATTGGATTGGAAGACAAGGACCGCTTCAATGCCTCCAAGCCCAAAGACGACCCGGCCAATTTTGCGGATTATGTGACCAATCCCGTCCTTCCCGCGCTGATCGAAAAGTTGTTTCCGACCGCCAAGGCGCCAACCAACTTTCCGAGAACCGATCTGCTGACTGTCTTTTTGAAAGGCATCAAAGGCGTAAACCAGCCGGCGAATGTGGTGCCTGCAGAGATGCTCCGTCTCAATACGAGCACGCCTGTGGCTGCAGCCGGCGCGCAGAACCCGCTTGGCGTTGCGGCTGGCGACAAGGCTGGTTTCCCCAACGGTCGCCGCCCGGGGGACGACGTGGTGGACCTTTCGTTGCGCGTAGCAATGGGCGCTCTCTGTGTTCTCACGGGAACCGATGACACCTTTCAGGTCGGCTGCAAGCCAGCAGATGCGCCTGCAGGAGCGCTCATGTTCACCGACGGGGTGCGCAAGACGTCCGCAAACTACGGGACGACGTTCCCGTACTTAACGACGCCGCTCCCGGGTAATTTCAACCCGGCACCGCCGGCTGGTTCGACCTACCCATAAGGAGCATGTCATGAACAGAAGAGCCAAAGTTCATCTTGCGTTTGCCCTGGCCGCATTGGTCGTAGTCGCTGGGTGCGGTGGAGATGGAGGAGGCGGAGACAACAACTCCTCTTCCCCGCCTACCACAACCACGCCGCCGCCGTCGACGACACCTGCCAATCCAGCGCCACCGGTCACTCAGTCCGCGTATGACAAATTCATCGAGTATGTGAAGGCGGTCGTGCAGACGGCGCTGGACACTTCGGAGCCAGCAGATGTCACGGCGTTTAACCCCGCGCCGGTGTCTGATTTCGCCGCGCCGGTGGCGTTGCAATAGCCCGATGAATGGCAGCGTACACAAAGCAATAGGGTGCGTTACTGCACAAGGACCTTGGTGCCAAGTGGCGCGCTGAAAAGACGCGCTCTCGGATGATTCGATACGCTGCCGCCGCAGCCTTGCTGCTCGCGGCGGTGCTTTCGGTTGTCGTCGCCATTGGTACCGCACACGCCGTGCCGCGGGTGCCGACCAGCGACAGCGAGATCGTCGAATCGCTGCCCTCCGTGGCCGGCTGGTCACGCGAGGAGCGCCGACTGCGACGTGAACTGGTGCAACGGCCGCGCGACGAGGGCACCGCCCTGGAAGCCGCCAACACTTACCTCGACCTCGCTCGTTCGCAAGGCGATGCGCGCTATGCCGGCTACGCCATGGGCGTGCTGCAGGCATGGCACCCACTGACCGCGACCACGCCCAATCGCATCCTGGTGATGCATGCGACGGCTGCCCAATTTCTTCATGACTTCGATGGCTCGGAATGCACTCTCAAGCTCGCGCTCGCCGCGGACCCATCGAACGCCCAAGGTTAGCTGACGCTGGCGACGATCCTCCGGGTGCGCGGCCGCTACGCCGATTCGGATGCGGCTTGCCGCTTTCTAATCCGCCGCCGAACGGGTCGGTCGTTGGATCCGGCGCGAAAAACCCGGTCCGAATTGGCAAGCCTCACATGACGAGCGCTCAGGCTTGACCCGATTTGCCGTTCCACTGCGCCTCGAACCCGAAGCGTTGCGTGCAGCTTGCAGACCGATCGAAATTTTATGCTGCGCGGGTTGCGCCATGTGCGGCAGCGCACCGACGCGGAGGCTCCAAGGGCCTACCTTGGTGGCGATGCACAGCGATCCGTCTGTTCCGGACGCAGGTCGTAGCGTGCTGGGAGCAATAAATGAGTCTTCTCACGATGAAACCTGAGATCGCGGCATCCTGGGACCACTTTGCCCTTGACGATGCCTACGCTTTGCCGCCGGCCATGTCGGTCGATCAACTGCGGCGCGCGGTAGGACAGCACGCCTCTCGGGACGCGCTGACACTGCGGCGGCGACGCGGATTGTCCCACTGGGAAAATGAAGGCGGTGCACGGCCTGATCGGCAGTGGGTCGAAGGGCCCTTGCATGGCGCCGACGTCAGGCCACCGCTGCTCACGAATGCGGACAGGACGACTTGACGCCGCGTCCAGAGCTTCGCGTTGCCCGACGATATTTGCTCCCTTTTGTGAGCCGCAGCGAGCAACGCCTGCATACGCGCAGCCAGCGAGCAGCTGCATCCGCCGCTTGAACCCCAAACGGTGCGCTCCAGACGACGCAACGCCTGCACGGAGCCGGCCCCCCGGTGCGGCGGTTCCGGCCCCAGCGGACCGTATCGCACAGACAGGCCGGACGTGGCTTCTCAAGGCCGCACCGGAGGATTGAAAGGAACGGGCAAGCATCTTTGAATTGCGACCCATGAGATCGCAAGCGAAGCGGCACTTTCTCCGCCGACGGCGATCAGCGCTTCAGAAGAGCAGACACAGGCCCAACCACCGCGCCGACCTCGGCAGCCCAATCAGTTTCTGGTAGCCGCGCCTGCGCTCAATGTGGTTCTGGTTCGGGTAGGCACGAGCGCGTTTTGCGCAATCCCGTTGCTCATGCACGGCCGGCGCCGGCCAGCCGTCGCCGCTGCAATGCTGGCGCAAGCCTGAAGCACTCGTTATAGACAATTCGGTGATGCGGCTGATCGGCCCAAGGTGAAGAAAGCATCAACGAACCGCTCGATCGGCGCAGCAGGCGCGTCGAATGCCGTAGCTGGTTGCCCCACAGGACACCCATGATGCAGCCGCGCCCCCACCAGATCCTGATCGCCGACGACGATCGGGACATCGCCGACACGATGGCCGATTTGCTGCAGCTCGAAGGCTACCGCGTCCGAGCGGTCTACGACGGCCCGCAGGCGGTCGAGGCAGCCTGCCTGCTGCGGCCGCGGGTTGTCATCCTGGACATCCACATGCCCGTGATGGACGGCTATGCGGCTGCCGCGGCGATTCGTCGCGACCGTGCTGGCGACGTCGTGCTCATTGCGCACACTGCGGCTCGGCCGCCTTCGAGCCGGCTGGCCGATTTTGATCACTGCCTGTACAAGCCCAACGACGGCGACCGGCTATGCGTCCTGGTTGCCTCCTCACTGGCGGCGGTGGAGGGCCAGTGACACCCTCAGGCGGCAGCACGGCCCTTCGGCAATTCGACCGTGAACACGGTGCCCGCCTCAGCCAAAGATTCCACCCGGATCGTCCCCTGATGGCCACGCACGATCTCGCGCACGACGAAAAGCCCTAGCCCGAGACTGGTCGACAGGCGCTCATCGTGCGTTTGCTCGTTTGATCTCCCACGCGAGCCTGGCAGTTGCACCAGCGGCTCGAAGATCGTCTCGAACGCATCGGCCGGAATGGGCGGGCCAAAGTTCGTGACCTTGAGCACTACCGCATCTGAAGTCTCGGCCGCTTCCAGCCGCACCGGCTCGGCGCTGTCGCCATGCTGCACGGCGTTGTTCAGCAGGTTTGCCAGCAGCTGCTGGATGCGCGCGGGGTCGCAGGCCGCGGTCAGGTCGCCCGACAGGTTCCGGACGATCTCGCGCCCAGGGTGGCTGCTGCGCACGGCGTCGACGGCCTCCTCGCAGACGGGGCGCAGGTCGGCTTCTCGCAGCTCAATCGCCATGCCGCAGCCCAGTCGGGTGCGTGCGTATTCCAGCATGTCGGTGGTGAGCCGTCCGATCGTCTCCGAGGCGCGGCGGATGCGCAGGGCCACCTCGATGCGCATCGGGTCCGGCAGCGTCGGTCGAAGCAGCAGATCGCTGGCAAACCGGATGGTCGACAGCGGGCTGCGCACATCGTGCCCGAGCACCGCCAGAAACAGCTCGCGCGACTCGGCCGCGTCGGCCGCGTAGCGCTCGACCGACTCGGCCAGCGCCTGGTCGAGCGCTTCGTTGAAGCGGGCGATCTCTTCGGCCGCGGGCTTGGGCAGCCCGGCCGCGTCGGCGTGGCTCCAGAGCCGGAGCACGCTGGCGCGCATCGCCCGAAACTCGCCCACCAGTTGCAGCAAGTCGAAGCCCGCGGTCTGCCGCGCATGGCCGTGCGACGAGGCCGCGGTGTCGGCTGCTTGCGACTTGTGCACCTGCCGGGACTTGGCCGAGCGCTCGGCATCGCTTTGCTCGATCTCCATGTCGCCAGCGATCGCCAGCAGGACGGCCCGACTGTGGTCGCGCAGCTCGTTGTCCGAGAGGGTCCGCCCGGCCGGCAGCTGCGTCCGGGCGAAGGCGTCCCATTCTTCGAGGATCACGTCCAGATTGGCTTGTATGAATGCGCTGAGTCTCACCGTTCGCCCTGGTGGGGCGGTTTTGCTCGGTATTGGGCAAGCGGACAGGTGGAAGAGGGAGGTCGCCCCCTGCAGTACGTCGCCTGTTGCCATGAGGCCCTGAACGTCATGCGCACCGCCGCCATGCCGAACGGGCAGAAGATGGTCCATCATGCCGTCACCTTCGCCAGCGGCATAGGGCTAAGCACGAGCTTGGGACCGGTGTCCAACTGGGCACTTGCAACCGCTGACGCCGCTGGCAGCGATCCTTGGGTCAGCGACGAAGCCTGCCGCCGCAGGGTGGTGCGGGGGAAGATGCGCTGGCTGCTTTGTTCAACAAACGCATAGCCATAGCACCGCTGCTTGGCGTGATACATCGCCGCGTCGGCGTTGGCGACCAATGCGCTGACGGTCCCGCCGCCTTCGGGCCAGCTCGCAATGCCGATGCTGGGCCGCACCGTAAGGCGCAGCGACCCGATACAGAGCGGCGCCGCTACCGCGTCGAGCAGTTTCTCCGCGACATGGCTTAAAAGCGCATCATCCGGCGCACCCAGGAGCAGACAGGCAAATTCGTCGCCGCCCATTCGGCAGACCAGATCGTCTGCGCGCAGCGCCGCGGTCAGTCGGGCTGCGACGATGCGCAGCACCGCGTCGCCCGTGTGGTGGCCGTGCCGGTCGTTGATTGCCTTGAAGTGGTCCACATCGAGATAGAACACCGCGATCTGCCGGGGTGCATCGGACGCCAGCGCTTCGGCCAGCTTGGCGAAGAACACATCGCGGTTCGGCAGCCGCGTGAGCGGATCGCACAGCGCACGCCGGCGCGCGCGTCGTTCACCCGCAGACACGACCGCCAGCGTCGAGCGCAACTCGGCGATCGTGCGCTGACTGCGGTCAGCCTGCTGCCGCAGCAGCGCGATCAGCCGGTCGAGGTCGTGCAGGCAGCTGGCCATGTCGATCGGTGAGCCCGTGCCGGCGTCGGCCCGCGAGAGCCGTTGGCGCAGCGCATCCGCCAGCAGCGCCAGGTCGCCGACCTGCATTGAGTCCGCCGGTGTCGTCTCCGGCTCGCGCGCGGCAACGAGGTGCAAAACCGGCCGGCCGGCGCGTGTGGGAAGAATCGTTCTATCCAACTGTAGGGTGCCCCTTCTTGTCATGCCTTGCGCAGGCCGACTGGTGCGTCAGCGTCGCGCTTGGCGCGAGTTGCCTGGATAGAAGCCGGAAAGCCTCGGCGACATCGCGGCGTGGAAAGGATTTAACGGGAGGCACGCTGCCCCGTCCGTGCGCTGGAGCACATAAGACGTCTTCCGCGGCCAACCACTGGCCAGCGCGGCTTCTGCTGCAGTCAGCTCAGGACGGCTTGGTAGACGCGCCGATCGGCCGCATAGCAGCCGCAGGCCGCTGCCTCCAGTCCGCTGCGGTTCAGCACGGTGAGCGCGCCGCGGTGGTACTCGATCAGTCCCTGCTGCCGGAACACGCCCGCAGCGTCCGTGATGCCGACCCGGCGCACGCCGAGCATGTAGGCGAGGAACTCGTGCGTCAACTGGATTGGCGTATCGCTTGTGTTTCGGTCGTCGCTCATGAGCAGCCAGCGCGCGAGCCGCGGGCCGATCTCATGAAAGTGCACGCAGCCGGCCGCCTCGCTCAACTGCGCCATCAGCACGTACAGGTACTTGTGCAGCACCCGCTGCAGGGCGGGGCTGCGCGTGAGTTCGCGGCGAAATGCCGGTGCGGCTAGGCGCCACGCCTGGCCCGCGCCCTGCACCACCGCGCGCAGCGGCGCTGCCGCCACGCCGAGCGCGAGTGGCGCGCCGACCATGCCTTCGCTGCCCACCATGCCGACTTCAAGCCCCGGGCTGCCGTCGATCAGCGTGACGAGCGAGACGAACCCCTCGGTCGGAAAGTACACGTGCCGCATCGGCTGGCCTGGCTGGTACAGCACGTCGGACAGCACCAGGGGTGCCGGCTTGCACAGCGCGAGCAGCCGCTGGCGGTCGCGGCGCGGCAGCCGTTCGATGAGGTGGTTTTGGGGGTCAGACAGACGAGCTTTCATGGGAGTAGCGCAAGATCCGTCCCCGCCGGCAAAAAAGGGGCGGGGAGGCATGCGTGAAAGAGCATCCGCACGGGCGGTTGTTTGCGTAAACAACCGTTTTCAATGACGCCGAGTATGAACCGCAAGCGCGGACTCGTCTGTGCGCTGGGGCACATATGCGTGTTCTAGACAGGTGGGACTTGGCTGCCCCCGGCAAGGTCTAGCTGGCCGTCTCGACCGGCAGCAGCCGGTCGTACTCTTTCTTGACAACCTCGTAGCACTCGCAGGTGGCCCGCTCCAGCCCGGGGCGGTCCAGCACCGTGATGCGCCCGCGCGCGTAGCGGATCAGGCCCGCCTGCTGCAGCTTCATCGCGCCGTCGGTCACGCCTTCGCGGCGCACGCCGAGCATGTTGGCGATCAGCTCCTGCGTCATCACGAGTTCGTGGCCTTCGAGCCGGTCCAGGCTCAGCAGCAGCCAGCGGCAGAGTTGCTGGTCGAGCGAATGATGCCGGTTGCACACAGCCGTCTGCGACATCTGCGTGATCAGCGCCTGCGTGAACCGCAGCAGCAGGTGCATCACCGGCGGGC
>JBBPYC010000063.1:0-4690 GCA_038200275.1 Burkholderiales bacterium
GTCGGCGACTCGGTACTGCGCTGGGTGACCCAACGTCTGGAATCGGTGATCCGTGACTCCGACACCGTCAGCCGTCACGGCGGCGACGAATTCCTGGTGCTGCTGGCCGAAATCTCGCACCCTGACGATGCCGCTCTGGTCGCCGCCAAGATGCTGATGGCGATTGGCGAACCGGCTCCGGAGCCCTTGCCCGAGTTGTCGGCCAGCGTTGGCATCGCGATCTATCCGGAAGACGGCCAAGAGGCATCGTTGCTCATTGCCAACGCAGACGCCGCGATGTACCGATCGAAGAAGCAGGGGCGCGGGGGATTCGCCTTCCACAGCGATCCTGTTTCGAGCGCTGCCGACCCTGTTGATATCGATTTGGAGTTTAGCTTGACTTTGGCCATTTCCCGCGCAACCGCGGCATGAAGCAAAGCGAGGCGGCTCGTACACTGACAAGTCTCTCTGTGCAGAGGGAGAAGCGTCATGACGCCGGTGCCGACCCGCTTTGCGGCGGTGATTTTGTGCTTTGCTGAAGTGTTTGGCCAGCGCACCTGGCGCTGGGCCGAGCCGTTGCTGATGGGGGCGATCCTGGTGCCTGGGCGGCGCACGGTGGCCAGCGTGCTGCGGGTGCTGGGCCTCTCGGGCGAGCGGCACTTCGTCAACTATCACCGGGTGCTCAGCCGGGCGGCGTGGTCGCCGCGCGCAGCAGCGCGCGTACTGTTGCGCCTGCTCATCAATGCCTTCGTGCCCCATGGCCCCGTGGTCCTTGGCATCGACGACACGATCGAGCGCCGCCGCGGTGCGCGCATTGCGGCCAAGGGCATCTACCGCGACCCCGTGCGCTCCTCGCACAGCCATTTCGTCAAAGCCAGCGGCCTGCGCTGGTTGAGCCTGATGCTGCTGGCGCCGATCCCATGGGCACGCCGCGTGTGGGCGCTACCTGTACTGACGGCCTTGGCGTCGTCCGAGCGCCACAACCGCGAGCAGGGCCGTCGCCACAAGCGGCTGACCGACTGGGCGCGCCAGATGCTGTTGCAACTGCACCGCTGGCTGCCGGGGCGCAGCCTCGTGGTGGTGGCCGATTCGAGCTTTGCCGCGCTGGACCTGCTGGGCTCGCTGGCCCCGCACATGACGTGCATCACACGGCTGCGGCTCGATGCGCAGTTGTACGCGCCAGCACCACCCAGGACATCCGGCACGCCGGGGCGCCCGCGCAAGAAGGGTGCTCGCCTGCCGGCGCTGTCCGAGGTGCTGGTCGACGCCACGACGCGTTGGCATCGGCTGGTGGTGCCGCGCTGGTACGCACAGACTGCGCGTGAAATCGAGGTCGTCTCAGGCACGGCCGTGTGGTATCACGCGGGGCGGCCGGTGCTGCCCATTCGCTGGGTGCTCATCCGTGACCCGCTGGGGCGCTTCGATCCCCAGGCGCTGCTATGCACGCAGCCCGAGATGACGCCGCTCGAAGTCGTGCAGTACTTCGTGCAGCGCTGGCAGGTGGAGGTCACCTTCGAGGAGGTGCGCCGCCACCTCGGAGTGGAAACCCAGCGGCAGTGGTCCGCGCTGGCTATTGCCCGCACGACGCCGGTGCTGCTAGCGATGTATTCGCTGGTGACGCTGCTGGCCACGCGTCTGGTGCAAGGCGGCGCCTTGCCGATACGACAGGCCGCCTGGTACCGCAAAACCTTGCCGACTTTCAGCGATGCGCTGGCCGCCGTGCGCAGGCATGGGTGGCGTTCGATCAATTTATCAACCTCCACCTGCAAGCACGACATCATCAAAGTGCCTCGACGTGTGTTCCAACGCCTGTACGAGGCAGTCTGCTATGCCGCGTAATGGCCAAAGTCAAGTTTAGAGCGCAGCGGGAAACGTAAAAACTGGCTAAGCCGCCTTGAGATTGCTGGCGCGCATGCAGCAGGCGCGACACGGTTGCCGGATGAACCCCGAACAGCCGCGCCGAGTTGGCAGCGGACTTTTCTTCGACAACGACCAGCCGCACACGATCTCGTCCGTCTAGCGCGGCTTGAGCGGGCATCGCCGGCGGCCGATGCGGCCTTGCAAACGGGCTGCATCGAGCCCCGCTTTGGTCCGCTCGCGCGACATCGCCCGCTCGAACTCGGTGAAGACGCCCACCAACTGCATCATCATGCGACCGGCTGTACTGGTGGTATCGATCGCCTCAGTCAGGCTGCGGAATCCAGCGCCGCGCTGCTGCACCTTCTCCATCCGCGTCAGCACGTCCTTGAGCGAGCGCGACAGCCGGCCGGGTTTCCAAACCACCGCACATCGCCCTTGCGCAACGGGCCGGGTTGCGCCAGCTCGGCAGCTACCCTCGGCAGAATGACTAGGCGAGGCCTGGCCGTGGCGTTGCGCGAGCTCGGCCGCATCGAGCGGACCGTATTCATCCTCGCACGGGCGGCACTGCCCGAGCTGGCATGCGTCTTTAAGAACGTGGCCAGTGCCGTCCACGCCTCGGGCGTGAATGCGCGGCTGTCCAGCTCGATGAATCGGTCATCAGCGAACTTGACACGAGCGCAACCGCAGCGCTGATCAGCCCCCGCCGGCCTTAAGTCGGTTCACTATTCCTTTGCTCCCCGGACCCCGTCTACCTAAATGGCATCGCCCGACCTTGAGCGCCCACTTCACGCGTCGGGCGTGCCGGTGTCCAGTTGGCCCGCTTCGAACTCTGACTGCGCCTTTGTGGCCAACGCCTGATACTTCTTCAAAAACGCTTCAAGCTTGTCTTCTTCCAGTTCTTCCAGATTCAACAGTGCGTTATGCGCGCCTTGCGTTGCGCGGATCAGCTCGTCTAGCTTGATCTGCATCGCCGCAGTGTCACGGTTTTGAGTGTTCTGGATCAGGAACACCATCAAGAATGTGATGATCGTCGTGCCCGTGTTAATGACCAACTGCCAAGTGTTGCTGAACTTAAACAACGGACCTGTCACACCCCAGATCAGCACAATGGCGAACGCGCCCATGAAGACCATCGGTCGTCCAGTGAAGCGTGATGCGGCCTTGGCAAATCTCATGTACAGCGATGCATTTGGCATGATTTGACCCCGTGCGGCGGATTGAGGAACGTCGAACGGCTGTCCTGCTAAGAAAGTCCGACGCGCAAGTTTATTGCTCCGTTTACCGTGCCATTGGTGTCACACTGTCTTGCTATATCCCCGGCTCTGCCGGCGCTCATCTTCTTTCGTCATCTGTTCGACGCACCGGGCCACGTCTAGCATCGGCGTCGAAACCAGCCGCCCCTTCCGGCTGCCGATCCCACCCCAGGCCCGCATCAGACACAGTTGTGAACCGCCCCGGGAATGAACTGACCCCCAGAAGTTGGACGAACTTCAAGGGGTTTCATGGCAAATTACGAAACGGCGTTCAAGCTCGAGGTCGTCAACAGCTTTTTGGCTGGCGAGGGCGGCGCGAAGCTGCTGGCGCGGCAGTGGTCAGTGCCTGAGGACAAGATCCGCACCTGGGTGAGCCACTACCGCCTGCACGGCATCGACGGGTTGCGCCCCAAGCGCAGCGCGTACAGTGCACAGTTCAAGCTGCAGGTGCTGTCCCACCAGGACCGTGAACAGCTCTCGAGCCGCCAGGTGGCAGCGATCTATGACATCCGCAATCCCAACTAAGTGGTGGTCTGGCGACGCAATCTCGGTGAAGGCGGAGTAGAAGATCTCGGGAGCACGAACCAAGGGCGCCCCAAGATGAAGCCAGAACGACGCTGCCCAGCGCCGCCAGGCACGGTCGGCACCGATTCGGTCAAGGCCCTGCGTGAAGAGAACGAGCAGCTGCGCGCGCAAGGTGGCATACCTAAAAAAATTGCAAGCCTTGATCCGGTCAAAGAGATCAGCTGCGCCCACAAAGCGCGTCTGGTTGCCGGGTTGAGGCTTCACCACAGACTGGCGGACCTGTTGCAAGTAGCAGGCCTTGCCCGCAGCACGTTCTACTACCAGTCCCACGCAATGCTCCGCAGCGAGCAGCAGAGCAACATGGAGGCCAGGATCCGCGTTGTCTATGACGAGCACAAGGGCCGCTACGGATACAGACGAATCACGGCAGCGCTATGCCGTTCAACGACAGAGCCGGTCAACCACAAGTGCGTGCAGCGTCTGATGCAAAAGATGGGGCTGCGCGCGTTGATTCGATCGAAGAAGCGTTCCCGGCCAAGTCCCAGGCATGAGCGATTTGCACGTGCCCAACGTTCTGCAGCGCGACTTCTGCGCGACCGCGCCAAACCAGCAAGTGGGTGACCGATGTCACTGAGTTCAACGTGAACGGGCACAAGCTCTACCTGTCGGCCTGCATGGACCTGTACAACGGCGAGATCGTCGCGTACCGCATGGCAAGGCGTCCGGTCTTCGAGTTGGTTGCCAGCACGCTTCAGGGAGCGCTTGCACGGACCCGATGCGCCGCCGAACTAACTGTGCACTCGGACCAAGGCTGGCACTACAAGATGCAGCCCTACCGAGCGATCCTCGCGCGGCGTGGAGTCAAGCAAAGCATGAGCCGCAAGGGCAACTGCTTTGACAACGCAGTGATCGAGAGCTTCTTCGGCACCCTTAAGGCGGAGTATTACCGTCTTGCAATGCCCAACAGCATTGATGCGCTCGAAGCGGGCGTGCATGATTACGTCCACTACTACAACCACGAGCGCATCAAGCTCAAGCTGCAGGGGCTCAGCCCGGTGGAGTGCCGGCTGAGA
>JBBPYC010000064.1:0-23473 GCA_038200275.1 Burkholderiales bacterium
GCATCATGCGGGTGTAGATGGTGTGCCAGTTGCCGTATGTTGTGGGCAGCGCACGCCACTTGCAGCCGTTGGCGGCCACGTGCAGGATGGCGTTGAGCACCTGCAGGTTGTCCAGGCTCACGTTGCCGCGCTGGCGCGGCAATGAGGCTGCGATCTGCTCAAACTGTTCGGAGGTCAATTGCATGATCGGGAGTATCGCGTGCAGACACAGTGCCGGCAATAAGTGTTAACACGACCTAGCAAACATTGCGTTGTTTGCTATAAATAAAGAAGCAAACGCTGCCTCGGGCATGCGATCTGCCGATCCGGGCGGCGCCGCTGCGTCGCGTGGGCACGAAGTCGGTGTTGTTGCGTGGCCGACAGCCATTCGCATGCAAGACCGAAGGAGCCCAGACATGAACAATGACAAAGACACCACGCACCGTGTCCAGCAAACACGCGACATCCAGCGCCAACAAGACCAGAAAGACGTTGAGGCTCCCCAGTCCGACGAAAAAAGCGCGGTGCAGGCTGGCGCGCGCAAGCAGCCCGAACAACTGCCCGAGCAGCACATCGCCAAGCCCGGCAATGAGCACGAACTCGAGTTGACACCGCAACACACCGCGCCCAATTACAAGGGCAGCGGCAAGCTCGAAGGCTTCGCCACCCTCATCACCGGCGGCGATTCCGGTATTGGCCGCTCGGTGGCGATCCTGTTCGCGCGCGAAGGCGCCGACGTGGCGATCGTCTATCTCAATGAGGACGAGGACGCCGAACACACCAAATACCATGTCGAGAAAGAAGGCCGGCGTTGCCTGTTGATCCGCGGCGACGTGACCGATATGGCGTTTTGCCAGTCGGCAGTGGACCAAACGGCGAACGCCTTCGGCCGGCTCGACGTGCTCGTCAACAACGCCGCATTCCAAGAGCATGCCGACAGCATCGAGCAACTCACCGAGGAACGGTTCGACCTGACGATGCGTACCAACGTCTACGGCTACTTCCACATGGCGAAAGCCGCGTTGCCGCACATGAAAAATGGCGCGTCGATCATCAACACCGGCTCGGTGGTCGGCCTGCGTGGCAGCAGCCAGCTGCTCGACTATTCGACGACAAAGGGCGCAATTCATGCGTTCACCAAAGCGCTGGCGCAGCAGGTGATCGACAGGGGGATTCGCGTGAACGCGGTCGCGCCCGGCCCGGTCTGGACGCCGCTGAACCCGGCGGATCAGCCGGCCGAAGCGATGAAAACCTGGGGCCAGGGAACCGACATGAAGCGCGTGGCGCAGCCGGAAGAGCTGTCGCCCGCCTATGTATTTTTGGCAGCGCCGGTCTGCTCGGGCTACATCACGGGCATCGTGCTGCCAATCACGGGCAGCGTCGAGAGCTGAGCTCTCCCCCAGCCTTCGCTCCCTTCGGTCGGCTTTCGGCTATCCCCCACCGGGGGCGGCGCCTACGGCCCGGCAAAACCGGCTCCACGGTCCCTGCTGGAAGTTGCGTGCGGCTCCCAACCGATAGCGGCGCTTGCGGCTTGTTGGAGCCGGGTCGGCACAGACGTTGACCCGCATGGATTTGCGCAACGCATGCCGCTTTGCTTGCCGCTAACGGGGCACCTACCTAGCGAGACCGGCAAAGCAGGCTCTGCGAGGTCTGCTGGAATGGTTTGAGGCGCCTTGAATTCGGTGGGTCATCGACTCGGCATCTCGATGAAAACGCGCTATCGGGACGCCGGTTTGTTTGTCGGGGTCGCAACTTCTTCTCCCCGAATCGCCTGCTGCGTGCCCGGCGCATCGAGCGCGGCGCCGGGGTCTTCTGCACCGGCATCGGACGGCACCGCTTCGGTCGCGGCACCCCGCATCGCGCGGGCGGCTTCGGCGTCGCGATCTTTGGCGCGCTGCAGTTCGCTGATTCGACGCGCTGCGCCGATGGTCGTGAGCAAGGGGTCGACCGGTACGCTGGCTTCGCGGCAGAGGCTTTCGAGCGTGCTGCGCTGCACGTCGCTCATCGGCGCATCGACTTCGCGCGCGGCTGGTGTCGAGCTGTGCGCCGAGTCGTCATTGCCGCTGGTTGCGGCGGGCAGGTTGCCGGCCGGTGCCGGATCAGGTCTTGGCTGGTCGGAGATGGACGATGGTCTCCCAGGTGTTTGCGCCTATCAAAGCTGGATGGCCGACAGGGCTTGGGAGTCGCCTGCTACAGGCTTCAGCATGCGACCGCTCACCGCATCAGGATACGACGCATCGGCTGCTCTGCGCGCTGGTGGAAAATCGGCAAGGTGACTCGCGCCGACTGCACCCTCTTTGATGGCTGACGCACCGCACCTGCTGGATGCGACGATGTTCTGGAACCCGAGCGGCGGTGTGCGTCGCTATGTGCTGGCCAAGCGCCAGTTCGCCCAGGCATACCACCCGCACTGGCGCCACACGATCGCGAACCCCACGCCCGATGCCGCCGACCAACTGCGCGTGCCTGGCTGGCCGCTGCCCGGCAGTGGCGGCAGCTACCGGCTGCCGTGGCAGCGGGCGGCAACGGCGCGGCTGCTGGCTGCTGCGCGGCCCAACCTCGTCGAAGCAGCCGATCCATATCGGCTTGGCTGGGCCGCGCTGGACGCAGCCGCGCAACTGAGCGTGCCGGCAGTCGCGTTTTGCCATTCGAATCTTGACCAGCTTGCGCGCTCGGCGTTGGGCGGCGGTCGCGCGGGTGCGCTTGCAGCACGCGCGGCACGGCGCTATGCGGTGCATCTGTATCGACACTTCGACCTGGTGCTTGCGCCCAGCGAAGCAATGGCCACCCACTTGCGTGGTTGGGGCGTGCCGCGGGTGCAGCGGCAGCCGCTTGGCGTCGACTGCAAGGTGTTCCATCCCGACCGCGCCGACCCGGCGTGGCGCTCGGCGCTCGGCCTGCCGGCAGACGCGCGGTTGTTGGTGTTTGCGGGCCGCTTCGCACCGGAGAAAAATCTGTCTGTGCTGGTCGATGCGGTACGCCAACTCGGCCCACGTTATTGGCTGCTTGCCATCGGCGCCGGTCCGCAACCACCGCGTGGCGAACGCGTGATCTGCCACCCGCTACAGCTGGACGCCGTGCAGTTGGCGACCGCGCTGGCCAGCAGCGACGTGTTTGTGCATGCGGGCGCGCAGGAAACCTTCGGGCTGTCGGTGCTGGAAGCGCTGGCCTGTGGCACGCCAGTGGTCGCGCGCGCGGCGGAAGGGCTGGCCGAGTTGGTCGATACGCCAGTCGGGCTCGGCGTGGGCAGCGACCGAACGGATGCTTTTGCGGAAGCGATTACCGCAGTGTGCGAGCAACCGCGTGCGGCGTTGTCGGCGGCTGCGCGCGCCCGCGCGGCGGGCTATGCCTGGGATCAGGTGCTGCCCCCGCTGTGGCAACATTACGGCCGCTTGATGGGCCACAACGAAGCACTCTCCCCCGCTGCGCCCATCGATTTGTCGCAGGCGCAAGCGGTCATCCGACCATGAGCGACAGCCGTTTCCCGACGACTGCCGAAGCGTCGGTGCCTGCCTCGCCGCAGCGCATCCTGTGCATCGTGCTGCACGACGTGGCGCCGGGCACCTGGGGCGCGTGCCAGAGGTTGCTTGCCGCGCTCGAAGGCATCGCGCCCAACACGCCCGTGACCCATCTGGCCGTGCCGCGCTATCACAACCAGCCACGCGACTCAGAATTCGAGGCTTGGCTGCAAGCCCGAGCACAATGCGGCGACGAGATCGCGCTGCACGGCTTCACGCACCTGGACGAACGGCCTTCGCGTGGCCCGATCGACCATCTGCGCCGGCGTCACTACACGCGCAGCGAAGGCGAGTTCAGCGATCTGTCGTACCACGAAGCCAGCGAACGGATCGACGCCGGCATGCAGTGGCTGGATGAGCTGGGCATCGAAGCAAAAGGGTTTGTCGCACCTGCATGGCTGCTGGGCGAAGCGGCTTGGCGTGCGCTGCGCGCGCAGCAGCGCTTCGATTACACCTGCACGTTGCGGCACATCCATTTGCTGCCCGGCGAACAACGCATCACGGCACAAGCGCAGGTCTGGAGCAACTCGGCTGCTTGGCGGCGAGACCTGTCGGTGCTATGGAACGCGACGCTGGCCGCACGGCAACGCGCGCAGCCCGTGGTGCGGCTGGAGTTGCATCCGGCCGACATCGATCACCCGGTGCTTGCGCGCTCGTGGATGGGGTTGGCGCGAGAGCAACTGCAGTCGCGCAGGTCGCAGACGCTGCATCAGGTGGTGAGTCAGCTCGCGGCGAGTTGACCGAATCCTCGGTTGCAGTGCAACGGCATCGCGCTGCGCGACGTGCCGCAAACGGGCCGGACGGGCCTCAGAACAGCATCAGAATCGCGTGCCCCATCAGGCAGCCGAGCAGGGCGCCAACAACCACATCGCTCGGATAGTGCAGACCGAGCGCCACGCGCGACAACGCCACCAGCACCGTGAATGGCCACGCGATCCAGCCGAGCACGGGGAAGTAGGCGACCAAGATGGTCGAAAAACCCACCGCGTGCAGCACGTGCCCACTGGGGAAACTGAATTCGTCAAGTGCGCGCGTGCAGGCCGACACGCCGGGACAATTGATATAAGGCCGCGGGCGCGCGAAGTGACGCTTCAGCACCGTGTAGATCAGCAGATTCACCACGCCGAGCAGCGTCATGCGCAATGCGCCAGCAGTCCCGGCCGCACCACCAAGCCATGGCATCAGCGCGATGATGGAGTACCAAAGCTTGCCGTTGGACAGCCAGCTCACCGTCACGAGCACGCGCACGAGCAGCGGCCAGCCACTGGCGCGGTGGATCTGAAGCGACCACGAACGGTCGCGTTCGGCCCACCTATGCCACGCAAGCAGGTAGCTTTGACGGTGTTGCTGCCGCATCGGCGACCACCTCCAGAAAACGATCTTCGAGCAGCGCTAGCACCGCGCCCCAGTCGGCGCGGCCCGCCGCCTGGCACGCTGCGGCACGCATCGGCGCGAGTTCGCCGTGCAGCGAGGCGAGCACGCCAACGGCTTCAACGAACGCCGCGTCCTGGCCGGGCGCGATCAATCGGCCGCACACTTGGTCTTCCACGAACTCACCAGCCGCTGCGGCATCGAAAGCGATCACCGGCAGTCCGGAAGCAAGTGCCTCCACCGTCACGTTGCCGAACGTCTCCGACAGGCTTGGAAAAAGGAACAGATCGGCGCTTGCGTAATGCGCAGCAAGCGCATCCCCGGTCTGCATGCCGGCAAAATGCGCGGCCGGATAGCGCCGTTGCAGCTGGGCTTTCAGCGGCCCGTCGCCGACCAGCACCATGCGCGCCGATGGCACCAGTTCGAGCGCACGCTGCCAGGCGGACAAAGCCAGCCCGACGTTCTTCTCAGCCGCCAGCCGTCCCACATACAGCAGCACCGGGCAGTCCTCGGCGACGCCCCACACCGCACGCAAGGCGGCGCTTCGACGATCGGGCGAAAACCGCACAGTATCGACCCCACGGCCAACCACCTCGACGCGCTCGAAGCCAGCCGCGAGCAGTTCGGCGCGCGCGCGTTGGGTTGGCACGAAGGTGCGCGCGGTGCGGTTGTGCAGCCGGCGCAGATAGCCGCCAATCGCAGACGACAGCCAGCCGAGTCGGTAGTACCGGCTGTACTGATGGAAGTTGGTGCGGAAGTCGGAAGTGACCGGAATGCCGAGTTGACGCGCCGCCCGCACGGCCGCCCAGCCCAGCGGCCCTTCAGTCACGACATGCACCAATTGCGGCCGGGTGGCTGCGAAGTGCTTTGCCAGTCGGGCCGGGCGCATCAGCCCAAAACGCAAATCGGGATACATCGGAATCGGCAGACCAGCACTAAGCCAGTCGGGCGACCCACCTGCAACGGGCGCTGCTGTGGCCGCGTCGCCGTCGCTGCGCTGACGCGGACGAATCAACTCGATTTGATGACCTTTGCTGCGCAGGTACGAAACAAAGCGCGCAACCGTCAGCGCAACGCCGTTGACTTCTGGGGGGTATGTCTCCGTGATGAATGCGATGCGCATGGCAAGCCGCATTGTTTCACGACTTGCGTGATAAAAGCCGCAACACTGTCGCTCCTGCCCGTTGTCTCAGGCGGCAGATCGTGGCAGCAATTGACGGCTATTCGTCCGGCAACAGGTCAGGCACGGCGGAATCCGACCGCTCGATGATCCGGTCGGTCTGAATGTCTGCGCCCGGCTCGGGTTCGTCACCGGTGGCCGATCCGCGTTCGCCGGTACCCATCGAATCGGTGTTGGTGCCCGATTCGACGGGCAAGCCGCCGAGCTCGGCTGCGTTGTCGGGCGCGGTCGCCATCGGCCGCTCGCCTTGCACGTCGCTGCCGCTGTCGGAGGTGTCGCTGGGGCCGAGCGCGTCGACGTCGCGACCTTTTGGCACAGCCGGCGCGGGGGTATTGATCGAGGTGCTGCTGCTAGTTGCCATTGGGTTGCTCCTTAAGTCGGCTGGTCTTGCTTCAGAGGATGTCCAAGGTGCCGGGCAGCAGTCGGCGTGCCTGAGGGCCAAGGCATGGCCAGCGTGCCCGCCATATTGCAACCATCGGTAAGACTTGTGATAACGCGGAACCACCAACCGCGGCACCCTTTAGATATCGCCACCAATGAAGCAACGCCTTTTTTCAATGCGATCGACGGCCGCAGCTTTTACATCTGTGGGACTTACGGGCATGCGCGTGCAGCCAAAGCGATTGACCGGCGGCGCACTCTGTATACAGAATCTAAATCGGTCGGTAGGAACAATTTCTAAAAACTTATGAATCCGAAACCGCTGGTATCTGATACTTCTGGCGAGCCCGCTGCAAGTCCTTGCAATGCGTGTGTCGCAAGTCGGTCGAAGCGCGCTTCGCTCAAGTCGATGGTCGGCGTGGCGCTGGCGCTCGGCAGTGGCTGGCGCGGCGCGCATGCCGCAGAAGGTCCGCAGGTTGGCGATTGGCTGGTCGATGCCGACGACGCGGAGTTCAAGCCGATCAAAGCCACCGATATCGTGCTCGGCGCCAAGCAGCGCATCGTCGTGCCGTTCGACACGGCAGCGAAAAAAGCGCGTGACGAATCGCGCTTCAACCGCCTGCTGCTGTTGAAGCTCGACCCCGCGAGCTTGAATGAAAAGACCAAAGCGCGATCCGAGGCCGGCGGTGGCGTGCTTGCCTATTCGGCGATCTGCACACATCAGGCCTGCGACGTGAACGCCTGGCGCGCCAAGGAGCAACGGCTGCTGTGCTTCTGCCATCTGTCGCAGTTCGAGCCGGCGGACGGCGCCACCGTGGTGTCCGGCCCGGCGCCGCGGCCGTTGCCTTCGCTGCCGTTGCAGGTCGATTCGGATGGCCGGCTTGCGGTGGCGGGTGAATTCAGCGCCCCGCTGGGCGCGATCTGACGGGATTCGACCGAAGCGTTGTTGCGCGGTCGATCCCGGGTTTCCCGCATGTCACGTCTGGCGCAGTGCTTGCTGCACGGCCAGCGTGTTTGCCGCAGTGAGGAAGTTCCAACCACGACCGAGGAGACCGAAGCCATGAAGACGATGAAGATGAAGCCGATCCCGACCCTGCTATGTGCGCTGTACCTGACCGCACCCGCAGCCTGGGCGCAGCAACCGCTGCAAAAGAATCCCGAGTTGACCTATCAGAGCGTGACCGATGCGCGCCTGCAAAACCCCGAGCCCGAGAACTGGCTGCAGTACCGCGCCAACTACGCGGGCTGGGGCTACAGCCCGCTCGACAAGATCAATGCGGACAACGTGGGTCAGCTCACACTCGCCTGGGCGTTTGCGAGCGGGCAAGTCGAAGGCCACCAGTCGCCGCCGCTGGTCAACGGCCGCTATATGTACATCACCGCACCGGGCAATCAGGTGGTCGCGCTCGACGCAAAAACCGGCAACGAGCTCTGGCGCTACAAGCGGCAGTTGCCGGCCGAGATGAGCCAGCTGCATCCGACGAACCGCGGCGTCTCGATGTATGGCGACAAGCTCTATCTGGCCACGATCGACTGCATGCTGGTCGCGCTCGACGCGAAGACCGGCAAGGTGCTCTGGACCAAGAAGGTCGAGGAGTGGAAGAACGGCTACTACATGACCTTGGCACCGCTGATCGTCAAAGGCAAGGTGATGGTCGGCGCATCCGGCGGCGAGTTCGGCATCCGCGGCTTCGTGGCCGCCTACGATGCGGAGACCGGCAACGAGGACTGGCGCACGTTCACCGTCCCCGCGCCCGGCGAGCCTGGTGGCGATACCTGGCCGGCCGACAACGATGCGTGGAAGCGCGGCGGCGGCTCGGTCTGGATCACCGGCACCTACGACCCGGACACCAACACCGCCTACTGGGGCACCGGCAACCCATCGCCGTGGACGCCCGACGGGCGCAAGGGCGACAACCTCTACACGTCGTCCACCATTGCGCTTAACGTGGACGACGGCAAGATCAAAGGCCATCACCAGTACACACACAACGACTCATGGGACTGGGATGAAGTCTCGGCCCCGTTGCTGTTCGACACCGACTTCAAGGGCAAGAAGATCAAGGCCGCCGTGCACGCCGGCCGCAATGGCTACCTGTGGGTGCTGGACCGCAGCAACGGCGGCAAGCTCGACTTCGTCGAGGGCTGGCCGTATGTCGGCAACAACGTGTTCACAAGTCTGGATCCGAAAACCGGCCGGCCGACTTACGACGAATCGCGCAAACCGAAGATTGGCCAGAAGGTGAACTTCTGCCCATCGCTGTGGGGCGGCAAGGACTGGCCGCCGGAAGCCTACAACCCGAAGACCAACATGGTCTACATCCCGGCCAACAACAACCTGTGCTCCGAGCTGCCGCCTGCAGAAAACCCGAAGTACAAGGCAGGCGAACTCTACATCGGCATCCCGCTTGAAGGCGTGATGACCAACGTGCGCGTGCCCAAGCCCGACCAGACCATCGGCGAATTGCAGGCCTGGGACATGACCACCGGCAAGCAGGCCTGGGTGCACAAGTTCAAGAGCTTCCTATGGACGCCGCTGATGACCACCGCCGGCAACCTCGTGTTTGCCGGCGGCACCACCGACCGCATGTTTCGCGCGTTCGATGCGCGCGACGGCAAGATGCTGTGGGAGACGCCGGCACCGTCGGGCGTGCACGGTGTGCCGAGCAGCTTCATGATCGACGGTGAGCAGTTCATCGCAGTGCAGTCCGGCTGGGGCGTGGACGGTGAGCGGCTACTGGGTGCGGTGAATGACGTATTCGGCACCAAGACGCTGGTGCCGCAGGGCGGAGCGTTGATGGTCTACAAGCTGAAGAAGTAGAGGTCTGCGCGACCTGTAGGCCACGGCACGTTGCGACGGGCAACCGTTGCAGCTTCCTGGCCTGAATCGTTGTAGTCTTCGTCTTCCAAAAGAAGCGCTCACGGATGCCGCCGTGGCACACATCAAAGGAGACCGTTGATGCCCGCAACACCCCGCTGGAAACAGCGCCCCGAAGGTTCGACCTGGGGTGACTTCGGCCCCGATGACGAACTCGGCCGCATCAACCTGCTGACGCCCGACAAGGTGCGCGCAGGCGCCGCCGAAATCCAGACCGGCCGCGCGTTCTGCCTGTCGCTGCCGCTCGACGTACCCGGTGAAGCCAAGCTCAATCCCCGCCGGCACCCGCCAAAACTGCGGCCAACCGAGATGAACGGCGAGCCGTACATGAACAAGCCGCTGCGCCATCTGGACCCGCGCAACACCGACGTGATCTGTGATGACCAGGTCAACATCTGTCTGCAGTATTCGACGCAGTGGGACAGCCTGGCGCACGTTGGGTCGTGGTTCGATGCCGATGACGATGGCGAGCCTGAGAAGGTCTATTACAACGGCTGGCGTGCGCATGAAGACATCGTCGGCCCCGGTGATCTAAAGCTGGCCGATTGCGGCTGCGGGCCCGGCGGTTCCTACGCGATGAAGCTTGGCATCGAGAACATGGCCGCGCACCCGATCCAGGGCCGCGGCGTATTGGTTGACCTGCGCGCGCACCTGGGCGACGATCGCACGCTGGTCGACCTGGCGACCTTGCAACGCATCATGAAGGCCGACGACGTGACGATCGAACCTGGTGACATGCTGCTGCTACACACCGGCTTTTCCGACGTGCTGCTGGGCATGAACAAGCGACCGGATAAAGAACGGTTGGATGCATCCTGCGCCGCGCTCGACGGCCGCGATCCGGCATTGCTTCAGTGGATCACCGACCAAGGCATTGCTGCCGTGATCGCCGACAACTATGCGGTCGAAGCGCATCCGGCACGCGCCACCGAAGGCGACGCCGAGCGTGCTTCACTGCCACTGCATGAGCATTGCCTGTTCAAGCTTGGCGTGCCATTGGGCGAGTTGTGGTGGCTGACCGACTTGGCGCGCTGGCTGCGGGAAAACAGACGCAGCCGCTTTCTGCTGACCGCCCCGCCGCTGCGGCTACCCGGCGCGGTCGGCTCGCCAGCGACGCCGGTGGCGACGGTGTAGCAACCAGATGGGTAGCGCCAAGGTCGAGAGCCGCGCTACTCCTTGACCGAACCGGTCATCCCTGACACGTAGTACTCGACGAAGAACGAATAGACGAAAGCGACCGGCAACGAGCCGAGCAAGGCGCCCGCCATCAACGGGCCCCATTGATACACGTCGCCCTGCACAAGCTCGGTCACGACGCCAACCGGCAACGTCTTGTTCTCCGACGACGAGATGAAGGTCAGCGCGTAGATGAATTCGTTCCACGACAGCGTGAACGCGAAAATGCCGGCAGAGATCAAACCCGGCACCGCAAGCGGCAAGACGATCTTCACAAGGATCTGCCAGCGGCTTGCTCCGTCGATCAGCGCGCACTCTTCGAGCTCGGCCGGGATCGAGCGGAAGTAGCCCATCAGCAGCCAGGTGGAAAACGGAATCAGGAACGTCGGATAGGTCAGGATCAGGCCCCACTTGCTGTCGAACAAGCCGAGCTTGAACACGACATTGGCCAGCGGGATGAACAGGATCGACGGCGGCACCAGATACGCCAGGAAGATCGACAGGCCGATGTGCTTGGCGCCCCGGAACCGCAGACGCTCGATCGCATAAGCCGCCAACACGGATGCCGCCAGCGAGAACACGGTCGAGACAACCGACACCAGCACCGTGTTCCAGAGCCACTGCGGATACGACGTCTTGAACAGCAGCTTGTGGAAATGCTCGAGCGTCGGCGCGATCACCCAGAACGGATTGCCGTCGCTGGACAACAGCTCGCCATCGGGTTTCACCGACGTGATCGCCATCCAGTAGAACGGAAACAGCAGCACGATCAAAAAGACGAGCAGCGGCAGATACACCGTCACCAGCTTGCGCGGCACCGAGTCGAGAAAGCTCATGCCGACGGTATCGGCTTGGTTCTGCTGGCTCATTTGTCGGCCCCGCCTTGTTGCCACGCGCGCCGTTGCAGGCCGAAAAAGCTGAACAAGATGCAGGCCAGCAAAAACGGCACCATCGCAATCGCAATGGCTGCGCCTTCGCCGAGTGCGCCGCCGTTGATGGCGCGCTGGAACGAGAGCGTCGCCATCAGGTGGGTCGCGTTCAGCGGCCCGCCGCGCGTGATCACATAGATCAGTTGGAAGTCGGTGAACGTGAACAGCACGGAGAACGTCATCACCACGGCAATGATCGGTGTGAGCAGCGGCAAGGTCACATGCCGAAATTGCTGCCAGCGCGTCGCCCCGTCGATCGCCGAAGCCTCGTAGTAAGAAGGCGAGATCGTCTGCAGGCCGGCCAACAGCGTGATGGCGACAAACGGCACGCCGCGCCACACATTCGCCACGATCACCGAGAAGCGCGCGTTCCACGGCGAGCCCAGAAAATCGATGTAGGTGTCGATCACCCCCAGCTTCACCAGCGCCCAGCTGATGATCGAAAACTGCGAGTCGTAGATCCACCAGAACGCGATCGCCGACAGCGCAGTCGGCACGATGTAGGGCAGCAGGATGACCGCGCGAAAGAACGTCTTGAAGCGGATGTTCCGGTTCAGCAGCAGCGCCAGCCAGAGGCCGAGAACGAACTTCAGGATGCTTGCGACGAACGTGTAGAACAGGGTGTTGAACAGCGCGAGCCGCGTCACGCTGTCGCCCCACAGGTAGATGTAATTCTCCAGCCCGATCCACTCGCCGGGCCGGCCCACTTTCGTGTCGGTGAAGCCGAGCCAGACGCCCAGGCCCAGCGGGTACGTCAGAAACAGCAGCAGCAACACGGCCGCAGGCAGCATGAACAGCAGCCCGAGGCCGTTGCGACTGTTTTGAAGCTTTTCAAGCATCGGGCTTTTCTGAGTTGAGCTCGACGGGAGCACCGGCCATCAACGCCGACGGGGTTGGCTCGGCGTCGATGGCTTGTTGCCTGGCCGTCAGACTTTGTAGTAGCGCTCGGCCCGCTTCTGCGCGCGCTCCATCGCCTCTTTGGGCGACTTGGAACCGCTGATCGCCTCGGCCACCATATTGACCATGACGAAGTCGGCCGCCACGCCCGCCGAGGCGTAGCCGAGCTGTCCGTCATAGCCCGAAGGCCGCAAATTCTTCACGGCATCGCGGTACGGCATGTTCTTCGGATCGGCCGTCCAGATGGGCGCGTTCGCGTAATCGGCCAGCGGTGGCGCCACATAGCCTGCGCCGCCCGTCAACCAGGCTTCAAACTGCGGTTTTTCCATCATGAACGCAAGGAACGCCTTGGCCGCGTTGGGGTACTTCGTGTACTTCATGATCATCTGGTTGAAGTACAGATGCGACTCGGTCGGCACACCGACCGGGCCGATCGGGAAAGAGGCGTGCTGGATGTCCGCCGCCATTTCCTTCAGCTTCGGATCGCTCGAATTCTTGGCTGCGTAGTAGATCGAAATGCCGTTGTTCGTCAGCGAAATCTGCCCGTCCAGGAACGCCTTGTTGTTGTTCGGATCGAGCCACGACAGCGTGCCAGGGATAAAGGTCGCATACAACTTCTTGCCGTACTCGAGCGCCTTGAGCGTCTCGGGGCTGTCAATCACAACCTTGTTGTTCTTGTCGACCATCTTGCCGCCGAATGCCCAGACGAGCCAGTTGCACCACACGCCGTCGCCCGTCGCGTTGCCGAGCGCCATGCCGGGCGGTGTGCCGTTCTTGTGCAGCCCCTCGCAGAGTTTGAGAAACCCGTCGGTGTCTTTTGGAAAGGTGTCGAAGCCGGCGGCTTTCACCATGCTCTGGCGATACACCATCATCGAGCCCGAGGCGCCGAGCGGAATGGCGATCCAGTGCTTGCCGTCGGGCCGGTTGTAGGCTTCGCCGGCCGCATACCAGCCGCCGTACTTCTTGCCGAGGTAGTCGGCGAGGTCGGTCACATCGAGCAGCTTGTCCGGGTACAAGTTGGCGTCGTCGTTGGTCGACAGGATGATGTCGGGGCCGGCGCCGGTGTTGGCGGCCACCGCAGCTTTGGGGCGCACGTCCTCCCAGCCTTCGTTGTCGACGCGCACTTCGACGCCGGTCTGCTCGGTGAACTTCTTCACGTTGACCATATAGGCATCGATGTCGCCCTGCACGAAGCGGCTCCAGCGCAGCACGCGCAGCTTGGCGCCGGCCTCTGGCTTGAACGGCATCGCTGCTTGCGACCACGCAGCGGTCGCGAAAACGCTGGCGCCGGTGCCGAGGGCGGCGGCCGTCGCCACGCCGGCGGTGCCTTCGAGAAACTTGCGGCGGTTGAATTCGGTCATCGTGTGTCTCCTGGGTTTGTCAATGAACGGATGCGTCGGTCGGATGAATCGACCCACCTCCCATCAAGCGACGAGTCTTTCGCCCGTTTTCGCGTCGAACAAATGCGCGCGGTCGAGGTCCGGCATCAGGTGAATGACGCTGCCGGGCTTGAAGTCATGGCGTTCGCGAAACACCGCCGACAGCTCGACGCCTTCGTGCCGACAAGCCACGAACGTGTCCATGCCGGTCGGCTCCATGACCGCCACTTTGGCCGGGATGCCACCCGAGTCGACCAGCAGCAGGTGCTCGGGCCGGGTGCCGAACACGACCGCCTGGCCGTCGTGGCCCGCTGCGGTGGCTGGCGCCGCAAACCGCGTGCCGTCCTTCAATTCGATATACGGAGCGCCCGCGTCGATGCGCACGGTGCCGGGCAAAAAGTTCATTGCGGGCGAGCCGATGAAGCCGGCCACGAATTGATTCGCGGGGTAGTCGTAGAGGTCCAGCGGGCTGCCGGTCTGCTCGATTCGACCGTCGCGCATCACCACGATCTTGTCGCCCATCGTCATCGCTTCGATCTGGTCGTGCGTCACGTAGATCGAGGTCGTGCCCAGGCGCTGATGCAGCTCCTTGACTTCGGCGCGCATCGCCACGCGCAGCTTCGCATCGAGGTTGGATAACGGCTCGTCGAACAGGAACACCTGCGGATCGCGCACGATCGCGCGGCCCATCGCCACGCGCTGGCGCTGTCCGCCGGAGAGCTGACGCGGGTAACGGTCGAGCATCGCATCGAGCGCCAGAATCTCGGCGGCGCGCCCAACCTTCTCGTCGATCGCCGTCTTGTCCATCTTGGCCAAGGCCAGCGAGAACGCCATGTTCTCACGCACCGTCATGTGCGGATACAGCGCGTAGTTCTGAAACACCATGGCGATGTCGCGCTGCTTTGGGGGCAAGTCGTTCACACGCTTGTCGCCGATGCGGATCTCGCCGCCGTTGATCTCCTCCAGCCCGGCGATCATGCGCAGTAGCGTCGACTTGCCGCAGCCCGACGGGCCCACCAGCGCGGTGAACGAACCGTCGTCGATTGCGATGTCCACGCCGTGCAGGATCGGCACGTCGCCGAACTGCTTTTTGACGCCTTCAATCGTGACACTGGCCATTCGGCGCAATCCTTAAACCCGTCGACAAATTCGATGCGAAGCCGCGTTCGGACGGGACCCGGCATGGTGCCACTTCGCTTCGACACGATAGCGGGCAACGGCCAAATCGAAGTCAGCACAAACCCGCATTGCACACCGCGCGCTTGATGGTGAACGCTGTCGCATTTGCGGCTAATCTGCTGAGTCGGCAGCCCGACGTCGCTGCATGGCACACACAACACTTGGAAACCATATGAAAGTCTTGATCACCGGAGGCGGCGGCTTCCTCGGCGCGCGACTGGCGCGCACGTTGTTGCAACGCGAATCCTTGAACGGCGCGCGCATCGACCAACTGGTGTTGACCGACATCGCACCGCCGCCGGCCGACCTCGCAGGAGACGCCCGCGTGGAGTGCCGCATAGGGCCGCTGCTCGCACAAACCCACGCATTGCGCACCGAGGCATTCGACGGCGTGTTTCATCTGGCGTCCGCCGTCTCAGGCGAGTGTGAGAGCGATTTCGAGCTCGGGCTGCGCTCGAACCTCGACAGCACGCGCGCGCTGCTCGACGCGCTGCGCCACCGCACCGAATCGGGCGGCACCCCAACGCGCATGCTGTTCTCCAGTTCGGTCGCCGTGTTCGGTCCCGACCCCGCGGTGCCGATGCCGGACGTGGTCGCCGACGACACGCTGCCCGCGCCGCAAACCTCCTACGGCGCGCAGAAACTGATCTGCGAGCACTTGGTCGCCGACTACACGCGCAAAGGCTACATCGACGGCCGCGCCGCGCGCCTGATGACGGTGACGGTGCGCCCGGGCAAGCCGAACGGCGCGGCGTCCTCGTTCTTCAGCGGCATCATTCGGGAGCCATTGGCCGGCGTCGAATCGGTGTGCCCGGTGTCGGCGGACGTGTCGCATCCCGTGTCCTCACCATCGCGCACCATCGACGGCTTGATTGCGGTCTATGAAGCCACCCGTGAAGCCTTCGGCGGTCGCACCGCGATGAATTTGCCGGGCTTGAACGTGCGCGTCGGTGACATGCTCGACGCGCTTGAGGAGGTGGCGGGACCGGCAGTGCGCGCACGCGTGCGGTTCGAACGCGACGAGCGCATCGCCGGCATCGTCGCGAACTGGCCGCGCGGTGCAAGTGCCAAGCGCGCAGCCGGGCTCGGCCTGATGCCGCATGAAAACTTCGCCGAAATCATCCGGCAATATATCGAGGACTGCCGGGCCGGTCCGACGGCGGCGCAGAGTCTCGCGGGCTTGCCGAAGTGACCTGAACTGTCGCGCGGCCAGCAAAAAAACGGACCAACCGATCGCATGCATCCGCTGCGAGCCGACGCCGCTCGGACACCCACCGCTGGCAAGCCCCTGATGTCGTCGCGATTGCGTCGCTGATCGAGTGCCAGACCGCGTCCGCATCGTCAATCGGCCGTGTGACGGTGGATTTTTCTTCCTCGGGAAGCGCGCGCTTTTGCGTTGACGAGCCGGCTCGTCGCACTCAGGCAACGGGCTGGGAACCACGCACCGAAACAAGGTCCGAAACGCCTCAGGTGGGATACGCCCGAGCCAGCAGCGCAGCGGTGTCGATGCGCCTTCCATCGACCGCACCCGTCACGCGGCCTGCACCCGGTTGGTCCAGGCGGGTCGCGATGAATGCGTCGGCAACGAATTCAGGTGCCGACGCGCGCAGCAGACTCGCCTGCACCAGCAGGATCAGTCGCTGCGCGAACAACCGGCCGGTGGCTTCGAGCAGCGTTGGCGCCCAGCCCAGCATATCGCGCAGAGCCGCGGCTTCCCGCTTCATCAGTGCATCGTCTTGGGAAGATTCACCGAGCCGGTCGAGCAGTGCAAATGTGGCCGCCCGCTCTCTCGCCACCGCGCGCAGCATGTCCAGGCACATCACGTTGCCCGAGCCTTCCCAGATCGAATTCACGGGCGCTTCCCGAAACAGACGCGCCATCGGACCGTCTTCCACGTAGCCATTGCCGCCGAAGATTTCCATCGCTTCGCCGCAGAGTTCGACCGCACGCTTGCAGACCCAGAACTTGGCTGCGGGCAGCACCACACGCTTCCAGACGCGCTCGGCCGGATCGCCATCGGGCGTATTGATGTCGCGCTCAAATGCAGTGGCGAGCCGCATCGTGAGCGCAAGCGCCGCTTCACTCTCCAGCGCCAGATCGGCCAGCACCGCGCGCATCAGCGGCTGCTCGGCCAACGTCTTGCCGAACGCCTTGCGCTGGCGCGCATAGGCCAGCGCCTGCACCAGCGCTTGACGTACGAACGCCGAGCTGCTGACCACGCAGAACAGCCGTGTGTAGGTCGCCATCTCGATGATGGTCGGGATGCCGCGGCCTTCCTCGCCGATCAGGATACCGGTCGCATCAACGAACTCGACCTCGCTGCTCGCATTGCTCTTGTTGCCGAGCTTGTTTTTGAGGCGCTGGATCTGAATGGGGTTCTTGCTGCCGTCATCCCGCCAGCGCGGAACGAAGAAGCACGACGGGCCGCCATCAACGGTCTGTGCGACTACCAAATGCGCGTCGCACATCGGTGCGGAAAAGAACCACTTGTGGCCGCGGATCGTGTACTCGGCCCCGCGCCCGCCTGCGCCGACCAGCGTCGCACTGGTCGTGTTCGTCCGCACATCGGAGCCGCCCTGCTTTTCGGTCATGCCCATGCCGAGCGTGATCGAACGCTTCAGCGCAATCGGCACATCGCGCGGGTCGTGCTCGCGGCTGTAAAGCTTGTCCCGCAGCGCATACCAGAGCGCCGGCTCACGCTGCAGCAGCGGAATCGAGGCGGCCGTCATCGTGGACGGGCACGTGGTGCCCGACTCCACCTGACAGTGCAGATACCAACCCGCCATGTCGGCCACCCAGCGGCCGGCGCGGTCGCTCTCGAACGGCAGCGAGACCCAGCCCCCGCTACGCAGCTTTCGCATCAGCGCGTGCCACGAGGGATGAAAGCCGACGTGGTCGATGCGGCGGCCGCGTCGGTCGAACGCTTCGAGCGCGGGCGGGTGCCGATTCGCCTCGTCGGCCTGCGCAAAGCTTTCGCTGCTGCCGATCAGCGCCCCATAGTCGCTCAGGGCGGCATGGGCCCAATCCGCACCCGCAGCAACGACCGCCTTGTTCAGCGCGGCATCGGTCGCAAACAGGTTGTAGTCGATCAGTTCATCGAACTGGTTGAACACTTCATGCGTTTGCGACTGGTTCACAGCGGCCTCAATTCAAAAAAATGCACCGGCATGCACAAGCCGGCTGCGCGGCTTCGATGATGCAGCGCTGTCCCGGCTCAGGTCGAAGGCGCGGGACTGACGACCAACGACGGCGAGCCACCGGGCGCATCTGCTTGCTCCACCGCCGGCGTGCCACATGCATGGCAGAAATGCGAGAACGTGCTTTTGCGCGCCTCACACACTCGGCAATGGTCGAACAGGCCGATGCCGCAGTGCGGACAAAAGTCGTTTGCCTTGTCCTTCAGATCGACTGCGCGCTCGCAGCCCGGGCACACGCCCTTGGAAAGCCGCGTCAGCGCCACGTCGTAAGACAGGCTGTGTCGGCGCTCCCGGTCCGGCTGCAGCTCGGCGGCTTTCTGCCGCTCCAGATAGCGGTTCAACGCAACGATCACCTGCCGGCCGATCAGCACCGTCAGCACGATGCCCACTGCGTAGCGCACATAGCCACCGTAGCTCGGCAGGTAAGGCACCAGCTCGACAAAGAACGCGAACAGCGCGAAGAAGATGAAGCCCCAGACGAACGGCCACCAAGTGCCGTGCCGCTTCTTTGCAAACAGCCAGCCCGCGATGACCAGCAGCGGCAGCGTGACGGCCAGCCGATAGAGGAAGACGCGCAGTTCGACCTGGCGCATCTCGGCATCGAGCTTTTCGCGCGCGTTGCGCTCCCGATCGCTGAGATCGCGCTGCGCGCGGTCTTGCGCCTGGCGCGCATCGAGCGCGGCTTGCTGCTGCCGCTGCACCCGTGCCTGAGCTTCGAGTTCGGCCGCACGCAGCGCGTCGAGCGCCTTGGTGCGCGTGATGACTTCCGGGTCCTGCCCCGGCTGCTGCGTGGCGCGCCGCGTTGCGATCCAGTTGTCGAAGCTGTCGCGCGCGGCCGATGAGTTGCTGCGCGCCACCTGCAGCCCGAGCCGCGCCTGCTCCAGCTCGGCCTGCGCCTGCTGCTGCGCCGTTTCCGACTGCTCCACCGTCTGGCGCAAATGCGCCGCTGCGCCCTTGTCCAGAAAGTTGTCGAGCACCAGCGGCGACTCGACCTGCGGCAAGTCGCCGACGATCGTGCCGCCCAGGCCGATCAGGAACCACGCGAACAGGAACGCCACCAGCCAGAGGCCACGGCGAAACCATTTTTCGGACAGGCGCAGGGATTTGCTCATGGGTGGGCGATCTCGGGGTTTACTATTAAAACAGTAGCTAACTATGCAATGAACACGAGCACCACAGCGTGTTTTGGTGATGAAATCGAGTTTATGCGAGAAGTTGCTGCCGCAGAACGCGCACCGGCTGCCATCATCCCGCCATGCACAACCCGCGCGGTCCCGGTCCCCGTCACGTCAGCGCCGCTGCACCGGTCAATCGGCGCACGGCGCGCGGGCGCGTCGCAGAAGAAGCGCCATTGTCATTGCCGCCCGATTCGGTCGCCGCAGCCCGCCAACGACAAAGTGCGGCGCGCGCGCTGCTCGGCGTCCCGCTGGCCGAGCGCATCGCCGCCGCGCAGCCGGCGCTGCGGGCCGGTGATGCGCCCGCTTCATCGGCCGGGCCTGCGCGGGTCGGACTGGCCCTGCTCACTGCGGCAGCGGGTGCCGGCATCGTGCTCGGCGCGGTGCAGTCGTCGCTTGCGCTGGGCGCGGCCGGCGTGGCCGGGTTGCTGGCTGCCGCCGGCTGGAGCGCGGCCGGCCGGTTTCGCGACCGCCGCCGCGCCGCAGCCGCAACACCTGCCGCGCTCGCCATGCCGCCCGCCTTTGAAGCCGCCACGCTGCGCCGACTCGACGAGCTGCTGGCCACGGTCGCGCCGCAAGTGCCGCCCGGCGTCTGCGCGCAACTGGTCGACCTGAAAGACCGCTTCGTGCGCATCGCTAAGCTGCTCGCGCGCGCCGACGCGGGCGAGCACGTCCCGTCCGACGACCGCATGTACCTTATCGAAGCCGAACGCCGCTACTTGCCCGACACGCTGCGGGCGTTCCTCGCCGTGCCGCTGCCGCAGCGGCATGACCGGCCACTGGAAGAAGGCGGTGCCACAGGGCTGGCGTTGTTGGCCGATCAGTTGGCCTTGCTGCAATCGGAACTGCAATTGCGCGAAGACCAACTTGCACGCGCGGCGGGTGCGGCGCTGCTCAGGCAGCAGCGGTTTTTGCGGAGCAAGGTGGGGAGTCGGGAGGGATAAACAGCGCTGGAGACAGCTTAAAAAAACCAATCACGCCCAACACCACTGCAGGAACAGAGCAGTGAACCTGTCATGAATGCCAAGGCGCTGTAACCGGCCAGACACAACGACTTCGGAAACCTGTGTTCTCTGCCGGAAACGGATCTACCAAGTACGGCGATACGACGGCTACCCACCCGGACCCATCACAAAACGGCGATATTTTTCGCCGGTAGGCGGCCGTTCGACAAGCTGTCTTGGTGCTGTCCGCTGATCTCCTCAACGAGACGCCGCAACCGCATCGTTGACGTACGGCAACGGCAGCCAGCGGTAGCCTCCTTTGCCATCGGGTCGCAAATGGCCCACGCCCGGAAAAGCCATGTGAGCGGGCGCGACGAGATAGCCGCGCTCGGCGGCATCCGCAAACGCCAGCTTGCGTTGGGCCACAGCGGCTTTGGCATCTACGTCGTAGTCAATGGCAACGGATGGGTCTGGCAACTGAACGTCCGCGACATGCATCACGTCGCCCCAGAACATGAGGGTGCTGCCTTGGCTTTCGAGCCGGTAGAAGCTGTGTCCTGGGGTGTGGCCAGGCGCTGGTACCGAGCGCACGCCAGGAAAGATGTCTGTCGCTCCGTCGAACGCCTGGACTTGTTTGGCCTGCAGGTATGGCTCCAGCGATGTTCGGGCCTGCTGAAAGAAGGGCTTGGCGCTTTGCTCGGCCTTGGCCTCATTGATTGGATTCAGCCAGAAGTCGATCTCGCGCTGGTCGAGGTGAATCACGGCGTTCGGGAACAGGCGCTTGGGTCCATCGGTCAAGCCGCCGGTGTGGTCGGTGTGCACATGCGTTACGAGCACATCGGTGATCTGCTCAGGCTCCACACCCACGGCCCGCAAACTCGCGGGCAGCTTGTTCAAGGTCGGACCGAAGAGCGTACCGGTGCCCGCATCGACCAGGACCCGTTTGCCGCTGAGTTTGATCAGGTACGCGTTGACCGAGGTGTCCAGCGGCGAAGCCACGTACGCGAACGCCAGGGCAGCGTCGAGTGCGTGCCGGTCCTCTGTTTGAAGCAGTTTCTTGTCCAGGCCGATCGTGCCATCGGACAAGGCGATGACCTCGACGTCGCCGACCTTCAGTCGGTGGTATCCCGCCTGGCTCTGGGCGAGTTTCGGCGTGGCCGCTTGCGCCATCGTGGCCTGCGGGGCCAGCACGGCAATGGCCGACGCAGTGGCTGTCAAAGCAATGAGCAGTGTCGAACGCAGTTTCATGGCTGTTCTTTTCAGTTGATGTCAACGCCGATGTAAATCTGACCCACTTTCAGCGCAATCGCCGAAGTAAAACTGACCCACCTGGGCACATTGGTTTGCGCGCTGTTCGGCCGCGAAGGGCGCAAGCCCGAAGCGGCCGAGCAGCGCGCGGCGCGGTCGGCTATGCCGCCGACTCTGCCCTCCTTGCCGTCTGGCCGGCCTTGCGCTTGTCCTTGAGCCGGTAGCTCTCGCCGGTGATCTGCACGATGTGCGCATGGTGCAAGAGCCGGTCGAGCATGGCTGCCGTCAACGTCTGGTCATCGGCGAACGCTCCCGCCCACTGCGTGAACGGCAGGTTGCTGGTCAACACCATCGAGCCGCGCTCGTAGCGCTTGGCCACGACGTTGTAGAACAGATTGGCCTCGTCGCGCCCGAACGGCAGGTAGCCGATCTCGTCGACCACCAGCAGCTTCGGGCCGAGCACCGCGCGGTTGAAGTATTCCTTCAGCCGGTTCTGTGCCTTTGCTGCGGCCAACTGCATCATCAGGTCGGCCGCTGTGATGAACCGAGCCTTGTGTCCTGCCATGACGGCGCGCTGGCACAGCGCCAGTGCGATGTGGGTCTTGCCCACGCCGCTGGGGCCGAGCAACACCACGTTCTCGGCGCGCTCGACGAAGGCCAGGTGGCCGAGCTCGACGATCTGGGCCTTCGGTGCGCCGCCGGCGTGCGCCCAGTCGAACTGCTCGAGCGTCTTGATGGCCGGCATGGTTGCCAGGCGCATGAGCACCGTGCGCTTGCGCTCCTCACGCGCTGCTCGCTCGCTGACCAGCACCCGCTCCAGGAAGTCGGCGAAGCTGGCCTCGGCGCGGGCAGCGTCCTGCGCCAGCGCGGGCCAGTCGCTGGCGAGGCGGGCGAACTTGAGCTGCTCGCACAGCTCGACGATCCGGTCATGCTGCAAGCTCATCACGCCGCCTCCAGCAACAGAGCGTCGTACACCGCCAGCGGGTGCTGCAGGCTCTCCACCGGCAGCGCCACGCGCTGGTGCACCGGTGCGGGTGCCTTGAGCGCCGGTGCGGGCAGCATGACGGCCCGCTCCTCGGCCAGGCGCAGCGCCGGCACGGCCTTGGTGGTGGCATGCACGCGGGCGTTGGCAACCTCGTCGAGCCAGCGGCGCACGTGGGCGTTGGCCAGCTCGGCATCCAGGCGCAAGCCGCCGGCCTGCAAGGTCGCTGCCAGCGGCACGATGAAGCTGCCCTTGAGATACGCGTTGAAGCGCTCGACCTTGCCCTTCGTCTTGGCGCGGTACGGCCGGCACAGCCGCGGCTTGAAGCCGCACGCCTCGGCCAGCTCGCTCAAAGCGTTGTTCCAGCGGTGGCGGCCTTCGCCGTAGGCGTCGCGTTCGATGACGACGGCCTTGGTGTTATCGAACAAGACATGCTCGGGCACGCCGCCGAAGTAGTCGAACGCTTCGCGCAGACCTGCGCACAGGGTGGCGACGTCTTCGCCCGAACTGGCAGCGAACTTGACGAAGCTGGCGCGGCTGTAGCCCATCGTGGCGACCAGCGCCAGCAGCGGGTCGCGCCCGCGCCGGACGTAGGTGAAGTCCGCCTGCATCTGCTGGCCCGGCGGGGTCTCGAAGCGCACCAGCGGCTCGGGCACGGTCGTCTTCCAGGGCGCCAGCCAGGCCTTGAGTTGGCTGATGCCGCCGGTGTAGCCAAGACCACGGATCTCGCGCAGCAGCACGGTCGCCGGGATCCAGCGCGGGCGCGCCTGGGCGATGCGCTCGCTCAGGTACGCCTGGTACGCATCGAGCTTGCACGCTCGCGGCTCGCGCGGGCCGTAGCGGCGCGCCGCCTCATCGCGCAGATACCTGCGCACCGTATTGCGCGAGCAGTCCAACTGCTTGGCGATCTGCCTGACACTCTCGCCCCTTCGGGCCATCACTCGTATCTCCACTGCGTCCTCCTGGGTCAACATCGACAGCCTTGAAAAGGCCGCCATCCTCGCCCAGGTGGGTCACTTTTACTTCGGCGCAGTGGGTCAGTTTTACATCGGCGCTAACA
>JBBPYC010000065.1:0-27891 GCA_038200275.1 Burkholderiales bacterium
CATCGTCGGTCGTCCTGCGAAGTCGTCGTCAGGCAGCGGGGTGCTTGAAGTTCGCATACGACCGATCGGCTGCCAATGCCAACTCGATGTCGCGCGTTGTCAGCCCGCCCGCATCGTGCGTGGTCAGCTTGATCTCCACGCGGCCGTAGACGTTGGACCACTCGGGGTGATGATTCATGCGCTCGGCAACCAAGGCGAGTTGGGTCATGAAGCCGAATGCGGCCGTGAAGTCGGCGAACTGAAACGTGCGGGAGATGAGACCGCCACGTGTGTCGCTGTGTTGCCAGTCGGGCAACGTTGCGAGTGCCTGGGCACGCTCATCCGGTGTGAGTTGCTTCATCACTTGCTTACTCACTCGGTCGCCAGCACGCCGCGCTCGATCTGGTCGCGCTCGATCGATTCGAACAGGGCCTTGAAGTTGCCTTCGCCGAAGCCGTCGTCGCCGTGCCGCTGGATGAACTCGAAGAACACCGGGCCGAGCAGCACATCGGAGAAGATCTGCAGCAGCAGCTTGGGTTGGCCGCCTTCGGTACTGCCGTCGAGCAGGATGCCGCGGGTCTGCAGCTCAGCCACAGGCTGGCCGTGGCCGGGCAGACGGGTCTCGAGCGCCTGGTAGTAGACGTCGTTGGGGGCCTTCATCAAGGGCACGCCGGCCAGCCCGAGGCTGTCGATCGTGCCCAGCAAGTCGTTGGTGGCCAGCGCAATGTGCTGGATGCCTTCGCCGTTGAACTTCATCAAGAACTCTTCGATTTGGCCCGATCCCTTGGCCGACTCTTCATTCAGCGGGATGCGGATCTTGCCGTCCGGGGCGGTCATGGCTTTGGACGTGAGGCCGGTGTGTGCGCCCTGGATGTCGAAGTAGCGGATTTCCTTGAAGTTGAACAAGCGCTCGTAGAACGCAGCCCAATAGGCCATGCGGCCGCGGTAGACGTTGTGCGTCAGGTGGTCTATTGCCTGCAGGCCGTGACCGTGCGGGCGACGCTCGACGCCTTCGATGAACCGGAAGTCGATGTCGTAGATCGATTCGCCGTCCTCGAACCGGTCGATCAGATACAGCGGCGCGCCGCCGATGCCGCGGATGGCGGGCAGGCGCAGCTCCATTGGCCCCGTGGGCATCTCCACCGGCTGGGCGCCGCGCTCCAACGCCATGGAATAAGCCTTGTGCGCATCGGCCACGCGAAACGCCAGGCCGCAGGCAGACGGGCCATGCTCAGCGGCAAAGTAGCCGGCTGGGCTCTTGGGCTCCCGGTTGACGATGAAGTTGATCTGGCCCTGGCGGTACAAGGACACGTCTTTGGAGCGGTGCTCGGCCACGCGGGTGAAGCCAAGCGTTTCGAGCACCGGCTCCAGTGCGTCAGGCGTGGGCGAAGCAAACTCGATGAACTCAAAGCCTTGCAGGCCCAGGGGGTTGTCAAAGAGATCGGGCATGACTGGAAAACTCCTGCGTTGTAGGGTGGTATTTGAAGACAGCGCGCGCTGCGTGCCCCTTTGCTGCGGGCACGCCGCAAGGCACTAGAAACTTGGCATAACGTTCGAGCCGAACGGCGTGCAATCCACGATTTTGCTTGGGTTGGATGGATCGACGAAACTGAAAGACCCGGCATTCAGGTCGTGCCGATGGTTTTTCTCCCAACAAAGGATACCGATGCTCAAGCTCTATTACCACCCCTCCCCCAACCCCGCCAAGGTCGCGCTGTTTCTGGAAGAAGCCGAACTGCCTTACGAGCTGATGCCGGTCGATACCAGGAAAGGCGAGCAGCACGCACCCACCTTCACCGCAATCAACCCCAATGCAAAGACGCCCGCGCTCGTCGACGGCGATGTGAAGGTGTTCGACAGCAACGCGATCCTTTTGTACCTGGCCGAGAAGACCGGCAAGTTCCTGCCAGAGAACACGCCAGCGCAGCGCGGGCAGATGCTGTCGTGGCTGATGTTCGTGGCCACCGGCATCGGCCCGTACAGCGGCCAGGCGGTGCACTTCAAGCACTTCGCACCGGAGCCGAAGGAATATGCGGTGAACCGCTACGACTTCGAAGCGCAACGCCACTGGGGCCTGATCGATGCGCAACTGGCCAAGCACAAATACATGCTGGGCGACACCTACACGATCGTCGATATGGCGGTCTGGGGCTGGGCGCGCGCGGTGCCGTTCATCCTGGGGCCGGACGCGTGGAGCAATCTGCCCAACGTGAAGCGCTTGCTGGATGAGATCAACGCACGGCCGGCCGCGCAACGCGCCGAAGCGCTGAAGACAAAAAACGCCTACAAGGCCGAGATGGACGACGAAGCAAAGAAGGCAATGTTCCCGCAGAACGCGCGGCTCGCTACATAAGAAAGAGGTGCCGTGTGATACGGCATCCTTGCTTGGGCTGCATGAAGCATCGCGTACAGCAGCGATTGCTGCGCTCGCCCAAACACCCCGCCAAACCGTTGATGGGCCGATGCGCTCGCCTGAGCCATCGGCCATTTCTCTAAAGCTCGAGCACCAGCCGCTGACCTTTGGCGCGTGAGCAGCAGCTCATCATCTTCTGGTTCGCTTCGCGCTCGGTGCGGGTGAGCACCACGTCGCGGTGGTCGACGGCGCCGTCCAGCACGCGCACTTCGCACGATCCGCACAACCCTTCTTCGCAGTCGCTCTGAATATCGATGTTGGCGGCACGCAGCGCTTGCAGCACCGTCTGATCCGCGGCCACGTTCACGACGATGCCCGAATCCCTTAGTTCGACTTCGAACGCATGCTCGTTGGCGGGATCGAGCTTTTGCACGGTGGAGACGAAGTGCTCAACCCGCAATGCATCCGCGGGCCAGTGAGCGGTGTGCTGTTCCAAAGCTTCGAGCATTCGCACCGGCCCACAGGCGTAGATGCCGACGCCCGGCTGCGGCGACTTGAACAGCGCGGCAAAGTCATTGCGCTGGCCATCGTCGGCTGCATACACGTGCAGCCGGTCGCCATGCAGATGCTGCAGGTCCCCCAGAAACGCCATCGTGCGGCGCGACCGTCCGCTGTAATGCAGTTCGTAGTCGATGCCCAGCGCCGCCGCGCGCCGCGCCATTGCACCGATCGGCGTAATGCCGATACCGCCCGCAACGAAGATTGCTTTCTCGAGGGTCTCATCGAGCTGGAAGTGATTGCGCGGTCCGCGGATCTTGAGCCGATCGCCCACGTTGACATTGCCATGCACCCAGGCTGAGCCACCGCGGCCGGCATCTTCCCGCAACACCGCGATTTCGTACGCACCGGCATCCAGCGGATCACCGCACAACGAGTATTGACGTGACCGGTGCGGGTCACCGCATTCGATGTCGATGTGCGAACCAGCGGTCCAGCGCGGCAATGGTTTGCCGTCGGCGGAAACCAGCCGAAGCGCCACGATGCCGTCCGCCGCCGGGGTCACGCGATCCACCACGACAGGCCGCGCAATCGCATGCGTCGACGGCTCCCCGATGCGCACCGGCAGGGTCGCTTCACGCAATGCAGAGTTCCTGCGTTCCGGGTTCAGCGTCGGGTCCCACTCGACCCACAGATGTTCCGGCCCGCGGAACGATGTGTTCGGCACGTAACTGAAGCGCTGCTCGCGCAGCTTCATGTGCGGCAGCCGCAGCGTGAACGCTTCCAGAAAAATCTGCATCTCCATGCGCGCGAGGTTCTTGCCCATGCACTGGTGCGAGCCGTAGCCGAACGTCAGGTGGTCGCTCGCGTTGTCGCGCCGGATGTCGACGGCATCCGCGTCGGCAAAGTGCCGCTCATCATGATTCGCCGACGATGTAACGATCAGCAGTTTCGAGCCTGACGGCAGATCGATGCCGCCGACTTGCGTGTCCTGCGTCACGATGCGGCGCCAGGCCGCGACCGAGCCGTTGTGGCGCAAGCATTCCTCGACCGCGTTCGGAATCAGCGCCGGGTTGTCGCAGATGTTTTGCCAGACGGCGCGATTTTCCAGCAGCAATTTCAGCGCGTTGGCACTCGCGTTCGCGGTTGTTTCGTGCGCGGCAACGATACCGGCCATCATCATCGAATGCAGGTATGAATCGGTCACGACATCCGGCTGCTCGGCTTGCTTGCGGATGCCGTACTGCATCCAGCCTGGCGCGTCGGGGTCTTCTCGCATCTTTTCCAGCAACTGGCCCGCGAACTGCCAGAAGTTGCCAACCGCGTGTGCGACTTCGACTTGATGCTCGGGGGCCGGGCGGCCCCAGGTGTTGACCGTGTGCGCAATCGAATACTTGCGCAGCGTGTCCATGTCGTCCTCGGGCACACCCAGAAAATGCAGCGCGACCGTCAGCGGGATCTCCCACAGCATCTGGTCGACCAAATCCGCGCGGCCATCGTCGATGAACCGGTCGATGTATTGCTGCGTCAGGCGACGCACCAACGGCTCGTGGTGCTTCAGTGCTTCGGGCGTGAACGGCTCCATCAAAACACGCCTACGCGGCATGTGCGCGGGCTCGTCTTCATTGACTAGCGTACGGTTCAGCGCGAAGCCGTAGCTGGCCAGCACTGCGTTGGCTTCCGGCCCGGTCGGCGTGATCTTCTCTAACGCGATCGACGGGCTGAACGTACGGTTGTCGCGAAAGATCGCCTTGATGTCCGCAAACCGAGTGACCACCCAATAGCCGAGCTTCGGGCTGTAGAAGATCGGCTCCTGCTCGCGCGACCAGCGCACGTAGTCGGGCGGGTCCTGGTTGTAGCCATCGCTGAACGGATCGAAGTCGGCGGCGCGCTGACTGACCGGGCAGCCGGTCGGCGTGCGCGCATCCGACAGGGGTCCATGGGCAACCGGGCAACCGGTTTGTCCTGTCAACGCATCCATCGGGATCTCCTCGACATTTCAGGTTCGCCGTGTTACCGACTGGGGCTGCTGGCACTCAGTCGGGGACAGAGTTGTTCTTGACCAGCGGAGGGTGAGCCGCTGAAGGTCCTTTCCAGCAGGGGCCGCAAGCTGGCTTTGCCATGCCGCAGGCGCCGCCCCCGGTGGGGGCAAGGCGATAGCCGACAGAAGGGAGCGAAGCCTGGGGGTGAGGTAGGTCTAGTCCAGCGTGATGTTCAAGTCCTTGATCAACTTGTGCCAGCGCGTCGTCTCGGATTTCAAAATCGCATCGAACTCGGCCGCGGTGTTGCCGACCGGTTCGATGCCGAAGTCTTTCATCTTCTGATTCACGGCCGGCTCATTGATGGTGGCAACCACCACCTTGTTGAGCCGCTCGATCGTCGCAGCCGGCGTCTTGGCTGGCACCACCATGCCGACCAGCGCGGCGGCTTCGACGTTCTTCAGGCCGAGTTCGGCAAACGTCGGCACGTCCGGCAGGCCCGACAGCCGTGTCGCGTTCGCCACCGCCAGCGGCTTGACCTTGCCGGCCTTGATGAAACCTGAGCCGGCCGCCATGTCGACCATCATCACGGGCACCTGGCCGCCCACCACATCCTGCAGCGCGGGCGCTGCGCCGCGATACGGCGCGTGTGTCATCTTCAGGCCTGCTTCGACCTTCAGCAATTCCATCGCCAAGTGGTGCGGGCTGCCTGCGCCAGCCGATGCGTAGTTGAAGCCGCCCTCCTTCGCTTTGGCTTTTTCAATGAAGTCTTTCGCATCCTTGAAGTCGGTGTTCGGGCCAGCCACAAGAATCATCGGGAAGCGCCCCATCAGCGTGACCGGCGCCAGGTCTTTCGTCGGGCTGTAGCTCAGCGATTTGTACAGCGCCGGGTTGAACACCAGCGTGCCGTTGTCGGCCGACAAGACCGTGTAGCCATCGGCGTCCGAGCGCGCAACTTCGGCTGCCGCCAGCGCCGTGTTACCGCCTGGCTTGTTGTCCACCAGCACCGGCTGGTTGATCTTCTCGGACAGCGGCACGCCGATCGTGCGCGCGAGAAAGTCCGACCCGCCCCCAGCTGCGTAAGGCACGATCCAGCGGATCGGCTTGCTCGGATAGTCCTGCGCCGCCGCGCCGGACACTGCGCCGGCAAGCAACAGCGTGGCGGTCAGGCAGGAGGTCAGGAATTGGTGAGTCGTTTTCATCGTGATGTGCTCGTTGTCGTTTTGGTTTGCTTGACCGCGGCTGCGCAGCCACGGGCTCAAGCTTGAAGAATGCGTCAGCGCCCCGGTTCCAGCCGAATCCTGGTCACTGTGTTGCGCTCGACCGCCGCGCGACTATAGGCGAGCGGCACGTATTGCCCAGCCAGCCACAACGGCGCCAAGTCGCGGTAGTGCGGGCTCTGCGAATCGCCGGACTGGCCCGGGGTGTTGATGAAGCGCGATGCGTCCCAGTTGCCGACGTCGAGCACCATGCGAAACGATGCACCGGCCGTCAGATGCCAGTCGCTCGGCCGGTAGCTCGCGGCCATCGGCGTGAAGCCGGAGCCGGACATCGGCCAGTCGCCGACGTCGAGCAGCTTGCGCGTGGCCGGGTCGACCACGCTGGACAGCGGGTGGCGGAACTCGGCGCGGTGCAGCGCACCCCACTTCCACTGCGCCATGTCGGGGCCGAGCCTGGTTTGCAGCTCGGCGGACGCGGCGCGCAGGCTTTGCTCGATCAACGCGTTGCGTTGTTCGATCGGCATCCACGGCGTGGGGTTTTCGATCAGCTCCAGCACGCGGGTTGAGTCTCCGGGCGCGGCGGCTTTTGCGCCGGCCTCGCCGAGTGCGGCGTTCAGCACCGCGGGACGCAGATGCTTTGCAAACCAGACCTCGTACAGCGCCGCCGCCGCGCTGTCCTTGTCCATGGTGCCGTCCCACGCTTTGAGCATCTGCAGCGCGGCCGTCGTCTGCGCGTCGCTGCCCTGCACGCCTTGCAGCACCTTGACCACGCGCTGCGCCTGGCTGGAGACGATGTCGGTTTGCATCGCCTGCGAGTCGCTCAGGCTGAAGCGCTCGCCCGCTGCGGCCTTTTGCGCGAACAACGCTTTCAGGCGTCGGCTGCGCGCGTCATCGGCCCACTCGTAGCCGATCCCTTTGCCGGCCGCCGCGCTGTCCGGCGGGATGTTGTTTTCGTTCGCGGTCACGACATAGCCGCGTGCCGGGTTGAACTCGCGGGGCAGCTCATCCCCATGCCGAAAGCCTGCCCATTCGTAGCGACCATCGCCGGGCACCGGCGTGAGGCCGTCCCAGTTCGGGCGAATCGGCGTCAGGCCGCCCGGCACCCAGCCGATATTGCCTTGCGTGTCCGCATACACCTGGTTTTCACCCGGTGCGCCCCAGCGGTTCATCGCCGCGCGGAACTGATCCCAATTGCGGGCGCGCATATAGTCCATCGAGCCGAAGTACGGCGCCATGCCGAGGTCGAGCCACGCCGCGCGCAGGGCCCATGCGCGGTGCTTCGCGCCCTCGTCCGCCATCACCGGGCCGTGCCGCGTGTAGCGGTTGACCACCTTGCGCGGCGCGGCTTCGCCCTTGACCGTGATCTCTTCGGTCACCAGCATCATCGGCTCCCAGCGGCCCTGATAGTTGTATTCGTCGGGCCGCTGCGGGTTCGTCTCATAGACGTACAGATCCTCCTGGTCCATGTAGAACCGCGTCAGGCCGAACGCGATGGTGCCGTTGTGGCCGATCGAGATGCCGGGCAGAAACGGCTCGCCCGCGCCGATCACGTCCATGCCCGGTGCGCTGATGTGCGCGACGTAGCGCAAGCTCGGCGCGCCGTGCGCGCGGTGCGGGTCGTTGGCCAGTAGCGGCCGGCCCGTGTCGGTGCGCTCGGGCGCGATCACCCAGTTGTTGCTGCCGTAGCTGGCGAGCGTGTCGGCGTCGGCCAGCGCGGTCGGCGGCAGCGGCACAGCGGCCGACGTCGTGCCGATGTTCGTCTTGCTGAACGCGGGCGGCGCGGTCGCTGCTGCATACGCGGCCTTCAGCACGGCAGCGGGCACCGAGCAGGGATCGAAGCCTTCGACGAGCTTGGGCAGCACCGGCGGATCGAGTTCGCGCCGCAGCCAGTCCACGCGCTTGCCGTTTGGCTGCAGGCACAGCGCCTGCGCGCGGTCGATTTCGCCGCTGTAGTTCAAGGTCAGGCCGTGGTGCCGGATGCGCACCACGTCTTCGGCCAACCACGGCACGGGCCGGTAGCCGAGCAGCTTGAACTCCATCGGCAGCAACGCCTCGGGCTTGGCGTTCACTTGCGCGACCCAGGCGTTCACGCCGGCGACGAACGCTTCGGCCACGCGCTTGGCGTCCGAGCCGTACGCGAGCCATTCGCGGTACATGTCGCCGCGGAACAATACGGCCCGCGCCATCCGGTCGCCCTCGACCCAGTTCGGGCCGAAGTCGCTTGCCATCTGGCCCAGGCCGCGCTTTCTCCACAAATCCATCTGCCAAAGCCGGTCGCGCGCCGCCGCAAAGCCTTGCGCGATGAACGCGTCGTAGGTGGAGGCCGCGTAGCTGTGCGGTACGCCCCAGCGGTCGATCAGCAGCTCGGCGGGCCGCTCGAGGCCCGCGACCGCGAACGCTTCGGTGGCGGCGGGCAGCACGGGGGCTTTGGCTTGTTCGGGGAGCGGCGCGCTTGCGCAGCCAGCAAGCAAAAGCGCGACAGCAGCGGCGGTGCTCGCGAGGGTTGGCGGCATAGTTCGGCGTGCCATCACGGTGGCGGCATCGGTGGGCATGAGCGGTCTCCTTTGGTTGATGAAACGAACCTCGCAGGGGCCGTGCCGCTGCTGCATCCAACTATGTTTTTTGTAGCGCATTCCGTACGGAATGCGGGCGCCTGCGCATGATTTTGCATAAAAAACCGGGGCGTGGGGCGTTTTTGATGGGAGTCGGCGCGCTTGGCCGATGGGCCGGATTGCATCAAGCGGTGCCGCGCCGCGTCAGGCTTCTGCGCCCCAGTCCGACACACCGCGCCAACGTGCATCCAGCCAGTCGACGAACGATCGCACCTTGGGCGACGCATGCCGGTGCCGCGGATACAACGCCGACAGTTGAATCGACGGCGCGCTCCACTCGGTCAGCAACGGCCGAAGCCGTTCCTGCCGCAGCGCATCACCGATGATGAAAGTCGGCAGCAGCGCGATGCCCGCATGTTCGATTGCGGCGTTCATCAACGCCTCGCCGTTGTTCGACCACATCACGCAGCCGACCATGTAAGACCGCTCGCCGTTCGGACCATTGAGCCGCCACATGTGCCCCGATTCCTGCCAGCCGTAATGCAGGCAGCGATGGTGCTTGAGTTCGTCGGGATGAGAGGGCGCCCCATGCGTTTCGAGATAGGCCGGGGACGCGCAGACCACCAACGGGATCGTCGCGATCGGCCGCACCACCAAGCTCGTGAACACCTGCTCCGCGCCAATGCGCAGCGTGACATCAAAACCTTCTTCGATGGGATCGACGAAACGGTCGTTCAGCACCAGCTCGACGTGCACCTCGGGCCAGTCGGCCATGTAGCGCGCTACCGCGCCGGCCAGGTGCAAGGTGCCGAACGTCATCGGTGCGTTCACGCGCAGCCGGCCGGCTGGCTTGGCCTGCAGTTCGCCGACCGATGCGACCGCGTCATCGAACTCGCCGAGCACCCGCAGGCTGCGCGCATAAAAGGCCTGACCCGCTTCCGTTGGCGTGACTTGCCGGGTACTGCGGCGCAGCAGCTGCGTGCCGAGCGACCCTTCCAGCGCAATCACCGCCTTGTTCACGACCGAGCGCGACACACCCAGCATGCGCGCAGCGGCCGCGAAGCCGCCCGCTTCGATGACGGTGGTGAATGCGCGCAGGCTCTCGATGCGGTCCATCGTGGGTCTCGTTTCATTGTCGCCCGCGCAGCGACGCAATGTCGCCGCTTTGGGGTCTTGTGCAGGGCGGGGGCGCGGCCCAAACTGCGGGTCATCGATTGGCCTTGTCCGCTTTCGCAACCCACCGGAGATTTTTTCGCATCATGCTTGAAACCCGCACCGCACTCGAGACCCGCCGCGCCGAAGACCGTGGCCGCGCCGACTTCGGCTGGCTCGACAGCCGCCACACGTTTTCGTTCGGCCACTACCACGATCTGCAGCACATGGGCTTCGGCCCACTGCGCGTGATCAACGAAGACCGCGTGCACCCGGGCCGCGGCTTCGACACGCATGCGCACAACGACATGGAGATCCTGTCGTACGTGATCGACGGCGAACTTGCGCACAAGGACAGCATCGGCACCGGCTCGGTGATCCGGCCCGGCGACCTGCAGCGCATGACGGCCGGCACCGGCGTGCGGCACAGCGAGTTCAATGCGTCGCAGACCGCGCCCGTGCATTTCCTGCAGATCTGGATCCTGCCCGAGCGGCGCGGCCTGGCGCCAGGTTATGAGCAGAAGTCGTTCTCACACGAGGACAAGGCGGGCGCGCTGCGCCTGATCGGCTCGCGCGATGGCCGGGACGGATCGGTCACGATCCATCAGGACGTGAGCCTGTACGCAACAGTGTTGACCGAAGGCCAGCGCGTGATCCATGAACTGGCAGACGACCGCAAGGCCTGGATTCAGGTCGTGCGCGGTGAGGTGCGGGTCGGCGACATGCAATTGAAAGCGGGTGACGGCGCAGCGCTGACTGGTGCGGCCTCCATCTCGATCGAAGGCGCGAGCGACGCGGAAGTGCTGTTGTTCGACATGGTGTGAAGCGTTTGCCGACGCGCGCTCAGGCAGCTGCTGCGGACAGAGCCATCGACCAACATCCGATCGATCGGCGACGCCGCGGGCATGGCCTGGGCGTCGGCCGGGCGATCGCCGCATTCGGCAGCGAACGCCTCGGCCGCTTCCACCATTTGGTGGCCCGTGGCCACACCGCTCAGGCCGTTCGCTGCGGCTCGGCGCAATACACATCGGGAGTTCGAAAGTGACCAACGCAACCAACGCAACCAACGCAGCGAACCAGTCCGCGTCCGACTGGCCGGCGCTGCCCTACGCCGACTGGCGCGAGACCTGCACCGCGTTGCATCTGTACACGCAGATCGTCGGCAAGTACCGGCTGGCGCACACGCCCTGGTTGAATCATTCGTGGCATGCCACGCTGTACGTCGATGCGCGCGGGCTCACCACCTCGTTGATTCCGGACGACATGGGGCCGATCGAAGTACAGTTCGACCTGTACGCACATCGGGTGCTGGCCGAGGCGCCCGGACAGCCCAGCGCCAGCTTCGTGCTGGAGCCGATGTCGGTGGCCGAGTTTCACAAGCGCTTCATCGCATTGATCGAAAGCGTCGGCGGCCACGCGGCGTTTCACGGCCGCCCGAACGAGGTGCCCGACGCCGTGGACTTCCAAGACGACCACAAGCCCCGGCCGTACGACGCCGATGCGGTCGAGCGCTTTCACCGTGTGGTGTTGTCGAGCCACCGTGTGCTGCAGCGGTTTCGCAGCGGGTTCATCGGCAAGGCCAGTCCTGTGCATCTGTTTTGGGGCAGCTTCGATCTGGCCGTCACACGGTTTTCCGGCCGCACTGCGCCTGCGCATCCGGGCGGCGTGCCGGCCTTGCCAGACGACGTCACGCGGGAGGCCTACAGCCATGAAGTGTCGTCCGCCGGTTTCTGGCCCGGCGGCGGCCCGGTCGACGAGCCGGCGTTTTATTCGTACGCCTATCCGACGCCGGACGGCTTCGCCGAAGTAGCCGTCGAGCCCGCGCAGGCACGCTACAGCAAGGAGGCCGGCGAGTTCATCCTGCCCTACGAAGCGGTGCGCAACGCAAGCGACCCCGAGCAGACGCTGATGTCGTTTCTGACCAGCACTTACGACGCGGCGGCACGGCTCGGGGACTGGGACCGCTCGGCAATCGAATGCGCAATTGGCGAGCCGCTGGTTCCGAGGCCGATTTGATTCGGCCATTGATCGGCACAACCAGTCGGCAATCGAACGGGAGCAATTCTTACGAGTTCCAGGCAGGACGAGGATTGGCGGCGCTCCATCGCTGCCTGGACGGTCCGTCTTCTTTGGGGCGACGCAGATCCTGCAAGCGGAGCGTGATTGCAGTCGCAGTCACTACCTTGTTGACGACCAAGCGCGACCCATTCGTCTCGCGCACGGAGGCCGCGACGCTGCGGGCATCAGGCCCTGATGATGGATGCGCAAAGACGCTCGAAACAGTCCGCCCCTCAGAACATTTGCTTCCTCGGCGTTGTCACCCGAGCGACGACGCACTGTCGCCGCTCGCACCGCTTGTGTCCGGTGGTGGACAACCCCAACTTCTCCAATGAACGCTTCATCACCAAACGCGAAGCAAAGCGTGCCTCGCCCATCACCGAAACAAGGAATTCACCATGAAAAAGACCGTTGCCAGCATCCACAGCGCGCCGCGCGGCCATTGGGTCGGCGACGGTTTTCCGGTGCGCACGCTGTTTTCTCACGACCGTCATGCACAGGCACTGAGCCCGTTTCTGATGCTGGACCATGCGGGTCCGGCCACGTTCGATCCGACCACGCAGCCGCGCGGCGTCGGCACGCATCCGCACCGCGGCTTCGAGACCGTGACGATCGTCTATCAGGGCGAGGTCGCGCATCGCGACTCGACCGGCTCGGGCGGCACGATCGGGCCCGGCGATGTGCAGTGGATGACGGCCGCGTCCGGCATCCTGCACGACGAGTTCCATTCGCCAGCGATGACAGCGCGCGGCGGCACGCTCGAAATGGTGCAGCTCTGGGTGAACCTGCCGGCCAAGCACAAGATGGCGCCGCCCAAGTACCAGGCGTTGCTGGACAAGGACATCCCCACGATGCCGCTGCCCGCCGAAGCCGGCACGCTGCGCGTGATCGCGGGCGACTACGCGGGTCAGCACGGCGCGGCCACCACCCACACGCCGCTCGACGTCTGGGACGTGCGCCTCACCCGCGGCCATGCGGCCGACTTCACGTTCGCAGCAGGCCGCACACTCGCGCTGGTCGTGCTGCACGGCAGCGTGGTCGTGAACGGCGAACAAACCGTGCGGGCCTCGCAGTTCGCGCTGCTGGACCGCGCAGGCAGCGACGTTCGCGTGCAGGCGCAGGACGATGACGTCGTCCTGCTGGTGCTCAGCGGCGAGCCGATCGATGAGCCGGTGGTTGGATACGGGCCGTTCGTGATGAACGACGAGGCCGGCATCCGCCAGGCGATCGCCGACTTCAACAGCGGGCGTTTTGGCGACCTTGCGGCGCCGGGTGCTGCTTCGGCGCCAGTCGCTTGATGCCGGGCGCAAGCCCGGCGCGACAAAGCCCCGACTTATTGTTCCAATCAACGCGACTCAATTCCGGAGACACAGACATGAGCGTTCTTCCAGCCAATCAACCCGAAGACGGCGCGCCCGCCGGCCCGGCCGCCCTGCGCATCGAATCGAAGCCAAAGGACCTGGGCAGCTTCACGGTGCGGCGCGTGCTGCCCGCACCCGACCGGCGCATGGTCGGCCCGTTCATCTTCTTCGACCACATGGGACCGGCCGAATTTCCGCCGGGCGAAGGCATTGTGGTGCGGCCGCACCCGCACATCGGGCTGGCCACCATCACCTATCTGTTCGAAGGCGAAATCATGCACCGCGACAGCCTGGGCGTGGTGCAGCCGATCCGTGCGGGCGCCGTCAACTTCATGAAGGCTGGCCGGGGCATCGTGCATTCGGAGCGGGCCGGTGACGATCTCGACACCCACTCGAAACTGCACGGCATCCAGTCCTGGATGGCGCTGCCCGATGCGCGGCAAGAAGACGAACCCAGCTTCGATCACTACCCGGCGGATGCGCTGCCGCAGTTCGCGCAGGGCGACGTCACCGTGCGGGTGATCATCGGCGAAGCCTGGGGCAAACGGTCGCCGGTGCGCGCCGACGGCCGCATGCTGTATCTGGAATGCCAGATGCCGGCCGGATCGAGCATCGAGGTGCCGTCGACCTACCCCGAGCTGGCCGCTTACGTCGTGAGTGGCAACGCACGCATCGACGCGGAAGATTGCACCGAAGGCACGATGCTGGTCGCGCAAGACGGCCAACCGCTGCGCATTAAGGCGACCGAGCCAAGCCGCGTGATGGTGATCGGCGGCGAGCCGGTTGGCGAGCGGCATATCTGGTGGAACTTCGTCTCCAGCAGCAAGGCGCGCATCGAGCAAGCCCAGGCCGACTGGAAGGCGAATCGCTTCCCCCACGTGCCGGGCGAGACCGAATTCATCCCGCTGCCCGACTGAGTGCGCGCACGCCCGGCGCTGCAACCAAGCGCCTGCGCTTCACCGAAAAAAACAACGCTCCATGTCCGCGAAATCCTCCATCCTCGTCATCGCCGGCAGCGAACGCACCGGCTCGATCAATCTGCGCCTTGCACGCCATGCCGCCCGGCGGCTCGAAGCCGACAGCCACACGGCCAACGTGTTCAGCCTGCGCGACCTCGCGCTGCCGATCTACGACGGCGACATCCAGGCCGCCACCGGCGTGCCCGCGTCCGTGCAGCGCCTGCGCCAGGCCATCGTGGACAGCGACGGCATGCTGCTCGTCACGCCCGAGTACAACGGCTTTCCGACGCCGCTGTTGATCAACGCGTTCGACTGGTTGTCCCGCCTGGCGGCGGACGGTGGGCAGCCAAGCGGGCTGGAAGCCACCACGAGCAAGCCGGTCGCCGTGATGTCGGCCTCACAGGGTCCGGCCGGCGGCCTGCGCGCGCTGAACCACCTGCGCCAGTTCATGCAGATGCAGTTGGCGGCAATCGTGGTGCCGCAACAGTTCGGGCTCGGCGGCGCCAACGACGCCTTCGATGCGCAAGGGGCGTTGAAGGACGAGCGAGCGGCGCAGATGGTAGGCGGTGTGCTGGCGGCACTGGTGCGACTGGCTGGGGCGCTCAGGGAAGCATCTGCGCATTGATCCTGCCGACGCAGCGCGACGGCGTTCGTCAAGCGTCAGACAACGGCTTTCGTTCGATTGCCCACGCAGCGAGGTCATGCGCCCACACGGCAGGTAGCTCGCTCAATTTCACGGACACCATGCGCTCCCGGCTGAGGTAGGCTTCCAGCCCATCAACCACCGAAGGGAGATCGCCCATGAGCGAGCGCAAAGTTTGCATCGTCACCGGCTCGTCGTCTGGCATCGGCGCCGCCACCGCCCGGCTCTACGCGAGTCGCGGCTGGGACGTGGTAATCAACTATTCGCGCGAAGCCGCACCCGCCGAAGCGGTGGCCGAGGCGTGCAAAGCGCTGGGTGCGGAAGTCCTGGTCGTCAAAGCCGACGTATCGGCGGATGCCGATTGCCGCCGGCTGGCTGCGGAAGTCGACGCTCGCTTCCGTCGTGCCGACGTGCTGGTCAACAATGCGGGCACCACCAAGTTCGTGCCGCTGAAAGACCTAGACGGCCTGGACGCGGAAGATTTTCAGCGTATCTACGCCGTCAACGTGATCGGCGCCTATCAGATGAGCCGCGCGCTGGCCCCGCTGCTGCAGCGCAGCACGGGTGCGGCCGGCATCGTCAACATCTCGTCGATCGCGGGCAGCATGGGCAGGGGTTCTTCGCTTGCCTACATCGCGAGCAAAGGCGCGCTGAATGGCCTGACGGCCGGCCTGGCCCGCGCGCTCGGGCCGGCGATCCGGGTCAACGCGATCGCACCGGGTTTGGTCGAGACGCCGTGGCTGCAGCAGGGGCTGGGTGCGGAGCGCTACGAACAGGCGGTGCAAGGCTACAAAGAAACTGCTGCGCTGGACGCCGTGCTGACGCCGGAGGATGTGGCCGAAGCGGCGTGGTGGCTCGGCGCCGGTGCGGCCAAGACGACGGGTGAAGTGCTGTTGGTGGACGCGGGGCTGAGGCTGACGCGAGGCTGATTGCGAAACCGCTGGAGATCGACTTTGACTTTTCTGCAAAACGCTTGGTACGTCGCTTCCACCTCTGACGAGATCAATGCGGGCAAACCGCTCGGCCGCACCATCAGCCACCGCTCGCTCGTGTTCTATCGGGCCGAGGACGGCACGGTCACCGCACTCGAAGACTTTTGTCCGCACCGCGGCGCGCCGTTGTCGCTGGGACGCGTGGTCGATGGGCGGCTGGTCTGCGGCTATCACGGGTTGGTGCTGGCCGATGGCGGCCGCGCGCTGTCGATGCCGGGCCAGCGCGCACTGTCGTGTGCGCCGGTGCGACGTTATCCGACCGAGGAGCGGCACGGCTTCGTCTGGCTCTGGCCCGGTGACGCGGCACTGGCCGACCCGGCACTGATCCCGCGGTTCGAGTGGGCCGACAACCCCGAATGGGCCTACGGCGGCGGCATGTACCACGTGCGCTGTGACTACCGGCTCATGCTCGACAACCTGATGGACCTCACGCACGAGACGTATGTGCATGCGGGGAGCATCGGCCAGAAGGAAATCGAGGACGTGCTGCCGAAGACCAAACAAGAAGGCAACGAGGTCGTCACGCGCCGGCACATGGCCGGCGTGCTGGCGCCTCCGTTCTGGCAGACTGCGCTGCGTGGCAACGGCTTGGCCGACGACGTGCCGGTGGACCGCTGGCAGATCTGCCGCTTCACGCCGCCGAGCCACGTGATGATCGAAGTTGGCGTGGCGCACGCGGGCCACGGCGGCTGCGACGCGCCGGACGATGTCAAGGCATCGAGCGTGGTGGTGGACTTCCTGACGCCGGAGACCGATACGACGATGTGGTACTTCTGGGGCATGGCGCGCCACTTCAAGCCCGAGGACGCCGCCTTGACGTCGACGATCCGCGAGGGTCAGGCAAAAATATTTGCAGAAGACCTCGGCATGCTCGAAGCGCAGCAGCGCAATCTGCTCGCGCAGCCGCAAAAACCGCTGATGACGCTCAACATCGACGCGGGCGGCGTGCTGTCGCGGCGCGTTATCGCGCGACTGATGGACGAAGAATCGGCAGCGCCCACCAGGGCCTGAAAGCGACGCGAGAGCGGCGACACGGCGCAAAGGCAGGTGTCGTCACCAAGGCCAATGACGGATGATGATGCGATGGACTTCGACAAGACGGCAGCGGATCACGACACGCCCATCCCTTATCTGCAGCGCACGCGCGACTACTACCAGGCGCTCGGCTACGGCGCGCCGTATGTCTGGGCACACTTCGCGCAGGTGCCGTTTCAGCCGTTGACCAAATCGCTCGCCGAGAGCCGCATCGCTTTGATCACAACCGCCGCGCCGCATCGGCCGGACGCGGGCGATCAAGGCCCGGGCGCACCGTACAACGCAGCGGCGAAGTTCTACGCCGTCTATTCGGGCAACACGTCGATCGACCACGACCTGCGCATCTCGCACGTGGCGATCGATCGGCAGCACACGACGGCGGCCGACCCTGGCACGTACTTTCCACTGCCCGCGCTCCGGCAGATCGAAGCCGCTGGACGCGTCGGTGCGCTGACCGCGCGCTTCCACGGCGCCCCGACGAATCGAAGCCAGCGCGTGACGCTGCAGGTGGACGCACCCGAGATCGTTGCGCGCTGCCAGGCGGACAAGGCCGATGCGGCGATCCTTGTTCCGAACTGCCCGGTCTGCCACCAGACCGTGAGTCTGATCGCGCGCATGCTCGAGGCCCATGGCATCCCCACTGTGGTGCTGGGCTGCGCGAAAGACATCGTCGAGCGCGTCGGTGTGCCGCGCTTCGTGTTCTCCGATTTTCCGCTCGGCAACGCCGCGGGCAAGCCCGGCGATGCAGCGTCACAGGCGTTCACACTCGACCTCGCTTTGAAGCTGCTCGAAGCAGCACCGGATGCGCGCACCACGGTGCAGTCGCCGCTGATCTGGAGCGAATCGGCGGACTGGAAGCACGACTACTGCAATGTCGATCGCCTCTCGCCGCAGGCGATTGCCGAGCGCCGCGCTGCGTTCGACAGCGGCAAAGCGCAGGCGGCAGAGCGCAAGGCCGCCGATCAATCCGGGTGATGTAATGCAATGAGCGGGTCGGTTTCGCCGGCCGTCGCACGGTGAGCTGCCAGCAGCAGCAGCGTCTTCCCTCTCCCCACGCTTTTCTTCAACAGCTCGCTAGAACCTCACTTATGGCCGCATTCAGCGCAATTGCCCTGCTCGACGACATCACCGCGATCCTCGACGACGTCGCCGTGTTGAGCAAGGTCGCCGCCAAGAAAACCGCTGGCGTGCTCGGCGATGACCTTGCGCTGAACGCGCAGCAGCTCACCGGTGTCGCTTCGGCGCGCGAGTTGCCGGTGGTGTGGGCGGTGGCCAAAGGGTCGCTGCTGAACAAATTGATCCTGGTGCCCGCGGCGCTCGTCATCAGTGCGTTCGCACCGTGGGCCGTGACGCCGCTGCTGATGCTCGGCGGCGCGTTTCTCTGCTTCGAAGGCGCGGAAAAACTCCTGCACAAGTTCTTCCGCGACAAGGAAGCGGTGCGCGCCGAGCACCGGGAAAAAATCAAACGCGCGGCTGCCGACCCCAAAGTCGACTTGGTCACGCTGGAAAAGGAAAAGATCAAGGGTGCCGTACGCACCGATTTCATCCTGTCGGCCGAGATCATCGCGATCGCGCTCGGCGCATCCGCTGCCGCGCCACTGCTCACGCGCTCCATCGTGCTGTCGATCGTGGCGGTGCTGATCACGGTGTTCGTCTATGGGTTGGTGGCGACCATCGTGAAGCTCGACGACGTTGGCCTGGCGCTGAGTGAGCGGGGCGGCTCTCTGGGCAAGCTCGGCTACGGCATCGTCGCGGCCGCGCCGTGGCTCATGAAGGCGCTGTCGATCGCGGGCACGATCGCGATGTTTCTGGTGGGCGGCGGCATTCTGGTGCATGGCGTGCCGGCGCTGCAGCAGGCAGTGGCGGGCTTGTCAACGGCGGCTGGCGAGAGGCTGGCGTGGTTGCTGGAAACGCTCTTGAACGGCGGCGTGGGCCTTCTTGCCGGCACGCTGTTGGTGCTGATCTGGAGCGGTGTGGAGCGGCTCAGGTCCTGACGCGCATCGTTGCCCCTGAGTATCGAGCCGGTGCGAAGATGGCAGCCCGATAGACAACGATGACCGGAGCCCATTCATGACCGACCGACCCAAGCAGCAGACCGCCGCCGACTTCCAGCCCGAAGTGCTCCAGCTGTTCGACCAGTACGTACACGACCAGCTCGACCGGCGCGGCTTTCTGGACCGTGCCGCGCGATATGCGGCTGGCGGCGCCGCGGGTGCGGCCGGGTTGCTTGCCGCGCTGAGTCCCAACTTTGCGCAGGCGCAGCAGATTGCACCGGACGATGCGCGCATCAAGACCGAGTTTGTCGAGTTTCCGTCCCCCGGCGGCTACGAGAAGGTGCGCGCTTATGTAGCGCGACCCGCGAATTCAAAAGGCCCGTTGCCGGTTGTGCTGGTTGCACACGAGAACCGTGGGCTGAATCCGCACATCGAAGACATCACGCGCCGGCTCGCGGTGGCCGACTTCATCGCGGTGGCGCCCGACGCGCTGTTTCCGCTGGGCGGCTATCCGGGCGACGAAGACAAGGCACGTGAGTTGTTCGGCAAGCTCGATCAGGCCAAGACGCGGGAAGACTTCATCGCATCGGCGCACTACGCGCGCAGCATCGCAGGCTCTAACGGCCAGCTCGGTGCGGTGGGTTTTTGCTACGGCGGCGGCATCGTCAACATGCTGGCGACGCAGGTGAAAGAGCTGCGCACAGGCGCGGCGTTCTACGGCTCGCCGCCGCCGCTGGACCAAGTCATGAACATTGGCAGCACCACCGAACTGCTAATGATCTTTGCCGCCGAAGATGACCGCATCAACTCGAGTTGGCCGGCTTACAAGGACACGCTCGAAGTGGCCGGCGTGAAGTTTGAAGCGGAGAAGTATCCGGGTACGCAGCACGGCTTCAACAACGACACCACACCGCGCTACGACAAGGCTGCAGCTGGCCAGGCCTGGGGCCGCACGATGGCGCTATTCAACCGGGTGCTGCGGGCGTAGTCTCTTTGCAAGCGCGGGGCGTATCGCGGCGCCCTGCAACGAATAGACGGCAGCCGCCGCGTCGCGGTTTGCCGCTCCGTTCGACGTACCGACTGCGCGCTTCTGAAGACTACGCCAGAGCTGGTCATTAGAATTGATCAGGCGGCCGGCATCGATTTTTTCGCTTGTTGCGCCCAGCTCCGCTCGCTTTTCCGCTCAAGGCCCGGCAGCAATTGCTGCGTCATGCGGACCCTTCCCTTTTCGTTTTTCGCCAACAACAGGCGCCGACTTACGTACGTCGCCTTGATCGACCCATGCCTCATTCTTCCCTGCGCCGGGACTGGTTTTCCAACGTCCGCGGCGACTTGCTTGCGGGCAGCGTCGTTGCCCTTGCATTGATACCGGAAGCGATTGCGTTTTCCATCATCGCGGGGGTCGATCCGAAGGTTGGTCTCTATGCGTCGTTCAGCATCGCGGTCGTGATCGCGTTCGCAGGCGGGCGGCCCGGCATGATCTCGGCCGCCACCGGTGCGATGGCGCTCGTGATGGTGAGCTTGGTCAGAGACCACGGGCTGCAGTATTTGCTGGCCGCAACGCTGCTGACCGGCGTGCTGCAAATGCTGGCCGGCGTGTTGCGGCTGGGTTCGCTGATGCGCTTCGTATCGCGCTCGGTGATCACGGGATTCGTGAACGCGTTGGCCATCCTGATCTTCATGGCGCAATTGCCGGAGTTGATCGGCATGAGCTGGGTTGTCTACGCGATGACCACGGCTGGCTTGGCGATCATCTACGGCCTGCCCTACATCACGCGTGCCGTGCCATCGCCATTGGTTTGCATCGTGCTGCTGACAGCCGTGTCCATCTACTTCGGCCTGGATATCCGCAGCGTCGGTGACATGGGTGAGCTGCCGGACAGTCTGCCGATTTTCCTGCTGCCGGCTGTGCCGCTGACGCTTGAGACGCTGCGCATCATCTTCCCGTACGCAGCCACCTTGGCTGTCGTCGGCCTGCTCGAATCGATGATGACCGCATCGATCGTGGACGACCTGACCGACACCACCAGCGACAAGAACCGCGAATGCGTGGGCCAGGGCGTGGCCAACGTCGCGACGGGCTTCATCGGCGGCATGGCGGGCTGCGCCATGATTGGACAATCCGTCATCAACGTGAAGTCCGGTGGCCGCGGCCGCCTGTCCGCGTTGACCGCCGGCCTGCTGCTGCTGTTGCTGGTCGTGTTCATGGGCGACTGGGTGCGGCAGATTCCGATGGCTGCATTGGTCGCCGTGATGATCATGGTCAGCATCGGCACGTTCAGCTGGAATTCGATTCTGAAGCTGCGTGAACATCCGCCAAGCTCTTCCGTCGTGATGCTCGCAACCGTCGCGGTCACGGTGTCCACGCACGACCTGGCCAAGGGCGTGTTCGTCGGCGTGCTGCTTTCGGGCATCTTTTTCGCGCACAAGGTCGCGCGCGTGCTGCATGTGGGCAGCGGCATGGACGCTGCCGGCAGCGAACGCACCTATACCGTCACCGGCCAGGTGTTCTTCGCATCGGCCCCGACCTTCACCAGCGCGTTCGACTTCAAGGAAGCGATCGAACGCGTGCGCATCGACGTGAGCCGCGCGCACTTCTGGGACATCACCGCCGTCAGTGCGCTCGACAAGGTGGTGCTCAAGTTTCGGCGCGAAGGCGCCGCGGTCGAGGTGATTGGGCTGGATCAGGCGAGTGCCACATTGGTCGACCGGTTTGCGCTGCATGACAAGCCCGGTGCGGTTGAACAATTGATGTAGCCGAAGCTCTCCCCCCAAGCTTCGCTCCCTTCGGTCGGCTCTTGCCTTCCCCCTGGGGCCGGCGCCGACGGCCCGGCGAAGCCGGCTCCGTGGCCCTCGCTTGAACTCGCTGGGTCGTTTTCGGTCGATCGGGTCTGGAGCGGCGGCTGTGGTCCACTGAACAATAAACGACCGCGAGGGAGGCGCACGCGATGAACAAGGTCTATGGATGCATCGACGGCACCAAAAGCACCGCGGCGGTGATCGACTGGGCCGTGTGGTCGGCACAGCGGCTGGACGCGCCGCTGGAGCTGCTGCACGTGCTGGAGCGGCACCCTGAGCAAGCAGCAGTGACCGACTTCAGCGGCGCGATCGGGCTCGATGCGCAGTCGTCGCTGCTGCAGGAATTGAGTTCGCTAGACGAGCAGCGATCAAAGCTGGCGCAAGAGGCGGGTCGGCAATTGTTGGCCGGTGCGCGCGCACGGGCTGCGGCAGCCGGGGTGGCGCGACTCGACACGCGACTGCGTCACGGTGAGCTGGTCGATACCGTGGTCGAGATGGAACTCGATGCGCGCCTGTTCGTGCTCGGCGAACACCGGCGCATGGCGTCTTCTTCCAAGCTGCATCTGGACCACCGCGTCGAGCAGGTGATCCGCGCCGTCAAGCGCCCGGTGCTGGTCGTCACGAACGACCGGTTCGAGGCGCCGCAACGTTTCGTGCTGGCCTACGACGGCAGTGCCACCGCAAGGAGTGCGGTTGAAACGGTAGCGCGCAGCCCGTTCCTCGCCGGCCTGCCAGCCGTGATCATGATGGCCGGCAGCGACGAGCACAAGGCTCTTGGTCAACTCGACGAAGCCCGTAGCCTGCTGGCCGATGCCGGCTTCTCCGCAGAAACCGCTTTCGTGCAGGGAGAGGCCGACACCGCCCTGCCCGCATTCATCAAGACCCAGCTCGCCGCGCTGGTCGTGATGGGGGCTTATGGCCATTCGCGACTGCGCAACTTCTTTATGGGCAGCACCACGACGACGTTGCTGCGGATGAGTGAGGCGCCGGTGCTGATCCTGCGTTGAACTGCGTGGTGGCCGGAACGAGCCATCAGGGCTGGAGCCGGCCAGCGCGCTGATTGACCGTTATATTGCGGTTCATCACCAGCTCAATCACCTCGACCGCCATGACCACTCAGATCACATCGCGCCACGTGGCCGTCAAATCGTCCATCAACGCGATGAAACAAGCTCTAGTCAACGCCGAGCCGACGCGCGAACGCATCGCTGTGGTGCTTGAGCAGCTCACGCAGCTCGCGCAGCAGCGCGAGCTCTGGCAGGAAGCAGACTTCCCCGCGCCTGAACCCGGCGAGCATCAGGCGCGCTACCTGATCGCGGAAGATCCAGACCAAAGCTATGCGCTCTACCTGAACGTGATGCGGCCGGGCAAGCGCATCGTGCCGCACAACCACACGACCTGGGCCTGCATCGCGGCGGTTGATGGCACCGAGCACAACCGCGTGTATGAGCGGCTGGACGACGGCTCGGTACCCGGCGCCGCCAAGCTTGAGGAAACCCGCTGCGTGGTGGTGGAGCCGGGCACCGGAATCGCGTTGATGCCCGACGACATCCATTCGGTCGAGATTCAAGGCGAAGAGGTGATCCGGCATCTGCACATGTACGGCCGCGCGCTGGAGACTCTGAACACGCGCACCGGCTACGACCTGGCCAACGGCACCTGCGAGACGATGGGGATCGGTGTGCAGACGCGGCGCTGACGTCCGCCGCGCATCCTCGTGCTTTGAAGCGGTGGCTTGACTGCACCGACCGTCCCACTTTCATCGTCTGGCCCTATGTCCGAACGCATCGAACCATCAACACTGAAATCCTGGCTGCATGACGGCGACGAGATCGCCTTGCTCGACGTGCGTGAGCAAGGTCAGTACGGCGAGTCGCATCTGTTCTATGGCATTCCCCTGCCCTACAGCCGGCTCGAACTCGATGCCCCGCGGCTGCTGCCGCGGCGAAGCGTGCGGGTGGTGGTGTATGACAGTGGAGAGGCCGACACGGACCGCGTGGCCGAACGCGCCGCGGACCGGCTGAAAGCCATCGGCTACAGCGATGTGCATCGGCTCGCAGGCGGCACCCAGGCCTGGCGCAAAGCCGGCCATGTGCTGTTCGCCGGCGTCAACCTGCCATCGAAAACGTTCGGCGAACTGGCCGAGCAGGTCTATCACACGCCACGCGTCGGTGCCGATGAGCTGGCGGGCATGCTTGCGTCGGGGAACCCGGTGGCCGTGTTCGACGGGCGACCATTGACCGAATTCAGGAAGATGAGCATTCCGGGCGCGACCTGCTGCCCGAACGGCGAACTGGGCTATCGGATGCGCAGCCTGGTGCCCGACCCGACCGTGCCCATCGTGATCAACTGCGCGGGCCGCACGCGCAGCATCATCGGTGCGCAGACGCTGATCAACCTGGGGCTGCCGAACCCGGTTTACGCACTGGAGAACGGCACACAGGGCTGGTATCTGGCCGACCACGCGCTTGAGCACGGTGCGACAAAAGCGTATTCACCAGACTCCGGGACCGCGCAACTCCAGCCGGCGGCGCAAGCGCTGGCGCAGCGTTTCTCGGTGCCGACCGTGAATGCTTCGACCTGCGCGACGTGGGCGGCCGACCCGGCCCGCACCTTGTTCCTTTGCGATGTGCGCACACCCGAAGAGTTTGCTGCCGGCACCCTGCCCGGCGCCCAGCACACCCCTGGTGGACAGTTGATGCAGGCAAGTGATCAGTACGTCGGCGTGCGGGGCGCCCGGCTGGTGCTGTTCGACGACGACGGTGTCCGCGCGCCGACGACCGCGAGTTGGTTGCGCCAGATGGGGCACGAAGCCAGCGTCCTGGCCGGCGGCCTTGCGAGCGGCTTCACGTTGAACGCAGCCGAAGCGCCGCTGCCGCCGCCGCTTCAAACCATTACGCCGCAAGCACTGGCCGAGTTGCTGACACATGGCGACGTCGCGGTGATCGATTTGCGGCCGGGCATGCAGTTTCGTGCGGGTCACATCGCTGAGGCCCGCTGGTCGATCCGGCCGCGGCTCGGCGGCTTACTCAGTGAAATCGCCGGCGCGCGCCAGATCGTATTGGTGTCGGACGAGCCCGCGCTCGCCGCGTGGGCAGCCGCATCCGAATGGCGAGCCGATCTGCCGGCGCCGCTGCTGCTCGAGGGCAGCCTGCCGGCCTGGCGGACGGCCGGTCTGCCCGTGGCCGCCAGCCCGGACACGCCGTCGGACGCCGACTGCATCGATTACTTGTTCTTCGTGCACGACCGGCACGACGGCAACAAGGAGGCAGCGCGCCGCTATCTGGCTTGGGAGACGGGCCTCGTCGCACAACTGGATGCCGATGAACTCGCAGCGTTTCGATTGCCCGCAGCCGCCGCAGATCACCGCGGCTGAGTGAGCCGGCTTCCGCCTCATCCCTTCCCATTCATTCCGCTCGTCTTTTCAGGAACCTTCACATGACTCCAAACACACACAGCGCACACCGCCTACTTCGGTTCTACGCTCCTGTTTTCATAGCGCTTGCAGCGCTCGCATCGGGATCCCGGCTCGCCGCACAAGCACTGCCCGCGCAGAACGGCTTCCCGAGCCAGCCGATCAAATTCATGTCGCCGTTCCCGCCCGGAGGTGGCAACGACGGCACCACGCGTTTGATCACGACGCGGCTGCCGGAGATCACGGGCCAGCCCGCGGTAGTGGAAAACCGCGGTGGCGCTGGCGGCAACATCGGCGCCAAAGCGGTGGCGGACGCGAAGCCAGACGGCTACACGTTGCTGACCGCGCAGGTGTCCATCATGGCCGTCAATCCGGCGCTGTACGCATCGGCTGGGTTCGACCCACTGAAGGATTTCATCCCCGTCACCTAGATCAACGCGGCGCCGCTGGCGATCGTGGTGCGGGCCGACTCGCCGCTGAAAGACTTTGCCGACGTAGCAGCACGCGCCAAGGAGGACCCAGGCTCGGTCACTTACGCCACCCCGGGCAACGGCACCCTGTCGCACCTGGTTGGTGTGGTGCTGAACAAGGACAGCGGCGTCGACCTGACGCATGTGCCTTACAAGGGCGCGGGCCCGGCCATCACCGATCTGCTGGGCGGCCAAGTCGACCTGCTCGTCACGTCCACTTCGTCGGTCGCTGGCATGTTGCAAAGCGGCAAGATGCGCGCCCTGGCCGTGACCAGCCCGCGCCGCATCGGCGTGTTCACGAACGTGCCGACGTTGGAAGAACTCGGGTACAAAAACGCGCGCTTTGAAGACTGGTACGGCGTGTTCGCACCCGCCGGCACGCCCGCGGATCGCGTCGAATACTTGAACCAGGCGATCGTGCGCACGTTGCGTCTGCCGGAAGTGACCAAGTCGATCAACGACGGCGGCAACGAAGTGGTGGCCAGCAGCAGCCAGGCGTTCAGCGCTCAGATGCGCGAAGACATCGAGCGCTGGGGCCGCGTTGTGAAATTGTCGGGCGCGAAGGTGGACTGACCGCATGGCCGAAGCACCACCGCAGCCGGTTGAAGTCTCTGTGCAGACCCGGCTCTTGCATACCGGCAAGGCGCCGGTGTTTGCTGGTGGCTCGGCCGTCAACCCGCCGCTGGTACGCGCAAGCACAGTGTTGTTCGACAGCGTCGCGCAGCAACGCGAGATGCGGGCGCGCCGCGGCAGTGAGCGGTTGTTCACCTACGGTGCGCGCGGCACGCCGACCACCTTTGCACTGGAAGACGCCGTCAGCGAACTCGAAGGCGCCTATCGCACGCGGTTGTTTCCGACCGGGCTGGCTGCGATCGGCATGACGCTTTTGAGCTATTGCAAGCCCGGCGACCATGTGCTGATGTCGGATGCAGTGTATGAGCCAACGCGCAACCTCGCGCGCACATTCCTCGATCCTTACGGCATTGGCTGCACGTTCTTTGCAGCCGACGGGCGCGCTGTGGAATCACTGTTCCAGCCGAACACGCGCTTGGTCTTTGCTGAGTGCCCGGGCTCGCTGGTCTATGAACTGTGCGACCTGCCTGCGCTGGCGGCCACTGCGCATGCCCATGGCGCGCTGCTGGTGGCCGACAACACCTGGGGCTCTGGTTTGCAATACCGGCCGCTTGCGCTCGGCGCTGATGTGTCGTTGATGGCGTTGACCAAATATCTGTCGGGCCACTCGGACGTGATGATGGGCAGCGTCGCGACCACGCAAGCCGCCTGGGGCCCGTTGGCCGATCGCAGCGATGCATTCGGCATGACGGTGAGCCCCGACGACGCCTGGCTGGTGCTGCGCGGCCTGCGCACCTTGTCGGCACGCTTGGGCGTGCACGAACAAAACGCGCTCGAAGTGGCGCGCTGGCTCCAGGCACAGCCGCAAGTGGCCACCGTGTTCTGTCCTGCGCTGCCGCAGCATCCACATCACGGGTTGTGGCTGCGTGACTGCCGCGGCACCAATGGACTGCTGTCTTTCGAGTTACGAGCAGAGATCGATGCAGCGGCGTGCGAGCGCATGGTCGATGCGCTATCGCTGTTCGGTCTGGGTGCGTCCTGGGGCGGCTACGAGAGCTTGGTCACGCTGGCCGATATGCGCCGCGCGCGCAGCGTGACCGACTGGAGCCGACGCGGCCAGGTGGTTCGGCTGCACATCGGGCTGGAGGATCCAGGCGATCTGCTGCGAGATCTGCAAGCGGGTTTTGCGGCGATGGCGCCGGACGGAGTGGGTTAGGCCGTTGAACCTTTCTCCGCTGAAACGACATCGGGCGGCTGGGATGTAGGCGAAGGCCGGCAGTCGGTCGTATGGTTATCCGGCAATCGTTGCGAATCCATCCGTCCACAATGCGCCTCTGGCAACAACCATCTACGGAGAACTGACCCATGGCCAACGAACGACCAGCAAGCGGTGGCAACACCCCGGACAGCGACCACATCGACGGCAACGACCGGGCTCAAGTCGAGCACTGGGCAAAGAAGCTTGACGCGGCGCCGGACCAGATCACGGCCTCGATCAAGCGCGTCGGCAACCTCGCAGCCGACGTCGAAATGGACCTGAAGGGCACGCATGCCACGACCAATGCCGATCAGGAAGAACGCGCCGAGTCCAATCCGAAATTGAAGTGATCACTGCGCTGCAACCGACGTTGCGGCAAGAAAAAAGCCCTGGTGCATCGATGCACCGGGGCTTTTTTTATTCATCGATCCGGCTGCTCCAGCAGGCCAGCCAAAGCCTTATTCCATTTCTAATTTACAAGTGAAACCAAAAGCGCGCCGATGATCCACGGCCAGGAGACGATGGAGGCGACCGTGCCGGGGTTGCGCTCCAGGCTCTGCAGGGCGTGCATCAGGTGCCGCTCCAGCGCATTGAGGCTTGG
>JBBPYC010000066.1:0-11028 GCA_038200275.1 Burkholderiales bacterium
AGGTGTACTGGTGCGTCAGCATCGCCTGGCACAAGGGCCGCAGCGGCTTCGGAGCCCAGCAGCGGCGGATGTCGGAGATGCGCCCGAAGCGCGCCTCGTCCTGGAACATCAAGCGGATTGCAGCGCCTTGCGCCCAGCCGCGGCGGAGGTCGCTGAGCGTTTGGCAGAGTTTTTTTTCCACTCTGCCTGCGCCGCCGGATTGCTCTTGGGATGGCGCTTGTCGGGCACCAGCTTTCTCCAGCCGTGGCGGTGCAGCAGGCTGTAGGCAGAGGCGAGTGCCACCGGGCGTCCTACGCGCTGGTCAAGCGCCGCCTTGATCTGGGCGACCACCAGCACGCCGCCGGTGGCCGCTTGGCTCAGGAAAGGTGCCAGCACCTCCCGCTCCTGCTCAACCGTCAGGTTCTGGTGACGCCGCCCAACGGCCGCAGGCGCGTCGGGCGAGCCTGCGATGCGGCCTTGCATGAAGCGGCGTCGCAAGCGGCAGACCCAGTAGGGTGAGAGGCCAAGGAGGGCGGCCGTATCCACCAGACTCAGCCCGAAGTCCAGCGGCAGCACCACGGCTTGCGCCTGGCGCAGCTGCTCCACTGTCTGGGCTGAAGCGATGGCTTGGCGTGCCTTCATCAACACTTCCTCATCCCCGCTGGCCCGTCTTGCCATGATGTTCTCCGCCTACGTCGATGGGGAGAAATTATTGCGCGAATGAGGTGGGAATGGAATTAGGCATGCACATCTTTGGCCGGGTTTGCAGTGAACACGGCATTGTTCACAAGCTGACGAAGCCTTATCACCTGTGGACGAACGGTCCGGCAGAGCGCATGAACCGCACCATCAAGGAGGCCACGATCAAGGCCTTTCATTACGCTGATCTGCAAAGCCTTGAAGCTCATGTGCTGGCTTTCGTCTGCGCCTGCAACTCTGCCAAGCACCTCAAAGCGCTGAGATGGAAAACGCCTTACCAAACCATTGTGGATGCCTGGCAGAAAAACCCGGCTATTTTCAAAACCGATCCGCGTCACCTCATCCCGGGACCATACATCTAGGCATTAGGTCGAGTTTGGCCCGACCATTCATCTGCTGCGAGAGATATTTCAGCCGACCGATTTGGCCCTCAACTTGGCAGCTACTGCATGGCGAATTGAGCGGTGCCACATGAATTGGTCAGCGTCACGGGATGGAGCTGTCCGAAAGCTGCTCGCTTACGACGATTGTCTGCGTCCAGCCCCCAACACCCGCACACGAATCAAACTGTGCCAACAGCAAGCAGCACGCCAACGTAGGCGACCACTGCGATCAACACGGTGGAGATCGCCCCCAGCACCAGCGCCTGTGGGCCGGTGGCCAGCAGTACCCGCACCTTGACACCGGTGCCCAGCCCGAAGAGTGCTGCCGCCAGCATGGCGGTTGTGAGGATCTTCACGCCGTCCAGCAGACCCTGGGGTAGCACCCCGGTGGTGCGCACCACAACCATGGCCAAGAAGCCCAGCACGAACAACGGCACCAGCGGCAGCTTCTTGGCGCCTGCGGTCTGGTCTGCCTTGCTGCGTTGACGCGCCAGGTAGGCGATCATCGCAACCAGCGGAGCCAGCATGATGACGCGTGCCAGCTTGACGACCACGGCGGTCGCCAGCGATTCCTCCCCGGCTGGCGATGCTGCGGCCACGACCTGAGCCACCTCGTGGACACTGGCCCCCGCCCAGGCACCATAGGCCTCGTTTCCAAGAAGGAGTACGTGCTGCAGCATCGGCCAGCCGAACAACGCGACGGTGCCGAAGATCGTTACCAATGCGATGGCAGTCGCCACCTCGTCCTCGGTGGCATCGCTGGCGCCCTGCATTGCCGCGATTGCAGAGGCACCGCAGATCGAGAAGCCGGCCGCGGTAAGCAGCGACAAGTCGCGCGACAGGCCAAGTCGCTCGCCCACCCACCGGGTAACGACGAAGCCAAAGATGACCGTGACGACGACCACCGCTAGCAACGGCACGCCCAGCCCAATGACATCGAGCAGGGACAGCTGCAGGCCGAGGAAGACAACCCCGGCGCGCAACAGCCGCCGGGTGCTGACCGACAGGCCGAGCGTAATCCTGGAAGTCAACAAGCCCGTATTCGCCAGCACCACGCCCAGCAGCACGCCGGCAGTCAGCGGACTGAGGAACGGAACGAAGCGGTTGATGATGAAGGCCAGCGCGGTCCCGGCCGCCGCGACAGCCACCCCGGGCATTAACTGAACTGCAACGTTTTTAAATCGTTCGATCCGGCTGGCACCCGGCGGCGTCTCGATCAGCTGGACATCGGTGCCGGTCAGGCCGGGCAGTTGTTCGCGCGCCCACTCCAGCAGCTCGGCCTCGGAGATGACGGCCTTCGGGTCGCGCTCGATGACGGTTTGCAACTCCTCGCCGTGGCGCGCATGCGGCACAGCGATCACCTGGGTCGCGGTGATGGCCGGATGGGTCAGCATCGCCTCCTCGACCGTGCGCCGGTAGACCGTCAGTCCGCCACGCACGACCATGTGGATGGGGCGGTCGACCATCACGTAATGGCCGTCCTCGGCGCGCCGGACGACAGCTCCCGTACGCAACCAGCCTTCCTGGATGGTGGCAGCGGTGGCTTCCGGGTTGCGGTAGTACTCGCGCATCAGCCCCGGGCCACGTACTTGAAGCTCGCCGGTTGCCGGCCCTGCAACGACTGCGCCGTTGGAGTTGACTACCCGCACCTCGACGCCTGCTGTCGGCTCGCCCACCGATTCGGGCCTGGTGTCGCCCGGCCGGGCGTGCAGGCACACCATACCGGTCTCGGTCTGGCCAAAGCCTTGCACCGGCAGCACACCCAGCTGCTGCTCGACCGCGCTTTGCACTGCGGCGGGCAGCGGGGCCAGTTGTGAGCAGACTAGGCGCGGCGCGGCGCGTGCGGCGCGCTGCGCTGCGGGCTGTTGCTCGGCGGCGGACGCCAGCGCCCAAAGCATGCTGGGCGCCGCGACAAGGATGCTCACCTGCTCAGCAGCCATCAGCCGCAGCGCCGTGTCTGGTTCGAACCGGGGCATCAGCACCAGCGTCGCGCCGCTTGCGATGCCTGGGTGCAGTTGCATGGCCTGGGTCACCATGTGGAACAGCGGCAGCGTCACCAGATGCACGTCAGGCGTGGTGGGCTTTCCGTACACCGCGTTTGTGATGGACGCTATGTTGTGCAGCATCGCCGCATGCGTCAGCACGACACCGTTGGGCCTGCCGGGCAGCCGGCGGTGAAAGGAGATCACGGCCGTGTCGTCGACTCCGACAGCCCCTGGGCTGACCGTGACCGGCTGGGTCCGCGTCAGGCTGTCCAGCGATGCACCGCCCGAACCGATCACGATCACCTCGCGGCAGCTGGCCACCCGACCCGCTGCCGTGTGGGCGGTGGTTGCTGCCGGCAGACCGTCCGGTCCGGCGACGCAGACCAGCAAGGCGGCACCAGAGTCCTCGAGCCGCTCGGCCAGCAGCGACGCGCCGATCAGGACATTGAGCGGGACGACTACGCCGCCAGCGCGCAGGATGGCGTAGTAGGCCACCACGAACTCGGCTCCGTTGAGCGCATCAAGCGCGACCCGGTCCCCCGCGCCGAGGCCATGACTGAGCAGCAAGTTGGCGGTGCGACTGACGGCGGCGTCCAGTTCGGCATAACTCAGCCGGGTCGGTCCATCAACGATTGCGGTGTGTTGTGCGTACGACAACGCGGACTGGGCCAGCATCTGGTCCAGCCGGTGTGGCGTGAGTGGTGGTGTCTGAAGGTTGGTCGGCATGCACATGATTATGGGTGTCGAACACAGCAAAGTGGCCCCATTTGACGTGCTCCCCATCAACTGCACGCTGATCATCGAAATCGGCAGCCGCGTCACGTGATGTCCCGAGATGCCCCACCGTCCACTGAGATACTCACGCAAAGGCACTCACCGCTATTTCGCCGATTCAGGTCGATCGGTGATGGCCCTGCCCGTGCTCGACAGGCAGGCACTATGCGGGCTGGCTCCTGCCCAGCAACAGGCGGCGCAATACGACCGCGTCGTTGTGCTCCTCGTCATGGGCGGAATACACGAGCGTGACGGGTCCCTGGCGCGCCAGCTGGCGCAGTTGTCGGAACAGTTCAGGATGCTGGCGCACCTCTTCGGCGTAGCGTTTCTGAAACGCCGTCCAGCGCTCTGGATCGTGCCCAAACCACTTTCTCAGCTCGGTGCTCGGAGCCAGGTCTTTCAGCCACAAGTCCACTGCCGCGGCGTCCTTGCTGACGCCGCGCGGCCAGAGCCGGTCGACCAGCACCCGGGTGCCGTCACCTGCGGCGGCTGGCTGGTAAGCCCGTTTCAGCTTGACTTGGCCAGCGGCAATTCGGGCGCTCATCGATTCACTCCATAGCAGTGTTGCACTGATCAACCTAGGCGGTTTCGGGTCGCGCGACCGCTGTTCTTCGCCGCGACCTGTTAGCGACGGCGATCACGCGCTGGCCGCGAGCGCGTGCTCGAACTCAACTTCGCAGCGCAGTCCTTCGAGGTCGCGATGCACGGTGGCAACCGCCAGTTTCCTGCCGTCGCGGCGATAGGTAAGTGTGCAGTTGCGGGACTCAAGGCTGCCGTCGATATCGACGTGATCGAAGTGTTCGGCATGCCCGATGTAGCGAAGACCGAAGTCGTATTGCACCGTCCAGAAGAACGGCACCATGTCGAACGACTCGTGCTGCCCCAGCATGTTGCGCGCGGCGACCTGGCCCTGGCGCTCGGCGACCACCCAGTGTTCGACACGGATCGGTTCGCTGCCCAACCGGTCCGGCCAGCGTGCAATGTCGCCGGCGGCGTAGATGCCGGCGGCACTCGTCGCCAGGAAGCGGTCCACACTGAGACCGCGGTCCATCGTCAGTCCGGCCCGTTCGGCCAGGCCCAGCGCCGGCCGCACACCGATACCGACGACGACCAGATCGGCGTCGAGCACATCACCGTTGACCAGCGTGACCTCGTGCTCGCCGATCGATGCCACCGTCGCACCCAGATGGAACCGGACGCCGTGCTGTTCATGCAGCGTACGCAGGAACGCGCCGACTTGTGCGCCCAGCACGCGCTCCATCAGCAGGGGCTCGCGCCCGACGACATGCACCTCGATGTTTCGTGCGCGCAACGATGCAGCAACTTCCAGTCCGATGAAGCTGGCGCCGATGACCACCGCACACTTCGCCTTCGTGGCGGAGGCAATGAGCGAGCGGCTGTCAGACCAGCTGCGCAGGTAGTGCACATGCGGCAGCTCGGCACCCGGGACGCCCAGCCGCACCGGTTCCGCACCGGTGGCCAACAGCAGCGCATCCCAAGCGTAGCGGCTGCCGTCCTCGAGTTGCACCTGGCGCTTCGCGGTGTCGATGCCGACGACCCGCGCATTCAGCTTGAGGTCGATGCGCTGCTCGCGGTAGAACTCGGCTGGGCGCAACGCCATCCATTCTTCGGATGCGGTGCCGGCAAGATAATCCTTCGAGAGATTGGGTCGATCGCAGGGCAACGAGTCGTCGGCACTGAGCATCGTGATCGTGCCTGCGAATTGTTCGCGCCGCAGCATCTCGGCGGCGGCGTTGCCGGCCGCGCCGCCACCGACGATGACAATGGCTTTGGGTGAATCGGCCGCGCCCGGTGCGTGAGACGGTGGCGTCGAAGCAACCTCGATCCTGTCGCCGACATAGAGCTTGCCTCCACGCTGCTCAACACGCCGGCACGACACCGCTTTCAGTGCTGGCGCGCGCACTGCCTCGCCGGTACGCAGGCTGAAAGCCGCGTGGTGCCAAGGGCAGCGCACCGTGTCGCCCACCACCAGCCCTTCGGTCAGTGGACCGTCGTAGTGCGAGCATAGAGCACCGATGGAAAACAATTCCTCGCCGCGGCGCACCATGATCATCGGCTCCCCCTGCGCATGGCCGAGCAACGGCACCGCGTCGACCAGCGCCGACGCTGGCACGCCCTGGCAAAAGTCGGGACCGTCAAGCTCGGGGTTTTCGTCACTCATTGCAAATCTCCAAAAAAAACAGCAGCAGATCGCTGCACTTCAAGCATTCCTTGCATGTCCCGCTCCGTGAGCGTCACACGCGACCGACCTGGGCACTGGCACCCGCTGTGCGTTCAATCGACATGCGGTCTCAGTGCCGCCGGGATGCGTTGCTGCTGCAATCCCCCGCCCTTTAGCCACAGCTGCGTGCTGAGCGCGGCGCGTTCGATCAGTTCGTCGGCACGGGAAAAATCGTATGGCGACACGGCCAGCGGGCACAGCGGCGGCACCGTGGCAATCTCGACCCTGCCGGCCAGCAGTTCCAGATCCCGGACGAGTTGGTGCGTCGTCAAGAGATTGAGCGCATGCAGCGCGCTGGCAATGGCTGTCTCCGGCGGCGCCGGTAGTGAGCAGGCGTAGCCGGTGGGCAGCACCACCAGCCGGCTCGCGCCCAGTTCGACCGCAGTGATCACGGGGGTGTTGCTGGCGATCGCCCCGTCCATCAGGTCCACTGCGCCGATGCGGACCGGCGAAAACGCTGCCGGTATCGCGCAACTGGCCAGCACCGCCAGGGCAGCCGGGCCCGATGAAAACAGCATCGCAGCGCCACTCAGCACCTCCGTGGTCATGACGTGCACCGGGATGTGGGCGTCCTCGAGTTGGCGGTAGGGCAGATGCTGCTCGATGAGCCGACGCAGCGCATCCGAGTCGACCAGCGAGTCCGATTCGAAAAACACGCCCGCGAGACGACGCAATGTGAGCGGAAATACGTCACTTCGCTTCACTCCGCGCCAGATGTCTTCCAGCCGTGCAACCCCCGCAGGCGTGGGATCGCCGCAAAAATAGGCGCCGTTGAGCGCACCCACCGACGAGCCAACCACGAAGTCGGCTTGAACGCCGTGGGCTACCAGCGCTCGCAGCATGCCCGCCTGGATGGCGCCGAAACTGCCGCCGCCGGCCAGCACGAATGCGGTCGTCGTCGGGGTGTCGTGAGCCATGCTGAAGCGCCTTTCAGGCTGTAACGCTACGCGGACCGCACCCGTTCAGGGTTTGCAGGGTGCTGCACCGTTGGCCGCCCTGAGATAAGCAATCAGATCGCTGCGGTCGCGCGCCTCGGGAACGCCATCGTAGGTCATGGCGGTGCCCGGCACCACGGCCAGCGGCTTGGCCAGAAACAGGTTCAATGTTTTCTCATCCCAGACCAGGCCGGACTTCTTCATGGCCGGCGAATAAGCAAAGCCCGGCACGCTGCCGGCACGCCGGCCCAACAGGCCGCAGTGCCGCGGGCCGACCCGGTCGTAGGCCAGTGCATGGCAGGCGATGCAGCGCGCATACAACTGCTCGCCGCGCACGGCATCCGGTGCGGCGATTGCCGCCGACGTCATGCAGCCGAAGCCCAGCACCAGGACCGCACCACACCAGCCGTGGCAGCGCGGCGTGGTCACGCCATGAACGCCGACGGCACCACGGGTGTCTGACCGGTTGCCTGGCGCAGGATGGCCCAGTGCATGGCTTCGTCGCCCAGGATGCTGGCGGCAGCCTTCGCCAGGTCGCGGTTCGCAAACAGCGGCACAGCGCCCAGGTAGGCGCTGACGGCGCCCTGCTCCAGCTGGGCCGCGAACTTGAGTACGTCCATCTCGGATTTCAGCTGGTCCACCGGAAAGTTGTATTTGTCCTTCGCGCTGGCTGGTTTACCGCCCAACTTTTGCACCGTGCTCGACAGCAGCGCGACGTGCGCTTTGTGGTGGCCCTGAAAGGCGAGTGCCAGATCGAGCACCGGTTTGCTGAGCAGCTTGCTTTCCGCGCCCAACTGATAGGCGGCGATGGCCTCCAGCTCGGCACCGATCGCAGTGTTCAGGATTTGCACATCACCGGATTTCGAAACGCCGGCCTTGGCGGCCAGCGCGTCATTGCCAGACAGCAATGCCACTGCGGCTCCCGACAGCACCAGCCCGCCAGAGCGGCCCAAAAACAGCCGTCGCGCGGCCAGCGGAGTAGACATTTGAAAAAAAGACATGACAGCCTCCAGTCAATAACAAACAACCACATCGAACAATCACAAACGCAGGGACTCGCGTTCCCGAGCAATGCGAACCAACACGCTTTCGACGATGCGGTCGCAGCGTCGACCGGCAAACGAAAACGCATCGGACATGGCCACGTCGATGTCGCGCGACAGCCCCCTGCGGAGCAGGCTGCGCGCACGGAAGAACCGGGTGCGCACGGTGACCTCGGGAATGTCCAGCGCCAGCGCGGCTTCCTCGACGCTCATCTCCTGTACGCCCCGGAGCATGAAGACAGTACGAAAAGTGTCGGGCAACGCGTCGATCCGTGCTTCGATCTGCTGGCGCACCTGCGCCCTCATCAGCAGGTAATCGGGTTGGTCGTCAGGATTGCCCGACATTTGCATCTCCGCAATGGGCGCGTCGCTGTCCGGCACAGCATGCAACGACACGATTCGACTACCCTGGCTGCGCAACCGGCTCAGCGCCTCGTTCATCACGATGCGCACCAGCCACGTGGACAGCTTGGCATCCGCACGAAAGCTGGCCAGTGCGCGCCAGGCGTGCAGATAGGCTTCCTGCAAAGCCTCCTGAGCGTCGTCGTCGTTTCTGAGAATACTGCGTGCGGTGCGAAACAGCAGGCGGTTGTAGCGGCGCATGATCTGCGCAAACGCATTGTCGTCACCGGCCACTGACAGCTCGATCAATTCGATGTCCGGTTGATGGGAGCAGGGCGAGAGTTCAAGGGATTTCAAGGCGTTCATGGTGCTCATGGCGGCGTTGGTTTCTATTGCAATGTTGGATGCAGGCGCTACGCGTGGCGTTCCGGATTTTTGAAGTCGAACCTTTGCCATCGTGGGCGGTCTGCTTTACAACGACTTCAGGTACTCGGCCAGATCATTGATTTCCCTCTGACCAAGACCCAGCGATCGGCGGGTGTTGTAGCGGACCACGACATCTGTCAAGGTTGCAGCTGAGCCATCATGGAAATATGGTGCGTGTTGCCACAAACCCTTTAGTGGTGCAGTACGGTATTGCTTGGTCGCGGTACGCGCGGCGTAGCTGGGCACCTCGGGCTCGGCCATGGAATCTTCAGGCGGATGCAGCCGTGAATTGGCGTCGGTCAGCAGCACACCGCTGTGGCAGCTGGCGCACTTGGCCGCACCGTTGAACAGCAGTTTGCCGCGCGCGGCCGCGACCTCGTCGAAACTACCTGCCGGTGACGCCGGCGCCGCCAGCGACAACTGGTAAGCCTGCAGGGCCGGCAGCTTGCTGCTGACCTGATCGGTCGTGCCGTTGGTGACGCTCAGGTTCAGCCGAGGGTCCAAGAAAGAGCCTTGGCCGCCCATCTGGGTCACGGCCACATAGCGGTTCCAGTAGGCCAGGTCGCTGCCGTCGCCGCTCAGGGTGACGCTGTGAATACCTTCGAGCCCATACGCAGGCGGGATCACCACCGGCTTGCTGAGCCCGTCGATATTGAAACGTGGGTCGTAGAAGCCTTTGCCCCAGGAGTTAAACACTGCCTTGATGCCGGCTTCCAGCGCAGGAGACAGCGCGATGATCGCGCCCGGATTCAGATCCCGATTCGGCCAGCCGTCAAGCCGCTTGCCGATCCCCGGCGCGAACGAATTGTCGACCGTCGAGTGACACAGCGCGCAGGTGGTGCCGACACGTGTCAGCACATCGTGGCCGTTCACTGTCTCGACCTTGCCTTGCAGACCCACCACGGCATTGAGCTTGAGCAGCGCCACCGTGGTGGCCGGGCTCGTCAGGCTGATGCTGCCGTCCTTGATGCCCTTGGCCACCGCGGGTGGCAGCGCATCCGCGTCCACCTTCAAGCCCACCGACAGCGCGGTGACCGGATCGATGGCCGCGTTGATGACTTCATGGATTTTTAGGGTGTCGGTCCACTTGGCTTCGTCGCCGAAGGTGTCGAAGCGAAAGATCTGCTTTCCCTGCGCCAGCACGGCCGCAGACGGGGCGGCCGCACCGTCGCTGCTGCCGTCGCCGCCACCACCGCAACCAGCAAGCGCCACCATGCACACCGTTGCCGCAGCCGTGTACCGGCACGTTCGAATTCGCATCAGCTGTGGCCTCGTGACGTGGCCCGAAAGACCTGGAGTGCGTCGAATCTCTTTTTTCATGGCTGCACCCTCTTGATGGGCTGGTTTGGGAAATGCCGTCGGTGGCTGTTTCTGGCCTATTGGATGGATGCATGGCCGGCGGCGTTCCGGCGGTTTTCATGTCGACGTGCCGGCGCGAGCGCTTTAGCCGACCCTCTGCCGGACAAACCGGCAGAAGTTGGCTGCAACTGTTGGCACCGGCCGAAATTGGCTTTGAACTTCCCCGAGTTTGAGGAGGCTGCCACTCTTGAGAAGATGAAGCCACGAACTGGGCCGAATAAGTTCTCGCCAGAGGTCTGTGAAAGCGCGGCGAGGATGGTCCAGGAGGACCGAAGGGAGTACCCCGCCGTCGAAGCCGCTCTTGCAGCGCAGCTCCTTGATCAGCAGTCCGGTCTCGGCCTGCTTCGATGCTGCCAACGACCTGCTCTTCGGTGAGTCCGCTTTTTCTCATGTGCGTATGAGGCAAGCAGGTCAGAAGGGACCGAGCATCCAGCGCCACCAATCATTGCTTGCGAAAGCTCAATCGATGCGATGGGCGAGAAAGATGCCGATTGCGTTCAAGGATGGGCCTCTCGTGTAGAACGTAGCTCGGCCGCATACCAACGTCGCAGGCCGCTGAAAGTGATCAAGCCGAAACGCGATGCGCCCGAGCATGTACGTCAAAGTGCTTGATTGCAAAGGGCAACGTGACCATGAGACAGCGCAACTCCAGTCGGATTGGCAAGCAGTCATTGCAGCACGCCCGCCCGCTTTCGTCTGTGCGCCAGCGCACGCACGCATTGGGGGCGGCCGTTGCGCTGTGCAGCCGGCCACTGCACGTCTGAATGTGCGCTGGCATATAGACGCACCGACACATTCAGCGCACAGTGGTCGCTTCAACAAAGAAGGAGCACATCATGCTGCGCAACGCAAAGGAGCTGG
>JBBPYC010000067.1:0-6213 GCA_038200275.1 Burkholderiales bacterium
CTGTTCAGTTCGGGGCCAAATACGATACGCCACCGAAAAACGAACAGCAATTCTCTTGAAATCAATAAGTTACCGAAGCGAGCCCGCGTCGTTGCTGGCGATTCGAATCGTCACTTTTTGCACCGAAATCAAGTGGACCCCGAAGAAAGAGGAGCTGAGCGGCTTGTTCAAGAAGCGCATCGCCAGGGCGGGACAGGGCAAAAGCGGCGGTTTTCGTACGCTGGTCGCCACCAACCGCGGCGACCGCTGGGTGATCGTGTTCGGCTTCTCAAAGAACGTCCGCGCCAACGTCGACAAGGACGAGCAGGAGGCTCTGAGGAAACTGCCTGAGCAATTGCTTGGGCTTCCTTCTGAGTCCAGTGAGCAAGGCCGAGACAGCCGGCGAACTGATCAAGGTGGAATGTAATGCGAAAGACAAAGTCAGCGATTCTTCAAGCCGTCCACGAGACGGCAAGCGGACTCCACGCAGCCGGCGTCATGGACCAAGTGACCCTACGGGAATTTGACCGCCTTTGCCTGCCGCCGGTGGAGCCGCTGCAGCCGCTTGAGATCAAGCGTATTCGCGAAGGCACGCAGGTCAGTCAAGCGGTGTTTGCCGCCTTCCTGAACACAAGCGTCTCTACAGTCCAAAAATGGGAAGTCGGCCAAAAACGCCCGACCGGCACCGCCCTGAAGCTGCTGTACTTGGTGCAGAAAAAGGGCCTTGCGATCGTTGCTTGAAGCGTGCTGAGTGCTGGCCGGGCTTGAACGCGCGCGCTGCAGCGCGGGTGCTCCTGTCGAAGGAAGACCGGTGTCGTCGGTGCAGGTACAGCGCGTAGCCCCGCTGCGCCAGCCCGCTAAACGCCGAATTGAAAGAATGAATACGAAGGGACTTCCCGCTTTGCCGGCGACGGCATCGAGTGCCAAGATTGAAATTGTCGAGAAGTCAATCTGCAACCTTTGCAAAGGAGAAGTCCCATGAGTGAGATTACCCGAGTCGGCGTCGATTTGGCCAAGCAGGTCATCCAGGTCCACGCCGTCGATGCCGCCGGCCAGCGCGTCACTGGCCGAGCGTTGCCCCGCGCCAAGTTCTTGGCCTGGTGCGCGCAGTTGCCGTCGGGCTGCACGGTGGCCATGGAAGCGTGCTCAGGCGCTCACCACTGGGCGCGACAGTTAGCGGCGCTGGGCTTGGACGCGCGCATCATGGCCGGCCATTTGGTCGCGCCCTATCGCAGCCAGGGCAAGAGCGGCAAGAACGACGCCAACGATGCCGCTGCCCTCTGCGAAGCCGCCTCTCGCCCCACCATGCACTTCGTGCCCATCAAAAGCGTTCAGCAGCAAAGTCTCCTGTGCATCCACCGGTTGCGCGAGGGCTTCAAGGCCGAGCGCACCGCGTGCATCAACCGCATCCGCGGCCTCTTGGCCGAGTTCGGGCTGGTGTTTGCGCAAAAACCTGCCGTACTGCGCGAAGCCTTGCCCGACGCCATCGAAGACGCTGGCAACGAGCTGGGCGGCCTGGCACGGCTGGCGCTCGAGCGCGCCTGGGGCCAGTGGCAAGAGCTCGATGCGCATCTGACCTGGTGCGATGAGCGCATCGCCGCCCACCTCAAGGCCGACGAGCAGGCGCGTCAGGCCCAGCAGCTGATCGGCGTGGGGCCGGTCACGGCTTCGGCGGTGGTGGCCACCGTGGGCGACTTCGGCCAGTTCAAGACCGGCGCGCAGTTCGGCGCCTGGTTGGGGCTGGTGCAGCGGCAAAACTCTAGCGGCGGCAAGACCCACCTGGGGCGCATCACCAAACGCGGCGATACGTACTTGCGCACGCTGCTGATTCAAGGTGCCAAGTCGGCCGTCATGACGGCGCACCGACGACAAGACCCGATCTCGCAGTGGGCGCACGCCTTGCGCGAGAAGCTGGGCTGGCAAAAGGCGGTGGTGGCGCTGGCCAACAAGAATGCGCGGATTCTGTGGGCGGTGTTCGTGCGCGGCAAGGCTTTCGATGCGCATCATGTGAGCGTGATGCCGCTGCCGATGATCGCCGCTGCTTGAAACGGCGAAGAACAGTTGTTGATCGATTGATTTCCCTGCGCAGACGTGAAGCCAGAAGATGCAGCCAACAGGTCAGACCGGCGGCGGGCAAGCTCGACTAACCCTTTGTGGCGCCGCGACAGCGGTAACGACCACGGGCAATGAATGGAGCCCCGCCGAGCGGTTCGTATCTGGGTCCGCACCCACGCGATTCTCACGAGTCCCTGGTGCAACAAGGCCGTCTGTAGATGTGCAGTCTGTTCCTCGTTTGCTCGCCACTTGGCGATTCACAACTGCGGCAGGGAATACCGTAACCAAGAGGGAAAGAAAAATTATTCGATTGCCGCTTGAGTAATTGGGAAGTCCCTGTAGACAACTAGACTAGACTAGGGGAAACGCCAATCAGATCGTCAACGTCGCCCAGTCTTCACGTTGCGCCCAAACGACCAAACTCACAGCAATTCAAGCTCGCTCACCGGAGGGACACGACAGGCTGGCGATCCGCTTGTGCAATGGGTCAGCAGCATGATGTCTACCACTAACGGCCGGTTCTCAGGCAGGGTCATCCGGCGAACGCCTGTGGTCCGCGCGGCTTGAAGCGTCGGCGGCATTTCTGTAATCAAGTGCGGCGCCGATGAACGCGGCATGAACGAAGGTCTGCGGAAAGTTGCCCAGCATTTTTCCCGACGCCGGATCGGCTTCCTCGGCGAACAAGCCGAGATCGTTGCCATAAGCGAGCGCCGCTTCGAGAATCCGCCGTGCCCGCGTCAGATCGTCGCGCATGATCCAATACTGGGCGACCCAGAAAGTTGCGGCCAGGAAGGCGCCTTCGCGCTCGGGACCGGGCTGTTCGAGATGACGCCAGTACAAATCGTCCCGCGCATAGTCCCGCTCGAGCACTCGCAGCGTGGCCACCATTGGCGCCGACTTCGCATCGATGTAGCCCCAGACCGGATAGAGCACCGCCGAAACGTCGACCGCCTCGCTGCCCACGAAAGCCCGATAGGCCCCTTCGGAGTTGATGCAATGCCGCGTGACGTAATCGTCGATCTCGTCGGCCGCAGCGCGCCATTTTTTCGCTTGCGATCCATCCTCCGCGCAGTCGGCGATATATCGCAGGCCGCAAGACGCGATCACCTTGCCGGTGGTGAATTGCCGCTGCACCGACTCTTCCCAGATGCCGTAATCCGGCTCGCGCCAGTGATCGGCCACGTAGTCGGCAATCAGCCGCACGGTCTCCCAGTGTTCGCGGGTTTCATGGTGTGTGTAGATCAGGTGCGCCGCCAGCAGAACGTTACCGAATCCGTCAAGCTGCCATTGACGGCTGGCGCCGTTGCCGATGCGCACCGGGCGGCTGTGCGCGTAGCCTTTCAGGCTCAATTGCGACTCATCCGGCGGGCGCCGCAGGTCCAGCGACAGGAAGGGGGGCAGCAACGGCTCGCCGGCGTCGTCGCTGCGCGCTCCGCAGATGAAAGCCAGGAAACGGCGCTCATCCACGCCCCGGCTGCCGGCGCGTACGAGCGCGCCCACGATCATGGCCGCGTCGCGCAACCAGACATAGCGGTAATCGTAATTGCGCTGTCCGCCCTCGACCTCGGGTAGCGAGGTGGTGGCGGCCGCGATGATGCCGCCGTTCGGAGCGTAGGTCATCAGGCGCAAGGCACGAATCGACTGCGCGACCTGCTTCTCGAACGGCCCGTAATACTTGATTTCCGAGGCGATGCCGCGCCATTCGGCCAGAGTTTGTTCGAGCCAGTATCGAAGTTGCGCATGACCGGGCGTGGGCATCGGCGCGTCGGCCAGAACGAGCCATCCCGGTTCGCCCGCCGGCAGTTCCAGCCGAATCGCGCCGTGCCCGATCTCCAGGCGACCGGACGCGTAAAGCCAGTGCCGGCCCTGGATGCAAACGGTTTGACCGTCCAGACTGAGTGCGACTGCCGCCCTGCCATAGTCGGGCGCCGGCTTCAGGGTCATCGCGACGGCACGCGGCGCGGGCGAGAACAGGCGGCAGATCCCGCGTGGGCAACCATCGCCCATCGGCATCCAGTCGGTCACCGTCAATGCCTGGCCTTCGATGTCGAAGCGGCTTTCCAGCACCCCGCTGTCTTCCAGGTAAGCGCGGCCGCGTGCTGAGCCGGCCGGCAGCTCGATCTTCCACGTTCCACCCTCCTGTGCGTCGAGCAGCGAGGCGAACAGGGAAGGGCTGTCGAACCTGCCGGGGCAATACCAGACGATCGATCCGTCGGCAGCCAGCATGGCCACAGTGCGGCGATCGCCGATGATGGCGAGGTCGCGTATGGCGGGTTCATTGACAGCCATGACTCGCAAGCTCTCGGTGCTGTGCACTGGCGTCGCCCTAAGCGCCCTGGCCCTGATAGAGCATGAGCGCACCGTCAACGAAGATCGTGGTTCCGTGGATGTAGCGGGCGCGCGGCGCGGCCAGGAAGACGGCCACGTCCGCAATTTCTTCGGGCCGGGCCGCACGCTTCATCGGTATCGACTGCACCTGCTTTTCCCGCACTTTGGGATCGTCGAGCGCCGACTGATTCATCGACGTCAGCACCATGCCCGGTGCGATATTGTTGACGTTGATGTTCTTTTCGGCCAGCTCGAGTGCAAGGGTGGTGGTCAGATTGCGCAAGCCGCCCTTGGAAACGTCGTAGCCGGCCGCTCCGGCGCGTGGAATCTCCTGGTGTACGCTGGTGATGTTGATGATGCAGCCATGCTTGTCGCTCCCGTCCAGGCCGCGGATGAACTGCTGGCAGGTATAGAACGGCCCATAAAGATTGGTGCGGATGATGTCGTCCCAGTGCTCCAGGCTCATGTCCTTCACATGCTTGCCTGCCGCGTCGATGCCGGCATCGTTGACCAGGATGGTGGGAGTCCCCAGGTGTTGGCGGATTTCGTCGAACCAGCTCGCAACCCGCCGCGGGTCGCGAACGTCCAGCTGCGCCACATAGGCACGCCTGCCCGCTGCGCGCACCTCGCGCTCGGTGTGCTGGGCGCCTTCCCTGTCATGCATATACGTTATGGCCACATCGGCGCCTTCGCGGGCGAAAGCGATGGCCGTGGCCTGCCCGATGCCGGAATCCGATCCGGTCACGACCGCGATTTCGTTTTTCAGCGACATTGAATCCATGGAAATTCTCCTGTTCTCGTGAGGGCTGCGGTGACGGGAGCCCGACACGATACCTGATTTCAGTTGCCGAGCCCGGCGACTGCGCGCCACGCAACCACCGTAAACTCAGTCCTCGGTCTCAAGCCGCTTGAGATGCAAGGCACAAGATGAATCAAGATGTGACCCACCCGCCGTTGAGCATCGACGTGCTGGCGCGACGGACGCGCTTGAGCGCGTCGGCGATTCGGCATTACGAAGCGGTCGGCCTGGTTCCCGCGGCGCTGCGCGGACCGCGCGGCTGTCGGCTCTAGGGGGACCACTCAGAAAACGGATCGCAAAGTACGCTAAGCCGCGGATATGCCGCGGTGGCACAGGAAGTCCGCGAAACCCCGGAAACTTCGTCTTTCGGTGGCGATGCTGAAGTGCCGTTCAATCACGTCGGAGTGAGGATCCGCGATGCAGCCGACAGTGGGCCAAGGGCCGAGACCGTTGCCTTGCCGTAGCTGGCCAAAAGATCCCCTATTGGTAAAGCCCAAGGTGACGAAGACCAATCCGGATGGCGATGTCACCGTTAGATGTGGAATTTCGCTGCCCAAGGCGTAGAGTGAACCTCAGACTCGCCAGGAGGTTGCAGTGAACGCCGAGACATTCAATGGATTGATGCAGGAGGTATCTCGACTGACCCTGCGCCAGCGGGCACTGCTCAAAAAGCGGATTGATGAGGTAGACGGTCAGGCGCAAGGCCTCGCTGTGATTGAGTCGCAAAGCGCGAGCCAGCCGCGCTGCTGTCCGCACTGCCAGAGCGCGGAGCTGGCCCTGCATGGTCAGGTCAACGGCCTGCAGCGCTATCGCTGCCAAGTATGCCGTCGCACCTTCAACGCCTTGACAGGAACGGCGCTGGCGCGGTTGCGCAAGAAAGAAAAATGGCTCGGTTTCAGCGGCGCACTGGCCGCGTCCCAGCCGCTTCGCCCGGCGGCGGCCACGCTGGGGGTGCATCGCAACACCGCGCTGCGCTGGCGCCATCGCTTTCTCACCGGCCTCAAGGCAGACCGAACGACAACGCTGCAAGGCATCACCGAGGCCGATGAGAC
>JBBPYC010000068.1:0-33219 GCA_038200275.1 Burkholderiales bacterium
AAAACCCGAGGAAGGCACAGCGCTCGGCTACTGGTCGTTTTGGCTGCAGATCGTCGGCATGTTCGGCATGACGCTGTCATTTGCAACCGCGGGCATTGGTCAGGTATACCTCGAGCGGATCATGGGGCTCGGATACCTCGATACGCAGCTCAAGATCCAGGTCCACTTCCTGATGTTGATCGCAACGGCGTCGATCTTTGCGGCAGGTGTCGTGCTCTTCATCATCGACTTCTTCCGCTATGCGCCGCGGCTTGAAGTCGTGAGCGACGACCCGACGCTCCATGCACGGGGACACGATGCCGCGGTGCGGCAACCGCTACCGCCGCAGCGGCCGCCCTCGCGACCCGCTACGGCGAGCTGATGCGCCACCCGACCGAGGACTCAAGCACGCCAACGCCATTGGCGATACACGTACCGCAGGATGCGGTCGCGACCGCCCCGTCACCGGACATTGACGATCGAGGCCACAACCCGGCAGCGCCGCCCTGGTATCTGCCCACCGCAGCCGAAGTCGTGATCTTCGAGCAATGCCATGCACGTGGCCTCGCGGTGCTGCTGAAGGGTCCAACTGGCTGCGGCAAGACGCGCTTTGTCGAGCACATGGCGTGGCGGCTCCAGCGGCCACTGGTGACCGTCGCCTGCCATGACGATCTGACAGCCAGCGACCTGATCGGCCGCTATCTGATCCGCCATGACGGCACCGTGTGGCAGGACGGTCCGCTGACGCGCGCAGTGCGTGAAGGCGCGATCCTCTACCTGGATGAAGTGGTCGAAGCGCGTCAGGACACCATTGTGGTGCTGCACCCGCTGGCCGACCACCGGCGCGAACTGCCGATCGACAAGACCGGTGAACTGGTGCGCGCGGCAGCAGGCTTTCAGCTGGTGGTTTCCTACAACCCTGGTTACCAGCGCATGCTGAAAGACCTGAAGCCCAGCACGCGCCAGCGTTTCGTCGCGCTCGACTTCGACTTTCCACCGCCAGAGCGCGAGGCGCAAATCGTCGTGCGTGAAGGCCAATGTGCGGCGCCGATCGCGCATGCCCTGGTCGAACTGGCCGTGCGCCTGCGCAGCTTGCGTGACCGTGGCCTGGCTGAAGTCCCCAGCACACGGCTGTTGATTGCTGCAGCGCGCCTGATCGCCAGCGGGATCGACGAGAAGACCGCCTGCGTCGTCGCCATCGTCGCGCCGCTGTCGGACGAGCCGACGCTGCTTGCCGCGATGCGCGACCTGGTCGATGCGACCTTCGTATAGGCAGTAGACCCGAGTCGCGCAAGTTGGCCGAAGCCGAAGACGTCATCACCGACGCAGCGCGCCACGCAACGATCTTCGCGCGTGGCCTCTGGCAGCGCCGGCGTGCCGCGTCCGGCAAGCAGCAGCCAGCGCCACTGCGCCTTGCCGATGTGGCTCCGCGGATTGACCTGCTGATCACGGCGGTGTTCGGCCGCAGTTTTGCGATCCGTGCTGCGCAGCCGCCCGCGCCGCCGACGGTGCTCGCACGGCTGCTGCAGAAGCCGCGCGAACGGGCGCCGTATTGGCGGGCCGCGATCGCTGCGACCGACGGCGGGCATATCTGGTTGCCGCCAACGTTCGATGGCGCGTTGAGCGAATCGGCCGCGATTGCCCATTGGCGGCTGCTCGCGTTGCGACAAGCAATGCGTGCGGTCCGCGCCGGCGGCGCTGAGCACACCACGGCCCGCGACGCCGCTGAACACCGACGGATGCTGGGCAACGCCACGCCGCTCGTGCGTGACCTGCACCTGCTGTTTGAGGCGCATGCGGCTGATCAGGCGCTGCTTCGGCTGCTGCCCGGAATGCGCGACGCGCTGCAGGAACTTCGCGTTGGATCGTTCGCGCAACGGCCCTCGCTGGAAGCGTTCCCGGCGCGGCTACAACGCTTCGAGCGGCTGGTTCGGCACGTGCTTGGCGGCGCGCTGAACCAGCACCTTGAACTGACGGAATACTTGGCGACCTGCGACCTTGCGGCTTCCTTCCACCTTCACACATCGGTACATGCGTACACACTGGCGCAGGCCGTTGCCGACGACTGGCCCGACGCAGCACAGGCCGCGCAAGTAGCCGGCCCCTGGCTCTGGCGCGATCAATGGAGTGGCGACTTGCGCATCGGTGTGGACCGCACCAGTGCGCATGCCACATCGGTGGGTACCACCGGTCTCGCCGGCGACGAAGACCTTGTGGCACCCCGCAGCGCGCGTCTGGTCCGCCGCCCCGACGTACGCGAACCTGCCGACGGCGAGGAACAGGACCAAAGTCCGGGCGCTTGGATGGTCCAGACCGCCGCGCCGCATGAGAAAGCCGAAGATCCGATGGGCCTGCAGCGACCGACCGATCAGGATGCGGAGACCGCTGCCGACGACTTTGCGGACGCGCTGTCCGAATTGCCCGAGGCGCGGCTGGTCTCGACGCCGGGCGCACCCAAGGAAGTGCTGCTGTCCGACGATCCGCCCGAACGCCGCGTGGCGCCGCGCAACACGACGGCCGCGGTAGCAGCGCCTGCGGACGCACCGCAACGTCTGGACTATCCCGAATGGGACTGGCGCGCGCAGGCCTACCGCGAGCCCGGCGCGACCGTCTGGTTGCTGCCAGCCGCACTGGGTCCGATGCAATGGGTCGATGACACGCTGGCGGCCCGGCACGGCATGCTGCATGAGATCCGGCGTCGCTTCGAGCTGTTGCGCGCGCAGCGTGTCCGATTGCGGCGGCAACTGGATGGTGATGCGATCGACCTGGCGGCTTATGTCGAAGCACGCGCGCAGTTCGACGCCGGCCTGCCGCTGGATCAACGGCTCTATGAGAGCGAGCGGCGCAGCCGGCGGGATCTGGCGGTGCTGCTGCTGGTCGATGTGAGTGGATCGACCGACAGCCAGATCGCCGCTGGCCAGCGCATCGTCGATGTCGAACGCGAGGCGCTGCTGCTGGTCTGCAACGCGCTGGATGGGATGCGCGCGCCGTACAGCGTGCAGGCGTTCTCAGGCGAGGGGCCGCAGCGCGTCGTGGTGCGCAGCGTCAAGGCGTTCTCAGAGCGTTTTGACGACACGGTGGCGCGGCGAATCGCAGGGCTTGAGCCGGAGCGCTACACGCGCGCTGGCGCCGCGCTGCGGCATGCCACCGCACTGCTGAGCGCGCAGCCCGCCGAGCATCGGCTGCTGCTGCTCCTGTCAGACGGCAAGCCCAATGACAGCGATGCCTACGAAGGGCGCTACGGCGTCGAGGACCTGCGCCAGGCCGTCGTCGAAGCACGGCTGCAGGGCATCGCTCCGTTTTGCCTGACCGTCGACCGGCAGGCCGCGAGCTACCTGCCCGCAGTGTTCGGCCCGTACCACTATGCGCTGTTGCAGCGGCCTGAGCGGCTGCCCACCGTGCTGCTCGATTGGTTGCGGCGGCTGGTCGCGACCTGACGCGAGGCCGACCACACGAGGTGGCTAAAGCTTCGGGCCGCTGTCCGCCTCGTGCTTGAGTGCAATCGTCAGCAACAGCGAAGAATCCTCGAGCGCGCGCAGCGCGTGCGTCTCTTCGCCGCGCAGATGAATCAACTGGCCCGCCTGCAGTTCCTGCAAGCCGGCATCACAGTGGAAGGCGACGCGCCCTTCGATGCACTGCACCGTGATCTCACCGGCCACCGAATGCGGCGGCAATCCTTCGCCAGCGTGCAACACCAGTCGCGCAACTTCCAGATCGGCGGACTTGAACAGCGCGTGCGATCGGCTCTGCGCAAGCGCCGAGCCAAACGGCTTGAGGTCGGCGACTTGACCGGACTTCAGATGAGGCAATGCCATGATGTCGCTCCTGGCCCCCGGTGAATCCGTCAATTCTTGTCCGGCTGGCATCGTTGTTAAATTATGCTGACGGCCAATTTCAAGGTTGCGTAAGCACGGGCCTGGCGCGATATCGCGCACAGGGCTCCTATCATGAACCGCATCAGGCCCATGCCAATCGTTCGCGCAATCGAAAAGAAAGAAGACATGTCCATGATGGGATTCCGAGTCATTGCATCGCTGAGTTTGATGGCAGTTGCGGCGACTGGCTGTAGTTCGCTGCTGACCGAGACCGGCTCGGCCGTGGCCGGTATCGCGGGCGGTGGCGTGGCCAGTGCGATCACCAACGACGCGGGCGTGGCGGCCGGCATCGGCATCGGCGTGCAGGCCGGTATGCGCACGTTCATCCAGTACGGCCAGCGCAAGGTGCATACCGAAGCGCAGACGCAGATTGCGCAGGTTGCCGGGCCGCTTGCGGTCGGCGAGATCGCACGTTGGCAAAGCACGTTGTCGTTGCCGCTGGAGCCGGAAGAAGCCGGCCGTGTCACGGTCAGCCGCGTGATTGCCAGTGGGGTGCTGGACTGCAAGGAGATCGTGTTCTCGATCGACCTGACCAGCGAAGGCAACGCGGGCGGCGATGCCACCAAGCAACCGACCGAGCCGGTCTTGCAGAGCCGCTTTTATGTGGCGTCGATCTGCAAAGACAGCAACGCGGGCTGGCAGTGGGCAGCCGCCGAGCCGGCCACTGGTCGCTGGGGATCCTTGCAATGAGGGGCAGCAACCGCGGTCGCGGCAGCTGTGCACCGCAGCGCCTGACGGCGGTACTGACGGCTGCTGTGTTGGCTGCTGCGGTGCTGTCGGGCTGCAATGCGCTGGGCGGCATCACCGGCGCAGTCGCAGGCGCTGCATCCGGCACCGCGAGCGGCAATCCGGGCGTGGGCATCGCGGTTGCGATCGGCGTGAAAACCGTGGTCGACGCAGCGCAGAAGAAATTCGACCGCTACTGGCATCGTGCGGAGCAGGAGCGCATTGCCGAGCAGATCGGCGCGCTCGATGTCGGCACCGAGGGCCCCTGGCAGGTGCGCCACGTCGTGCCTTATCAAGACAGCCAGGGCCGCGTGCGCGTGTTGCGCGCGTTCTCCAGCGCGCTGGCCGAATGCAGGGAGGCGCTGTTCACGGTGGAAGACGAAGAAGACACGAAGCCGGCCGATGCGAAACCACCGCAGCAATACTTGACCACCGCCTGCCGCGGCGACCAGGGCTGGCATTGGGCCATGGCGGAGCCGGCGGTAGCGCGTTGGGGAACGCTGCACTGACCGAGGGATACACAGACAGCGCCTCAGGCGGGCGCCGGCGAGGAACGCTCGCCGTGACTTCAGGTGCTATCCAAAAAATAGCATGCCATGGACGCAAATCTTGCGGTTGTAGCCTTTTTGGCTGAGTTTTTGACAAACCCACTGCGCTTGCACTGACCGGGGCAACTCGTCCGCTGCGTTGTTGATGAACTCGCCGAACGGCGTTCGCTCAGCCTGCCCCGAACTCGTCCCCCAGTTCCCTCGCGCGGTGCCGCGCCGCCTGCATCGCGGCGATGAACTGGCCCTTCACGCCGGCTGCTTCCAGCCGCGTGATCGCGGCGTACGTGGTGCCGCCCTTGGACGTCACGCGGCTGCGCAATTGCTCCGGTGATTCGGTCGAAGCCCGCGCAAGCTCGGACGCCCCCACGAAAGTTCCGACGGCAAGCATGTGGGCCTGCTCCTGCGACAAACCCATCTGCTGGCCGGCCGCAACCATCGTTTCCAGAAAATAGAACACGTAAGCCGGGCCGGAGCCAGACAGTGCGGTCACCGCGTCGAGCTGCGCTTCCTCGTCGACCCAGACGTGCTGGCCGGTGCCTGCGATCACCTGCTCGGCCAGCGCCCGGTCGGCGTCGCTGGCGCCGTTGCGCGCGAACAGGCCGGTCATGCCCAGGCCGACCAGCGCCGGCGTGTTGGGCATCGCACGCACCACGCGCTCGCTGGACAGCCACTGCGCAATGCTGCTGGTGCGGATGCCGGCGGCGATGCTCAGGTGCAACGCACGAGCGGTGTACGGTGCGCTTGCCGTTGCCGCTTCAGCGAATACTTGCGGCTTCACGGCCCAGACCACGATTTCGGCGCGCTCCAGAAATGCACCCGGTGCGGCTTGCGCCGTCACCCCGTGGTGCGTGAGCAGTCGCTGGCGCGCGTCGGCTGCGGGCTCGACCACATGAATGTCGGCGCTGGCCAGGCCATCGGCGATCAAGCCGCCGATGATGGCCGCGGCCATGTTGCCGCCGCCGATGAACGCGATCGGCGGGAGATCGTTGGCTGCTGCGGTGTCGCTCATGGGGTTCAAGCTTTCTTTGGAGACAGCAAGGAAGTGGTGGGTGGAGAAACGGCGGACGCCGGATCGTGCCACGCGAACGCAGCGAACTGCGTGATCTGCAGCGGGTTGAAATTGTCGTCGCTGACGAACAGCAGGGTGCGTTGCGGCGCAGCGTCGGTGCCGGCAACGCGCGCGGCAGGCAGTGGTGGCCCCCACGCCATGCCTTCGGTGTTGTCGAGCCGCGGCAGGCCCAACTGGTCGAAGTCGGCAACCAGCGTCTTGCGTGCGACCTCGACCGATCGGGTCGTGCGCAGGGTCGGCAGCCCGAGCGTGTCCTCAGGCTGCCGCACGTCGACCACAAACAGACGCAGGGACACGCCTGCGCCCAGCGAAAAGCCGCGCTCCAGCACCAGCATGCGGTACGCATCGATCATCAAAATCTCCGACACGCCGTTGTCAGCAAAGCCCAGGCCGGGGATCGGCAGCCGCCGGATGCTTTCCGGCCGGTACGCGAACTGCCGCACTGCTTGGCCGGAGGCGAGATCGAACTGCGTGAAGCGGCACGGCGCACCGGCGGCTTCCACGCTGGACGCGGGGCCGTCCTGCAGCAGCGGGTGCTCCATGGCGACCCAGGCGCTGCGGCCATCCGGCGTCAACGCGAGGCCTTCGAACGCGCCGTTGTGGCGCGGCCCGCGCTGCTCGTCGGGGTGCATCGCAAACATCGTGGGCAGTTGCAGCTCGCGCAGATGCCGGCCGTCCAGCGTCATCTCGCGCACGAATGGATCGACACCGCGGTGTCGATTGCCTTCGCTCGTCCACAGCAGGGTGCGCGTGTCTGGCCGCAGGCGGATGCTCTCCGGGTCGGCCTGCAACTGGCCCGGGCCGCGGCGCAGATACGGCGTGCCGTCGGCCTGCTTCATCGTGACCACGTCTTGCAGCTGGGGCTCACCGATGCCATGTGCGTTCAGCGCGATGCGCAGCGTGTAGAAGCGCGCCGGTGCATCGGCGTCGCTGATCGCATACCAGAGGTCGTCCACCGGGTCGTAGTCGATGCCCGACAAGCCGCCAACCGTCGTGTCCCTGAACTGCCGACGATAGGCCAGCGTGGCGCTGCCGAGCAAGCGAAGGGCCGCGTGCTGCCGCGTCAGTGCGCCAACCGCCGCGTGGCCGGTGCACCCGGCAACAGACGCCACCCCAGCCACAGCGGTCGCAAGCCAGCGCCGGCGGCTGATGGGATGCGAGGCGCCGCAGCGGTCATCGATCATCGAATGGTGTGTTGCTTTGATGGCGACGTTGGTATATCGCAGCCATTCGGGCCGGTCTTGAGGCAATCGCGTTCCTTTCCCCTATCGAAACAGAACCAATCCATCGTTGAGCACTGCAGCGCATCCGAACAGCAATCACAAAGCCGGCTGCAACGCATTGGCGACGACGAAGTTGCCGACCCGATAGCCAAGCTCGCTGCCGACGGTTTGATCGAAGCGCCAGTGGATGCCGCCCCAGATGCGCGCGTTGAACACGTCGGCTTCGATTTCGCTGAGCCGGTGATAGCGGCGTTCGACGTCGCCGGTTGCCACGCTCCTGAGCGTAACCGTGACCGGAAATTCAGTATCACCAAACTCCGACTTGAGCACGGCCGCAGCCGCACCCGCAGAGCAGCCGTGCGCCGATGGATAGGCCGGAAACTGCGGCGTCGGAATCACCGGTATCCAGCTTGGCTGCGCGGGGAGCTGCAGCGTCGGAATGGCGGGTTTCCAGTCGGCCTGAGCCGGCAGATGGGCTTGGCCAGCGCCGGTGGGAATCGCGCCGACCGGTCGCCAGATGTCATACGTGTACTTCGCATCGAAGCAGGCAATGGATGAATCGGCCAGCGCCATGTGCAACTGAGCGAACAGTTTCGCGTTCTGGGCAAAGGTCAAGCCGTAAGCAGCCGACAACTGCCTGGCTACCGAGCTCCAGAGTTTCGGGCCGCTGTCGGTCCAGAACTGGGCGACCAAGGTCTGCTCGGGCGTGCGCGTCGCGCTGTCCACGCCGCCAATGGCGAACACTTCCAGATAGTCCTGCTTGAACTGCGCGCTGGCATAAGCGGGTGGCGGTGCAGGGCGAAACTGCGCAGCGTCCCGGATGACCCACGGCGGCACCATCGGCAGATTGACGCCGAACGCCGTCGATCCATCCTGCGGCACCCAGGCGCCCGGGACGTGCGGCGGCCGATACGGCAGGAAATCGTTGATGCCGTCGTCGGCGCGCCAAGCCAGCATCTGCCGCGCGGCGATCTCGCCCACTGCGATGCCGTCGTCACGCGCTTGAGCTGACTTGATTTCGGCCAGCGACTTGGCCAACGCGGCGTCGAGCATGACTTGTTGCGACGGGTAGAGCCCCAGCAGCACGCGGTGCGCGGCCGTGGCGGCTGCGGCCTCCATCGAGGCACCCGGCTTGGACGGGATGCGCTGCGAATAAGGCCGTGCGCTGCGCTCGATCGAGTTGATTGCCTCGAACATCGCCACATGCACGAGCGCGGCGTCCCGCCCCTGCAAAAACGGGTTCCAGTCGTCCGCATGCATGGTCTCGAACGTCAGGCGGTCCCAATCGGTCACCGCATCGGCGTGCGCGCCGGCGGCTGTCATCACCAAAGCGGCCCCCACCAGCCCGGACAACCAGGAGCGGCCATTGAACGGCATCTTCATCAAACACTTTCTTGCATAGACAGGCGCAGCAGTAGCGCACCGTGCGGTGGATGCGGCCCGCATCCGGGCCGCCGCAACCAAAGCAGCGAGTATGCCGAGATAGGGCCGGCCTTACGCCAACGTGGCCAGCTGCACTGCGGGTTCCTGGTGCGCCGTGCAGTTGGCCACGCTGCGGTGCAGTGATGGGGGAGTCCAAATGATTGAGCCGTGTGCCGAGTTCATCCAGAGCGGAGCGACCTGCACGCCGTTTCCCGATCCGCGCAGCCACCGCGTCGCACTGGTCAAGCTGGACCCGAGCCGCTCAGGCGAGCGCGCTTTGCTTCGGGGTGCAGCCGACCGCTCGGGGGTCGATCCCGGCCGAGCGCTCTGATTGGAACAGGCCGGCGTTGCTGCAAGCTGGTGTCAGCGGAGTTAATGGATCAACTGGGCTGGAGCCGGGATGCAAACAACGGCCGGCATGTCGCGCTGGCAAGCCCGCTACACGCCAACAAAGGCAACGTCCCGCTCCACCATCGCAATGCGCCGTTCCTCGATGCCGTGGCAAGCCACGCGCACGCCGTCGATTGCCAGCAGCAGCGGCCGCTCGGTGCGGCAACGGTCGTTGGCGTGCGGGCAGCGCGGATGAAACGCGCAGCCGGTCGGCGGGTTCAGTGGGTTGGGCACTTCGCCCTGAACCGGCGTGCGTGCGCGGCCGGTGTCGTGCATCTTGGGGATGGCGTCGAGCAGCATGCGCGTGTAGGGATGGCGCGGGCGGGCGAACAGCGTGTGCTTGTCGGCCAGCTCGACGAGCCGGCCCAGGTACATCACGCCGACGTGGTCGCTCACATGGCGCACCACGGCCAGGTTGTGCGAGATGAACAGGTAGGTCAGGCCCTGCCGGGTCTGCAGCTCCTTCATGATGTTGAGCACCTGCGCCTGCACGCTGACGTCGAGCGCCGACGTCGGCTCGTCACAGACCAGAAATTCGGGCTCGGTGGCCAGCGCGCGCGCGATCGAGACGCGCTGGCGCTGGCCGCCGGAGAATTGGTGCGGGTACTTCACCATGTCGAGCGGCGACAGGCCGACCGACTCAAGCAGTTCGCCCACGCGTAGTTTCAGCGCCGCTTTGTCGGTGACGAGCCGGTGTTCCTTCAGGGGCTCGCCGACGATGTCCTCCACGATCCAGCGCGGGTTCAGGCTGGCGTACGGGTCCTGGAAAATCATCTGGATGCGTCGGCGCAGCTGGCGGCCGGCGGGCGTCTTGAAGGCGGCATGTGCGTCCTGCCCGTCGAACTGCAGGCCACCGCGCGTGGGCGCATACAGGCCCACCAGCAACCGCGCCACGGTGCTTTTGCCGCAGCCTGACTCGCCGACCAGCGCCAGCGTCTTGCCCCGCTCGATGTCGAAACTCACGCCGTCCACCGCGTGCAGCAGCAGCCGGGGCTTGCGCTCCAGCAGCCGGTTCAGCCAGGGCGGGGACACGTCGAAGGTCATGGCCAGGTCACGCGCCTGCACCAGCGTGCCGGCGCTGCCGGGCACGACGTTGAGCGGTGCGTCCTGGCCGGACCAGTCAGTGCTGATGAGGGCACCGGCGGGGACGTGCGCCGTGGGGGGCGTGCGCGTCATGCGGCGGCCCTTGGGGCCCGATCGACGACTGCGCTGCGCGTGCCCGGGTCGTCGTGCAGCCAGCAGGCCGCCCGCGTGGCGCCGGCGTTCAGCAGGTCCGGGCGCTCGAACAGGCAGCGCTCGAAGCGCTTTGGGCAGCGCGGGTGATACGCGCAGCCAGTGGGAATCGCGTTCAGTCGCGGCATGGCACCGTCGATCTGGTGCAACCGTTCGCGGTCCACGGTGATGTCGGGGATGGCCGCCATCAGGCCGGCCGTGTAGGGATGCGCGGGCTGGTTGATCACTTCGTGCACCGGCCCGATCTCCGCCACGCGCCCGGCGTACAGCACGGCCACGCGGTCGCAGGTCTCGGCGATCACGCCCATGTCGTGCGTGATCAGCATGACCGCGGCGCCGCGGTCTTTACAGACCTTTTTCAACAACTGGATGATCTGCGCCTGGATCGACACATCGAGCGCGGTGGTGGGCTCGTCGGCCACGATCAGCTGCGGCTCGGCGGCCAGCGCCAGCGCGATCACCACACGCTGGCGCATGCCGCCGGAGAACTGGTGCGGGTAGTGGTCGATGCGCTGGTCGGCCGCGGGGATGCCGGTGTCCTGCAGCAACGCGACGGCGCGGCGCCGCGCCTCGGCGGCATTCACTGGCAGATGCGCTTGAATCGTTTCGGTCAACTGCCGGCCGACGGTGTAGAGCGGATTCAGCGACGTCAGCGGATCTTGAAAAATCGCGCCGATGCGCCGACCGCGAATTTTGCGCATGGCGGCGTTGCTTAAGTTGTCGATGCGTTCGCCCTGCAGCAGGATCTGGCCGCTTGCCACGCGGCCCGGCGGCTCCAGCAGCCCGATGATCGCCGCGCCGGTCAGCGATTTGCCAGCGCCCGACTCACCGACCACGCCGAGGATCTCGCCGGGCGCGATCGACAACGAGATGTCGTCGAGCGCCCGCAACGTGCCGCGCCGGTGCGGGAATTCGACCACGAGGTTGCGGATCTCAAGCAGGGACATGGGTGCCGATCGGTGGAGGTGACGTTGCCTTGCAGGTTGCCATTACTATGATTTTCATAGCTATATGCGCAGACTGGACGAGCGCCTCATCCCTGTTTTCCTTTAAAACGACGCTTTGCGTCAGCGCAGCCGCGGGTTGAGCGCATCGCGCAGCCAGTCGCCCAGCAGGTTCACGCTCAGCGCGATCAGCACCAGCGTCAGACCGGGGAACACGGTGATCCACCACTCGCCCGAAAACAGGTAGTCGTTGCCCACGCGGATCAGCGTGCCGAGCGACGGCGAGGTGGGCGGCGCGCCCACGCCCAGGAACGACAGCGTGGCCTCGGTGATGATGGCGGTGGCGACCTGGATGGTGGCCAGCACCAGCACCGGCCCGAGCACGTTGGGCAGCACGTGGCGGCGCATGATGCGCAGCGGCGCAACGCCGGTCACGCGCGCCGCCTGCACGTATTCCTTGTTGCGCTCGACCAGCGTCGAGCCCCGCACGGTGCGCGCGTATTGCACCCAGCCGGTCAGCGAGATCGACAGGATGAGCACGCCGAACGCCAGGCCCTCGTGTGCATTCGGGAAAACGGCCCGGCCGACGCCTGCGATCAGCAACGCGATCAGGATCGCCGGGAACGACAGCATCACGTCGCACAGGCGCATCAGCGCCGCATCCACCCAGCCGCTGCGAAAACCCGCCAGCAGGCCGAGCGACACGCCGACCGCCATCGACAAGATCACCGACGCGATGCCCACGATCAGCGAAATGCGGGCGCCATAGATGAGTGCCGATAGGATGTCGCGCCCCTGGTCATCGGTGCCCAGCAGGAACTTCGACGTGCCGCCTTCCAGCCAGGCCGGTGGCAAGCGCGCGTCCATCAACTCGAGCGTGGTCAGATCGAACGGATTGTGGGGCGCCACCCAACCTGCAAACAGCGCGCAGAACACGCAGACGAATGCTATGACGGCGGCCAAGATCGCGACCGGCGAGGTGCGAAAGCTGTAGCCGATGTCGCTGTCCGCCCACCGTGCGAGTGTGTTCATTTTTTATGGCAAGCCGGGGTGGAAGGAAGGAAGGCGCCGCCGCTGGGCGATGGGCGCCGTGCTGGATCTGCAGCTGACGGATCAGCCGGTCATCACTTCTTGATGCTCATCCACTTGAAGTGCATGTAGTTGTCCGGCAGTTGCGTGAGCGTGACGTTCTTGGCCACACCCCAGGCCAGCGCCTGCTGGTGCAGCGGCAGGTGGCCGATGTCGGCATTGTGGATGTCGAAGGCCTGCTTGATCAGCGCGTCGCGCTTCGTCTTGTCGGTCTCCGACTGGATCGCCTGCGTCAGCTTGTCGAGTTCGGGGTTGCAGTAGGCGCCCAGGTTGAACTGGCCGGCCCCGGCGTCCGTCGGGCACGCGGTAAGCGCGTTCAGGGCATTGTGGGCGTCGTACGTGGTGGGGGTCCAGCCGAGCATGTAGAAGCTCGTGTCGCGCCGCAGGATCTTCGGGAAGTAAGTGCCTTTGGTCTCCGCCTGCAGGTTGATCTTGACGCCGATGCGCGACAGGTTCGCGCTGACTGCCTGGCAGATGTTGGCGTCGTTCACATAGCGGTCGTTCGGGCAGTTCATTGCCACCTCGAAGCCCTGCGGATAGCCCGCTTCGGCCATCAGTTTCTTGGCACCTTCCACGTCGTAAGGCAGCCGCTTGTTCTGGTCGGCCGAGAAGCCGTTGATGCCCGGGCCGATCAGCAAGGCCGTCGGTGACGACGCACCGCGCATCACGGTGCGCTGGATGCCTGTGATGTCGATCGCCTGATAGAAGGCCTGTCGCACGCGCTTGTCCTTGAACGGGTTCTTGCCCTTGACGTTGGAGAACTGCAGCTCGTCGCGCTTCTGGTCCATGCCCAAAAAGATGGTGCGCAGCTCCGGCCCGGTCATGGCACGCGCTTTGTCGCTGGCATTCACCCGCGCGATGTCCTGCACGGGAATCGGCTCCATCACGTCGACTTCGCCGGACAGCAGCGCGGCCACGCGCGTGGCGTCGTTGGAGATCGGCGTGAAGACCACCTCTTGCACGTTGCCTTCGATCTTGCCCCAGTAGTTCGGGTTGCGCACGAACACGGTGCGCACGTTGGGTTGGCGCTCGCGCACCATGAACGGGCCGGTGCCGTTGGTGCTGAAGGATGCGGCGTTCTCAATCCCTTTGCGGCGGTCCACCGGGCGCGTTGCCTGATTGGTTTCCGCCCATTTTTTGCTGAGGATGTAGGTCAGCGACAGCACATCCGGCAGGATCGGAAACGGCGTCTTGGTTTCGATGTCGACCGTGAAGTCGTCGACCTTGCGGACTTCCTTGATGTCGCTGGTGTTGGTCTTCATGTCGGAGCCTTCGCCTGCAGCGCGCGCCAGGCTGAACAACACGTCGTCCGCGGTGAACGGCGTGCCGTCATGAAACTTCACATCGCGGCGCAGTTCGAATCGCCACACCGTGGGCGAGGTCTGCTTCCAGCTGGTTGCCAGCATCGGCGCCAGGCTCAGGTCCTTGTTGCGCCCGGCCAGCGGCTCGTAGACGTTGCCGGTGACGCTGAGCTGCAGCGACTCGTTGAGCGAATGCGGGTCCATCGACAACGCATCGCCCTGGTCAGCGACGCGGATGGTCTGGGCTTGAGCGGATGCTACGGAAACGGTAGCTGCCAGCGCAATCAGGAGGCGCGTGGCGAGCACATTTCGCTTGAATTTCATCGGGAGCTTTCTGGAGGGGGGAAAACGACAACGAACAAAAATGAGAAGTGGCCGCCGCAGCTGCGTCAAGCGACCACTGCACCGGCAGCTGCACCGACACCGAGTGGCAGAGACCGTTCGACCAGCCCGGCGAACAGCGCCGCGCCGAGTGGCAGCACCTCGTCGTTGAAGTCGTAGCGGTTGTTGTGCAACGGGGTGCTGCCACTACCGCCGGGGTGGCCCTGACCCAGCCGCAGGTAGGCGCCCGGGCGGGCCTGCAGCATGAACGAGAAGTCCTCGGCGCCCATGCTGGGTTCCATGTCGCGCACCACGTGGTCTTCGCCGACCAGCGCAGCGGCCACGCCGGCGGCGAAGTCGGCTTCCGCTGCGCTGTTGATGGTGGCCGGATAGACGCGCTCGTAATGCACCGTGGCCGTGGCGCCGAAGCCCTGCGCGACAGCCCCGCACAGTTCGTGCAACCGCCGCTCCACCAGGTCTTGCACTGCCGCGCTGAACGTACGCACCGTGCCGACCAACGTGGCGCGGGCCGGGAGCACGCTCATGGCGCCGGGGTCGCCCGCTTGCATCGAGCAGATGCTGATGACGGCACTGTCCAGCGCGCGCACGTTGCGCGCTGTGATGCTCTGCACGGCAGTGATGATGTGGGCAGCAACCAGCACCGAATCGACCGCCTGATACGCATGCGCGCCGTGGCCACCGCGGCCTGCGATCTCGATGGTGATGCGATCGGCCGCCGCCATCATGGCGCCCCGATTCGTGCCGACGGTTCCGGGCGCCATACCCGGCGCGTTGTGCATGGCGTAGATGGACTCGACCGGGAAGCGGTCGAACAGGCCGTCTTCGATCATCGCCTTCGCGCCGGCATAGCCTTCCTCGCCCGGCTGGAACACCAGCACCGCGGTGCCGTCGAAGTCGCGCGTGGCAGCCAGGTAGCGCGCGGCGCCCATCAGCATGGTGGTGTGTCCGTCGTGGCCGCAACCGTGCATCCGGCCAGGCTGACAGGACTTCCATTCGAAGTCGTTGGATTCGGCAAGCGCCAGCGCATCCATGTCAGCACGCAGACCCACCAGACGGCCACTGGCCGTGCTGCGGCCCCGCACCAGCGCCACCACGCCGGTCTTGCCGATGGCGGTGTGGATCTCGTCCACGCCGCAGGCCCGCAAGCCCTCGGCCACGCGGGCGGCGGTGTAGACCTCTTCGAAACCCAGCTCGGGATGCGCATGCAGATCGCGCCGGAACGCGGTGAGTTCGGGGTGGAACTGCGCAATCGCCGCGAACGCGCGGCCATTGGCGCGATAGCGCAATGGATTCAACTCAGCCTGCATGTCAATGTCCCCCAGCCGTTCTGGCCCGCAGGCGCGGGTCGACGACGAAATAGAGCAAGTCAACCACCAGGTTGATCACCACGAAGATCAGCGCGATCAGGCACAGATAGGCGGCCATCACCGGGATGTCGGCGAACGTCACGGCCTGAATGAACAGCAAGCCCATGCCGGGCCACTGGAACACCGTCTCCGTGATGATCGCAAAAGCGATCAGCGAGCCCAGCTGCAGTCCGGTGATGGTGATGACCGGCACCAGCGTGTTCTTGAGCGCATGGCCGAAGTGGATGGCTCGGTCGGAGAGCCCCCGTGCACGCGCGAACTTGATGTAGTCGGTGCGCAGCACCTCCAGCATTTCCGCGCGCACCAGCCGCATGATGAGCGTGAGCTGAAACACCGCCAGCGTGACGGCCGGCAGCACGATGTGGTGCCAGCCGTCGGCGGTCGCCAAGCCACTGCTCCACCAGCCCACATTCACCACGGCGCCGCGGCCGAAGCTGGGGAACCAGCCAAGCTGCACGGCGAACACCAGGATCAGCAGGATGCCGATCAAGAAAGTCGGCAACGACACACCCAGCAGCGACAAGGTCATGAATGCCTGACTTATGAAGCTGCCGCGGCGCAGGGCCGCGTAAACGCCCATGGGAATGCCGAGCGCCAGCGCCATGATGGCCGCCACCAGCGACAGTTCGAACGTGGCTGGAAAGCGTTCGGCCAGCAGCCGCGACACCTTGGCGCCCTGGCGCAAGCTGAGCCCGAATTCGCCTTGCACCGCGTTCACCAGAAAGTGCCAGAACTGCACCACGAATGATCGGTCGAGGCCGAGATCGGCACGCAACGCACGAATCTGCTCAGGCCTGGCGTCTTGCCCCAGCAGAAACACCACGGGGTCGCCCACGTACTGAAACAACAGGAACGCGATCAAGGCCACGACGATCATCACGATCGCGGCCTGGATCAGTCGACGCAGGATAAAGGCAACCATCGAGAGGCGGCTTTCGGAAGGTCGGTCATGCTATCAGAGCAACCTCGATGCAACCCCTGGGTTTTGCCCAACCAAAGGCCACGCACTGCGACGGAAAAACGGGGGGCGATGAAGCTAATCCGCCGTTGCCTGCCGCACCGCCCGTTCCCAACGCGCCATCAGCTCGGCTGCATGGTCGCGCGAGCAACCCGGTTCGAACTGCCGTTGTGGCTTCCACAGCGCGGACAGTTCGTCGATGCTTGCGTAGACACCATGCGAAAGGCCGGCCAGCCAGGCGGCGCCCAAAGCGGTCGTTTCCGTCACAACCGGGCGCAAGACTGGAATGCCGAGCAGGTCGGCCTGAAACTGCATCAACAAGTCGTTCACGACGGCGCCGCCATCCACCCGCATTTCAGCGGCAGGTGTAGCACCGGACGCGGCCACGTCGAGGTTCATCGCGGTCAACAGCGCCGCGCTTTGATATGCAATGCTGTCAAGCGCCGCGCGGGCAATATGCGCGACCGAACTCCCGCGTGTCAGGCCCGTGATGGTGCCGCGCGCATCGGGCTTCCAGTACGGGGCGCCCAGGCCAGTAAACGCGGGCACCAGCATCACACCGCCCGCATCTGGCACGCTGGCTGCGAGCGCTTCGACTTCATTGCTGGCGGAGATGGCGCGCAGGCCGTCGCGCAACCACTGAACCACCGCGCCGCCAACGAACACGCCGCCTTCGAGCGCGTATTCAGGCCGGGCATTGGTCGTTTGCGCGGCACTGGTCGTGAGCAGGCCGTTGGCGCTGCGTTGAAAGCGTTTGCCAGTATGCGTCAGCATGAAGCAGCCGGTGCCGTAGGTATTCTTGGCGATGCCGGGTGCGAAGCAAGCCTGGCCGAACAGTGCGGCCTGCTGGTCGCCAGCCACGCCGCCGATCGGGATTGCATGGCCGAGCAGGTTCGCATCGATCGCGCCGAAATGTGCGCTGGACGGCAGCACCTTCGGCATCAGCGACGGCGAGATGTCGAGCAACTGCAGCAGCTCGGCATCCCATTCATTGGTGCGCACATTGAACAGCATCGTGCGCGCCGCATTCGTCACGTCGGTCGCGTGCACGGCGCCTTTCGTCAGCTGCCAGATCAGCCAGCTGTCCACCGTGCCAAACGCAAGTTCGCCGCGCTCGGCCTGCACGCGTGCGCCTGGCACGTTGTCCAGCAGCCAGCGCAGTTTGGTGGCCGAGAAGTAAGCATCGACCACGAGGCCGGTCTTGTCGGCGATCGATTCCGCATGGCCGGCCGCGCGCAACTCAGCGCACAGTGGCTCGGCGCGGCGGTCCTGCCAGACGATCGCGTGGTGTACGGGCTGGCCGGTCTTACGGTTCCACAGCACGGTGGTCTCGCGCTGGTTCGTGATGCCGACGGCGGCCACGGCATCGGCCTTGATGCCGGCGTTGGTGAGCGCTTCACGCGCGGTGTCCAGTTGCGTCTGCCAGATCTGCCGCGGATCGTGCTCGACCCAGCCGGGCTGCGGATAGATCTGGGGCAGTTCGCGCTGCGCGGCTCCGACGATGCGGGCACGTTCGTCGAACACGATGCTGCGCGAGCTGGAGGTGCCCTGGTCGAAGGCCAGCAGGTAAGAGGAGGAAGAAGTCATGGCGCGTCACTCTCATTGTTCGAATCGATCACAGCGCTCGGCTCGTGCGCGACTTGACTTTAGTGCGTCCCGCCAACCATTACAGTGACAACGAAGCAGGCACGCACGCTGCATCCCGCCCGACAAGCAACCATTCGACCCGATCGTCCGAGGCCGACCCATGCGATTTCTCAAATACCAGGATCTCGATCTGCGCCGCGTCAAGCCGGCCTTTGCCAAGGTGCGCGCCGCGATCGAGGCGGGCGACTTCAAGAGCGCCGATGTGAAGAAGCTACATGCCGGCAACTACTACCGCGCCAGGCTTGGCGGCAGCAACCGGCTGCTGCTTCAGTTCGCTCGCCACGGTGGCGAGACGGTGTGCCTGGCGCTCGAAGTGATCGAGAACCATGCGTACGACCGTTCGCGCTTTCTGCGCGGCGCGCCGATCGATGAAAGCAAGCTCGAACGCGATTCCGGGGTCGACCCGCAAGCCCTGCCCGCGAGCGAAACGGTGCCGCTGCGCTGGCTGCATACGACCCGTGTCGACTTCGAGTTGCTCGACAAGCCGATGCAGTTCGACGATGCGCAGGAAGCGGTGCGACGCCTGCCCGCGCCGGTGGTGCTGGTCGGCTCGGCCGGGTCCGGCAAGACGGCCGTCACGTTGGCCAGGCTGCGCGAGGCGGAAGGCCGGGTGCTCTACGTCACGCAGTCGGCCTATCTGGCGCAGTCGGCGCGCGCGCTGTATGACGCGCATGGGTATGAAAACCCGGCACAGGAAGCCGACTTCCTGAGCTACCGGGAGTTTCTGGAGACCCTGCACGTGCCACCGGGCCGCGAGGTGACTTTCCAGGCGTTCGGCGGTTGGTACGAACGCCACCGGCAGGCTGCCAAAGCGCTCGGCGAACTCGACGCGCATGCGCTGTTCGAGGAGTTTCGCGGCGTCATCGGCGCCCAGCCGACGGGGCCGCTTGCGCTGCCCGACTATCTGGCGCTGGGCCCACGCCAGAGCCTGCTTGCGCCGGAAGCGCGCGAGGCGGTGCATGCGCTGTTCGGCCGCTACCGGCAGTGGCTGGTCGAGACCGGACAGTTCGATCTGAACCTGGTCGCACACGACTGGCGCGGGCTGGCGCAACCGGCCTATGACTTCATCGTGATCGACGAGGTGCAGGACCTGACCGGCGTGCAGTTGGCGCTGGTGCTGGCCTGTCTGAAGGCGCCAGGACAGTTCCTGTTGTGCGGTGACTCGAACCAGATCGTGCATCCGAATTTTTTCTCCTGGGCGGCCGTGAAGGCGCTGTTCTGGCAGGGGCTGGCCGGCGACGCCGCACAGCGCCAGCAGCTGCAGGTGCTGCATGCCAACTTTCGCAACACGCAGGCGGTGACGGAGATCGCCAACACGCTGCTGAAGATCAAGCAGGCACGCTTCGGCTCGATCGACCGGGAGAGCAATTTCCTGGTGCAAAGCACGTCGGGCGAGCCGGGGGAGGTCACGCTGGTGCAAGCGAAGGACTCGGCGCTCAAACAGATCGACTCCGCGACATATGCCTCGAGGCAGCATGCGGTGATCGTGCTGCGCGACGAGGACAAGGTCGCAGCGAGGGCACAGTTGCGCACGCCGCTGGTGTTCTCGGTACACGAAGCCAAGGGGCTTGAGTATCCGCACGTGGTGCTGCTGGGCATGGTGTCGGGGCAGCGTGGGGCGTATGGGGAGGTCTGCGACGGCGTCACGGCGCAGAAGCTCGACCGCACCGAACTCGACTATCGCCGCGCGAAGGACAAGGGCGACAAGTCGCTCGAGCTCTACAAGTTTTACGTGAATGCGCTGTACGTCGCAATGACGCGCGCCGTCGAGACCTTGACGATCGTCGAGTCCGACGTCGGCCATCCGCTGCTCGGGCTGCTCGGTCTCAAGGCCGGCGAAGTACGCAGTGGCACGACCCAGGCCTCGAGCCGCGAGGAATGGGCGCAGGAAGCGCGAAAACTCGAACTGCAAGGCAAGGAAGAACAGGCCCGCGCGGTGCGTGCAGCGTTCCTGCAAAGCAAGGCGATCCCCTGGACGCCGTGGAGCCGCCCCTTCATCGAAGAGATCGCGCTCAGGGCGCTCGATCGCAGCGACCCGAGCGCCAAACTGAAGCAGGCGCTGCTGGACTATGCGCTGTGGCACGGCCAGCAGGCGTGGATCGAAGCTTTGGCGCGAGCGAGTTTCCCGCCCGCGCGCAACATCGCGCCGGATGGTGACTTCGGCTGGTCCGGCTGGCTCGGCTACATGGCAATGCCGATGGGTAGGCCGGATTATCGGCCGCCGCCACTGCAGCAACAGCCCTGGATGCGCGCGGTCGACGCGCTGCGCCAGCGCCACCTGCAGCCGTATGCGGCGAAGAACTTCAAAGATGTCTTGCGGCTATGCGACAACTACGGCGTCGATCACGCGACGCCGGTCGGCGCCACGCCGCTGCTTCTGGCCGCGCGTGCCGGCAACCTTGCGCTGGTGGACGCACTGCTCGACCAGGGCGCCGATCCGGCCATCGAAGACGAGTTCGGCCACAGCGCCTGGCAGCAGGCCGTATGCCGCGCGCTGGACGATCCGGCGTTCGGCAAGGCGGCGCTGGCTGCGCTGTTCGAGCGGATCGCGCCGACGTGCATCGACGTGCAGGTGGACGGCCGGCTGGTGCGCATCGAACGGCAGCAGGGCGAGTACTGGGTGCTCACCTTGATGCTGGCCGGCTTCAAGACGCAGTGGTCACGCTGCGCGGTGCGCACGCAGCCGGCCTGGAAATACGCGCAGGGCTTCTTTGCCGAGCAACTGCATCAAACGCTTGAACAATGCCTGCCGCCGCATCTGTGGAAACCCATCCGGCGCAAGCGCAGCTACCTGAACCAGGTGCTGGCCCGTGCCGAGGTACACAGCAACTACTTGCCGGCGCGCAAACTGTGGGCACGCACGCGCAATGGGCACTACCTGCCCAATCCGGCGCTGCTGCTGCGCACGCGCGAGACACATCAGCAAGGCTGGCGGCCGGTGTACGACGCGCTGCAACTGGATTGGGTCGATCGCGGCTGCGGAGGGGATGCCGAACACCTGCAGCGCCCAGCGGCGACGGTCGCGCAACTGAAAGAACGGTTGGCAGCCGGCGAGCAGGTGCCGTCCACGGGCGATGCGTTGGACTGACTCAATCAAGCGGGCCCGCGCACTAAAAAAATTTCAATCACTCGTACAGCCGCGACTTCGTCGGTCTCGGCTCTGCCGCTGTAACTTCGCACTGCACCTGCGCATCCGCCAGCAGCGCAGGAAACGGCTCCGGCGGCTGGGCGTCGGTGAACAGCCGGTCGATCTGGTGCAGCGTGGCCAACTGCACCATCGCGGGCCGGTTGAACTTGCTCGCGTCGGCGGCCAGCCACACTTCGCGGGCATGCGCGATGATGGTTTGCGCGACCTTCACTTCGCGCAGATCGAAGTCGCGCAAAGACCCATCGACTTCGATGCCGGACACGCCGATCAGCGCGATGTCCACCATGAACTGGCCGATGAAGTCCACGGCCGCTTCGCCGACGATGCCGCGGTCCCGTGTGCGCACCACGCCACCGGCCACGATTACTTCGCAGTTCGGGTTGCCCGACAGGATCGCGGCGACGTTCAGATTGTTCGTGATCACGCGCAGGCCGCGGTGGCCTAACAATGCCTTGGCGATCGCTTCCGTGGTGGTGCCGATGTTGATGATGAGCGAGCAGTCGTTCGGCACCTGCGCCGCCACGGCTTCGGCGATGCGTGCCTTGCCCACCGCGTGCAGCGATTCACGCTGCGCGTGGCCGATGTTTTCCACCGTTGAGCCCGGCACCCGCACGCCGCCGTGAAAGCGCAGCAGCAACTGCTCATCGGCCAGCCGCTGTACATCGCGCCGTACCGTCTGCAAGGTCACACCGCAGGCCTCGGCCAATTGCTCGACCGAGATCGAGCCGCGTTCGCGCACCAGTTCGAGCAGCTTCAGTTGACGGGGATTGGCATGCATCTCGAATTGGATTCTGGACGCGAATCGAAAAGAAAGGAACACTTTTAAGGGAAAACCATGAGCTCAATCGCGTGCAAACGAACCAAAATGAACCCGTCCGACGCATCGACCATGAAGCATCCCTCTCGCCTGTTCCGCAACACCTCCTTAGAGGTTCCGCTTATGGCGCATGCTGTTCATTCAACGCTTCGTATGTCGCCCCGCTTAACCCGGCAGACGCCCATGCCTGCAACGCGCTTCATCTGTCAGGAGCGCCGTGCAGCTCACGCTTGAAGGCATCACGCGCCGGGTCGGCTCTGCGCAGTGGCTCTATCCGATGGACCTGGCGCCGCAACCGGGCGCGGTCACCGTGCTGCTGGGCGCGACCCAGGCCGGCAAGACCAGCCTGATGCGCATCATGGCCGGGCTTGACGTGCCGACCAAAGGCAAGGTGCGCGTCGACGGCAAGGACGTGACCGGCATGCCGGTGCGCGAGCGCAACGTGGCGATGGTCTATCAGCAGTTCATCAACTACCCGTCGATGACCGTAGCCGACAACATCGGGTCGCCGCTGAAGCTGCGCCGTGAAGCGGATATCGATCAGCAGGTACGCGCGCTGGCCGAGCGGCTGCACATCGACCAGTTTTTGAATCGGCTGCCGGCTGAGCTTTCCGGCGGTCAGCAGCAACGCGTGGCGCTGGCCCGCGCGCTGGCCAAGCAGGCGCCGTTGATGCTGCTCGACGAGCCGCTGGTGAACCTCGACTACAAGCTGCGCGAGGAACTTCGTGAAGAACTCGGTGAGCTGTTTCGCAGCGGCGACTCGACCGTGATCTATGCCACCACTGAGCCGGCCGAAGCGCTGCTGCTGGGTGGCTACACCGCGCTGATCGACGCGGGCGAACTGCTGCAGTACGGGCCAACGGCCGAAGTGTTCCACCAGCCGTGTTCGCTGCGCGTGGCGCGGGCGTTCAGCGATCCACCGATGAATTTGCTGAAGGCACGATTCGCCGAGGACGGGGTGCGGCTCGATGCGGGGCCGGTGCTGGCACTGGGTGCACGCCACCGTCCCCGCGCGGCAGCCGCGAGCGAGGTAACCGTCGGTGTGCGCGCCGGTGCGTTGCGCGTGCAGCCAAGGGAAGGCGACATCGCGATCGCAGGCCGGGTCGATCTGGCCGAGATCTCCGGTTCGGACACGTTCGTGCACATCGCCAGCCCGGCCGGACCGCTGGTCGCGCAACTGACCGGTGTGCATTATTTTGAGATCGGCATGCCGCTGACCTTGCATCTGGCACCGGCGCAGGTGTTTCTGTTCGGCAGCGACGGCGCACTGCTGCAAGCACCGGCGCGCGGTGCCTGAGCGGAGCGAAAAGTACATGGCACGCATCGACCTCGACCTCGCCCATGCCTACATGGCCAATCCGCAAAGTGATGCGGACTACGCGCTGCTGCCGCTGCGCATGCGCTTCGACGATGGCGGCGCCTACGCGCTGTTGGGGCCATCCGGCTGCGGCAAGACGACCATGCTGAACATCATCAGCGGGCTGGTCATGCCGTCGCACGGCAGCGTGAAGTTCGACGGGGAAGAGGTGACCGAGCGCTCCCCGCAGCAGCGCAACATCGCGCAGGTGTTCCAGTTCCCGGTCATCTACGACACCATGACGGTGGCTGAGAACCTCGCGTTCCCGCTGAAGAATCGCAAGGTGCCGGCGGACCGGATCAAGCAGCGTGTCGGCCAGATCGCCGAGATGCTGGAGATGAGCGATCAGCTTGACACGCGCGCGGCAGGCCTGGCAGCAGACGCAAAACAGAAGATTTCACTGGGCCGCGGCTTGGTGCGCGAGGACGTGTCGGCGGTGCTGTTCGACGAGCCGCTGACGGTGATCGACCCGCATCTGAAATGGCAGTTGCGGCGCAAGTTGAAGCAGATTCACCATGAGCTGAAGCTCACCTTGATCTACGTCACGCACGACCAGGTGGAGGCGCTGACATTTGCCGATCAGGTGGTCGTGATGTCACGCGGCAAGGCCGTGCAGGTGGGATCCGCCGATGCGTTGTTCGAGCGGCCCGAGCACACGTTCGTCGGCCACTTCATCGGCTCGCCGGGCATGAACTTTCTGGTAGCGCGGGTTGCTGGTGGCCAGTTGCACGTGGCCGGTCAGCAGCTCGAACTGACGCAAGACCAGCCCGCGCTGACCGATGGCGATTACAAGCTCGGTGTGCGGCCGGAGTATGTCGAGCTGGCGCAAGAACAGGCAGCCGGCGCACTGCCGGTGCAGGTCACGCAGTTGCAGGACGTCGGCACCTATCTGATGTTGACCGCACGGGCCGATGGTCATGCGATCAAGACGCGGCTGGAACCGGCGCAGGCGGCCAGCGCACCGCAAGTCGGCGAAACGGCCTGGCTGCGCGTGCTGGGTCCGCACACCTGCTTCTACCGCAACGAGGAACTGGTCAAGCCATGAGCAGCACCACCAAACCGGTCAATCAACGTGCGTGGCTGCTGATCCTGCCAGTGATCGTCTGCGTTGCGTTCTCCGCCATCCTGCCGCTGATGACGGTGGTGAACTACTCGGTGCAGGACATCATCTCGCCGGACCGGCGGGTTTTTGTCGGCACCGAATGGTTTGCTGCGGTGATGCGCGACGAAGAACTGCACGGTGCACTGTGGCGGCAACTGGGCTTTTCGTTGTCGGTGCTGTTGGTCGAGATTCCGCTGGGCATTGCTTTGGCGCTGTGCATGCCGGCGGCTGGATGGAAGGCATCGGCGACGCTTGTGGTCGTCGCGCTGTCGTTGCTGATCCCGTGGAACGTGGTCGGTACCATCTGGCAGATCTACGGCCGCACCGACATCGGGCTGCTCGGCAAGGCGCTGGAAGCAATCGGCTTCGACTACAGCTACACAGGCAACGCCACGCATGCCTGGGTCACGGTGCTGGTGATGGATGTCTGGCACTGGACACCGTTGGTCGCCCTGTTGGCCTATGCGGGCTTGCGATCGATCCCGGATGCGTATTACCAGGCCGCGCGCATTGATGGGGCAAGCAAGCTCGCGGTGTTCCGCTACATCCAGCTGCCGAAGATGCGCGGCGTGTTGATGATCGCGGTGCTGCTGCGCTTCATGGACAGCTTCATGATTTATACCGAACCGTTCGTGCTGACCGGCGGCGGGCCGGGCAATGCGACCACGTTCCTGTCTCAATACCTGACGCAAAAAGCGGTCGGCCAGTTCGACCTGGGGCCGGCAGCGGCGTTCTCGCTGATCTACTTCCTGATCATCCTTGTGTTCTGCTTCATCCTCTACAACTGGATGCAACGGGTCGGCACCGCAACGAAGGAGGTGGTCGAATGAGCAGCACGCTGGTGCCTGGCACGGCGGTGCCGTCCGGCGTGGCAGCCACCCACGTGGCCGATACGCCGTTGCTGCCCACCGCGCGCAATGACGGCGCCGCCTCCCGGCGTTTCCTGCCGCAGGGTCGCACGTGGTTCCTGCTCGCGTATTTCGTCTTCGCACTGTTGCCCATCTACTGGATGATCAACATGAGCTTCAAGACGAACGGCGAGATTCTGACGAGCTTCACGTTGCTGCCGCAGCACTTCACATGGGACAACTACAAGACGATCTTCACCGATCCGTCCTGGTATTCGGGCTACATCAACTCGATGATCTATGTGGCGATCAACACCGTGATTTCGGTGTCGGTCGCGCTGCCGGCGGCGTATGCGTTTTCGCGGTACCAATTCCTCGGCGACAAGCATGTGTTCTTCTGGCTGCTGACGAATCGGATGACACCGCCGGCGGTGTTTTTGCTGCCGTTCTTCCAGCTCTACAGCACGCTCGGCATGATGGACACGCACCTTGCGGTGGCGCTCGCGCATCTGCTGTTCAACGTGCCGCTGGCGGTGTGGATTCTCGAAGGATTCATGAGCGGTATTCCGCGAGAGATCGACGAGACGGCGTACATCGATGGTTATTCGTTCCCGCGCTTTTTCCTGCGGATCTTCTTGCCGTTGATCAAGGCCGGGGTGGGCGTGGCGGCTTTCTTCTGCTTCATGTTCAGCTGGGTCGAGTTGTTGCTGGCGCGCACGTTGACCAGCATCGATGCGAAGCCGATCGTGGCCACGATGACGCGCACGGTCAGCGCATCGGGCATGGACTGGGCGACGCTGGCGGCGGCGGGTGTGCTGACGATCGTGCCGGGTGCGATCGTGATCTGGTTCGTGCGGCACTACATCGCCAAGGGCTTTGCGATGGGCAGAGTGTGACTCGCCCCCAGGGTTCGCTTCGCTCTCGCCTACCCCCTACGGGGGGCGGCGCCTACGGCCTGGCGCAGCCAGCTCCGTGGCCCCTGTTGGAAGGAGCAAGGCGGCGTTGCTTTCGGCGCGCTGCTTACCGAAAGTTTTTAGCGAAATCGGCTGGGGACGCCGGTACATCAAGCCTCGCCAGCTACTTTTTCAATAGCGAGGTCGCTGATGTTTAACTGGATGGCCTGGACGTTGCCGGTGGCGGTGTTTTTCATCAGCATTGCAGTGATGTTGGTCGGCATGACGGTATGGGAATTGAAGTCGCCCACCACGCTGCGCAAAGGCTGGCTGCCGATGATGACCACGCGCGGGGATCGACTGTTCATCGGGCTGGTGGCAGCGGCTTGGTTGAACCTGGCGTTCGTCGGCATGAGCGGGCACTTCGCCGACTGGTTGAAACTGGATGCGGACCCGTCGATCTGGATCAGCTTCGTCGCTTCGATGTTGTTGCTCGTGCTGATTTTGGGCAAGGGCTGAAGCGCAAGGCGCTGAACAGCGTAACAACGTTTTTTCGTGCGGATGGCGGCTCGCTCCTCCCCGGGCTGACCCATCCAGATTGTGTGAGTGGGAGAGAGTGTCAGATCAATCCACAGGAGACTGAAAAAATGAAGTTCAAGACCACGTTGCTGGCCGTTGCGGCGGCCTGCGCCGTCACCGGCCATGCATGGGCCGATGAAGCGGCGGCAAAGAAATGGATCGACAGCGAATTCCAGCCGTCGACTCTAAGCAAAGACCAGCAGATGACCGAGATGAAATGGTTCATCGACGCGGCCAAAAAGCTCAAGGACAAGGGCGTCAACGAAATCTCGGTGGTGTCGGAAACCATCACCACGCACGAGTACGAATCCAAGACGCTTGCCAAAGCGTTCACTGAGATCACCGGCATCACGGTGCGCCACGACCTGATCCAGGAAGGCGACGTGGTTGAAAAACTGCAGACGTCGATGCAGTCGGGCAAGTCGATCTACGACGGCTGGATCAGCGATAGCGACCTGATCGGTACCCATTACCGCTACGGCAAGATCATGAACCTGACCGACTACATGGCCGGCAAGGGCAAGGAGTGGACCAATCCGGGCCTGGACATCAAGGACTTCATCGGCACCAGCTTCACGACCGCTCCAGACGGCAAGATGTACCAGTTGCCGGATCAGCAGTTTGCGAACCTCTACTGGTTCCGCGCCGACCTGTTCGCGCGCGACGACCTGAAGCAGAAGTTCAAGGAAAAGTACGGCTACGACCTGGGCGTGCCGGTCAATTGGAGCGCGTACGAGGACATCGCCAAGTTCTTCAGTGAAGACGTAAAGACCATTGACGGCAAGCCGATCTATGGCCACATGGACTACGGCAAGAAAGACCCATCACTCGGCTGGCGCTTCACCGATGCGTGGCTGTCGATGGCGGGCACGGCGGACAAAGGCATTCCGAACGGTTTGCCGGTGGACGAATGGGGCATCCGCGTGGCGGACGACAAGTGCACGCCGGTGGGTGCCAGCGTGTCGCGTGGCGGTGCAACAAACTCGCCAGCGGCCGTCTATGCGCTGACCAAGTACATCGACTGGATGAAAGCCTACGCGCCCAAAGAAGCGATGGGCATGACGTTCGGCGAATCCGGTCCGGTGCCCGCGCAAGGCCAGATCGCGCAGCAGATCTTTTGGTACACCGCGTTCACCGCCGACATGACCAAGGCCGGCCTGCCGGTGGTGAATGCCGACGGCACGCCGAAGTGGCGTATGGCGCCCGGCCCGCACGGCCCATACTGGAAAGAGGGCATGCAAAACGGCTATCAGGACGTGGGTTCGTGGACATTCTTTTCCGCGCACGATGCGGACAAGACGGCGGCTGCCTGGCTCTACGCGCAGTTCATCACCGCCAAGACCACGTCGCTGAAAAAGACCATCGTCGGCCTGACGCCGATTCGCGAGTCCGACATCCAGAGCCAGGCGATGACCGACATGGCGCCGAAGCTCGGCGGGCTGGTCGAGTTCTACCGCAGTCCGGCGCGCGTGGCGTGGACGCCGACCGGCAACAACGTGCCTGACTACCCGAAGCTCGCGCAGCTTTGGTGGAAGAACGTGGCGGTGGCGGTGACGGGTGAGAAAACGCCGCAGGCCGCGATGGACAACCTGGCCGAGGAAATGGACCAGGTCATGGCGCGGCTCGAACGCGCCGGCATGGAGCATTGCCCACCGAAGTTGAACAAGAAGGAAGACCCGCAGAAGTGGCTCAAGATGGACGGCGCACCGTGGGCCAAGCTCGACAATGAGAAGCCGAAGGGCGAGACGATCGCATACGACACGCTGCTGTCGGCCTGGAAAGCCGGAAAGGTGAAGTAACTCTTCCCCCAGGCTTCGCACCCGTTGGTCGGATTTCGCGTTCCCCCTCATCGGGGGGGCGCCTGCGGCCGGGCGGAGCCAGCTCCGCGGCCCCTGCTTGAGGAAGGCAGGGGCCGAATTTGCGCCTTGATCGTTCAACTTGTCCAGGTGGCCGGCGCGGCGCTTGCTATTGATCATTTCCACTTTTACTGAGGCTCGCGCCGCTGCTTTGCTCGATGACTGATCCCCTGCCGACCCGGCGTGATGAACTGATTGAGCGGCTCGCTGAGCCGAAGGTGTGGGACCTGGCCATTATTGGAGGCGGCGCGACCGGGCTGGGTGTGGCGCTGGATGCGGCCGCGCGCGGGTTTTCGGTTTTGCTGGCTGAGTCGCATGATTTCGCGAAGGGCACTTCATCGCGCGCGACCAAGCTGGTGCATGGCGGCGTGCGCTATCTCGCACAGGGCAACGTCGCGCTGGTGCGCGAGGCACTGCGCGAACGCACGACTTTGCTGGCGAACGCGCCGCACATTGCACAGCCACTGCCGTTCGTGATGCCGTCTTACCACTGGTGGCAGACGCCGTTTTACGGCGCGGGCCTGAAGCTGTACGACGCGCTGGCCGGCAAGGCGGGCCTTGGCCATACCGAATTTTTGAACCGACGTGAAACGCTTGCGCTGCTGCCCGGCATTGCGCCCGATGGGCTGGCCGGTGGCGTCAAATACTGGGACGGTCAGTTCGATGACGCACGGCTTGCGTTGGCACTTGCGCGCACCGCTGCTGCACGCGGTGCGCTGCTACTCAACTACTGCGCGGTCACTGACCTGATTCACGAGAACGGCCGCATCGCCGGCTTTCAATGCAAGGATCAAGAAACCGGCACCGTCTATCCGGTGCGTGCGCGCTGCGTCGTGAACGCAGCCGGCGTCTGGGTCGACCAGTTCCGCCAGCAGGACGGCGCCGCGATCGGCCGCGCGGCAAAGCCGATGGTCGCGCCCAGCCAGGGCGTGCACATCGTGGTCGAGCGTGATTTTCTGCCGACCGACCACGCGCTGTTGATTCCGAAGACGACCGACGGCCGCGTGTTGTTCGCGGTGCCGTGGCTCGGCAAGATCATTCTCGGCACGACCGACACGCCGCGGCCGGACCTGATCTATGAGCCGGAACCGTTCGAATCGGAAGTCGACTTCATCCTGAACGAATCGGCGCGCCATCTGATCCGCGCACCCGCCCGGGCCGATGTGAAGAGCGTGTGGGTTGGCCTGCGCCCGCTCGTGCGGCCGCCGGATGACAACGGCGAGCACACCAAGAAGCTGAGCCGCGAACACACTGTGCTATCGAGCCCAAGCGGGCTTGTGACGGTCACCGGCGGCAAGTGGACGACCTATCGTGCGATGGCCGAAGACGTGCTTGACGAATGCTTTGCGACCGGCAGGCTGGCGGCTGCGCCGGGGGGTGTGACTTTGCGGCTGCCATTGGTTGGAGCCGACATTGGGAACGGCGAAACGCTGCAGCCACTCAGCGCGCCTCAAGGCCTGCATTCCTACGGTTCGGAGGGCGCAGCGGTCGCTGCAATGCCAGGTGCAGACGAAGCGCTTGCGCCGGGATTCACCGCCGCGATGGTGCGTTTTGCAGCACGGCATGAATATGCACGCACCGTTGAAGACGTGCTCGCCCGCCGCTCGCGCCTGTTGTTTCTGGATGCCGCGCTGGCTGCTTCGGTCGCGCCACGCGTCGCGGCGCTGCTGGAGGAGGAGATCGATCGGCCGGGTGAGCTGGAGGCGTTCGAGACGCTGGCTCGGCACTATCAGCACCTGCCAGAGGGCGCGCACTCTTGACTGCACGGTGGCGAGTTGACGCCCTGGCGCTCCCGCAACGGGCTGCAGCACAAGGTACGACGTTTGTTGCAAACCGCAGGAAATCGATCGAAGAGTTCGCAACTCAAATGGATCGGCTTCATCGGCAATTGAGAATGCTTCCCATTGGCCTTGCGCAATGGGTCGATCGACTGAGTGTGGCTGCCCGGCTTGGCAATCATTGACCGTATGCGGGGCTTGTCGAGAGAACGCAGTTTGCTTTCGGAGGGCCCCGCGACCACGCGGTAGAGGAACTGTTGTTCGGTTGCTGGGCCTTCTTGATGAGCGACGCCATCCTGTTCAGGCTGCTGTTTGCGACTTACATGGCGATGGTCGGCTCCACTGCGAATGGGCCGGGACCGAAAAATCTGTTCGAGCTGAACATCGCGTGTGTCCAGACCTTGTTGCTGTTGGCCAGCAGCTTCACCTTCGAGATGGCGTCGCTTGCGCTCAAGCACCGCCATGATCGCAACCAGTTGCTCGGCTGGCTCGGCGTGACGTTGGTGCTGACAATCGTGTTTCTCGGCTTCGAGCTGCATGACTTGGGTGGGATGGCCGACCAGGGCGGCGTGCCAAGCCGTAGCGGCTTTCTGTCGGCATTTTCTGCGCTGGTGCCGCTGTATGGGGCGCATGTGGCCGCAGGCAGCCTTTTCCTGATTGCGATTGCGATGTAGATCTGGCGTTTCGGGCTGGACCAGGATGTGAAGCTGCGAATACTGAGGCTTGAGTTGTTATGGCACTTCCTCAACGTCGTCTGGGTCGGAGTCGTCCCGATCGTCTACTTGGCGGGGCGCACATGAGGGCAGCGGGGGGCGGAGCGGCAGGAGCGCCCGGACGCGTAGCAGCAAAAAACGACGGCACGAGTTTCACTCTTACTGCTGGCGCTTCGGCATCGCGTTTGCGCTCACCGTTGCGCCCTTCGAACCCGTGCATCGGTGCGCACCGTCACACCGGGCGTTGCTCAGCGCAATCGGCGTCTTTTCGTTCGTGCAGATCGTTGTGCAATTCCGCTTTTTTCTGCACATCTACTTCTCCAGACAGAAGCGCGAGGACTTGCAGGTGATCCTGTTTTCCACGCTGTTGCTGCTCATCATGGCTGAAGGGACCATCTGGATGATGGCGAGGCTGGCTGCACACATGGGATTGCATGACGGCACCTGATACTGGAATCCCTTTCATCCTTGGTCGATCTGTGCCATAATAAAAGGCTTCGCGCCAAATCGGGCGTCGAAGCGCAGAACGAATTTCATCCCAATCGCCAAAGCATGGGGTTTAGGTTCTCAACCGGTGTCAAGCCGGTGGAAGAAGAATCGAGCCTCGCGCAGGAACGACGGGTCCAAGACTGACTGGGCATTTCCCATTTCTCGATGTCGAGAAATGGTCAAAGTGTTTCAGTCAAGTTGGGAACATACGAATCATGATCCAGACTGAATCCCGGCTTGACGTGGCCGACAACACGGGCGCGAAGTCCGTGCTGTGCATCAAAGTGCTTGGTGGCTCGCGGCGTCGCTACGCCAGCGTGGGCGACGTGATCAAGGTCAGCATTAAAGAAGCTGCACCGCGTGGCCGCGTCAAAAAAGGTGAGATCTATAGCGCCGTCGTGGTGCGTACCGCCAAAGGCATCCGTCGCAGCGACGGTTCGCTGGTCCGGTTTGACGGCAATGCAGCCGTGCTGTTGAACAGCAAGCTGGAGCCGATTGGCACCCGCATCTTCGGCCCGGTTACGCGCGAATTGCGCACCGAGCGCTTCATGAAAATCGTGTCGCTCGCCCCCGAAGTTCTTTAAATCCAAGCAAAAGATTCAAGCACCATGAACAAGATTCGCAAGGGCGACGAAGTCATCGTGATCGCAGGACGCGACAAAGGCAAGCGTGGCAAGGTCGCGCTCCGCAGAGACGACGCCTATCTGCTGGTCGATGGCATCAATATCGTGAAGAAGCACACCAAGCCGAATCCGATGAAAAACGTCACGGGTGGCATTGTGGAGAAATCGATGCCGATTCATCAGTCGAACATCGCGATCTACAACTCGGCTACGGGCAAGGCGGACCGTGTCGGCATTCAGCAGGACGCCGATGGCAAGCGGTTCCGCGTCTTCAAGTCCAGTGGCGAAGCCATCAAGTTGGCTTGAACAGCTAAGAAATCGGATATTCAACATGGCACGTCTGCAGCAGCAATTCCGCGAGAAAATCGCGCCCCAGCTGATTGAAAAGTTTGGCTACAAGTCGCCGATGCAAGTTCCGCGGCTGACCAAGATCACTCTGAATATGGGTGTCAGCGAAGCGGTCTCGGACAAAAAGGTGATGGACAACGCTGTCGCCGATCTCACCAAGATCGCGGGCCAAAAGCCGGTTGTCACCAAGGCCAAGCGCCCAATCGCGGGCTTCAAGATTCGTGAAGGCCAGCCCATCGGCTGCATGGTCACCTTGCGTGGCGTGCGCATGTACGAGTTTCTGGATCGGTTTGTGACCGTGGCGTTACCACGTGTGCGTGACTTCCGTGGGATTTCTGGGCGTGCATTCGATGGTCGTGGCAACTACAACATCGGTGTCAAGGAGCAGATCATTTTTCCGGAAATCGAGTACGACAAGGTTGACGCATTGCGTGGGATGAACATCAGCATCACCACGACGGCCAAGACCGACGACGAGTGCAAGGCGTTGCTTGCGGCGTTCCGTTTTCCGTTCAAGAACTAAAGGTCGGCAATGGCAAAGAAATCCGTGATCCA
>JBBPYC010000069.1:0-12056 GCA_038200275.1 Burkholderiales bacterium
ATGAAGGAAGCCAACCCACGACAGTTCGCGCACTGGCAGTCTCGAGGAGCGCAGGTTGGATAACGGGAGCCGTGTAAATCGAGAGGTTTACGCACGGTTCTGCGAGAGACTCTGGGTGAAACTCCCTGGGTCTACTCACCCATATGTCAAGGTCGGCGACCAGTGGAAGTACCTGTACCGCGCGGTCGACAAGGACGGCGACACGATCGACTTCTTGCTGCGCGCCAGGCGGGATCACGCCGCAGCGCGAGCCTTCTTCGATCGAGCCATCGAGCTGCACGGCGTGCCCGAGAAGATCACGATCGACAAGAGCGGCGCCAACACGGCCGCCACCCTGAGCATCCAGGCCGACAGCGGCTTGTCGATCGAATTGCGCCACTCGAAGTACCTGAACAACCTCGTCGAGCAAGACCACCGGACCATCCAACGGATCACCCGTCCGATACTCGGATTCAAGAGGTTTCGCTGCGGACGCATCCTGAGCGCCGGCATCGAAACGATGCACATGATTCGCAAGGGCCAACTCGCCGCCATCAAAAACCAAGCCTCGTCACCAGCGAATCAGTTCTACTCGCTGGCTTTCTGATGCAAGTCGGCTTGGCGGCCGTGATTGACCTCATTGCGTTATCGCGTCAGAACGGGTCGCTGCGCTGTTCGGCACGGTGATGACCGTGTGGGGCTACTTCAAATACGGACGCGCATCGAGCCAGCAGGCGATGCAAAAGGCCAAAGCCGCGCACCGCGACATGCCCAGCGATTCGCAGCCCTTTGCCGTAATCACTGGCAAAGGGGCGCTGCATTGCGGCGCAGGTTGCATGATCGGCGACATCATGGCCGAATGGCTGGCGTTCCTGCTGCCCGTTGTGGCGGTGTGGTTTGGCTGGCATTCGCTGTTCGACGAAAAAATCTTTGCGGTCTGGGTACTCGACTTCGTCTTCGCCTTCGCGCTGGGCATCGTCTTTCAGTACTTCGCGATCGTGCCGATGCGCGGGCTGTCGCCAGCCAAGGGCATACTCGCAGCGCTCAAAGCCGACAGTCTTTCACTGGCGTCCTGGCAGATCGGCACGTACGGCTTCATGGCGATCGCGCAGTTCGTGCTGTACCAGCACTTTTTTGGCCATCACGCCGAGGTCAACACGCCTGAGTTCTGGTTTGCGATGCAGCTCGCGATGCTTTGTGGTTTTGCCACGGCCTACCCGGTGAACTGGTGGTTGATCCGAACCGGTATCAAGGAAAAGATGTAATCAACGCGCGCAGTTGTTGCATCCAGTCGACCTGCCGCCGGCAGCGCTGGGTTGCGCCATGTACTGATGTGCCAAGCTTGCCGTCGCGCGGACGCTCGCTGACGGGTCCAGCTTGCGATGAAGCGATTTTCGTGGGCCATCGCCAACGGTTCATGTCCCCCAGTAGTGGTCGGTTAAATAATCCACACCGAGCCGGACACTACCGACCCCGATGTATCTCAAGCCCCACCACCGCAGCATCCCCCAGGTATTCCGGTGCAGCCTCGCACTGCTGTCGTTCGCTCTGGCGTTCGCACTGTCAGCATTGCTGGAAAGCGCCGTCGCCCATACGGTGGATGACTCATCGAGCCACGCCGGCTGGCGGGGCGACCTACCTTGGTCGTTCGATCCGCTGGTGCTGGGCTGTCTTGCGGTCAGTGCTTGGCTGTACGCATTCGGGCTGCTGCGGCTCTGGCGCCACGCGGGTTTCGGGCGCGGCGCGCGACCGGTTCAGGCGGCAAGCTTCATGGCCGGCTGGTTGACGCTGGCGCTCGCACTGGTGTCGCCGATCGATCCACTTGGCAGCCAACTGTTTGTCGCGCACATGATCCAGCACGAGTTGCTGATGATCGTCGCGGCGCCGCTGCTGGTGCTGGGCCGGCCACTCGGGGTCTGGATCTGGGCGTTTTCGCCGAGATGGCGGCGCCGCATCGGGCGCTTTCTTCAGGCGCCGGGCTGGCGCGCGCCGTGGACTCTGGTCACTGCGCCGTTGTCGGCCTGGGTGCTACATGCACTCGCGCTGTGGCTGTGGCATGTGCCGGCGCTGTTCGAAGCCGCGCTCGAGCATGAGTGGGTGCACACGTTGCAGCACAGCTCTTTCCTGCTGACCGCGCTGTTGTTCTGGTGGACGGTACTGGCCACGCCGACGCGCCGCGCGCAAGGCATTGCGGTCGTCTCGCTGTTCACGACGATGCTACACATGGGCGCGCTCGGCGCGCTGCTGACACTCGCGCGCACGGTCTGGTATCCGGCCTATCTGGGCCGCACGCAGGCCTTCGGCCTCACGGCGCTGGAAGACCAGCAGCTCGGCGGCCTCGTGATGTGGGTACCGTCCGGCTTCATCTATATTGCGTGCCTGATCACGATCGCGGCGAGCTGGCTCAACGCGCCACCGCCGCGGCCGCGGCCGCCGGTGCGGACTGCCGGGTCCCTCGCCGACTGAGGTTCGACGCCGCACCCGAAAACGTTGCTTGCATTCAACCCCCGATCGTCATAGAAGGGACCGCATGATGACCCATCCGATCTCCGTCGCCGCTTTGAGTGATCGGCTGCTGCGTTGTGCGCAGACGTTGCTGCTGGCACCGGCATTGCTCGCTTTTTCAACCGCGAACGCGCAGGTCCACGCGCATTCCGAAGGCGACTACACCGTGCGCAGCAGCCTCGTCGCCAGCACCGCGTTGCCGGAGGTGCTGCTGAAGGCAAACAGCTTCGATGCCGCCCCGGACAAGGCGTTGCTGAACGTGGTCGTGCTCAAGGGACAAGGCGAGCGCCGCGAACCGGTTGCCGCGCGCGTTGAGGCGAAGATGCGCGACCTGCTGGGCATGACGCACCGCATTGACATGCGCGCCGTTCAGGACAACAACCGCGTCAGTTACTTCGGCATGGTCGATCATGTGCCAAGCGAAGCGATGACGTTCGAGATCGAGGCGACGCCGCAGGGCAGCGAAGAGCCGTTGAACCTGTCGTATCAGGATCGCCTGGTGCGCTGACGAGTTTTTCTTCGCCTATTGCCACGCGAGCGCGCATTTCGCTATACGCCGGATTGCACAATGAAGCACCGCTGCCCTTTTGCGCCCCAGCGCGGTTTGGCGCTGACTTGCCCCTCCATGAAGTCGGCGGCCGTCACTGCATTTTGGCTATGGGCCGTTGGTCCACAGCACCGGATACGCTTTGATCAGGACGGTGCGCATGGAACCGCTCCCGGAAGGTTGGCGGGCGCCCGGCGCGCTCGGGTGGTGGCAGTTCAGCATGGCGACAAAGGCTTTTCATAGTCGCAGATGCAGACCGGGCCTAGCGCAACCCGTCTGGTCCGGCCATCGACATCCTGTACTGATTCAGCGGTCTGTTCAGCAGCTGCGTTTTCACTTTGGGAGTTGACGGGCCTGATCGGCCCGGAGTTCGACCCAATGCCAAGCCAGTGGTCTGGCTTGGCCGGAGCTGTGTTCGCCAGCGCACAGACTTCGCACGAGCGACGCATCAAGGATCGATCCACGCATACCGTGTTTTCGAAGGGCTTGCCAATGGAGCTTCATCGCCGGAACGACACTCGCGCGCCCCACGCCGCCGACATCTGCGGCAGGCAGGCCGTCGAATTACTGCAGAGCCAGGGACGAACTGTGCACCGACGTCGCTCATTCGTTCATCAACGACGCACTGCTCGCCGACCCGCCGACTGCAATGCACGTCAAAACCGGCCGGCCTTCTGTCAGACCCGGCTCGATGCCGAACTGCATCAACTGATGGCCAGCGCGACTGAAGAAAACATGACCCGCAATGACAGGCATCCGGCAACGGCCGAGCTTGAGCGCCGCTGGGTGCTCGTCCCGGGAGATACACAGCGATGAAAACTCAATGGCGTTGCAGCGAGATCACGGCAATTTGTGTGACTGGGGAAGAGGCTGCACTCGCTCCCCGCTTGGGCCGCCGTCGGTTGCTCGCCGCCGCCGGTTCGATGGCGTTCATTGGCTGGCCGCGGCGCAGCCAGGCCGCGCCGGATCCCACCGGTGCGCCGGACCCGGCCAGGCTGCCATCGGTGCCGGCGCTGCCTTATCGCCTGGTCTTCTTCAATTCCGCTGAGGCCGCTTTCATCGATGCGGCCATCGCTCGCCTGATTCCTGCCGATGTGCTCGGCCCCGGTGCACTCGAAGCTGGCGTCACGCAATTCATCGACCACCAGCTTGCCGGGCCGTTCGGACGCGCGGCCGACTGGTACATGGAGGGGCCATGGTCCGATGGCACCGCTGAGCAGGGTTACCAGCGCCAACGCACGCCGGCCGAGGTGTACCGCGCAGCAATCGCGGCAATTGATGAGCACACTCGCAAATCCTTGGGCAAGGCATTCGCAGCCCTGTCCCGAGCCGAGCAGGACGACCTGCTGCATACGCTCGAAGAAGGCAAGCCCGACCTGGGCGACGTGTCCGCCAAGACGTTCTTCACCTTGCTCTGGCAAAACACGCAGGAAGGCTTCTTCGCTGATCCGATCTACCTTGGCAACCAGGACTTTGCGGGCTGGAAGCTGATCGGCTATCCCGGCCCTCGCTACAACTACGACGGCGCGATCCGCCGGTTCGGCCAGGCATATCCATTGCCTACGGTCGGATTGATGGGACGCGATCCCGCGCGGCGCCCAAGCGGGCCACTGTAAGGATTCGAGTCATGCGGCTGGTGGCAGGAGTTTTCCGATGAGCACGCGCCTTCCCGAGGTTGATGTCGTTCTGGTCGGCTTCGGCTGGACTGCAGCCATCATGGGCCACGAGTTGACCGAGGCCGGCCTCAACGTGCTGGCCCTGGAGCGCGGCAAGTTCCGCGACACGATTCCAGACTTCTCGCCGGTCCACATACAGGACGAATTGCGCTATGCCGTGCGCCGCGCGCTGTTCGAGCGGCCCGCGCGTGAAACACTGACGTTCCGCAACACGATCGACCAGACGGCACTGCCGATGCGCCATCTCGGCTCGTTCTTGCCGGCCTCGGGCGTCGGCGGCGCGGGCGTGCACTGGAACGGCCAGACCTGGCGCTTCCTGCCCGACGATTTCATCGTGCGCTCGCACACGATCGAGCGCTACGGCAAGGACTTCATTCCCGCCGACATGACGATCCAGGACTGGGGCGTCACGTATGCCGAACTCGAACCCTACTACGACCGGTTCGAGTACCTGTGCGGCATTTCCGGACAGGCCGGCAACATCGAAGGAAAGATTCAGCCGGGCGGCAACCCATTCGAAGGACCGCGCCAGCGCGGCTATCCGCTGCCGCCGCTGACGCGGAGTTTCAGCACCGAGAAGTTCGAACGCGCGGCGACCGAAGCGGGGTTTCGGCCATTCCCGTGCCCGGCCGCGAACACCTCCGAGCCCTACAAGAACCCGCTCGGCGTGCAGATGGGCAAGTGCACCTACTGCGGCTACTGCGAGTGGTTTGCCTGCGGCAACTATTCCAAGGCTTCACCCCAGACGACGGTCTTGCCGGTGCTGCTTGCGAAGAAGAACTTTTCCTATCGCACCGAATGCGACGTGACGCGCGTCAACCTCGATGCGAGCGGCAAGCGCGCAACCGGCGTCACCTACGTCGATGCCAACAAGAAAGAATTCGAGCAGCCTGCGCAGCTCGTGGTGCTGTGTGCGTTCGCGCAGCACAACGTGCACCTGTTGCTGCTGTCGGGCATCGGCAAACCCTACGATCCGAAGTCCGGCACCGGTGTGGTCGGACGCAACTACGCCTATCAGATCACCTCGTCGGTCGACGTGTTCCAAGACGACATCGTCAATCCATACATGGGCGCCGGCGCGCTTGGTCAGGGCATCGACGAGTTCAACGGCGACAACTTCGACCACGGACCATACGGCTTCATCGGCGGTGGCTACATCGCGCTGTGGAATACCGGCGGCCGGCCGATCGCTCAGCAGACGCAGGTGCCCGAAGGCACGCCCAAGTGGGGTGGCGAGTGGAAGCGCGCGCGGGCCGAGAACTACCTGTCGGCGATGTCGATCGCCACTCATGGCAGCGTCATGAGCTACCGCGATTCCTACCTCGACCTTGATCCGACCTACAAGGACATCTACGGCAACCCGCTGTTGCGGATGACCTTCGACTTCCATCCGAACGAGCACAAGATGTCGCGCTTTCTGACCGACAAGGCCGCGCTGATCGCCCAGGCGATGAAGCCGCGCTCGTTCAAGAAGAATTACCGGGAAGGGCACTACTCGATCGTGCCCTACCAGACCACCCACAATACCGGCGGCGCGGCGATGGGCGCTGATCCTGCGACCAGTGTCGTGAACCGCTACTTGCAGTCGTGGGACGTGCCCAACGTGTTCGTGCTCGGCTCGAGCGTGTTTCCGCAAAACCATGGCTATAACCCGACCGGCACGGTCGGCGCGCTCGCGTTCTGGGCTGCCGAGGCGATCCTCAGCAAGTATCTGAAGGCGCAGGGGCCGCTGGTCCAGGCATGAGGACTGCGATGTCCGGCGGCGCTCGACTTGCCCATTTTTCAGCCTGCATCGCCGGCTGCCTTGCATTGTGCGTTGGCACGGCGCAGGGCGCCGAGCCGACGGCAGGGAAAGTCACCCCGTCGGTATCCTCAGCAGGTTCGCCGCAAATCGAGCAGGGTCGCTATCTCGCGATCGTCGGGGACTGTGTGAGCTGTCACACCGCCCAGGGCGGCAAGCCGTTCGCCGGTGGGTTCGCGGTCCACACCGGGTTCGGCACGGTCTTTACGCCCAACATCACGCCGGACAAGGAAACCGGCATTGGCAACTGGTCGAAAGACAACTTCTACCGCGCGTTGCACACGGGCCGCGACGATGAAGGCAAGCACCTGTATCCGGCGTTCCCCTACGCCTGGTTCACCAAGGTCACGCGCGCCGACGCCGACGCGCTCAAGGTCTATCTCGACTCCATCCCGCCGGTACACCAGCAAAACAAACCGCCGCAACTGGCATGGTGGATGAGCTGGCGACCCGAGCTGATCGGCTGGAACTTGCTGTATTTCGACGAAGGCGAGTTCAAGCCGGACAGCGCGAAATCGGCCGAGTGGAACCGCGGCGCCTACCTGGTCCAGGGACTCGGCCACTGCGGCGCCTGCCATACGCAAAAGACCTATTTCGGCGGCGCGATGAGCTCTGAGACGCTGGCGGGCGGCTACACCAAAGGCGGGCACCGGCAGGGCTGGTTTGCGCCGAGCCTGACGAGCGAGCGCCGCTCCGGCCTCGGCGACTGGAGCGAGGCGGAGATCGCGCAGTACCTGAAGACGGGATCGAACGCCCGCACCGCAGCGGCGGGGCCAATGATCGAAGTCGTCAGGAACTCGACCAGCAAGTTCACCGACGCCGATCTCAAAGCCGTCGCGCTGTATCTCAAGAGCGTGCCGGCGCGGCACAAGGAGCCGAAGCCCCAGGGGCTCAGCCAGCAGGCGCTCGAGCGGGGCCAGGGGCTGTTCACCGATAACTGCGCCGCTTGCCACATGCACGACGGCAAGGGCATCCCCGATTTCATCCCGGCGCTGGCAGGTAGTTCCGCGATCCAGGCGCGGCAGCCGTCGACGGTGCTGCGCTTGGTGCTCGAAGGCGCCGAGGTTCCGGCGCGTCCGGGCCAGCACGGCTATATCGCGATGCCGGCCTTCGGGCGCAAGCTCGACGATGGCGAAGTCGCGGCGGTCGCAACCTACATCCGCAACGCGTGGGGAAACCGGGGTTCGCCGGTCGACGCCGACCGGGTCGCGAGCGAACGCAAAGCACTGGCGAGCGAGCCGCAATGACCGCGATCCGTATGCTCAGGCTTTGCTGCTGGATCGCAGCGGCGCTGATCGGCGTGACTGCGGCGCGCGCGCAAGACGCCATGCCAGACCAGCCGGTCGCCACCCATCAACTGGTGACGCAAGTCTGCGCTGCCTGTCACGGCATCGACGGCAACAGCCCGCACCCACGCTATCCATCGCTGGCCGGGCAGCTGCAGCCGTATCTGGAAGGGCAGTTGCATGCGTTCGCAGCGCAGGGCCAGCAACGCGTGAGCGGCGTGATGGGCGCGATCGCGGTGAACCTCAGCGCAGACGAAATGAGTCGCGTCGCCACTTATTTCTCGCGCCAGCCGTTGCGCCCATCACCGGGGGCCTCTGCAATTGCCGGAGCGCCGGACTCCGGCGGCGCACGAATATTCTTTCAAGGGCTGCCCGACAAGGGAGTCGATGCGTGCGCCTCCTGCCATGGGGTGCGCGCGGAAGGCTTGTCTTCACTCTTTCCGCGCCTCGCAGGCCAGCACAGTGACTACCTCGCCGAGCAACTGCGCTATTTCCGGGCCGGCCGCCGCACCACCGACTCCAACGCGATGATGCGCAAGGTCGCGGAGAACATGTCCGACGCCGATATCGACTCGGTGTCGCAATACCTGGCAAGGCTGCGCTGAAACGCGGCTTCGACATCCTCATCGACCCCCGCGGAAGCGTATATGAACCTCCACTCGCCTGCTTTGTCGCATCCGCCCAATTGGGCTGCCGCAGGTGTGCTCACCGCGCTGCTGGCGTCGCCACTCGGTGCGGCAGCGCAGCCATCCGGCACCGAACCGTTGCCAGCGGCTTCGAAACCGGCAGCGATGGCGACCGGGAGCGAGCCGCCGTTGGCGGGCGCTGCGCTTCCCGAACCGCAGACGAAGGCCGCAACCGCTGCCGCGACTGCGCCCGCACCGCCCGGTACGGCGCTGAACAATGTGCATGCCAATTTCGCTCCGAACGATCCGCCCGGCGAGTGGCATAGCCAGGCGCGCGACTATGCCAACACGCGCTACAGCCCGCTTGATCAGATCACGACCGACAACGTCGCCAAGCTGCGCATCGCCTGGTCCTTTGCCGACGGCGCGCCGAACGGCCATGAAGCGGCGCCGCTGGTGGTGGGCGACACGATGTATCTGGTCACGCCGTTTCCCAACTACGCTTACGCGCTCGACCTGACGAAACCGGGCGTGCCGATCAAGTGGATGTACACGCCCAACCCGACGCCGGTGGCGATCGGCAAGGCATGCTGCGACACCGTGAATCGCGGCGGCGCCTATGCCAACGGCAAGATCATCTTCAACCTGCTCGACGTGCACACCGTCGCCGTCGACGCGAGAACCGGCAAGGAAGTCTGGCGCACGAAGATGGGCGATGTGACCCGCGGCGAGACGATGACCATGGCGCCGCTGGTCGTCGGCAACAAGGCCTTCGTGGGCAACAGCGGCGGCGAGTTCGGCGTGCACGGCTGGATCGCCGCGCTCGACGTCGACACCGGCAAGGAGATCTGGCGCGCCTACAGCACTGGCAGCGACGCCGCGGTGAAGATCGGTCCCGGCTTCAAGCCTTTCTACTCGTGGATGCAGGGCACCGACCTCGGCCTCAAGACCTGGCCGCCGGGAATGGCCGAGACCGGCGGCGGCTCGGTCTGGGCCTGGATCTCATACGACCCGAAGCTCAACCTCATCTACCACGGCACCAGCAACCCGGGCCCGCGCGTGCCGGTGCAGCGCCCGGGCTACAACCTGTGGACGAGCGCGATGTTCGCCCGCGACGCCGACACCGGAATGGCCAAGTGGGCTTACCAGTTCACGCCGCACGACCAGTGGGACTACGACGGCGTCAACGAGAACCTGCTGCTTGACATCGTCTTCGAGGGCAAGCCCCGCCAGGCGCTGGTTCATTTCGACCGCAACGCCTTTGCCTACACGATCGACCGAACTACCGGCGAGGTACTGGTGGCCAAGCCGTTTGCCTACCAGAACTGGTCGACCGGAGTCGATCTGAAGACGGGGATGCCTGGCGTCATCGCTTCGATGCAGCCCAAGCCGAACGTCAAGCTCCCGCATATCTGCCCGTCGAACCTGGGCGGCAAGGACTGGCAGCCATCGTCGTTCTCGCCCCGCACCGGCCTCGTCTATGCCGGCATCTTCAACTTCTGCATGGACCTCACCGATCACCCTCAGTCGTACATCGCCGGCACGCCGTACGACGGCATGGAGTTGAAGCAGCACGCTGGCCCCGGCGGCAACTGGGGCGAGTTCATGGCCTGGGACCCGATCGCCGGCAAGAAGATCTGGTCGATCCCCGAGCAGTCGTGGACGATGAGCGGCTCGCTCGCCACCGCCGGCGACCTGGTCTTCTACGGCACCGTTGACGGCTGGTTCCGCGCCGCCGACGCGCGAACCGGCAAGGTGCTGTGGTCGCAAAAACTCAGCTCGAGCGTGATCGGCCAGCCGATGACCTACCTGGGCCCCGACAAGCGCCAGTACGTGGCGATCTATTCGGGCGGCCCCGGCGTCGCCAAGGTCAGCACACCGCCGCCGAACATGCCGCCGAATGGCGGCACCTTGTACGTGTTCTCGATCGAGGGCGAGTCGCCGCACGCCGGGCCCCAGATGCTGACCACCGAAGGGACGTCGGCATCGGCTCCGCAGGGCGGAACGCGGTGAACGGGCCGGCGCGCGCTGTGGGCAGAGCAGCCGGCGCTATTGCCGCCGTCGCGTTCGCCGTTGCAGTAGCCAGCGTGCTCGGCGGCTGCGAACGCTCGCAGGGCGGCACCACCACCACCACGACGCTGCCGCAGGCGAGCGTCAGCACCCAGGCGATCGCTGCGGTGCCGCTCGGCGACGTGGCCGGTGGCGCCGCGTTCGACCCACCGCCAGCGATGCAGAACCCCTATGCGGGCAATCCGCAGGCGATCGCCCAGGGTGAGAACCTGTTCATCAAGATGAACTGCGCCGGCTGCCACAACTACGGCGCCGGTGGCCTGATCGGCCCCAGCCTCAAGGACACTTACTGGCGCTATGGTGGCACGCCGGTGTCGGTGTTCAAGTCGATCTACGAAGGCCGGCCGCAAGGCATGCCGGCGTGGGGCGTGGCGCTGCCGCCGCAGGAGATCTGGAAGATCGTCGCCTACTTGCAGTCGCTTGGGGGCGTGTTCCCGGCCGACCAGTACCAGGCACAACTGCAGGGCGACCGGCTCGGGAATAAAGTCGCCAGCGGAGTCGGCGCGGCGCCGAAGACGACGGCCGTGGGCGCGGCTCGGCCGGACAGTGGCATGGCGCTGCCGGCCGAGGCCGCACCCGACCACGACGTTTCACCCGCACTGGGCGCCAGCCAATGAAACCGCGACGCCTTGCCTGCGCCGCTGCCGCCTTTTATTACGCGCCGCAGGTCGCGATGGCGCAGACGCCCATGTCGTATCTGCGCACGTACGGGCCGGCCGGCGATCCGGCGACCCGGCTGGGCTGGGTGCTGGGGACCGTCTCAGTCGTCGTGATGATCGTGATCGCGCTGCTGCTCGTCGCGGCCGTGCTGCGTCGGCGCCCGAGGCTGGACGATCCGCGCGCGCTCGTGGTGCAGCGTGACGAGGGCGGAATGGGCTGGCTCTACGTCGGCGTCGGCGTCTCGACGATCGTGCTGATCGGTTGCGTGGTCTGGACGCTGTTCACGGTCGCGGCGGTGGCTATGCCGAGACGCACCGACTTGACCCTGCAGGTGGACGCGGCTCAATGGTGGTGGAGCGTGCGCTATCAAAACGATGAACCGTCCCGCATCTTCACGATCGCCAATGAGATCCACATTCCGGTTGGAAGCAAGGTGCGCATCGAGTTGACCAGTCACGACGTGATCCATTCGTTCTGGATTCCCAAGCTCGGCGGCAAGATGGACGTGATTCCGGGCCAGACCAACGTCATGTGGCTGCAGGCCGACCAGCCTGGCGTCTACCGTGGCCAGTGCGGCGAGTATTGCGGTGCGCAGCACGCGCACATGGCGATGTATGTCGTGGCCGACACCGCACAGGACTATCTCGACTGGACCCGCGACCAGTTGCGCGACGCCGCGGCGCCCGACTCGGCGCCGGTGTGGCGCGGCCAGCAAGCTTTTCTTGCGAACTGCGCGGCATGTCATACGGTGCGCGGCACGTCGGCTGGGGGCATTCTGGGCCCGGATCTGACCCATCTGATGAGCCGGCGCACGATCGCGGCGGGACTGTTGCCGAACACGCCGGGCAATCTGGGCGCGTGGATCGCCGATGCACAGGCGCTCAAACCCGGATCGCGGATGCCGAC